>NZ_JBFAHM010000012.1:0-348246 GCF_040654195.1 Hamadaea sp. NPDC050747
TTTCCCTTCGCCACGTCGTCATCAACGACCGTGGGTTCTACATCGACCATCGGTGCTCCCTTGAGAGGGACTTACACCGTTCGTCTTACAGTCCCCCGTCGAGCCGCACTGCCGCCACATTGGAAATGTGTAGGTCGACTGTGTGGGTTGTCGCTGTTCCGTGTGACACCGTGCGAGCCAGACTCTGCAGCCATGCGACTGAAGATCACCGCTTCGATGGGTGATCGCCACACAGCCACCGGTGTTTCGGGCGCGCCACCGCCCTAGGTCTGGCGGCGGCAAACCTTTCCTCCAGGTGATCTGCAACCAGTCGCTGTAGTGCTGCATCCGGCAGTTAGGCAATTTCGGAAGGAGTCAGATGCGTCTTCGTTCACAATTCGGCGTACTCGCCCCGGCGGTGGGTTTGGCGCTCGCCGCGTCGATGATGGTGGTCGTGTCGCCGGCGAGTGCTGCGGGCCCCTATCTCGAGCTCCCATTTACCTGCGGTACCTCGTGGACAGGTAACTCTGGCGACAGCAACAAGCACAGAAACTACGAGATCGACTGGAACCTGTCGTCCGGCGCAGAGGACCGGGGGAAGCCGGTGCTGGCCGCGGCGGCGGGCACGATCAGGTGGGAGGGGGGCGAGAGTTCGGACTACGGAAACTACCTGGAGATCGACCACGGTAACGGCTACTCCACCCTGTACGCCCACCTCGATACCAAGTTTGCGCACAACGGCGACTCAGTCGCCCAGGGCGAGACGATCGGTACCGTCGGCAACACCGACGGAAACAGCCCCGGCATTAGTCCGCACCTGCACTTCGAGTACCGCAACCGCGGCAGCGGGGAGGGCTACCCGGACTACATCCGGCCGGCCTCGTTCCACGGTGACCCGTTCGACTATGCCACCGGCGTGGAGACGTACGTCAGCCAGAACTGCGGTGGTTCGTCGCGTCTAACGGGGACGGTGTCTGACTTCAGCGGTGACGGGCATTCGGATGTCCTCGGCGTCGACTCTACCGGCGACCTGTGGTACTACCCGAACAACAACCTCGCGCTGTCCACCACCACGCGCAAGCAAATCGGCCAGGGTTGGGGCACGTTCAAGCACGTCATGGCCGCCGATTTCTCCGGCGACGGATACGCCGACGTCCTGGGCGTGGACTCTACGGGCGACCTCTGGTACTACCCGAACAACGGCCTTGCGCTGTCCACTACGACCCGTAAGCAGCTCGGCCAGGGTTGGGGCACGTTCAAGCACGTCATGGCCGCCGATTTCTCCGGTGACGGGCACGCCGATGTCCTGGGCGTGGACTCTACGGGCGACCTCTGGTACTACCCGAACAACAACCTCGCGCTGTCCACCACCACGCGTAAGCAGATCGGCCAGGGTTGGGGCACGTTCAAACAGGTCATGGCCGCTGACTTCTCCGGTGACGGGCACGCCGACGTCATCGGCGTCGACGGCACCGGCGACCTCTGGTACTACCCGAACAACAACCTCGCCCTGTCCACGACCACCCGTAAGCAGCTCGGCCAGGGTTGGGGCACCTTCAAACACGTCTTCGCCTCGGACTTCTCCGGCGACGAGCACGCCGACGTCATCGGCGTCGACGGCACCGGCGACCTCTGGTACTACCCGAACAACAACCTCGCCCTGTCCACCACCACCCGCAAACAGCTCGGCCAAGGCTGGAGCACATACCCGTTCGTCATGTAACACCCGGTGTGGCGGCTCCCAGAACCCCCAAGAGCCGCCACACCCCTTCCGCTGAAGCGACAGAGCGGCTGGGCCCGATCCTGACCGTCATGCGCTGGCTTTCCATTCTTCGCCGCCACTTTCCTGTGCGGCTGTGCCTATTCCGAGGAGTGCTGTGTGAAACGCACCATCAGCAAGATAGTTTCCGGCCTGGCTACCGTGACCGTCAGCGTGGCTCTGGCGGTTCTGGTCTACGCACCCGATGCGTACGCCATCGAGTTGCGTCCCTGCGACCCAGGCGGACCGACATCCCAGGACCTGAGCATTGGCCAACAGCTCAACACTCAACTCACCAAGGACATGCGCGGCCACATGGGTGCCTACGAAACCTCGTGCGCCCGGGTGATTACCCAGACCGTCAAGGCGAGGGGACTCTCCTCCCGGGCTGCGGTCATCGCGGTGACCACCGTCATCGTGGAGACACACCTGCAGAACCTGAACGGCGGTGACCTCGACAGCATCGGTCTCTACCAGCAGCGGTCGGGGTGGGGCAGTGCGACGCAACGCATCGACGCGGTCTGGGCCACCAACCGGTTCCTCACCGAAATGCTCAACCTCTACCCGAACAACGGGTGGACGACCGGCAACATCGGTGACATCTGCCAATCGATCCAGCGCTCCGCCTATCCGGACCGGTACTCGGTCCAGGTGAGTGACGCCCAGATCATCGTCAACGCCCTGTGGAACCTGGGCAGTTCGTCGCGTCTAACGGGGACGGTGTCTGACTTCAGCGGTGACGGGCATTCGGATGTCCTCGGCGTCGACTCTACCGGCGACCTCTGGTACTACCCGAACAACAACCTCGCCCTGTCCACCACCACGCGCAAGCAAATCGGCCAGGGCTGGGGCACGTTCAAGCACGTCATGGCGGCCGACTTCTCCGGCGACGGATACGCCGACGTCCTGGGCGTGGACTCTACGGGCGACCTCTGGTACTACCCGAACAACGGCCTTGCGCTGTCCACCACGACCCGTAAGCAGCTCGGCCAGGGCTGGGGCACGTTCAAGCACGTCATGGCCGCCGATTTCTCCGGTGACGGGCACGCCGATGTCCTGGGCGTGGACTCTACGGGCGACCTCTGGTACTACCCGAACAACAACCTCGCGCTGTCCACCACCACGCGTAAGCAGATCGGCCAGGGTTGGGGCACGTTCAAACAGGTCATGGCCGCTGACTTCTCCGGTGACGGGCACGCCGACGTCATCGGCGTCGACGGCACCGGCGACCTCTGGTACTACCCGAACAACAACCTCGCCCTGTCCACGACCACCCGTAAGCAGCTCGGCCAGGGCTGGGGCACCTTCAAGCACGTCTTCGCCTCGGACTTCTCCGGCGACGAGCACGCCGACGTCATCGGCGTCGACGGCACCGGCGACCTCTGGTACTACCCGAACAACAACCTCGCCCTGTCCACCACCACCCGCAAACAGCTCGGCCAAGGCTGGAGCACATACCCGTTCGTCATGTAACACCCGGTGTGGCGGCTCCCAGAACCCCCAAGAGCCGCCACACCCCCTCCGAACGGGCCGCCCGGTCACAGGGCGGGCCACCAAGGTCAGCCCTATGCGCGATTTTGCCGTGTGGCCCGAATGGTCGGGCTCACCGTACGCAGCCGTAGGCATCGTTCGTCGAGCCCTAGATCGAGCAGAATGCGGTGACACTCAGCACGGTGCCTTCTAGCCTCGGGGTCGCCGAGCAGGGTCAGAGCGCGGTCGATACGGGCGTGTATTCGTGCCTCCTCCAATGGGAGTCGAAGCCGCTGCCAGGTCTGCAGGGCGCGCCGCAGCGGTCCGATCGCCTCGCCTGGCCGATCCCGCGCCAGAGCGAGATCGGCCAACGACCGCAATGCGTACGCGGCGCTGCCCCAGTCGCCGAGCCGTTCGAACTCAGCGCAGGCTCGGCCGATCAGCGTGCCGGCTTCGGTCCACCGACCACGGCGCACCGCAAGGTCACCCAGCCGGTTCTCGGCGAAAGCGGCCGCGCCCTCGTGCCCGGTCGTCCGGAAGATGGTCAACGCCTCCGTGAGGGCATCCTCAACTGCGTCGTCGTGGCCGAGGTCGGCCAGCACATCGGCGTGGGTGAGAAGGCGCATCGCAGTCTGGAAGGGAGCACCCGCGGTCCGCTGGATCGCCACCGCTCGCGTAGACAGCGGCTCGGCAAGCTCCGGTCGGCCCGCCTCCGTGTGGACGGTCGCCGCACCGGACAACGCGGAAGTGAGCCGCAGCAGGGACGCGTCGGCACTGCTGGCGGCGACGATGGCCTGTTCGTACAATTCGATCGCCTCCGTGAGCCGGCCGCGGCGCTTCGCGTACAACGCGGCCTGCTGCAGAGCTCGTATCTCGAGATCCCGTTCGCCCAGCGCGCTGGCCACCGTCAGCAGCTCCGCGGTCAGTGCGGGCACCTCCGCATCGCGATCGCTGTCGACGTATGCCGAGAACAGCGCCTGCGCGAGGCGCAGCCACAGGCGGTCCTGTCCGCTCGCCCGTGCGACTGCCAGCGCGGCGCGAAGGGTTCCCGTGCGTTCGTCCGGGTAGCCCCGAACCCGGAGAAAGCCGGCGAGACGCAACGCGAGTCCACCCGCCAGGTCGCCGCGATCCGACCGGCAGGCGTGACCCACCGCCGCGATCAGGTTGGCCCGTTCAACCTCGAACCAGTCAGCCGGCGTGGCCTGCACTGTCGCGACGGCGCGCGGCGGGACCGGTCCGACCGGCAAGTCTTTGCCGAACTCGTATCCGTGGCCGAACCCGTCGTCGGCCACGCCGGCAAGCGCGAGCCAGGCCGTCAGGAGGCGGGCGATCACCCGATCGCGATCGCCGTCGGGATCCTCCCTCAGAGCTCGTTCCCGGGCAAAGTCAGCGACCAGGTCATGCAGGCGAAACCGCTGCTGACCAGCTGTATCAACGCCGACCGGCTCGACGAGGTGCAAGTTGACGAGTTCGTCCAACAACGGATCGGCGGACCGCTCAGCGAGCTCATCGGCCACCCAGGCCGGCCACTCCGGCGCCCACAGCAGTCCCAGCCGGCGAAACAGCAGCTGGTGAGACGGGCCGAGCGCCCGATAGCTGAGCCCGATGCTGGCCCTGACGTCGAGGTCGCCGACGGACAGCGCGTCCAGCCGCCCGTGTTCAACGGTGAGCCGGCGGCGGAACTCAGCGATACTCCAATCACGCCGCACCGCCAGCCGGCCGGCCGCGACACAGATCGCCAGTGGGGAGTGGCCGCACGCCTCCACGACGTCGCCGGCGGCGGCCGGTTCAGCGGCGATTCGCTCAGACCCGGCGATGCGGGCCAGCAGCCTCAGCGCGTCCTCAGGGGCCAGCGCTGGAACGGTCCACCGCGCGGTGCAGCCCAACGCCCCAAGCTGCCGTCGGGATGTGACGATCGTGGCGCTGCCACCGGCCGGGGGCAGCAGCGGCCGGACTTGTTCCTCTGCAGCTGCGTCATCCAGCACCAGGAGCATCCGTCGTCCGGCAAGGTGGCTGCGGTATGCAGCGAGCCGCTCATCGCGGTCCTCCGGCACCTCGGCGGATGAGACGCCCAGTGCCCGCAGAAACCGGCCGAGAACGGCATGCGAATCGACCGGCTCGTCCTGCATACCACGCAGATCTGCGAAAAGCTGGCCATCGGCGAAGTCGCCGAGTAGTTCGTGTCCGACGGCAAGCGCCACCGCAGTCTTGCCGATCCCGCCCAGGCCCACCAGCACGACAGTCCGCGGCCCGGCCGGGTCAGCCCGACGAATCTCCTCTCTCACCTCGGCGATCAACGCGTCGCGACCGGTCAGCGCCGACGGCGGCGGCAACTGGCGCGGGACGGCACCGCCTGCCGATCCGGCGACCGTCGTTGGCAAGTCCTCGCTACCAACCGGTTGCTGAGCGTCGCCCGGCCCCCCGTTTCCGATGGGCGCCGGCCGGCGGGCCGCCGCGGCGGCGAAGGCCGACCGTTGCTCGCTGGTCAGCCCGAGGACATCAGCCAGGCGGGTGATCGTGTACTGGTGTGGAAATCTTCGGGTGCCTCGTTCCAACGAGCCGACCGCCTGACTACTGATCGACGCTCGCACAGCGAGCTGCTCCTGAGTCAGGCCTGCCGACTTGCGGTATGTCCGAAGCAACTCACCGAATGACACCGCCATGTGATGCTGCTCCTCACGCCAGACTCCGTACTCGACGGGGGACGTCGAAAGTGCGGATCATCGAAGGGGTCGCCTCCACCTGTCTGCTGGTCTCAAACGCAGGCTGAATGCAGCCTACATTCCAATGTGTTCTGTATTGCCCAGCGGCGATCCAGATGGGCTCAACGAAATTTCGCGGGGGTCCAGGTGACCGGGGGTTCGCCGGTTTGTGGCGCAGCGGGTGCGTAACCGCTGCTTGACGGAGTTGCGGCATCCGTAGGCGTCCCGGGGCAACGGTCGTGATCACCCGGTTGGTGCCCTCCGACCCGGCGTTGGTGATCTTGCCTGTAGGAACGCGGGGGTTGGCCACCAAATCTGCACCGTGGTCGCGAGCCGTTCGAGTTCAGGTAGGCCGGAGTCGCCGCAGCGAATGTTGAACTGGCAGAGCGCGTCGACGATCCGCCCACGGCTGGGGTAGGCACGCGCCAGCGGGCGATGGAGGCCGCCACGCGCGCCACCGCTACGTCGGCGCCGAGGAAGAGATTGTCAATCATCGGCGCGTACCGTTTGGGACTGGGCTGTCGGTGCTCGGCTGCGATGCCAGACACCGCGAACAGCGGCCCGAGCAGACACATGGCGGCGACCACGGTGGCGATCGACGCCACGATCGTCAGTGGATTGTCGCGTTTGGAGTCCCGATCATGTCGCTGGGACGCATCGATGCCGTCCTACGTTCCCGGAGGTCCAGGACTGGCTGGCCTACCTCGACCGGCGACCCGGCTGGCCGCCACGACCACGCTCATCACCGCCGCGGCCTGGCCGTACAGCCAGCCATCCGAAGCACGAGAGCCGCCGACGCCACCGATCCGTGATGGCAGTATGCACACCCGCGCGTAGCATCACTCGCTTCAGCATTGCTACCGTCCACGAGAAGTCGAGGTAGGGCTAGCCATAGCAGGCATTTTGCGAGGCTGCCATGTTCTGGTGAACGCGCCTGACGGCGAAGCTTGTGATCATGAAAATCACCGTCACCCCCCAGGGCTGGCACCGTCCGCTGCTGGTCGTCGCGTTTCTGATGGCCGGACTCAGCGTGGTCGCGGCGGCGGGGCTCATGCTGGACGATCGGGTCCTGGTCGGCGCCCCGATCTGGCTCAAGCCGTTGAAGTTCACGATCTCGTTCGCCATCTACGCCGGTACGCTGTCGTGGCTGCTCTCGGTGACTCGGCGTGCACCGCGTACGACCTGGGCGATGGGGGCGGTCGTGGCCGCCGGTCTGGTCATCGAGATAGCCCTGATCTTCGTCCAGATCGGCTACCGCGGCCGGATGCTCCACTTCAACCAGTCGACGCCGCTGGACACCGACTTCACCATCGTGATGGCCTTCACCATCTACGCACTGTGGGGTGCGACGTTGGCCATCACGATTCTGGCGATGACCCAAAGGCTGGGTGGCCGCGCCGTGACGCTGGCGCTGCGGCTCGGACTGGTGATCACGGTGATCGGGCTGGCCCTGGGCATGCTGATGGTGAAGCCGACCGCCGAGCAACAAGCCGCCATCGACGCCGGTCAGCACCTCGCGATCGTCGGCGGTCACAGTGTCGGCGTTCCGGACGGAGGACCAGGGCTGCCGTTTCTGACCTGGAGCACGACCGGCGGCGACCTGCGCATTCCGCACTTCATCGGCATCCACGCACTGCAGCTGCTGCCGCTGCTGTCGATACTGTTCATCCGGCGGTTCGGAGAGCGGGTCGCGGGCCGTCTGGTCTGGGTCGCGGCAAGCGGCTATGCCGGCATGCTGGTGCTGCTGACCTGGCAGGCACTGCGGGCGCAGCCCTTGGTGCGGCCGGACTGGGCGACGCTCACGGCGTTGGGATTCCTGCTGCTGGCGACGGTCGGGTCCGGCTACGCGGTGATCCGTCGCGCGAAGCATGGTCGTGGGCCGGTGGAATCGGTCTTCGTCTTCGTCGGTAAGGGATGAGAGAGAAACGCGACGTCCGAGCACGGTCGGGCTTGAGCCGCGCGAGGATGGGCCGTCACCCGCGCTCTGAGCGGCCATCCCCGGCGACGTGGATCCGGTGCCGGCCGTCGCGTCTCACGGTTCCTTCGTGAACCGCCTTGTACGCCGCGGCCGGCCCGGATCCCGTTCGCTGGTACGCCGAAGCGCCGACGCTTGCCCAGGCGACCGATGACTCCGTTCGGCTGGACCTGAAGGATAGGGCGACCGCGTGAACCAGCACGCCCTGGTTGGGCGCACCGCGGACGACACGCTCGCATGGCCGTCGGAGCCTACGCCCACGTGATGCGCTGACCTCGCTGCAGGATCCGAGACTGGAGGCTGGGAATGTCCACATCTTGGACGTCGATCTGCCGGTCGATGGATTGCACGGCCGCGACGGCCGCGGATTCGGCCAGTACGCAGAAGACCGGTTCCATGCGAGTGGCGGCGTAACCGATGTGGGTGGCGGAGAGGCAGACCGGCACCAAGAGATTGCCGCATTCGGCCTGCTTCGGCGTGACCGCGCGGTAGGGGATCGGATACGGCTTGCCGGTGCCCAGGTGGCCGCCGATGAACATGTCGCCTTCGGTCGCGACGCCGACCTGACCGGTTTGAGGGTCGGGGCACGCGATTCGCCGGACCGGATAGACGTCCACCCCGAACAGGGCGAGGCCGATGCTGTCGCCCGGGTCTGTGCGGTTCAGCACGTCGTCATGCGTGACGGTGTAGCGCCCGTCGAGCCGTCGCGCCACACGCACGTACAGCTGCGGCGGCCAGCCGCCGGTCTCGGGGAACACGGCCGCGTCAACGCCGTACGCCGCCGTCTCGGCGCGGAACTGCGCAGGCACGGAAGGATCCGTCGACAGAAAATGGTGCAGACCGCGAAGGTAGTCGATGTGCAGCCGCCAGAGGCGTGACCGTTCGTCCCAGTCTCCGTCCTGGTACGCCCGGCTCACCCCAAGCGGAGCGTTGCTGATCAAGGACGAGCGCTGATAGTTGTACTCGGCTGAGTTGAGCCAGCCGGGGAAGATGCCCCGCAACGCCTCGAGATCGCCGCGCTGGTGAACGACGTAGCGCCGGACCAACTCGAAGTCGTGCGGGTCGTAGTCGTCGGGTGGGGTGATCTCGGCCCGGCGAGCGGGATCGGTGGTCACGTAGAAGCGGTAGTTGTACGCCTGGGTGTAGTCGTCGCCGGCCCCGAGCGGACGACCGTGATCGGCCTCGACGTGGGGGAGCAACCCACTCGTGCTGTCGCCCGGCACGATGTAGGGGTCGATGGGCGTCCAGTTGGTGACCGCCTGCACGCCGGCGACCTTCTCGCCGAAGGCGGCCGCCGACTCCCGTCCCGTGCGATAGGAAACCCCGGCTGCCGCCATCAGGTCACCCTCGTAGGAAGCGTCGATGAACATCGTGGCTTCGACGACGGCGTCGAGAACGGACTCCGATGCCGGCAGGGGCACGCCCCACTGGTCGGGGTGTGAGGTTTCGAGCTGAACGGCGGCGATCCGGTTGCCGTCGCGCCGGACGGAGCGAACCCGGCGTTCGAAGACGACGGTGATGCCGGTGTCTTCGAGCCATGTGCGGAACCTGCGCCTGATGTCCAGCGGATCGTCGCCGAGCTCGAGAATCACGGAGCTGGTCAGTCCGCCGACCGCAGGGGGAATCGGGCAGTCCTGCCGGGGTTTGATGCCCGAACTCAGCATGCCGCCGAGCCAGCGGCTGGGCTCGACGAGGATCACCGACGCGCCTTCTTGGCGCGCCGTCATCGCGGCGACGCAGCCGGCCGCCGTGCCGCCGTAGACGCAGACGTCGGCCGTGATGGTCGAGCTCGTTGCGGTTGTCATGCCATGCACTCCATCTCGGTTTTGCTGAACAGGTGCGAGCGGCGGCGGGCCTGCTCCGCCGCCGCTCGGCTGTGTTTCGCGGGGAGGCCGGTCAGGGGCAGATGAGCGGCGGATACGGGACACGCCGGACCTGATACGCCGGCCGGCCGTCGGCGTCGACCACCGAACCGTCGACGGTCACCTTGCCGGGCGGAAGCGACACCGAATCGGCTGCGAACGTCTGCGACACTTGCGTACCCGGTGGCACGTCGCGGAAGTCCTTCGTGCCCCATGGCGTGGTGATGCGGATCGCGGCGGCGAACGCCTCCCGGTTCGTCGCCTCCACCCGGACCGCGCTGCCGGCGGGCAGGCAGACCGAGGCGGCCCTGATGGAGAGGTCGACCTCGTCGCCGCCCGGCGGCATGAGCCGCAACGCCCGGAACAGGCTTGGATTCTTCGACTCGGCGACGCCCTTGCCCCAGCTGCTCCAGCCGCGCCGACCCGAGCCGTCGTTCTCGTTGACCGCGACGGTGGCGGCCAGAACGCGGTCGTTCGGGTCGACGCCCAACGCCGCCCAAGTCACCGCGAGCTCGTAGGTGGTCGTCTTCGCCGCCTCGTCGCGCTTGACCGCGCTCGCGACGCCTCCCGTGCCGCCGCTGACCGGCAGCCAGCGGGTCAGATCGACCGGTCCGGCGTCGGTCAGGGCGGTGCCGATTTCACCGACGGGCTGGCCGCCTTCGCCGGGCCAGCCCGGTGAGGATCCGAGCTGGAGGCTGTCGCCCTGCCAGATGGAGGCGTCCCTCGCCGGTTGGCTGTGCACGTCGTCGGTAATCCGTGCGGTCACGTAGAGGCGGTTGTCGTCGTGCGTGATCCACAGGCTTCCACTCAAGTCGGACAGGCCGCCCCATCCAGTGACGGTCTGCTCGGCCGCGCCGAGGCTCTGTGCGGGAAGCTCCTGCACGTCGTGATCCACTGTGCCGTCGACCACCACGGACTGGAACGGCACGTCTGTCGCGACCGTGCCAGCTGAGGCGATCACACCCGTCGCGGTGTCCGTCGACGGTCCCGACACGGTCGCCGACCACGACCCGAACGTGGTCAGCGGGACGTCCTGCACGACGGTCGCTCCACCGCCCACCGGAACCCCGGTCAGCACCGTGCCGTTCGCCGAGCCGACGGTCCAGTCGACGCCGTCGAGGCGTACCTCGTGACTGCTTCGGTTGAGGACTTTGAGGCGCAGCACGTCGGCTCCGGTGGCGCTCAACGCGTGCGTACCGGTCAGTTGCAAGGCGGGCAGCACAAGGGCGGCGGCGGTCAGCACCCCGATGGCGTGATCCCCCTCCCGCACGACGGCGGCCCACGTACGCGGCCCGACCGGCGCCGGAGCCAACTGCGCGGCCACATCCTGCGTCGTACCGGCGGCCACGGTCGCCTGCGTGGTCAGCTCCTCGGAGACGAGCGACAGAGTCCGCGCTGAACTGCCCGTATTGGCGATGTGCCAGGTGGCGTCGGGCGCCACGCCGCCGACCGCCTCGGTCACCGTCAGGGAGAACGGCGAGGTCACGGTGACCGGCCCCAGGACGCCCTGCAGATAAACCGGTTCGGGGCCGATCGAGACGTGTACTCGGCCTGTGACGTCGGGCTCGATCACGGTGGTGCCGCCGTAGAGGTTGGTGACGGTGACCGGCCCGGTCGCCTGGATGCTCCAGGTCTGCGGCGCCAACGCCCACAGCGCCTGCATCCGCGTGTCGGCCGATTCGCCCGTACGCGGGCCGAACTCGACGCCGTAGCGGCCGGCACCCAACGACAGCACGCTGCGTACCGGGCGTTGGGCCGTCTGGCGGGTGAGCACGCCTTGGGCGGTGAACGCGGGCTTCGGGGCGTACGCACCCCGGGTGTCGGACTGGTTGCGGATCATCCCGAAGTTGTGCTCGGGGTCGGCCGGGTTCGTGCCGTCGTCCTTGAAGTCGTAGACGGTGTATTTGCCGATGCCGTCGCCGAGCGCCAGCAATTGAGCGCGGGCGAGGTTGCGCGCCTGGACTGCGGGCGTCACGCCGGGCGCGTTCGCGGTGGTGTACCAGCCCTGTTCGGTGAACCAGATCGGCAGGTCAGGATGTCCGGCCGCGGCGAACTTCTGCCGCAGGATCGCCACGTGCGCCTCGAAGACCTCCGGCTCGGCGGTGAAGTTGTAGGGGTGCGTCGTGAAGGCGTCGAGGTAGTTCAAGCCGCCTGCCGCGATGAAGCCGTCGAGCCAGGTCTGCCAGTCGTTCATCGGCGCCAGCGCCGGCCCGGCGATCACGGCGTCTGGATGCGCGGCTCTCACCTTCGCGGCCGTCGCGGCGAGCAACGCCACATAGTTCTGTGGCGTGGCCCCAGCCGGCCCGTTGACGTCACGGATGTTCCATTCGTTCCACACCTCGTATGCGGCGTGTGCGGTGCCGAAGTGGTCGGCCGAGGCCAGGGCGTACCCGGCGAATCCGGCGCGCCCTTCGTCGGTCGCCGGAGCCTCGCCCTGGTGGTACAGGGCGTTGCCGTAGTCGAGGATCTGCAGCGAGTCGACGTCGTTGGCGCGCAGCGCCGTCACGGCGTTGTCGACCCGGCCGGGGAAGGCGTAGACACCCTTGGTCTGCTCGACCTCCGACCAGTACGCCTCGTCGCGAGCGAAGCCGAGGCCCGCCTCCCCGAGCAGCGGAGCGGACGCGGCCGGCCAGGTGCCGCCGTAATGGGTGGACGCGCCGATACGCCGTTCGCGCAGCGTACTGGCGGCCAACACCGAGATGTCGGTGCCGCCGGTGACGGTCGTGCCGTCAGGCTGGACGGCGGCGATCGAGACGGTGTACCAGCCGGCCGGCAGCGTGCCTAGCGAGATATTGCCACCGAGCTGGGCAGGAGTGCCCGAACCCGTCGCGACGACAGCTCCGTACGCGTCGCGTGCCGTCCAGCTCAGGGAGGTCGCGGCGGTGTCGACACCGAAGGAGACGACGTTCCCGGCGGTGAAGGCGTTGCCGAGGGTGGTCGGCCGGATCGCCAGGGCGGGCGGTGGCCCTTGCACCACGACGTCGTCGACGTCCAGGGTCACCACCGGACCGGGCTTGATCCGGAACGAGTCGATGAGCAGCGAGATCTTCGTCAGCGGTCCGTGCCACGCGCCGTCGTTGGCGCCGCCCCAGTGGCTGTACTGCGTGCCTCCGGCGAAAGTGGTGACCGAAAGCCGCTGCCAGCTGGTGCCGGGCATGAGCGCGAGGGTCTGCTGATGCGCTTGGCCGGTGCTGTCCACGAGGCGCAGGACGAGACCGGTGAGTTCGGCGCTGCGGACGGAAAGGTCGAGCCGCTGGAGGTCGAGGGACGCGACCGACCGCACCATCTCGACCGTGCCGCTCGGCACCGTCGCCTGGACGCGGGCGGAGGCGAGGCCGCTCGCCGGGGCGTCGGCCGTGGTGCCGAGGGTGGCGGTGGCCCCGCCGGAGGTGACAGGGAACCAGGGGCTGGTGCCGTTCTCGAAGTCGCCGACGACCACCGGGCCGGTGCCGGCGGCTGCGGCCTGTGGCAGCGCGGTCAGTGCGACGACGGCGGCCAGGCAGGACAGCAGAGCCAGCGCCGTGCGGGAACGCGGCCTTTCGGAAAAGACGGGCATGAGCACTCCTCATAGAGCGTCAGATGATCGCGATGCTGAGGGTGAGATGGACGGATCATGCATGCGAAAGCGGTTTCGCATGGAGGCGATTTTGCGCGGGGCCCAGACATCTGTCAACGGCTTCTCGCCGGTATGCTTCGACTCATGCCTTCGGACCGCAACATCCGGCTGAGCGACATCGCGGCGATCGCCGGCGTGTCGCTGTCCACTGCGTCGAAGGCCCTCAACGGGGGCGACCGGATCTCGGAGGAGACCCGGGCGCGCGTCCGCGAGATCGCCGAACGGCTCGACTTCCAGCCGAACGCCCTGGCCCGCTCGTTCGCCCTCGGCCGCAGCCGGACCATCGGCGTGCTGACCTACCGGGCGGCCAGCACCTTCGCCGGTCCGGTGCTCATTGGGGCCGTCCTGCAGCTGGGCGAGCTCCAGCAGGCCTCGCTGGTGTTCGACGAAGACCTGCTCGTGCCACGCGAGATCACCAACAGCATCCGGGCGTTGCAGGCCCGCCGCATCGATGGACTGCTCGTCGTCGGCGACGGCCACGAACGGGTGTCGCCGTCGGTGACGCACCATTTCGGGGTGCCGGTGACGTACGCGTTCGCCGCGTCGGACCATCGCGAGGACGTCGTCTACCTGCCCGACAACGAGGGTGCCGGGCGGCTGGCGACCCGGCATCTGATCGAGCGTGGCCGCACCCGCATCGCGCACATCACCGGGACAGCGGGCAGCATCGCGGTCCAGCTGCGAGAGCGCGGGATGCGCGCGGAGCTCACGGCGGCCGGGCTCAAGCAGGCCGGGCCGACCCGGTTCGGAACGTGGGCCAGCGACTCGGGCGCCGACGCCATGACCGCGCTGCTGGACTCGGGCGCCGAGGTCGACGCCGTGTTCTGCGGCAACGACCACATCGGGCTGGGCGTACTGGGCGTCTGTCAAGCGCGGGGGCTCCGGGTGCCCGAGGACGTCGCCGTGGTCGGCGTCGACAACTGGGAGGGTGTCGTCCTCGACCAGAGCACCCGCCGGCTCACCACCGTCGACCTGGAGCTGCAGCGGCTCGGCCGGCTGGCGGCCGCCGACGTGCTCGCGCCCGACCGCACCCCGGGTGACCATCTCGTGCCGCCGACACTGGTGCTCGGTCCGTCCGCCTGAGCGAGGCCTGAGACGGTGCGCTACGCCCGAGGCTGTGCGCGAGGCTCGAGGCATTGAGTGACGCCCGAGGCTGTGCGCGAGGCCCGAGGCCTTGAGCGACGCCGAGGTCCGAGACGGTCCGCGACGCCCCGGGCCTTGAGCGACGCCGAGGTCCGAGACGGTCCGCGACGCCCCAGGCCTTGAGCGACGCCCGACGCCTTAAGCGACGCCTCCGTTCTGCGCGAAGCCAGCGGCCTGAGCGACGCTGATCTTGGCGAGATTCGTCCGCACAACCCTCCTATTAGGACGTTCGCTTTCTTGTGCGTCCGCTGAAACCGGGTGTTGACATTGGCCGCGGCCGTGTGCTTCTCTCTGCTGCGAAAGCAGTTTCGCAACCCTGAATCGAACGTGAGGTTCACACGCGTGCCGAAGCTCATCCGACCCGCCCGGGTGTTGGTCACCGGCGCTGACGGGACACTCGGCCGGCCCACGGTCGAGGCGCTCGCCGATCGCGGCATCGCGGTCACCGGGCTGTCTCGAACATGGACCGCGCCGACTCGCGCGGATCGGGTCGTCACCGGCGACGCCGCCGACGAAGACCTGGTACGCGAGGCGCTGGCGGACGTCGACGCGGTCGTGCATCTGGCGGCCACCGCCCATCCGAGCCTCGACACGCCGCGGGCGGTGTTCGTCGGCAACACCTCGGCCACCTTCACCGTGCTCGCCTCCGCCGGAGCGGCGGGCGTACGCCGGGCGGTGATCGCCAGCTCGATCAACGCCTTCGGCGTACCGATGAACCGGCACGACATCCGGCCGGCGTACTACCCGCTGGACGAGGCTTCACCGATCGCCCACGACGACGCGTACTCCTTGTCGAAGTGGGTCGACGAGCACATCGGCGCGTACGCCGCGAGCCGCTGGGACATGACCGTCGTCGCGCTGCGTTTCCCGCTGGTGCGGGAGCTCGACGTGCTCCGCCGGACGGTGCCGCAGATGCTCGCCGCGCCCGGCGAGGCGGCGCGGCTGGCCCGGGAGGGATGGGCGTACCTGGAGATGGCCGACGCGCTGGACGCGATCGTCCGCAGCCTCACCGAGCCGCTCTCCGGGATGCACACCTTGCTGGTCGCCGCGGAAGACACGATCATGGCCGAAGCCACCGAAGACCTGCTAGACCGGTATGCCGACGGTGTCGAGCGGCATCGGACCTTCGCGGGCCGGCAGGCCCCGGTCGACACCTCGGCCGCCCGCCGGGTCCTCGGCTGGGCTCCCGCCATCTCGATCGAGGACGGCCAGAACGTGGAGGCATCCGCATGAGCGCGCAGCCGGCCCCGCCCGCCTTCGCCCAGCCGTGGGAGGCGCCCGATGACGTGCGCATCACCCGCGTACGGGCGATCGCGACCGCCCCCGAAGGCATCCCGCTGCTGGTGGTGAAGGTCGAGACCAGCGACGACGGGTTGTACGGGCTGGGCTGCGCCACCTTCACCCAGCGCTGGAAGGCGGTCGCCGCCTACGTGGAGGAGCACCTCGCCCGGCTGGTGGTCGGCCGGTACCCCGGCGACATCGAAGACCTCGTGCGCCTGGCCCGGTTCTCGTCCTACTGGCGCGAAGGCCCGGTCGGCAACAACGCCATCTCCGGGCTCGACCAGGCGCTGTGGGACATCGCCGGGAAAAGGGCCGGACGTCCGGTGCACGAACTCTTCGGGGGCAAGGTACGCGCAGCCGCCGACACGTATCTGCATGCCGTAGGCGCGACGGTCGCCGAGACCCTGGACCACGCCGAGCGGCTTCGTGAGCAGGGGCTGCGCCACATCCGGCTGCAGACCGGTCAGCCCGGTGCGGGTCATTACGGCGCGCCGGCCGTTCCCCCGAGCCCGGCCGCGGCCGACTACGCGTACGCCGACGGCTGGAACGTCGAGGAGTACCTCCGGCGTACGCCCGAACTGTTCGCGGCGGCCCGGGATCGTCTCGGTCCCGACATCTCCCTCCTGCACGACGTGCATTCGCGGCTTACCCCGAAGCAGGCCGTCGTGCTCGCCCGCTCGCTTGAGCCGTACCGCCTGTTCTTCCTGGAAGACGTCATCGCGCCCGAGCACTGGGACCGCCTGCCCGAGGTGCGGGCGGCCTCGCCGGTGCCGCTGGCCGTCGGCGAGCTGACCACGTCGCTCACCGACGCGGCCCGGCTCGTGCTCGGCGGAGGCGTCGACTTCATCCGCTCCCACATCTCCGGCATCGGCGGCCTCACCGCCGCCCGCAAAATCGCCGCCGCCGCCGAGCTCGTCGGCGTGCGCACCGCTTGGCACGCGCCCGGCGACACCTCGCCGATCGGCGCGGCGGCCAACGTCGCCCTCGACGTGACCAGCCCGGCCTTCGGCATTCAAGAAGGCCACGTGTACGGCGACGCCGTCCACGAGGTCTTCCCCGGCACGCTGCGCATCGAACGCGGCTGGCTGCGTCCCCACGAAGCGCCGGGCTGGGGCATCGACCTCGACGAGACGGCCGCCGCCCGGTACCCCGCCGGCCTGGCCGGCCATGACGCCTGGGCCGCGCGCGTGCGCGGCCGAGACGGGGGACTCATCGCTCCCTGATTCCGCGCACCGCTCCCACGGGGTGACCCCAGCCCAACGAATTCTGCGAGGAGACTCATGAGGACCACCAGAAGACGGATTCTCGCGCCGGCCGCGCTGGCCGTCGCAGCACTCGCCCTGGCCGCCGGCTGCAGCGGATCCGACGACGAGAAGTCCGGACCGGTTTCGATCACCGTCGCCGGTATGCCCACCAGCCAGCAGCCCAAGCAGCTGGACGCGTTCAAGCGCAAGATCACCGACTTCAGCGCGGCCAACCCCGACATCAAAGTCGTCGGCGACGAAGCCGTCTTCGACATCCGCACGTTCCAGGCGCAGCTCGCCGGAGGCAAACTGCCCACGGTGTTCTACGTGCCGTTCACCGAGATGCAGGGCCTGATCGCCCGGCAGCAGATCGCCGACATCACCAGCGCGGTGGGCGCGGACTCCGCCGTCAGCCGCATCAACCCGTCGATTTTGAAGGTGGCCAAGGACTCCAACGGCCACATCTTCGGAGTGCCGATCCAGGCGTACAGCATGGGCCTGCTCTACAACCGCGACCTGTTCAAAAAGGCAGGCCTCGACCCGGACAAGCCCCCGACCACCTGGGACGAGGTCCGCACCGCGGCCAAGGCGATCCAGACGGCGACCGGCGTGCAGGGCTTCGGCAGCATGACGAAGGACAACACGGGCGGCTGGGTGCTCACCACCATGAGCTACGCCAACGGCAGCATGATCCAGTCCGCCGACGGCAAGAAGGCCACCGTCGACAACGACGCCACCCGCAGCGCGCTGCAGTTCTACCGTTCACTGCGCTGGGACGACAACACGTTCGGCTCGAACTTCCTGCTCGGCTACAACGACGCGATGAAGGCGTTCGCCGGCGGCAAGATCGGCATGTTCGTGCAGGGCGCCGACGCGTACACGACGGTCGTGTCGACCATGGGCATGAAGCCCGACGACTTCGGCCTCGCGCCGTTGCCGCAGGCCAGCCAGGGTCTAGGCACGCTGGGTGGCGGCACGGTGGCGATCATCAACCCGCGTGCTTCAGCCGGCGAGATCAAGGCCGCGCTCAAGTGGCTGGAGTTCGACAACTTCCGCAAGTACAACAGCGAGCAGGACGCCGTCGCCGACGCCAAGGCGAAGGCCGCCGACAAGCAGCCGGTCGGCGCACCCGCGCTGCCGCTGTTCGACCAGGCGACCACCGACAAGTACCTCGGCTGGGTCAAGGACTACATCAACGTCCCCCGCCAGAACTACGCCTCGTTCTTCGCCACCGCGCAGACCGTGGCTCTCGTCCCCGAACCGCCGACCAAGGCGCAGGAAACCTACGGCACCCTCGACACAGTGGTCCAGGCCGTCCTGACCCGCCGAGACGCCGACATCAACGCGCTGCTCACCGACGCCCAGCGCAAGGTCCAGGCGATCATCGACGCCGGCTGATCATCGCACCAACCGTTGTCGCGCCGCGCGCCCGCGGCGCGACAACGCCCGCCAAGACACGAGGTGATTCCGCTGACTGCTCCCACAAGGCCCCGGCCGGCGCTCGGCCTGCCGGAGTCCGCGCCGAGCCGTCGTCCGCGCGGTCCCATCCAATGGGTACGCCGAGGCGGGCTGACGACGCTGGTGTTCTTCCTGCCCATGCTTCTGTCGTTCGGACTGTTCTCCTGGTGGCCGATTCTGCGGTCGCTGCCCCTGAGCGTCCAGCGCACCAACTTCCTGACGACCCAGTGGGTCGGCCTGGAGAACTTCACCCGGGTTCTGAACGATCCGCTGCTGGTCACCGCTTCGCTCAACACGCTGTGGTTCGCGGTGCTGGCGCTCGTGATCGGCTTCCCGGTGCCCATCCTGTTCGCCGTGGTCATCGCCGAGCTGCGCCGCACCCGCGGGCTGGCCTCGGTCCTGGTCTACCTGCCCGTCATCTTCCCGCCGGTGGTGGCGGTCCTGCTGTGGAAGGCGTTCTTCGACCCCAGCCCCACCGGAGTGCTCAACACCGCGCTGCGGTGGTTCGGCCTCGGGCCGCTGGCGTGGCTGAACGACGGCGATCTCGCCATGCCCTCCATCGTGCTGCAGGCCACCTGGGCATCGTTCGGCACGGCGACCATCATCTACCTCGCCACGCTGATGGGCGTGCAGACGGAGCTGTACGACGCCGCGGAGACCGACGGCGCCGGCGCGTTCCGCCGGTTCTGGCACGTCACCCTTCCACAGATGCGCGGCGTGCTGCTGGTCATGTTGCTGCTGCAGCTGATCGGCACCTTCCAGGTCTTCACCGAGCCGTACATCATGACCAACGGCGGTCCCGAGAACCGCACGGTCACCATCCTCATGCTGATCTACCGGTACGCCTTCGTCTCCGGCGACTACGGACGAGCGACGGCGTTGAGCCTGCTGCTGGCGGTCGCCTTGTCGGCGTTGTCCTGGATCTACCTGCGGGCGACCAAGCGATGGAGCACCTCATGAGCGCCGACACCGAACGCAGCATCCTGTCGCGCATCGATCGGCGCCGCCCCGGCGTACGGGTCGCGCTTGCGGCGGTACGCGTACTCGTGTTCACCGTGCTCGTGGTCTTGTGTGTCGGGCCGCTGTTCTGGCTGTTCAAGGCGGCCACCTCGACATCGACCGAGACCCTGTCCGCCCCGTTTTCGCTGTGGCCGAGCGGCGTCCACTGGAACACCTTCAGCCAGGTGTGGACGAAGGTCGACTTCGCCCGCTACTTCGTCAACACGCTGTGGCTCATGGCCGGATCACTGTTCTTCGGGCTGCTCGTCGCGACGACCGGCGGCTACGGGCTGGCCGTGCTGAAACCCCGGTACGCCAAGGCGGTGTACGCCGCGATCCTCGCCACGCTGTTCATCCCCGGCGTCATCTCGCTCGTCTCGCTCTACCTGACCGTGATGGATGTGCCGCTGCTGCACACCAACCTGATCGGCACCTTGTGGGCGGTGTGGTTGCCCGCCTCGGCCAACGCCGTCAACGTCCTGCTGATGCAGCGGTTCTTCGCCGCCATCCCGGGTGACCTGTTCGAGGCGGCCCGGATCGACGGCGCCGGCCCGTTCCGGATCTTCGCCTCGCTCGTCCTGCCGATGTCCCGGCCGATTCTGGGCGTGGTGAGTCTGCTGACGCTGGTCGGGGCGTACAAGGAGTTCCTGTGGCCGCTGCTGGTGCTGCCCAATCCGCAGGACCAGCCGATCTCCGTCGCGTTGCCCAGGCTGGAGAACTCCGGCGACTTCGCGCAGTTCATGGCCGCGCTGTTCATCTCCGTGATCATCCCGGTGCTGTTGTTCCTGGTGTTCCAGCGCCAGTTCCTGCGCGCGGCCGGCAACTCCGGGGCGCTGAAGGGATGAACGTCCGCATCGGAACCGACCGGCTGGACGCCGAGGTGCTCACCGACGGCGGATGCATCGCCTCGATCCGCGCCGGAGGCCGGGAACTGCTCTTGCGTACGCCGTGGGCCGGGCTCGACGACGGGCCGCCGATGGCCGGGTCGGTCGCCGAATGGCATCGGCGCTACCGTGGCGGCTGGCATCTGCTGCTGCCCCGCCCGCTCGGCCCGGCGGTCGTCGGCGGCATCGCACAGCCGTTCCACGGCGAGGCGGCCTGGCGGCGATGGCGGCTCGAGCAGACCTCGACCACGGCCTGCCGCGCGCAGGTTCTGCTGCGGACCGTACCCCTGGCCGTCGACCGCACCGTCGAGATCATCGTCGACGAGGTCCGCGTGACCACGACCGTCCAGAACATGGGCCCGACCGAGGTCCGCCTCGGGTGGGCCGAACACCCGTCGTTCGACGCCGCGATCTTCGACGGTGGGCACGTCGAACTCGACGGGGCGAAAGTCGCCATCGTTCCGCTGGGCGCCGGTGCCTTCCAAGATCGGCCGGTCGAGACCGGGCACGCCCTCGTCCACGGGTTCGATGGACTGTCCGTCGGGCTGTGCTGGGATGCCGCCGTGCTCGGCCGGGCGTACGTGTGGCAGGAACGCCGCGCCACGCCCGATTTCCCGTGGTACGCGGCTGCCGACGCGCTCGCGGTGGAGCCCGCGTCTCAACCCCACGATCACCCCGAGGACGACCTCGGCACTCTCACGCTCGCGCCGGGCGCCGCCCGCACCGTCGCCATCACCCTCACCATCCACAACGGACTTACTGCCTGACCGTCCACCCCGTCTGATCGGAAGGACCCCATGCCCCGCTTCGACCTGGGCCTCGACGAGCTGCGCGCGTACCGGCCCGAGGTCCGCGAGCCCGCGGACTTCGACGAGTTCTGGACGCGTACGCTCGCCGAGGCGCGCGCCGCCGGTGACAAGCCGACGTTCACGCCCGTCGACTCGCCGCTGACCGCCTGCCGCGTGTTCGACGTGCGGTTCTCCGGCTACGCCGGTGAGCCGATCGCCGCCTGGCTGCTCGTTCCCGCGCACGCCGAAGGGCCGGTGCCCGTCGTCGTGCAGTACCTCGGCTACGGCTCGGGCCGGGGCCTGCCCCACGAATGGCTCACCTGGGTCGCCGCCGGATACGCCTGCTTCGTCATGGACAGCCGCGGCCAGGGCGCGATGTGGGGCGTCGGTGGCGTCACCCCGGACCCGCACGGCAGCGGCCCGGCAGCCAGCGGTGTCATGACCCGGGGCATCGAAAGCCCCGAGATCTACTATTACCGCCGCCTCTACACCGACGCCGTCCGCGCGATCGACGCCGTCCGCGAGCACCCGCTCGTCGACCCGGCTCGGGTGGTGGTCGGCGGCGGCAGCCAAGGCGGTGGTATCACGCTGGCCGTCGCCGGCCTGGCCGACGACCTCATCGCCGCGCTGGTGGACGTGCCGTTCCTGTGCCACTTCGAACGAGCTGTCGGCATGACGGGCCGCGACCCGTATCAGGAGATCGTCCGATATCTGTCCGTCCGGCGGGAGATGACCGAGCAGGTCTTCACCACCTTGGCGTACTTCGACGGGGCCGTCTTCGCCGCCCGCGCTTCGGCGCCCGCGCTGTTCTCCGTCGGACTGCTGGATCCGGTCTGCCCGCCGTCCACCGTGTTCGCCGCCTACAACGCGTACGCGGGAGACAAGGACATCGTCGTTCATCACTACAACGAGCACGAAGGCGGTTCGGCGGCCCAGTGGCCACGGCAGGCAGCCTTCCTCACCGCGAGGCTCGCCTCGTGAACACTGTCCGCTACGGCGTCAACTACCTGCCCAGCCGCGACTGGTGGTACGCGTGGGTCGACTGGAACGAGACCGACATCGCACGCGACCTCGACGTCATCGTGGAACTCGGCTTCGACCACATTCGCATCCAGTGCCTGTGGCCGTTGTTCCAGCCCAACCCCGGATACGTCTCCCCACTGATGACGTCCCGTCTCGTCCGGCTGCTCGACCTCTCGCACGCGCGCGGCCTGGCGGTCTGCCCGACGGTGCTCGACGGCTGGCTGAGCGGGTTCGACTTCCGGCCCGCCTGGCTGCGCGACGCCAATCCGTTCACCGACCCGGCCGCCGTCGAAGCATCCGCGTCGCTGGTCACCGAAGTCGGCAAAGCCGTGTCCGGCCACCCCGCCTTCTGGTGCCTCGATATCGCCAACGAGCCCAACGTCCTCATGCGCAAGGCGGGTCTCGGCCCGGGCAGCTGCGACGGGTGGGCGCAGCGCATGGTCGCCGCCGCCCGCGACGGGGCTCCCGGCGTACCAATAACTGTGGGTGTGGACCACGAGCCGTGGATGACCGGCGACTGCGCGCTCAGCGTGGACACCGTGGTGGCGATCTCCGACCTGGTGGCGATCCACGCGTGGCCGTATTTCACCGGGGCCTTGCAGCGTTTCGGCGAGGGTGAGCGCGGCGCGTGGGCGATCCCCGACTACCTTGCGCAGGTCGCCTTGGCCACTATGGACGGACCGCGCAAACCCTTGTGGGTGCAGGAAGTCGGCGTGTCCGGGGACTGGCTGCAGGACACCACGGTGCCGGACTTCGCCGAGCGCATGCTGCGCCGCGTCGCGGCGATCCCGGAGGTCGTCGCGGTGACCTGGTGGGCGTCGCACGACATCGACCGCCGATTCGCCGGGTTCGACGAGCTGGAGTACGGGCTCGGTCTGATCGACGCGGCGAACGCCGTCAAGCCCGTGGGAGTACGCGTTCGCGACGTCATCGCCGAGCTGCGTGCCCAGGACGTGGCTACGGAGCCTTGCACGGAATCCATTTCGCTGCCGCCGGGCGTCGTGCCGGACCTCGACTTCGCCGCGAAATGGTTCGCGCGAATCGGTGCCCACCGCGGACCGAGCGTCGTACGCGACAAGGAGCCGACAGGGTGAACACACAGCTCCACACGGAAATCCTGGTGGTCGGTGGGGGAGTCGGCGGTGTGGCCGCCGCCCTCACCGCGGCCAAGCTCGGCCGGACCGTGGTCCTCACCGAGCCCACCGAGTGGCTCGGCGGGCAATTGACCAGCCAGGCGGTGCCACCGGACGAGAACGCCTGGATCGAGACCCCGCTGACCGCGGCCAGTTATGCCGGGTTCCGGCAGCGGATCCGCCGCTACTATCGAGACAACTACCCGCTCACCGCCCAGGCGGCCGCCGACCCGCTGCTCAACCCGGGACTCGGTCATGTGAGCCGGATCTGTCACGAACCACGCGCCGCCCTCGCCGTCGTCGACCAGCTGCTGGCGCCGTGGCGGTCCGCTGGTCGGGTCACGGTCCTGCTGCGGCACGAACCGATCGCGGCCGACACCGCGGGCGACCGAATCGCCGCGGTCACTTTGCGTCGCGACGACGGCGCCGCAGTCACGATCACGGCCGACTACGTGCTCGACGCCACCGAGCTTGGCGACCTGCTGCCGCTGGCCGGTGTCGAGCATGTCATCGGGGCCGAGGGCCAGGACACCACGGGCGAACCCCATGCGCCGCCCGTCGCCGACCCGCTCGACCAGCAGTCGATCTCGTGGTGCTTCGCGATCGAGCATCGACCTGGCGAAGACCACACCATCGACCGCCCCGCCGGCTACGACTTCTGGCGTACGACGGTCGCCCCCTTCTGGCCCGGCCCGCAACTGTCGTGGACCGATGTCGAACCAGTCAGCCTCAAGACCCGGCACCGCCCCATCTTCGCCGCCGAACCCGGCGGCGGACCCGCCGACGACCTGTGGCACTACCGGCGCATCCTGGCCGCCCGCCAGTTCACGGGTCCCGGATTCGCCGACATCACCCTGGTGAACTGGCCGCAGATCGACTACTGGCAGGCACCGCTGCTCGGCGTCGACCACGCCACCCGGGCCGCCGCCCTTGACGGTGCCCGCGACCTGTCGCTGTCCTTCCTGCATTGGATGCAAACCGAAGCGGGATATCCGGGCCTGCGACTACGTCCGGACGTCATGGGTACCGCCGACGGACTGGCCCTCGCGCCGTACATCCGCGAATCGCGTCGCATCCAGGCCGAGCTGACCATCGTGGAGCAGCACGTCGGCGTCGAAGCCCGTCCAGCCGGCGCGGGAAGCGAAGTCTTCCCGGACAGCGTCGGCATCGGTCACTACCGCATCGACCTGCACCCCAGCACGAGCGGGCGGACCTACGTCGACATCGAGTCCTACCCGTTCCAGATCCCGCTCGGCGCCCTGCTCCCGATCCGGGTCGACAACCTCATCGCAGCCGGCAAAAACATCGGCACGACCCACATCACCAACGGCTGCTACCGCCTGCACCCGGTCGAATGGAGCATCGGCGAAGCGGCCGGAGCGCTGGCGGCCTATTGCCTGGACCGGCGCTCGCCACCCCGCAAGGTACGCGCCGACGCCACCGAGCTGGCGGACTACCAGCGGCTGCTCACCGGCACGCTCGGCGTCACCCTCGCCTGGCCCGACGAGATACGCACCCACCGCAGTCAGTGAAGAGTCGATACGGGGCAAGCGATGTGCGTCAGCCGCCGCGCGAGGTGTCCTTCTACACCACGCTGCTGGACAAGACCGGCTTCGACCAGATCGAGGTGCTGCCGTCCGGCTGGGAACTGGTGGTGGCTAGGAAACCGGCCTGAGTGCCCCGATCGGCCGCAGCACGACGCCGACCAGCTGATCCGGGCGCACGTACCCGAAGACGCGGGAGTCGTAGCTGTTGCTCGCGTTGTCGCCGAGCACCAGGAGCGCGCCAGGGCGTACGGGGGTGCCGGGGGCGACCATGAGCACCTCGGCGACCGACTCCGGCACCGGATCGCCGGCCGTCGCGACCGCCCGTTTGACCAGCAACTCGTGCGCGGGGGACAGGCCGTCGGGGACCTCGCCGAGCTGCGGATAGGTCAGCACCACGAGGTCACCCGTACGCACCCGGGCGAGGGGGGTCCGGCGTACCAGGAGACGGTCGCCGGGCAGGAGGGTGGGCAGCATGCTGTCGCCCACGACGGTGACGACGGACAGCCGCCGCCGCAGCCAGGCCAGGGCCACTCCGATCAGGACGACCGCCGCGATCGCCAGGTACGCCGTCACACGATCTCCGAGAGTTCCGGCCGCTGATAACCGGCCGCCTGCAGGGTGAACAGGGTGGCGTAGACACCGCCGGCGGCCATCAGCTCGTCGTGGCCGCCCTCCTCGACCACCTGGCCCTGGTCGAGCACGATGAGGGTGTCCGCGTCGCGCAGGGCGCCCAGCCGGTGGGAGATCAGCAGGCTGGTCCGGCCCCGGCGGTAGGCGCGCAGGGTGTGGTGGATCTCGGCTTCGGCCTCGGCGTCCAGCCCGGAACTCGGCTCGTCCAGGATGAGCAGGTCGCGTTCGTCCCGTAGCAGCGCGCGCGCCAGTGCGACCCGCTGCCACTGCCCGCCCGACAGCAGCACGCCGTTCTCCGGGTCGCCGTCGTCGGCCTCAGGCCCGAAGAACATCCGGGTCAGAAGGGTGTCGTAGCCCCGGGGCAGGGCGGCGAGCTTATGGTGAATGCCCGCCTTCTGGGCCGCCGCCACGATCTTCGCCCGGTCGGGCCGCGTGTCCAGGTCGCCGAGCGCGATGTTCTCGGCGGCGGTCAGGTCGTACTCCATGTAGTCCTGGAACACGACGCCGATGCGCCGCCGGAGCTCAGCCGGCTCGAGGTCGCGCAGGTCGACGCCGTCCCACCGGATCGAGCCGTGCTCGGGGTCGTACATCCGGCACAGGAGTTTCACCAGCGTGCTCTTGCCCGCGCCGTTGCGCCCGACGAGGCCGACCGTCTGTCCCTTATGGATGGTGAACGAGACGCCCTGCAGGATCCAGGGCTGCTCCGGGGCGTACCGGAACCACACGTCCCGGAACTGGATGTCCCACTGCAACGGCAGCGTCCACGCGGTGTGCTCGCGTACGGGCAGGTCGGGCTCGCTGTCGATCACGGTCAGATAGTGGTCGAACATGGTGAGTTCCTGGTGCGTGTGCATCATGTGGCTGATCAACGACGCGACTCCGCCCTGGACGGCGGCGATCGCTCCGATGAGGAGGGTCACGTCGCCCGCCGTGAGCTCGCCCCGACCGGCCGCGAGCAGCGCCCAGACGACGCTGGCCCCGGCGACCAGCGCGCTGATCAGGCTGAGCGTTGACTGGGTCAGCAACTCGCGCCGATCCATCCGGCGGCTCTCCCGGTCGGCCGTACGCCGCTCGCCGAGCATGCGTTCGCGGAAGTGGCCGCTCGCGCCGAACAGACGCAGCTCCTTGGCCGCCTGGACGCTGGTCAGGAGTTGCTGGAAGAAGAACTCCCGCCGCTGCAGCGGGCTGACCCGCCACATCATGGCCGTTCGCTGCCGTGACAGCTGCCACTCCGCGAACACCGCCGGGATCGCCCCGGCCACCACCCCGGCCGCCAGCAGAGGACTGAGCAGAAGCAGCGACCCGACGAACCCGATCACCGTGACCGTGCTCCCCGCGACGCCGAACGCACCGGAGACGACCTGGCCCGGCGTCGAACCGCCGGCCTGCTGGGCCAGGTTCAGCCGGTCCAGGAACGCCGGGTCCTCAAACGGCCGGAGCCCGACGAACCGCTCCGCCGCCAGGAACAGCCGATTCTGCGCCAGGAGACCGACCCGGCGCCCCAGCTCGGTAGTGAGGTAACCCGAGGCGTGCGGCGCCGCCCCGCCGATCAGGCCCGCCAGCGCCAGTCCGGCTCCGGCGACGGCCAGGACGGGACCGGCGTCGGCCGGCTCGACGATGGCGTCGAGCGCGCGCTTGGTCAGCCAGGCCACCGCGACCGGCACGGCGGCCGTCAGCAGCGTCAGCGCTCCGTAGCCGAGCAGGTGGAACCGGCCGGCGTGCCAGGCGAGTCCCAGCGCCCGGATCACGCCGGCCCGGCTGACCCTGGCCTCTCCGTTGTGGACGGTCATCGGCTCGGCGGCGCTGCTCAGGCCGCGGCGGGCATGGGCAGCTGCTTGGGGGAGATCCCACCGGCCACGACGGTGCCTTCCCCATCCAGCAGGGCGAACGTCGGAAAACCCTGGACCTTCAGCGCGCTGCCGAGGGGGCCGTCGATCGGGGGCTCGACCACGACCCGCGCCACCGGTGCGAGCTTCTGCAGGTACCCAGCCACCTCGTCAGGCTGCCCGGCGATGACCGCCAGCACCTGACCGCGTCCGCCGGGAAAGGCCTTGGCCGTCTCCACGAACTCCGGCAGTCGTTCCTCGCACGCGCTGCAGCTGGGAGACAGGACGCCGACGAGGGTCTGCCCCGACAGACTGTCCCGGGAAACCGCCTCGCCGTCGCTCGTGACCGTCTCGAACTCCCCGATCCGCTCGCCTTCGGCGATCATCAGCGACTCGTTCGATCCGTCCATCTTGGGCAGGTTCGCCAGCTGCGAGGTATGCAGCTTGAGCCGCCGGATCACGCCCACGGTGAGCAGCAGGTTCAGTCCGGCGACGACACCGACGAGCACCACCAGCGAAATTACGAACGCAATCATCTCAAACCTCTCTCTCCAGGCCCGCCAGGCGTACGCGGGCCCGACGGGAAACGGTCGCAGAGGAGAGTTGAGCCATTCTTGCAGCGGAATTGAATCCGCTGGTCAACGCCGGACTTCACGGTGCCGTCGTTGCGCCGGTCGGCTGGGGATGACCCGCGGAAACCACCCGTGGCCTGCGAATTCAAGTGCAGTGCAATTTCCGTTCAAGCCGTCGCTGTCAGTCTGCTGGCGCACTGCAAGCTCAGCTCGATCGAAGGAAGGAGGTGCCGACGAGTGCTGAAGACGCTCGGACGGATCACCGACGGGGTGCTCACGCGAGTCGTGCCCAAGGCCACGGCATCGGCCGGCAACTGCAAGTACGGCAGCTACTGCGTCGCCGGCTGCGGTTACTCGGGATACAACCTGCGGAAGTTCCAGGTCTGCTGCCCGTTCTTAAGCAACGGCCAGATCACGTACAAGTGCGAGATCTACAAGCAGACGTGCTCCTGCTGAAGCTGAAGAAAGGGAAAGTTCGTGTCGAACTTGATCACGCGGGTCGGTGACTGGCTGCTCGCCGGCGTCGTCCCACAGCACGAGGCGCACGCGATCACCTGCTCGACCGCGACCTTCTGGCGGTTCTGCTACTGCTCGCGCGGGCTGAAGTACGGCCACAAGTGCACCTACAAGCCGTACAACGGCCAGTGCGTCGTCGCCTGCCCCAGCACAGGCTGGTGCGCGACGGTCATGGGCGCCTGCTGACGCCAGGTCCGACGCTCGGACGGTGAAGGGACATCGGCGACCGGCCCCCCACTCGGCCGCCGGTGTCCCTTTCCAGCAGTTGCGATCATGGCCTCGCAGTTCGGCTCCGGCTGCAATCGCGACCGGTACGCCGTCCACCTCCCAGAGGTGCATACCGTCGGCCGTCGAGGCGCGCACGGATGCGACAGCATCTTCGACCGGCCGCCACGACACCGCTCGGCGGGCGAAAGACGATCTCATGGGCGCGACACATGGGGCTCGAATCCCCTCGGACACGTTAACCCCGTGAACGGCACGGCACTCATCACCTGGTGGGGGCGCTTTGCGTCGGCGAGAAGGCATATTCGTCACGGGCCAACCGGAGGCTGCTGCGTTCGCGAGACATCAGTCATCCCGGAGCCCAAGACCAGATCGCCAGCCGGAAGCGGCGCGGTCGTGTCGGCGGCAGACCACCAAACATCGACCGCGTCGCATTCCGCAACGCAACCAGGTAACACGCTCGTTCAATCCGCGGGCGGACGTGAGCATGATCGGCCCAGCACTCGCAGCGGCGTGGTCCCCTGGGGGCCCGGGTCAGTCGCGACCGGCGGCCGGATCATCACCGGTCGCGCTCGGGTCGTACGACAGCAGCTCCCAGGAGTGACCATCCGGATCGTCGATGGCCCGGTTGTACAGCCAGCCCAGGTCCTGCGCAGGCCGGGGCTCGACCGCGCCGGCGGCCAGGGCCGCCTCGGCGAGCTGGTCCACCTCCTCGCGCGACCTGGCGGCCAGAGCATTGATCACCTCGACCGGCCCCTCGGCGACCTGCCGTTTCGTGAAGTTCGCGAAGTGTTCGTGGGTCATCAGCTGCACGGCGATCGCCTGGGTCAGGACCACTTGAGCCGACGTGTCGTCGGTGAACTGCGGATTGATCGTTCCGCCCAGCGCCGTGTAGACCTTCTTGCTCACCTCCAGGTCCGCGACCGGCAGGTTCACATAAATCTGCGTGTACGCCATATCAGCGCCTTCCTTCAACGTCATCGCGTGCCGGTGTTGTCCGGCCGCATCTACAACGCTAGGGGCGTATCTCGGCGTCGGTCTTGTACAGAAGCGACAGCACCTCGCCGGGCTCGGGGCGCTGCAGCCGAGTCGCCGTGCAGCCCAGGAAGCGGATCAACGAGCGAGCCAGGTGCGGCTGGTCGTGGTACCCGACCTGCTGAACGACGTCGGTCGCGGTCCCGCCCTGGGCCAGGAGGATCGCCGCCTGCCTGGCCCGTTCGATCTGCCGGACCGTGCCCTGGGTCAACCCGGTCGCGGCCACCACCCGGCGCTGGACGGACCGCGGAGTGACCAGGGTCGTCGTGTCGCCCCGGAGCACGTCGGTGACCAGCGGGTCGCGTACCAGCATCCCGGCCCGGACCAAGCGGTCCACGAAGACGTCGGCGTTGTCGTAGGTCGGCAGCTGCCAGTCGTCGCCCTGCAGGACGAACGAGCGCTCCGTCACGTGCGGGCTCAGCACCGCGGTGTCGACGAGGTCCGCCACCGGCAGCGGCTTCAGGTAGGCGCCGTGCCGGAAGATGATCCCGAAGGTCTCGCCGTCGCCCGGAGGAACGTCCACCACGGCGGGCGTCGTCTCCGGACCTCGGACCGCCACGCTCGTGACGCCCCGGTCCCGCCAGATCACCAGCTCCCAGTTGGAGTTCGCCACCGACCGCATCCGGGCCGGCGCCGTCCCCACCGTCCCGCCGGCCCGATAAAGCCGTTCGACATACGGCGAGTCAGACGAGCGTTGCTCGACGCCGAGATCCTGATCCAGGTTCCGCTCGGTCGTCATGATCGCAAACGTAGCATGACCAGGGGCGGGATCTCGTGCCGAAGCCAGCCCGGCCCGGTCCGAGCCGCGACGGCACGACGTTCGGACCGTCCTGTTCGATCGCGACCAGGACGGTTTTGGCGTTGGCGGCGCTCGCCGAGGATCTAGTCATGGAGGCGTAGCCTCGATCGCTCCAGGCGGGCCAGCCGCGTGGAGGCACTGACCGAGCTTCGCCCGCAGTCCTCGACCTCATTGCTGGCTGAGCCGCGGGGCGGCGTACTTCTCGGCGATGTGCTGGCCCGTTGACAGACGTTGATCGTCGGCAGGCTACAGGTTGTTGATTCGGGCAATCAGTTCTTCCTCGGTCAGGTTTTCCAGGACCGCGTCCTGCTTGCGGCCCAGAATGGTCAGCAGCTTCTCCTTCTCCAGTTTCTTGGCTGCCGCTGCCTTCGCCGCCTGGTCCTCTGCGAGGCGGAAGGCGATGACGTGCTTGACGACCTCCAGCTTGGTCTCCAAGGTTGCCTTGGCGGGATTGGTCTCGGTGGCCACGAACGACTCGGTGTCGATGGCTTTGAGCTCGGCGTTGACGGCCTTGGCCACGTCATCGAGGCTGAACCCGGACTTGGCGGTCAGCGGAAGCTCCCACAGCTGTTCCGTGGTCAGCATGCCCTTGGCCGACGGGTAGCGGAACTTCTCCCGCGTGGCCTTTTCAAAAATGGTCACGGCGTTCTCTCTGGGACGTTGGGGCAGGGGATCAGAACTGGATGTTGATCAGGTGGCGCCGGCCGCCGACCGTGGTCACCTTGGCGATCGCAGAGCTGCGAACCGTGGAGCTGAAGCCGAGGCCGGACAGCTGATCCGGGGTTGGCTCACATTTGGTGCGGTCGCCGAGCACCTCGAACACCTTGCGGTGCGGCTGCAGGTCGCCGCGGAGGAACTCGTTGTAGATTCCTCGCGTGGGCTGGTCGTTCACGCACCCTTTCAGGATGAAGAAGTAGTGGCGGTTGCCGACCTCGTTGTCGTCGAAGTAGTTCGGCGAGTACATGATGGTGGACACCGGCACGAACTGTTCGGTGGTGATGCCCCACAGTTCCTTGCCGGCGCTGCCCGGCCGGATGTCCTTACCCGGCTGGAAAGCGGTGATCACCCCGTTGGTGACCGTCATCCGGCCCACTTCGACGGTTTCCTTCTGGCCGACCGCCCGCTCGTGGCTGTAATGCTCGATCTTGCCGTTGCTTTCGGTCTCGATCACGAAGCCGACCTGGGTACTCTCCCGCTTGCTGAACTGGTTCACCTCGATCCGGTACTCGCCGTCGGGGAGGTGGTCGGTCCAGGTGACGTTCTCCACCGGCTCGCGCGAGAACGGCCCGCCCGCGTTCATGTCGACGTCCAGTTTGTTGCGCTTGTCCTGGTACCAGATGTGGTCGCCGTTGGGTTCGAACACGTGCAGGTCGAGGTCGTCGTGGTTGAACCAGGACAGGCTAACGCGCAACTTGCCGGTGACGTTGCCGCCGGCCCGCTTGACCTTCTCCTTGATCGAGTCGGCGAGGTTGCCGCGGTAGGACCAGCCGAAATCGTTGTCCCAGGTGAACAGGCGCGGGGCGGACGGGTGCCGGCCGGTGGTGAGACTGACGAAGTGCGGTTCGTGGCTGTTGGCAACCCACAGGTCGATGGCCGCGGCACCGGGCAGAATGTCTTTCATGAAGGCGACCACGGGAATCTCCTCCGGCTTCGCGTCACGAAGGCGCGCACCTGACGACCTGGTGGTGGCCGCCTGCATGAGCAGCCCTTCAATGCCGTCCTTCATCCGCGACTGTGTGTCATTGTCGACCCACAACACATTGGTGACCGACACGTCGGACAGCCGTGCGAACCGTCGCTGCAGCGAATCCTCGATGCCCAATTCGTCGATGGTCTTCATCGCGGCCTTGACCATGGCCGGGGTGATCAACGCCGTGGAGCGCCGATAATTCTGCGGTGCCACCTTCGTCTCGAACGACCGGACCGCCTGCTCCAGGTCCACGCCCGCAGAGAGATCCTGGACGAGGGTACCGATCACCGTGTTGCGGAACCGGGCCGCCGGGTTCATGGCGTTGGCGAAAGTGAAGGCCCGACCGTCGGTCGCCTGCGTCCACTGGTTCTGCAGCGACCGGAACTCGGTCACCGCCCGACGATGCTCCGTGCCGCGGTAGAGCGCGTTGTCGTCGATGAGGTCGACGACGGTGTCCAGGGCGTGCTGGGTCAGCTCGGCCAGGCCACGCTGAAACACCTGCACCGCGGTGTCGAAGGCGCCCCGTGCAGCGCCGACGTCGTCGGTGCGATGCCGCTTCTCCACCCGGCCGTGCAGGTGGTGCCACACCTCGACCTGGCCGTCGCGCAGGGATCGGGTCGTCTTCGCCCCGTACTGCGCCTCGGTGGACCGGAAGACGCCGGACAACGGCAGCGAGCCAACGAATTCGTCCATTGCGGCGGCGACGATGGAGAAGACGGGGTCGGATGCAGACACCCCGGACCAGACGGTGCGGACCTGTCCGTTGTCGATTTCAACGACGGTTCCAAGGTTCTTGACGAAGCCCCGGCAGGTCGAGCAGTCGTACTCGGACCGCTCACGGAACCGGAGATTGGTGCCGGCGGGAAAGGACTCGAGGAAGGTGAGCCAGAGTGAGTCCCGGTCAAGACTGTCGCCGACGACGTACAACTCGCCCTTGGACATCGCGGACAGACGCGTAGTTACATCCACCACGAACTGCTCGAAATCGCCCACCGTGTCATCTCCCTTGATCACCGGAGATCCTATGGGGCGCACGCAATCGGAGAAACGCAATTCCGGTCGTCCGCATCGGCATGCCAACTGTGCTCCAATGCTCCTCCCTGGGGCCGGTCCTCGTCCTCCCACGGCCACGCGGAAGTGAGCGGGACTGTTTGCTCAGGTCGCGTTTCGGTCGGTCGTCGCCCCAGTCGTTCGGCAGCTCGGCGAGCCCGACCAGACCATAGTCCGGCGGGTCGACATGGGACCTCACCCTGAAAACTAGCGCCTTCGCGTAGAGCAAACGACCCATCAGGCACCGAACCAGGAAAGAAGATCGGGCGCCTGACGGTTCGTCGGATCCAGATGCGGAGGTGCTGATCTGGTGAGCGCGGGAGGGGAGTCGAAGACCGACGCTAGCGGCGACAACGGGCTGCGCAACGATGATGGTCATCGCTGTGACGGCGGCGGCATCTGCCACTGGCGTTGACGGTCCGAAACGGCGGTCTCCGAGCGGCCTCGGCCCGGCGAGCCACCTGAAGTGGACACTTAGCGGTACGTTCGAACAAAAAACTGTCAAGCGTCAGCGGGTAGCGCTCGGCGTTTTCGTATATGGCCCTCGATGTCAAATGCCGTGGTCGCACTGTAGTTGCCCTGGTCCGGGCGGGCCAGAGGGAGTCGTGGCACGCCCGCCGTGTCTGCGTGGGTGGTCTTCGTCGTGACCATCTGGCGTCGGATCAAAGGGCCCGAGAATGTGCCACGATCGAAAGAAGGTATTGACGTCGATATTGAAACGTTTTAACTTCGCTGTGTTGAGGCAGCACGCGGTCGAAACTTCGAGTTGTCGTCTCAGCCCGTCCCGATGAGCCGGAGACTCGCCAGCGCCCACTGGCCCGGCCCGCTCCCACCGTTGCGCAGGAGTCCACGGATGAACCGAATCGTCACCGTAGCGTCGACCGCCGGTCCGCACCTTCCTATCGCCCAGCCTGCGCGCCACGCAGCGCCCGGGCCTGCCCGTCGCTCGCCCGAGGTCTGCTCTCAGCCACCTCGCCTCGAGTGACGACAACGGCCGGTTCTCGAACAGGGCCACCGGCCGGAAGCAGCACAGCCGCATCGCCGTGACGACGGATCGCGCCGTCACAGGTGGACGATCACGCATGTCCAGCACCAGGCCATTTGGCGGCGATGCCTCCCGCAATGCGGCTGCTCGCGCGCAATTCCAGCACGAAATCTTGATCCGACCTGCGACGTTCACCGTGAGCGCTCACGCAATGCCAGGTCAATCCGACCATCAGATGGACCTTCCGTCCCGCCCACGCACGGAGATCATCATGTTGATTGGCAACAAACGCCTCGTCCTACTGTCGGCTTGTACGGCGGCAGCAATCGCCGCCGTGATGAGCACGGTCACCATGGCGTCCGCTGCGGCAACCCGCTACGAGGCGGAAACCTCACCGGCCACCTGCGACGGCACCATCGACACAAACTGGTCCGGCTACTCCGGCAGCGGATTCTGCAACGCCAACAACGCCGTCGGTGCCGCGGCCCAGTTCACCATCAGCGCGGCTGCTGCCGGCACGGCCACCATCAGCATCAGGTACGCCAATGGCACGACCTCGGGCCGGCCGGCTGACATCGTCGTCAACGGCGCGGTCGTCCAGACGGCGTCGTCGTTCGATGCCACCGGCGCCTGGGACATCTGGGCAACCAAGACCGTTTCGGTGGCGGTGACGGCGGGCAGCAACACGATCCGTCTGAGCCCGACCACGGCGTCCGGACTTGCCAACATCGACTATCTGGAGGCCGACACCGGCGGTGGCACTGGAACGTCGGGCAAACAGATGGAGGACCTGGACCGCGGTCTGATCAGTGTCCACTCCGGCAGCGGGAATCTCGTGAGCTGGCGGTTGCTGGGCACGGAGTCGCCGGCTACCGGGTTCAACGTGTATCGCGGTGGCACCAAGCTGAACGCGTCGCCGATTACCAACTCCACCAACTACCTCGACGCCGGAGCAGCTGCTGACGCCTCCTATACGGTCCGAGCTGTGCTCAACGGTTCCGAGCAGGCGGCGTCACCAGCCTCGCTCGCGTTCGCCAACGGCTATCGCGACGTACGCCTGCAGATCCCGGCCGGGGGCACCACGCCGGACGGGGTGGCGTACACGTATTCGGCCAACGACGTGAGCGTCGGGGACCTGGACGGCGACGGCGTACTCGAGTTCGTGGTCAAGTGGGACCCGTCCAACGCCCACGACAACTCGCAGTCCGGCTACACCGGCAACGTCTATGTGGACGCCTACAAGCTCGACGGCACCCGGTTGTGGCGGGTCAACCTCGGCCGCAATATCCGGGCCGGGGCGCACTACACCCAGTTCCAGGTGTACGACCTCGACGGCGACGGCAAGGCCGAGGTCACCATGAAGACCGCCGACGGCACGGTGTCCGGGACCGGTCAGGTCATCGGCAACTCGTCGGCCGACTACCGCAACAGCTCCGGCTACGTCCTGTCCGGCCCGGAATACCTCACCGTGTTCAACGGGACCAACGGGTCGATCCTCGCCACGGCGAACTACATCGTGCCCCGAGGGACGGTGTCGAGCTGGGGTGACTCCTACGGCAACCGGGTCGACCGGTTCCTGGCCGGGATCGCGTACCTCGACGGCCAGCGCCCGAGTTTGATCATGGCGCGCGGTTACTACACCCGGACGGTGATCGCCGCCTGGGACTGGCGTAACGGCGCGCTGACCAATCGGTGGACCTTTGACAGCAACACCGCTGGGTCGACCTGGACCGGCCGGGGCAACCACCAGCTGTCCATCGCCGACGTCGACGCCGACGGCCGCGACGAGGTCATGTACGGGTCGATGGCCGTCGACGACAACGGCACAGGACTGTGGGTCAACAGCACGCACCACGGCGACGCGTACCACGTGGGGGACCTGATCCCGTCGCGGCCGGGCCTGGAGATGTTCAAGCCGAGCGAATGGACCAGTGAGGTAGCCGCCTGGATGGCCGACGCCCGCACCGGCCAGATCATCTGGTCCAACCCGACCTGCGGCTGTGACAACGGCCGTGGCGTCGCCGACGACGTGTACGCCGGATCGCCGGGAGCCGAAGCCTGGTCAGCGGCGGTCGATGGCCTGCGCAACGGGGCGACCGGGGCGAACATCGGGCGCAAACCCAGTTCGATCAACTTCTTGGCCTGGTGGGACGGCGACCCGGTGCGCGAGCTCCTCGACGGCACCCACATCGACAAGTACGGCACCTCAGGCGACACCCGGCTGCTGACCGGCAGTGGTGTCGCGTCCAACAACGGCACCAAGTCGACCCCGGCGATTTCCGGGGACCTGTTCGGCGACTGGCGTGAAGAAGTCGTGTGGCGTACCAGTGACAGCTCGGCGCTGCGCATCTACTCCACCCCCAGCCAGACCACAACGAAGATCTATACACTGCTCCACGATCCGCAGTACCGGGTGGCGTTGGCCTGGCAGAACACCGCCTACAACCAGCCGCCGCATCCGAGCTTCTTCATCGGTGCAGGCATGTCGACCCCGCCTCAGCCGAACATCTATCTTCGCTGACCCCACTGGTACCGGGCGCGCCGGCGTGGGCGAGCCGGCGCGCCCAACCCGGTTCGGTCCTTCAGACAAAGCCTGGAAGTCCTTCTCCTAACTTTAGGAGTTCCATCGTGTTTTCCTTCAGACAGCGCGTCGCGCTCGCAACGGCTGGCGCCGCGGTGGCCATGGCCGCCGTCACCGCCGTCATGACCGTGAACGCCTCCGCCGCGACGACCCGTTATGAGGCGGAGAGTTCGCCGGCGGTGTGTACGGGCACCATCGATTCCAACTGGGCCGGCTACTCAGGGTCTGGTTTCTGTAATGGTGACAACGCGGTTGGTGCAGCGGTGCAGTTCACGGTGAACGCGTCGGTGGCCGGGTCGACGACCGTAGGTGTCCGGTACGCCAACGGCACGACCGTCGGCCGTCCCGCCGACGTGCTGGTGAACGGCGTCGCGCGGCTCTCGGGCTCGGCATTCGATCCGACCGGAAGCTGGAGCACCTGGGCCACCAAGACTTTCACCATCCCGGTGAACGCCGGCACCAACACCATCCGACTCAGCCCCACGACGAGCAACGGGTTGGCGAACGTGGACTATCTGGAACTCAGCCTCGGCGCCTCTCCGTCGGCGAGCGTCTCGCCGTCGACCAGCGCCTCCCCGCCCGGCCGTCCGCCGCAGTGCACCGGGACGTCTCCGATCACCTGTCACTTCGGCGTCAACCCGGGCAACTACACCGTCACGGCGTGGATCGGTGACCAGTCGTCGGCTGGGAACACCTCGATGTCGGTAGAGGCGCGGCGGCGGATCCTGTCGGCCGTCACCACCGCTGCCGGGACCATCACGCAGCACGTCTTCACGATCAACGTCCGGCAGCCGGAGGGCCAGCCGACCGGCCAGGGCGGCACCGGAACGCCGGGGTTGGACGTCACGTTCGCCGGGTCGGCGCCGAAGCTGTCCGGGCTGACCGTCCAACCGGCGAGCAGTCCGCTGGTGGTCTACCTCGCCGGTGACTCCACAGTCTGCGACCAGCCGACCGCTCCGTACACCGGGTGGGGTCAAATCCTGCCGACGCACGTTTCGGCCGGGGCCGTCGTCGCCAACTACGCCGACTCGGGGGAGAGCTCCGGCAGCTTCCTGAGCAACTCGGCGCTGTTCCCGACGATGAAACCGCTGATCAAGGCGAACGATCTGGTGTTCATCCAGTTCGGGCACAACGACAAGACCACCACCGCGTCGACCTTCCGCAGCAACCTGACATCGATGATCAACCAGGTACGCGAGAAGGGCGGCGTCCCGGTTCTGGTGACGCCACCCGTGCGGCGGTTGTTCAGCGGCAGCCAGCTCACCGACACCGCGCTGCACGTCAACAGCGTCGGGGTCAACCTCCCGGCCGAAATGCGCAGCCTCGGGTCCTCGCTCAACGTGCCGGTGATCGACCTGACCGCCAAGAGCAAAGTGCTGGTGGAGTCGCTTGGCCCGACCGCCTCCGCCGCGCTCTATCTGCAGCAGTCGGTCGACGGCGTCACCGACAACACGCACTTCTCCGAGTACGGCGCCGGCCGGATGGCCGACCTCCTCGTGCAAGGCATCCGTGAACGCAACCTCTCCCTGGTCGGCTACCTGCGCTGACCCATCAGGTGGCCCGGCCCCAGCCGGCCGGGCCGCCCTCACCCCGAGCACTCCGATCCGGGACCACCACGGAGGCAACCATGAGGATCCAAGCTTCACTCATCGTCGGCACCCTGCTCGCGGCAGCGGTCATGGTGCTGCCAGGCAATGCCGCAGTGGCAGCATCGATCCGCTATGAAGCGGAGTCGTCACCTGCCGTGTGCACCGGCACCATCGACTCGAACTGGTCCGGCTACTCCGGTTCCGGGTTCTGCAACGGAACCAACGCCGCCGGCGCGTACGCCCAGTTCACGGTGAGCGCTTCAACGGCTGGAGCGGCGATGCTCAGCCTGCGGTATGCCAACGGCGGTGCGACGGATCGGCCCGCCGATCTGATCGTCAACGGCTCGACCATCCAGAACGTGTCGTTCCCGGCGACGGGCGCGTGGACGACCTGGGTCACCACGACGCTGTCCGTACCGGTGCCTGCGGGCACCAACACCATCCGACTCAGTCCGACCACCGCCGAAGGGCTCGCCAATCTCGACTACCTGGACGTCGAGATGACCAGCAGCCCGCCGCCGGTCATCCGCTACGAAGCCGAGACATCGCCAGCCGCGTGCACGGGCACCATCGACTCCAACTGGTCCGGCTTCTCCGGCTCCGGGTTCTGCAACGGCAACAACGCCGTCGGTGCGACGGCGCAGTTCACCGTGACCGCATCCGCGGCCGGGACGGCGACGATCGGCGTACGCTTCGCCAACGGCAGCACCGCCGGCCGTCCGGCGGACCTGCTGGTCAACGGCGTACGCGCGACGACGGTCGCCTTCGCCGGCACTGGTGCGTGGACGACCTGGGCGACCTCCACCACCACAGTGTCTGTCAACCCCGGGTCGAACTCGATCCAGATCAGCCCGACGACCAGCGCTGGGCTGCCCAACGTCGACTACATCGAGGCCGACACGGCGACTTCCGTGGGCGGCAACGGGTCGCCTACGGACGCGAACATCCAGTACTACGGGCGGTGGAACCGGTCGGACCCGGCGTACTTCTCGATGGGGTGGGCCGGCGGCTATCTGGACGCCCGGTTCACCGGCAGCAGCATCGGCGTACGCCAGCGCAACACGATCGACCTGTACTACTCCATCGATCAGGCGCCCCTGCAATGGCGGCGCGGGGTGTCGGGCAACGTCTCGCTGGCTACCGGGCTGTCCGGCAGCTCGCACACCATCCGGATCGGGTACCGCGAGAAAGCCGGTTCCTACACCGGCGATCCAGTGTTCGGCGGGCTCATCCTCGCCAGCGGAGCACAGACGACGGCGATCGGGCGGCCGGGGAACTTCGTGGAGTTCATCGGCGACTCCATCACCGTCGGCCAGCCCAACGCCGACCGTCCGTTCACGGCGTACCCGTGGCTGACGGCCGAGGGGCTCGGCGCGGGGCACAGCCAGGTCGCCCAGGGCGGCGCGTGCCTGGTCAGCCAGGACTGCTACGGCATGATGGACTGGTTCCGCCGCTCGTCGGCCGGGGTGTCCTACGACGACTGGAACTTCGCCACCTACCAGGCGACGGCAGTCGTCATCAACCTCGGCACGAACGACGTCGGCCACAGCGTCACGAGTACGCAGTTCCAGCAGGGCTACGTCGTGATGCTGGAACGGGTGAGGCAGGCGTACCCGAACGCCGAGATCTTCGCGATGGGCGTGTTCCGAGCCCGCTACGTCACCGAGACCCGCAACGCCGTCGCTGCACGCACCGCGGCAGGGGACGGCAAAGTGCACTTCGTCGATACCACGGGCTGGATCGACCCGACGACCGACACGAGCGACAACGTCCACCCGACCGAGGCCGGACACGTGAAGATCGCGCAACGCCTGCGCCCGATCCTCGACCAGTACATCTGACGCGGCAGGAGTGAGACATGAAAACTCGGCTGATCCTCGCCTGCGCTACGGCATTAGCGAGCACCGTCGCGGCGGTTACAGCGTTCTCGGTGACCACGGCTTCGGCGGCACCCACGCGTTATGAGGCGGAGTCGTCGCCCGCGGTGTGTACGGGCACCATCGATTCGAACTGGGCGGGTTTTTCTGGTTCGGGTTTCTGTAATGGCACCAACGCTGTGGGCGCGTCCGTTCAGTTCTCGGTGAACGCGTCCGTAGCTGGGATGGCGAGTGTGGGCGTCCGATATGCCAATGGCGGTACGACCAGTCGTCCGGCGGATGTGATGGTCAACGGGGTGGTCGTGCAGCCGGGGGTCGGGTTCGATCCGACCGGTGCGTGGGATGCGTGGGCCGTCAAGACGTTCACCGTCGCGGTGAACGCCGGCGGTAATACGATCCGGTTGAGCCCGACGACCGCCGACGGTCTGGCCAATGTGGACTATGCGGATGTGGATGTTGCGGCGGTCGCCCGGTATGAGGCAGAGGTCGCTCCGGCGACGTGTGACGGCACGATCGATTCCAACTATCCCGGATATTCCGGTTCGGGGTTCTGCAACGGCGCGAATGCGGTCGGGTCGGCTGTGCAGTTCACGGTGAACGCGTCGGTGGCCGGGTCGGCGAGCGTCAGTGTCCGCTACGCCAACGGCACGACGGTCAACCGTCCCGCCGACGTGCTGGTGAACGGCGTCACGCGGCTTTCGGGCTCGGCATTCGATCCGACCGGCAGCTGGAGTACGTGGGCGACCAAGACCGTCGCCGTGCCGGTCGACGCCGGTTCGAACACCATCCGACTCAGCCCCACGACGAGCAACGGGTTGGCGAACGTGGACTACCTCGACGTGACAACCGGCGCCACGCCGAGTCCGTCGCCGTGCGCGCCTCCCTCGGCGAGCCCGACCGCAGGGCAGCCGAAGGTCACGGTCTGGCTGGCCGGGGATTCGACGATGGCGGACCCGTCGGGCGGAGTATGCCCGGTCGGCTGGGGCAATCAGTTCGCCCAGTACTTCACCGCCAACGCGACCGTACGCAACAGCGCAGTGGGCGGCCGCAGCATTCAGACCTGGTTGTACGACCCCAACGTCACCAGCACCATGGACTCGTCCGGCGAATGCGTCATCAGCCCGGTAACGTACTCCAGCCGCTGGCAGGCCATGCTCGACGCCACCAATGGCATGAAGGCGGGCGACTACCTGCTGATCCAGTTCGGGATCAACGACTCGTCGAGCACCTGCCCGCGGCACGTCGGCTCGGCTCGCTACCAGCAACTACTCGGCGTCATGGCGGCCGCCGCCAAGGCCCGGGGAGCCCATCCGATCTTCCTCACACCGGTCGCGGCGATCACCTGCTCGGGCAGCACCGCCGTCGGCAACCGCGGCTTCGTGACGGAGACGAACAACGCCGCCAGTGCCAACGGCGCACCGGTCATCGACCTGCATCGGCTCAGCTACACCCTCTACAACACGCTCGGGTTCTGCCCGAACAACGGTGACTACACCTCCGGCCCGTTGGGCGCGTTCTTCTGCAACGACCACACCCATTTCGAGGCAGCAGGAGCCCGGCAGATCGCCGGAGTCGTCGCCAGAGCACTCCGCGACCAGCAGATCCCCCTGGCGGCGTACCTCAAGTAAAGCGGCAACCGGGCAGCGACAGTGATCGGCCGCGCCGGGCGCGCGGCGCGGCCGATCACGCCCAGACATCCCCAGCCGCCTGCGAAATCTCTGCCTGGACCCCACCCGCATCGCGCCAATCGACACCAGAAAGGCACATCATGGACGCAAGATCAAATTCGACGTCGAGACGATGGGCAACGCTGATCGCGGCGACGTTGTTCGTCTCGATGGCCACGCCGGCCTCGGCGAGCATCGCCGCCGCGGAAAACCCGACCCGGCTCCAAGCCGTGTCCACCGACAGCCTGGCCCAGCTGTACAGCCGGGCAGCCGGATACCGGGCATCGGACTTCACCGCCAACTCCTGGGCCGAGTTCGCCGCTCGCAGAGACGCGGCCGGCAGGCTGCTCGATCAGGAAGGCGACCAAGGCGACACACGGACCGCGGCGCAGGCCGGCCTACAGGCCGCCACCGACGGCCTGGTGATGGTACGCGGACTGAAGACCCTCGTCGCCGACTATGCGGCACGCCGCCCGGGGGACTACTCCGACAAGTCCTGGGCACCGTTCGCCAAGGCGTTGACGACTGCGACCGCTGTGGCCGCGGACCCATCAGCGACCAACTCTGACGTAGCAGCGGTGAAGACCGCTCTGGTGACCGCCGCCGCGGAGCTGGAACCGCTCGCCACTGGGACGTTCGAGACGATCACGAACGACACGTTCTGGAATGACACCAGCGGAAACCCGATCTATTCGCAGGGTGGGGGAGTCTTCAAGTTCGGTGACACGTACTACTGGTATGGCGTGCACTACACCGGTGCCGAGTACTACCGGGCCAACCCGACGAAGGCGTACAGCGGCGACGTGTCGTTCGTCTCCATCCCGGTCTACACCTCCAAGGACCTGGTCCATTGGACCTTCGCCAACAACGTGGCCACCCGGTCGACCGCCTTGGCGAACGGAGCCACTCTCGGCCAGGCCGGTTGGGTGGGGCGTCTCGGCGTCTCCTACAACGAAACGACCGGCAAGTATGTGCTCGTCGTGCAGGTGTACCTGCCGTCACTCGGCGGGGACGGCAACGGCGTGCTCTTCTTGCGGGGCGATTCGCCCACCGACAATTTCGACTACGGGTACTACCAGAACCAGATCGTCAACTCACCCACCACCGGCACCGGCGACCAGACCGTCTTCACCGACGACGACGGCCATGACTACGTCATCTTCTCCAACCGATCCGGTCGTGCTCGCTCATTCGTCTCGAAGCTGCGCGACTCCGACTCGCTTCGCGCCGAACCAGCCGTGCAGATCGGCTACAACGCCTCCGGCCGCGAAGGCAACGCCATGTTCAAACTCGACGGCAAGTACTACCAGGCGACCTCCGACCTGCACGGCTGGAACAGCTCCGTCGCCCACGTCATCGAGTCGACCTCCAGCAACATCCAGGGCACCTACAGCAGCGAGTACACGATGGCCGGCACCGAGATGGACTACAGCCATGTGACCCAGACCGGATTCTTCGTGACCGTCAAGGGAACCGTGCAGACCACGGTGATCTTCGCCGGTGACCGCTGGTCCGACTTCGCGTGGAACGGTATCGGATACAACCAGTGGATGCCGGTGACCAAGCCGGGATCGCGTCCGCAGATGAGTTCGGTGAGCCAGTGGGAGTTCAACGCCGTCACCGGCGAATGGCGAGTCGGGCCGCAGAACAACTATGTCCTCAACCCGGATTTCCAGGCCGACCGGGTCACCGTCTCGACTCTGACCGGATGGGCCAACACCGGCGGGACCGTGACCAACGTCAGCCCCGGCGCGAACGGCAGCCGGTTCGCGCTGCAGCTCGGCTCCGGATCGGCCGGCGTGCGGCAGCAGATCACCATCCCGGCCGGCACCTACACGCTGTCGGCGTACGCCAAGACCGCCGGCACCATCAGCGGCGCTGAAGTGTCGGTCACGGACGCCGCCGGCGCTACGCGTACGCTCAGCATCCCGTCGTCCAGCGGCTGGACTCGTCGCGAGCTCGCCGGCATCTCGCTGGCCGCCGGTACTGCGACCGTCACCATCCGGACCGGCGGCGGAACCCTCACCATCGACGGCCTCGGCCTCGTCAAGACCTCCGGCGGGACGCCGTCGACCTGCTATGAGGCCGAGACGGCACCGGCGGTATGCCAAGGCACGATCGACTCCAACTATTCCGGATACTCCGGCACCGGCTTCTGCAACGGCAGCAACGCCGTCGGTGCGTACGCCCAGTTCACCGCCAATGCCTCGGCAGCAGGCACGGCTACGATGGCGATCCGCTTCGCCAACGGCACGACCAGTGCCCGGCCGGTGAACCTCGTCGTCAACGGATCGACGGTGACGACCCTTTCGTTCGAGCCGACCGGGGCGTGGTCGACCTGGGCCACGAAGACCGTGAGCGTTCCGCTCATCAGCGGCGCCAACACGATCCGGCTCGATCCGACCACCGCGACCGGCACGCCGAACGTCGACTATCTCGACGTCACCACCAGCTGACCGCCATTGCGGCTCGGCGGCTGTCTGCCCGGTCACGTTGCTGCGTGGCCGGGCTTTCCGGAGAGGATGTGATTCCATGCGACGGATTGCTGCGATCGCAGCTCTTGGTGCCGCCTTGATGGGGGTGGCATCGTGTGGTTCCGAGCAGCCGCCATCGGCTCCGACCGCTGTGGCAGACCGAGACGGCGGGGTGAAACAGGTGCCGCCGGAGAAGAAGGCAACCTGCGAGGCTTTCACAGCTGTCGAGGCCCAAACCACTGCAGCCGTCCGCCCGGTCATCGATCGGCTGATGCAGCAGCTGTCCGATCCGGCCGGCACCCCGACTGCGGTCGACGATCTGACGACGGTGCTCACGGCGTATGCGAAGGAGCTCCTCCCGATTGCCGACGCGGCCACCGATCCGAAGCTCCAAGCGACGCTGCGGGAAGAGTTGGAGCTGGTGCGCAAGGCACGGGCAGATCTCGACGCGACGAAGGCTGACAGGGTGAAGCTGCGCGAGCTCACGGACAAGATCATGGAGAAGCGGATGGACGCCGCCGACACGGTGCAAAATCTCTGCCACCTGTGACGGCGGGCCGGGTCACGGGGGACGAATCGGCACGAGTGGACCGGCCAGAGCGCGGCTGTGTGCGGTGCTGCAGGCGGCTACAGTCGGTACCGGTCCACCAGTCCCACTCGTGCCGGAGTGCCCGTGCCCCAGGTGTTCGACGTCGACGACATCCTGCCCGACAGGGCGGCCGAAGCCGTCCGGCTCCCACGCAGCCAGCAAGGCTCCCCCCAGGGGCTGACAATCACCTTGATCGCCGACTACACGCTGAGCCGGCGCGCCTGGCTCCCCTCGGCGGCAATCGTCGACCTGCTCGGCCAATTCGGCGTGACCAGCAACGCCGCCAGAATGACCATCAGCAGACTGACTCGCAGGGGCGTCCTCGAAGGCCGGCGGGACGGAAGGCGTAGCGCCTATCGTCTGACCGCGCCGGTAGCCGCCGACCTCGTGACCGGAGGCGTCGAGGCCGGCCTGTTCGGTGCTGGCCCGGACTCGTGGGACGGCTTATGGACGGTCGTTGCATTCTCGATGCCCCAGGAAGAAGGCAACCAACGGCGCGCGATCCGGGACTACCTGCGGTGGCACGGATTCGCACCGCTCTATGACGGAGTGTGGTTCTCACCCCAGCCGATGAGCCCGGAGCGACAGCGCAAGCTGGCCGCCGCCGCCTCCAGTGCCATCACCTTCATGCGAAGCAGTTGTCTGGATCTGCCGACATCGGCGAACCGCAGGCCGATCGAAGCCTGGGATCTCCCCGCGATCGCCGAGCGCTACCGGGACTTCATCCAGCAGTGGAACCGCCTGGCATCCCCTGCCGCGGCTCGCCGCATCTCCGGTGTCGCCGCCGTCCAAGCGCGGACCGAGGTGATGGACGCCTACCGCAGGTTCCGGGGACTTGACCCGCTGCTGCCCATCGAGCTGCTACCGCACAACTGGCCTCGTGCGCGGGCGCGCCAGGTGTTCGCATCCGTGTATGACGGACTGGCGGAGTCCGCCACCAATCACATCCGTGACGTCGTACGCCGGACTGGCGACGGCAACGAGGATGACATTCGTGCCCACACCGTGGCCGAGATGGCCGCCGGAGTCGGTCAGGCAGCCCCAGCGGTGCCATAACCACCGACAGCGTCGAGACCACGCAGCGGTGCAGGTAGTCGGCTCGTGGCACGGCACCCTGATCCTGACCGGCGCACCGCGGCCAGAATCGATGTCCACCGGCTACTGCGGGCTGCTCGACCGCTCCGACACTACCTCGAGATGATCATCAAGCTGGAGATCTACCGACATGCATGATCATCCAGCGAACGCGCTCTTAGCAGAACTAGTTCAGAATCATCTTGCGGTAGAAGTTGCGGGCCCAGGCCTCGAAGCCCGCCGGGCTGAGGCCCCGGCCGAGAGTGAGGCTGCGGTAGATGCCGGGATCCATCGCGATCCAGAACACTTCCTCCGCGTATGCCTGGTCGACCGTGAGTGGCACATCCGGTTTCGCCAGCAGGGTGGTGGCGGCCCAGCGGGCCCCTGCACGACGGTTGTCGTTCATTCGCGCCCAGAGTTGGGCTACGTCCTGATGGGTCGGCGCGGCCTGCTCGACGACCCAGAAGATCGCCGCAGCGCGTTCGCCGATGGAACGGATATGCCGGGCGTGCAGGTCGAGCATGGCCGATGCGTCGGGCGCGTCGGTCATGGCGGCGACCGATTCGCGACCGAGCATCGAGATGGGGCGTAGGTCGCCAGCGATGGCGTAGTCGACAACGTGGTGGAGCAGCTCGGCCTTGGTGCGATACAGGGCCTCGACGGTCTTGACCGATACCCCGGCCTCGTCGCCGATGCCGCGCATGGTGGCTCCGGACCAGCCATGCCTCTCGAAGGCCGCCTTGCCGGCGGCCACGACCGCCTGTCGGGTACGTGTGGCGGCCGCCGCGCGCTGCGGGGCGTGGTACGGGCGCTTAGGGGTGTTGACGGGCTCGCTCATATTCGTTAGGGTCAGTCCCTACTGGAGTTCGGTAGGGTTTAACCCTATCAGATAGTCCGTGATGAAGGAGAGGTCATGACCGCCAGCACTTACACGGGGCCGATCGCACTGTGCGCGCACAGCATGCACCTCATGGCCACCGGCAGCCCCGAGGAGTTCGAGCGCGTGTATCACCCGGAAGCGGTCAACCGCGAGGCCGCAGTGGAGCCGCCGGCCACTCGCCGGCCCGGGCCAGCGGCCTTCTACGCCACCGCAAAATGGCTACGCGCCGCGTTCTCCGATCTGCGCTTCGAGGTCCACGATGCCGTCGAGCAGCACGACCTGGTGGTCCTGCACGTGACCATGTCCGGCCGGCACACCGGTGATTTCGTCAATTACCAGCCGGGCACCGCCACCGTGGACACGGTCATGCCGCCCACCGGCAAGGCGTTCGCGGTAACCCAGACCCATTGGTTCCGCACCCGCGACGGCATGATCGTCGAGCACTGGGCCAACCGCGACGACCTCGCCATGGCCATACAAGCCGGGTGGGTGCCCCCGTCACCGCGGTTCCTGCTGCGTGCTGCGCTGGCCAAACGGCGCGCCCGGAGACAGCCAGCGTGACGGCTTACACAGGCGCGCGACATGCCGACACCTCGCGGTCACCAGGCACTGTGCCTCACGCGGCGGCCGGGGCACCTGGACCGGCGCCCACCTGGCGCCGCCCGCTGCTGCTGCGGTTAGCGGGCGGCGTATAGCCGGGTGACGTCCGCCTATCACATCGATCGGCGGACCCGTGTGAACGGCACCAGATCGTCCAGCCGGTGCGGTTGCCCTCGCGCGCCCATGCGGTCGGCGGCTCGGGAGCCGGCAGGCCCGCCCCGGCGGCGACCAGGACGAAGAGCGCGGTCGTCACGCGCTGCAGCGTTGAACCTCCCCGTGAGATGTGCCGGGAGCGTACCGCAACTGCCGGTCGTAACTGCCGGTTCATAAATCCCGTCCGTGCTCAGGGCGGCCGGCGGCGCGATGAGGAGATCGTTCGGTGGCGGCGTCTAGGTTTCGGGGGCAGTTCCGCCGACGGCGCCGGACATCCCGGTCCGCGGCGGAGGCCAGGTCCACAACGGGAAGGAAAAGGCCATGATGCGCATCGTCGACCGCCTGATCTCGAAGGTCGTCCGCACGACGACCGCGTCCGCGTGCAGCGGCGCGGACGTCTGCCTCGGCGGAATCACGTTCTGGCGGTACTGCTGCCCGGACAGCGGCTGCTCCTACACCTTCGTCCACTACGGCTGCTGACGAGCCGGACCGATGAGCCGGGCGGCGCTTCGTACCGCCGCCCGGCGTACGCGTTGTCGAAGGAGGAGCCCATGCAGGTCGTCATCGCCGCTCTGGTGGCGCTGGGTCTGCTCGGTGTGTTCAATCTGCTGCTGACGGCGGGAATCCTGCGCCGGCTGCGGGCCGAGGCCGAGGCGAAGGTCGCCGGCCACTCGTCGTCGGGGCTGCGCCCGGGGTCGGCCGTCGATGCCTTCGAGGTCACCACGGTCGACGGTGAGCCGATCACCGCGGAGACGCTGACGGGGACGGTGGCGTTCTTCTCGGCCGGCTGTTCGGCCTGCCACGAGCTGCTGCCGGACTTCGTCGCGTACGCGCGGGAGCAGGGGCGGCGCAACGTCCTCGCGGTCGTTGCGGGTGACGACCCGGAGACGGTGGACGCGCTCGCCGAGGTTGCCCGGGTGGTGAAGGCGGACCTGCCCGGCGGACCGGTCGCGAAGGCGTTCCGCAACACGTGGACGCCCTCGCTGTACGTCGTGTCGGGCCGGTACATCGTCGCGGCGGGGGCCCGGCTAGCGGATCTGCCCCGCCGGCCGGCGTTGAGCGGGAGCTGACCGGAGGTGGCGACGACCCGCCCGCGCCGGCGGATCAGCGCCCGGCAGGTGCGCGAGGCCGCGGCTGAGGCGGCGGCGTTGCTGTGGCGGTGCGGGCCGGTGCGGCTGTCGGCCTTCCTCGCGATGACGACGGCCGTAGCGGTCGCGCCGGTGCTGACCGCCTGGCTGACGAAGGCGGTGCTCGACCGGCTGGCGACAACGGGGGCAGCCGTGGCGGCTCCGGCCGCCGGGCTGGTCGCCGCCGGGCTCGCCACCGCCCTGCTGCCGGTCGCCGCCCGGTTCGCCCGCGAACAGGTGGGCCGGTCGGCGAGCCGGGTCGCCACGGATCGGCTGTTCGCGGCGCTGGGCCGGCAGGCGGGGCTGCGCCGGTTCGAGGACCCCGCGTACCAGGACCGGCTGCGGCTGGCCCAGGACAGCGCCCGTCGGCTGCCCGAGCTGGTCGACGGGGCGGGGAGCCTGGTCAGCGGGGTCCTCGGGCTGACCGGCTTCCTCGGGTCGCTGCTGCTCCTCAGCCCGCTGCTGACAGTCGTCGTACTGGGCACGGCGGTACCGGTGCTGCTCGCCGAGTTCAGCCTCGCCCGGCGGCGCTCGGCGACCGAATGGCACGTCGAGCGCTTCCACCGCCGCGAGTTCTTCTACGGCCATCTGCTGACCGGGGTCGACGCCGCGATGGAGATCCGGCTGTTCGGGATCGGCGGCTTCCTGCGTACCCGGATGATGGGGGAGCGGGAACGGGCCGATGCCGCCCGGCGGCGGGTGGACGCGCGGCAGGCCGTGGTACAGGGCGCGCTCAAGGCGGTGAGCGCGGGCGTCGCCGGGTACGGGCTGTGGTGGGCCGTCACCACCGCGCGCGGCGGCGGGCTGACGGTCGGCGACGTGTCGATGTTCGTGGCGGCGATCGTCGGCGTGCAGGCCGCACTGTCCGGGCTCACGGCCGCCGTGACCGGCGGCCAGGCGCGCCTGCTGGCGTTCACGCACTACGTCGCGGTGCTACGGGCCGAGCCCGACCTGCCCACGGTCGCCGACCGCCCGGCGCCCGCGCTGCGCCGCGGGATCGTGCTGCGCGACGTCTGGTTCCGCTACAGCGACGACCACCCCTGGATCCTGCGGGGCGTCGATCTCACGATCCCGCACGGGTACGCGGTGGCGCTCGTCGGTCTCAACGGGGCCGGCAAGACCACCCTCGTGAAGCTCCTGTGCCGGATGTACGACCCGACCCGCGGGCAGATCCTCTGGGACGGTGTCGACCTCCGGGACCTGTCGCCGGCGTCGCTGCGGGAGCGGATCAGCGCGGTCTTCCAGGAACACATGAACTACGACATGACCGCTGCCGAGAACATCGGCCTCGGCGACCTGACGGCACTGGCGGACCGCCCCCGGCTCGTCGGCGCGGCCGAACGGGCGGGCGTCCACGAGCGGCTGGCCGCTTTGCCGTACGGCTACGACACGCCGTTGACGCGTACGTTCATCCTCGGCATGGACAACGGAGACGACGGCCCGGACGCCGAGACCGGGGTGGTCCTGTCCGGCGGCCAGTGGCAGCGGCTGGCGCTCGCCCGGTCGCTCGTCCGCGCGGGCCGCGACCTGATGATCCTCGACGAGCCGAGCTCCGGCCTCGACCCGGAGGCCGAGCACGAGGTGCACGAACGCATCCGGGAGCATCGGGAGGGCCGCACCAGCCTGCTGATCTCCCACCGGCTGAGCGCGGTGCGGGACGCCGACCTTGTGGCCGTCCTGGCCGACGGCCGCATCGCCGAACACGGCCCGCACGACGCCCTGCTCGCGGCGGACGGCACCTACGCCCGGCTCTTCCGCCTGCAGGCGGCCGGATACCAGGCGGTACCGTGACGACGCCCGCGATCGTGGTCCTGCTGCTCGCCGTGGCGTCGCTGGGCGGCCTCGCCCTCGGGGCCCGGCTGCTACTCGTCCTGGCCACTGTGGATGGTGCGAGCATGGAGCCGACGCTCCGCCCGGGCGAGCGGGTCCTCATCCGGCGTACGCGCCGGCCCCGCCGCGGCGACGTCGTCCTCATGCGGCTGCCCGCCGACCCCGCCCTGCTCCTCAAACGCGTGGTGGCCGTCGCGGGGGAGCACCTGCCCGCCGACTGGGCCCGGCCCGACGTGCACGGGCTCGGCGACCGCCGCGTACCGGCCGGCTGCTACGTGGTGCTCGGCGACAACCGGCCGGTCAGCACGGACTCCCGCTACTTCGGACTCGTCCGCCGCGACCGCGTCCTCGGCGTGATGATCCGGCGGCTGCCCTCGGGAGGATGAGGCTCCGGCGCGCGTACGCGGAGTCTCGACCGGCAGCGCTCCACCGATCGGCGGGATCGTGCTTCCTGGACACCCGGTCCGGACGGAACCCAGCTCACCACCAGTGATGGTCATCCAGAAGTCCCAAGCGGCGAGTGCCGTACCGCTGGTTGGCGGTAGCGGAGTGCGGCCAGGCACTGGTAGAAGCGGCGCTGTCGGCGTTCCGGTACGCCGTCGCCGGTCACGCGGCGAGGTTGTCTTCCGCTTCAGGCTGCTTGCCCTGCATGACGGCCGCGGCCAGGGCGTTTTCGCCGACTCCGGCGGGGCCGATGTCCACAGGAGACCGACGTGCCGTCGCAGGGATCGACGGCTACGATGGCGAACGTCGTCGTAGACCACCGACGACCGCCACAGCGTCGTATCGGTGCCGGCGCTTCGGCCCCGGATATCCATCTCGTCGAGCAGGAAAGGCTCCGCTGTGGAGGCACGGCCGCAGCTGCTGGGTGCGCTCTTGCGCGAGCACCGCCGGCGGGCGAAGCTGACGCAGCAGCAGCTCGCCGAGCGAGCCGGCTTGAGCGTGCGGGCGGTCCGCGATCTGGAGAACGGCCGGGTCGCGACCCCGCGTCCGGAGTCGATGTCCCGGCTGGCGGCCTGCCTCGGGCTGTCGACGCTGGAAGTGACGGAGCTGTTGCGCCGGGGCCGGTCTGGGGTGCACATCGGCGTTCTGGGACCGCTGATCATCCGGATCGGTGGATCGCCCGTCCCACCCGGCCCGCCCCTTCAGCAGACATTCCTGGGCTTGCTCGCGGTGCAAGCCGGCGAGGTGGTCGGCCGCGACGAAATCGTGGACGTACTGTGGGGCGCGGACCCACCGCGGAGCGCAGTCGGACAGGTGCAAAGCGCTGTCAGCCGGTTGCGGCGAATACTCGACGCCCCGGAGAAGCCACGGCTGTACACGGCACGGCACGGGTACCAGCTGCGGTTGGAGGCCGGTGAAGTGGACGCCGGCGAGTTCGCGGCGCTCCTGGAAGCGGGACGGCTGGAAGAGGCGCTGAAATGCTGGCGCGGTCCGGTGCTCGCCGACGCACCCGACCGGTTGCGGACGCACCCCGCGGCCCTGGCGCTGGGCCGACGCCGGCTGCAGGCGGCGATCGCGTACGCCGATCGCGACGATGCGGCCGTCGACCTGCTGCGGACGCTGTCCGCGCAGGAGCCGCTGCATGAGCCGCTGCACGCCCGGCTGGTGACGCTGCTGGCGCGCAGCGGTGACCGTGCCGCCGCCCTCAAAGCACACGCCGACATCAGCGAGCGGCTGGCCGACGAACTGGGTGTCACACCCGGTGACGAGCTCACGGTGGCGTACCGGCAGGTGGCCGGAACGGAGCATGAAGCGTGGGTACGCCCGGCGCAACTGCCCGCGCCGGCCCCAGGTTTCGTCGGCCGGTCCGACGCCCTGCAGCAGCTGGATCATTCCGGTGCGGCCGTCTGCGTCATCACCGGCACCGCCGGAGTCGGCAAGACGATGCTGGCCCTCCGGTGGGCGCACGGAGTACGAGATCGTTTCCCGGACGGTCAGCTGTTCGCCGACTTGCACGGTTTCGGCCCGGCCGGAGCGGTAGCCCATCCCGGCACGGTGCTAAGGGCGTTCCTCGATGCGCTGGGAGTGCCGGCCGCACGCATTCCCGTCGCCTTCGAGGCGCAGGTCGGGCTCTACCGCAGTCTGCTCGCCGGCCAACGAGTCCTGATCGTGCTCGACAACGCGCGGGACGCCGAACAGGTGCGGCCGCTGCTACCCGGGACACCGGGCTGCCGCGTCGTGATCACCAGCCGCGACCAGCTTCGTGGCCTGGTCGCCGCGGAAGGAGCCGAGCCGGTCACGCTCGACCTGCTTCCCGCCGACGACGCCGTCCGGCTCCTCGCCGAACGGATCGGTCGGCACCGGGCCTATGCCGTGCCAGGTGTGGCCGAACGCATCGCCACGCAGTGCGCGCGGCTCCCGCTCGCGCTGGCCGTGGTCGCCGCCCGGGCCGCACTGTACCCGGCGTTTCCCCTCGACCAGATCGCGGCCGATCTTCGGCCGGACGGCGGCGGCTTAGGCGAGCTCGGTGACGTCCGGTCGGTGTTCTCCTGGTCCTTACGGGCCCTCGGAGGTGACGCGGCCACCCTGTTCACGCTGTGCGGCGCCCTGCCCGGCGCCGACTTCGCAACTCCGGCGGCGGCCAGCCTCGCGGCGTGGCCAGCCGCCCGCGCCCGCGCCGCGCTCGGTGAACTCGTCCGGGCCCATCTGGTCGTCGAGCACCTGCCCGGCCGGTTCATCTTGCACGATCTGCTGCGCGCGTACGCGTCGGAGTTGCTGGCCGAAGACGAGAAGCAGATCGCCTCGGTGCGCGTACTCGATCATTATCGGGCCACGGCGATGCGCGCGGCCATGCTCGTGGATCCGCACCGCGAGCCCATTGTGCCGGTGCCCGTGGTGGCAGGCGCGCCGGTGCTCACTTTCAGCGACGCGGAGCAGGCGATGGCGTGGTTCGCCGCGGAGCACGCGGTCCTGGTGGCGGCGGTCGAGCGGGCGTGGGCCGCGGGTGAAGACGCGCGAGCCTGGCAGCTGGCGTGGACGCTGCTGGACTATCTCGACAATCAAGGGCATTGGCGCGACTGGATCGCGGTGGAGCTGATCGCACTGGCCGCGGCGAGGCGCGGAGGCGATCCGGTCGGCGAAGCATACGCGCACCGGCTGCTGGGCCGCGGTTACACGCAAATGGGCCAGTACGCGGACGCGGGCGGTCATTACGAAGCTGCGCTGGTGTTGTACGGCCGGCAGGGCGACCTGCTCGGCGGCGCCCACACATCGATGGGCCGCTCGTGGATGCTGCATCTGCAAGGCCGGCATCGCGCTGCGCAACGAGACCGGTTCACGGCGCTGGAGCGGTATCGTCGCGCAGGGCACCGCGTGGGCGAGGCGCGAATCCTCAACGCCATCGGCTGGGGGTACGCGCAGCTCGGCGACTACCGTCGCGCCTTGGACCACTGTGGACAGGCGTTGGAGCTGGCGCAGGCGCTCGACGACACCGCCGGATCGGCCGCCATCTGGGACAGCTTGGGCTACGCCCATCTGCACCTGGGCGAGCACACCGAAGCCATCGAGTGCCTCACCACGGCGGTGAACCTGTTCCGGCGGTCGCACGACTTGTTCAACGAGGCTGATTCGCTGACCCACCTCGGTGATGCGTACGCTGCCGCCGGTCAGCCAGGCGAGTCCCGCGCGGCATGGGAGGCCGCGGTGGCGATCCTTGATCAGCTGGGGCATGCCGATGCCGACGCGGTCCGCGGCCGCCTCAAGGACTGAGGCGGTCGCGGCGCGGTCTCACTGCACGACTCGGATTGGCCCCCAGACGGCCGGCGGCGTTGTACGCGTCCCAGCGAAAGTTCTCGCCGGTCAGCGCGGCGGGCTGAAGTTTCAGCGCCCAGTTCATCGTGCTGGCCGACTGTGCCGTCGCTCCCGGTCCGTCGAACTCCGGCCGGACTTCCCCCTGGCGGTAGGCGCGTGGGCCGTGTCCATTCGGCTGTTCCTTTTGGCCAGGTCGCGTTCGATTCTCAGGCGGCGATGTCTCGATCCGAGCTTGGCCGCCGCACCCTAGACTTTAGTCGGATACCGCGCCTTCTTTCTCCCGATGCTCGCTGCGCAGTTACTGCTGACCATGGCAGAGCACCGCGAACACCGAGGGAAGGGATCATCTACATGAGACGGATAATGCACGCGACCGTGGCAGCTGCATCGGTGCTGGCGCTGACGGCGGGCCTGGCGTCACCGGTGGCCGCCGCGACATCAGTGAAGATCACCGTCCGGGCCGACCGGCCGATCGCGGCGCTCGACCAGCATGCGATCGGCGTCAACACCTACCTGTCGAACCCGAACCTGACCCACGCCGCGGTCCCGGGCCTGCTGCGCCAGGCGGGTCTGCGCAGGCTGGTCTTCAACGGCGGCCCCATCAGCGACCTCTACCACTGGGCCGACGGCTCCCTGAGCCCGGATCCCGACATCGCGGAGCACCCGTCGGACTACGCGGCGCTGCCGCCGCAGTTCACCTTCGACCAGTTCGCCACCGTGGCCCGCTCTGCCGGCGCGGACATGATGGTCCACGTCAACTACGGCACCGGGACGCCCGCCGAAGCGGCCGCTTGGGTGCACTACGCCAACCAGGTCCAGGGGTATGGGGTGCGCGACTGGGAGATCGGCGAGGAGGTCTACCTCAACGGCTACTTCGAAGACATGAACTTCGAGCCGGACGCCCACGCCGACCGCAGCCCGCAGGCGTACGCCGCCAACGTCGTCGCGTACTCGCAGGCCATGAAGGCTGTCGATCCCAGCATCAGGATCGGCGTCGGGCTGTTCGTCGTCGGACCGGATCCCAGCCCCTTCCGTGACTGGAACGAGACGGTGCTGAGCATCGCCGGTCAGGCCATCGATTTCGTGGACCTGCACTGGTATCCGTCGAGCTTCCTCGGCAGCGCACCAGCGGACCTGCTCGCCGCGGCGCAGTACGCGATCCCGGCGATCCTGCCAGACACCCGGGCGATGGTCGACGAGTATGCCGGGCCGGAAACGGCCATCATGATCGGCGAGATGAACTCGGCCACGGTGGCGGGACCGGACCAGATCGCACCTTTCAACGCGCTGTTCCTCGCCGCGCATTCGTTGTCGCTGCTGGCCAACGGCGCGGAGAGCGTCGATGTGTGGGCGCTGCACAATTGGTCGTTCCCCACCGGTGACCTTGGCCTGCTCGCCAGCGGGTGCGAGTCGACCGGCTGCGAGGTGGCCGACGACACGCCCTATCCGTCGTACTTCGGGGTTCAGCTCGCGACCGAGGTCGCCGGGCGTGGCGGGACGCTGCTGCAGACCGCTTCGACGGACGATTCAGTGCTCGCGTACGCCAGCCGACGGCCCGACGGCAGCATCGCCGTCCTGCTCGTCAACACCGATCCGACGCAGGCGCATCGCGTACAGCTGGACATTGCCGGTCAGAAGATCGGCCGGGGCACCACGGTGCACTCTTTTCAGCCCGGTGACAGCGGCCTGCGCAGCCACCACGACAACGCGCCGATCGGGAGCTCGCGGATGCTGCCGGCGTACTCGGTGACGGTCCTCAAAACCACCGCCTTCGCGTAGCGCAACGACCCATCAGGCGCCGGACCAGGAAGAGGAGCGGCGCCTGATGGGCCGTCGGACCGTGATGCGGAGGTGCCGATCTGGGGCGACCGGCGGTGGACGCAGGCGGGGAGTCGAAGCGAGACCATCGACTCCCATGGAGACAAGGTCATCTGCCGCCGTGAGCACCGTGGTGATTGTGGGCATGAGACTGCCGACCAGCCGGGACACGGTCGGCTGGGAGCAGCCGAACAACTCTGCGATGAGGGCCTCGGACAGGTTGTGGCGTAGGTAGAGCAGTACGACCAGCACGGAACGGTACGGGCCGACTGCGCGACGACCGGACAGGTCGAGGGCGCCGGCGGCGTAGGCGTCGAGGACGAGCCGGTCGACTTGATCGCTGGTCAGGCCCGTCATGGTCTCTACCCGCGACGGCCGGTCGGCGAAGATCTTCTGTGTGATCACAGACCAGTTGATCTACCCGCGAGCGACCGCTACGTCCATTTGCGACACATCACGAGTTGATCGAGCTGGCGCATCGACGCACGTCGAGTGAATAGTTCTCTCAGTCTTCAAGGAAGCGGAACAGATGCAGCCGGTGCCCGTCTGGGTCCGCGATCGTGAACTGTCGATAGCCCCACTCCTCGTCCCGGGGTGGCTCGACCACGTGTACCTGCCGGCCGGTGTACTCCGCGTACAGAGCGTCGGGATCCTCTACGAAGATGAAGCACTCGGCAGGGGTGAAGTGCTCGGTCCGGCGCCGAAGGTAGATGTTGACTTCGGCGACCAGGCCTTGGAACACCGATGCGAACTCTTCACCCGTCTGCCCGCCAAGGGTGAAGCCGAGGGTATCCACGTAGAACCGGACCGATGATGAGACATCGCGGACCGGGAACGTCGGAATGATCTTGTGAAACGCGATGTCGTTGTTGTCCACGAAGAGCCCCTCCAGGATGAGCTTGTCGGTCTGACCGATTCGCCGCGCGATGGTGGAAGCCCCCTCGGCCAGACGCTCCCGGTGGCTCCGAAGGACGGTGCGCAGCGCGTCGTCACCGAGGTCGAGAAGGTGACTGATCCTTTCCAACGGCAGGTCAATGCCTCGCAGCAACCGGATCGTCGATGCCACCGTGACCTGGGATGGCTGGTAGTAGCGGTAGCCCGTGGCAGGCTCGACATGGGCGGGCGGGAGCAAGCCGATCTCGTCGTAGTGTCTCAAGGTTGACACGCTGATCCCCGTGGCCAGCGCGAACCTGCCGATCGGCCACAACTCCTGGGATTTCTCGCGAGTCACGACCTTGATTCTGATCTCTCCAACGGCCTGAGAGTCAAGCGGCCACAGTCTCTGCAACCGGACATTGGTCTGGTCGCTGTCGCGGGTGTCGAGGCGCATACGGCCGCCGCCCGTGGCGGCACCGTCGCAAGCCGATGCGACACGTGTCCAGCCCAGTAAAACAGCGATCCGTTGCCCCAGTGGCACTAGACTCGCCCGCCATGGGACTCCTGACCTTCAGCCTCAATCTCACCGTGGACGGTTGCGTCGACCACCGGGAGGGGATCGCCGACGATGAGACGCACGCCTTCTTCACCCGTCTCATGGACGAGTGCGGAGCCATGCTGTGGGGTCGTGTCACCTACGAGATGATGGAGGGCGCTTGGCCGGCCATCGCCCGCGGCGATGAGGAGGCGCCCCCGGCCATGCGCGAGTGGGCGGTCAAGCTGGACGCCAAACCCAAGTACGTCGTGTCGTCGACGCGTACGGACTTCCCGTGGACCAACAGCCACCATATCGCCGGCGATCTGCGTGAGGGCGTTCAAAAGCTCAAGGACGCCACCCCGGCCGGGGTCCTCCTGGGAAGCGGAATGCTCGCGACCGAGCTCGACCGGCTGGACCTGATCGACGAATACCGGCTGCTCGTCCATCCCAGGATCGCCGGCCACGGCCCGACGCTGTACCAGGGCGGGCTGCCCGCTACCCGCCGGCTCGAACTGCTGTCGTCGGAAGCCCTCGGTAACGGCGTGGTGATCATGCACTACCGTCGCGCGCGCTGAACGACAGGAGTCCATCGCCGCCGGGACAAGGGTGCCGAACGGGTGCGGCCGAAGCGCCGTGACTCGCGCTCGCCGCTTCCTCTCGTTACCGTGCCCGCGTGGGTATCTACCTGGTCGACATCGGGCCTGACAGCTGGGCGAAGGACGAGATCACTTTCGGCATCCGTTCACTGCTCGACCGCGCCCTCGCCGAGCGGGGCTTCGGGCCCTACCCTGGTCCGCTACGCGAGGTGCCGCCGGCGGAGTCCTTCGAGGAGAAGATCTCGCCGGAGCTGGACGGCTTCAGCGAGCTGTGCGCCCGGAATGGGGCGGAGGACGTGCTCGACGCTGCTCTGTTCGTCCCGGTGCCGTTCGACGGTCTGATCAAGCTTCCGGTCGGCAACGCGTACGACGAACAGGAGACTCGGGTCGTCAGCTCGCACCGGCTGCGGGACCTCGTCGCGCCGATGGCCGCCGAGATCGGCCTGTCCGCCGACCTGCCAAGCGGACCGCTCGCGTTGAGCACCGGCATCGAGGACCCGGTCACCTTCTACGTCGCGGTCTACCGCCAGGCCGCCGAGCATTCGCTGCGGCACGGCTGCCCCATGAGCTACATCTGAAACGTCCCGCCCGCCGGGATCCGCGCGCTGGACAACGACCTCGGGCGACCGCCATGGCGGATGGTGTCCTGCCGTACGCTGCCGCGATGGATACCGCCGAGCAGATCCTCGCCCAACTCGACGATGCCGCGCGTGACTACCGCTTCGCCGACCCGGAGCATCCGTACTCCTCGGCGATCGACGCTCGGCTGCATGTGTTCCGCGACGATTCCCGGTGGGCCTTGCTGATCGAACTGGTCGGCTACAACCCACGCGCGGGCAACGTGGTCGACGTCGTGCACGCGTACGGGAATTGCCTCACCCGGGGGCGGCCCGGCTGTGAGAACGAGGACTTCCTGTCCCGGATCGACAATATGGACGAAATCGAGGACATCGACAACCCGGAGTATCTGCAGACCGACGGCGGGCCGATCGAGATCCGGGGTCGGCGCGTACCGGTCGAGGCAGCCGCCGGTGATCCGCTGGAGGACGTCTTCCGGTTGCTCGTGCCGAGCATCGTGACCTGCTGCTGGCCGACGAGGATGAATTGCGGCGTCGCATCCCGGCGGACCTGCCGTGCGTGCTCGTCCTCGACGAGTGGTGGCATCGGGAGCCCGAACGGTACGACCAACTGCCCAGCGAGACCGAGACGTTCCACCAGCTTGCCGCGGTTCTGGCGACAGGTGACCTGACGGTGTACCGGCCGTCGAGGTCCCCGAACACGCACTGGTCGAACTGGCCGGAGTCGGGATCGCTGTGAACACCGCCGAGAGGCAGCCGGTGGATCTTCACGGGTTGTGGCGTCGTCGAAGTCATCACAATGCGGTTGACCAGGGAAATGTCTATCGTTGGCGAGGTGCGTGCCCCCGACGGCTTCCCCTCGTCCCCCCGTTTTCGAACCGAGCAGCCCTCCGGTCGGCGGCGCGGCCGGGGCCGGGTAGCCGGGCTGCTGGCCGCGATGATGCTGCTGGGCTACGCCCTGGTCGGCTGCTCGAACGGCCCGGTGACGCCGGAAGCGGACACGCCGGCACAAACTCCGACTGCCGCGCCGACGGACACCGAGTCGCCGAGCCCTGAATCCAGTCGTGTCGGGAACGCCACCCCAGCACCGGCCTGGCTGGGAAGGCGATTGCTCCCGGTCGATTCGGACGGGGTGGCGGCCGCCCAGCAGACCCCGGCCGAGCTGCGTAACCGGTCGATCATCACCGTCGACGAGCTGCCGCCTCCGGCGGACGGCCGTTTTCACTCGACCGTCCAGGTCGTGCCGGCCCGCGTACTCGCCCGGTCCAGCTGGACCGAACAGTGCCCGGTCGCCCAGGCCGACCTGCGCTACGTCACGGTCGGCTTCCGCGGCTTCGACGGACGTGCCCACACCGGAGAACTGCTGGTCAACGCCCGAGCGGCCAACGACCTGGTCACGGTATTCCAGCGCCTGTTCGCCGCGGACTTCCCGATCGAACGGATGCACATCTCCACCGCCGCCGAGCTGAACGCGCCGCCGACCGGCGACGGCAACAACACCGAGGTGTTCGCCTGCCGCCCTGTGCGCGGCCAGGACACGTGGTCACAGCACGCCTACGGCCTCGCCGTGGACGTCGACCCGTTCCAGAACCCGTACCACAAGGGCAAGATCGTGCTGCCGGAACTCGCGACCGCGTATCTCGACCGAGCCGACGCACGGTCCGGGATGGTGCAGCCCCGCAGCGAGGTCGTCCGGGCCTTCGCCGCGGTCGGCTGGGAATGGGGCGGCGACTATCGATCCCTCAAGGACTACATGCACTTCTCCGCGAACGGCGGCTGAGTGGCTTCGTCCGGCATACCGGCTGCGAAGTCTAGACTCGGCAGGTGCCGATCATCCTGACGCTGCTGGACGCGGTGCGCTGGGATGGCGAGCCGGTGGTGGGCGAGCGGCCGCAGGCGCTGCTCGCCGTTCTTGCCGCCGCCGGGCGGACGGTCGGCTCCGCGCGGCTGGTCGAGCTGATCTGGGATGAGGACGTCCCCGCCAATCCGCTCAAAGCGCTGCAGGTGCTCGTGTCCCGGACCAGGACGGCGCACGGCCCGGACTCGGTGGTTCGCGACACGGACGGCTACCGTCTCGGCATCGACCGGTCTGAGGTCGACGTGCAGGTGCTCGCGGACCGGCTCGCCGCGGCTCGGGCCGCGTTCGAGTCCGATCCGGCTCGCGCGGCCGAGCTGGCCGCCGAAGCCCTGCAGTTCGGCCCGGTCGCGGCCGGCGGCCATGGCCCGCTCGGATCGCTGCGGCGCGAGGCCGCGCACGACCTGGAACAGGCTCGCCTGCTGCAAGCCAGGTCCAAGGTCAGAATCGGCGAGTACGCAGACGCACTGCCCGTCTTGACCGAGGAGTCGGCGGGCCACCCGGCGGACGAGGCGCTCCTGGCGGACCTGCTGCGCAGCGAGGCGGCCGTCCGCGGCACCGGTGCCGCCTTGACCCGATACGAGGCGTACCGGGCGGATCTTCGCGAGCGCATCGGCGCCGATCCCGGGCCGGAGCTGCGCCGGATCTACAGCGAGCTGCTCGTCCAGGACAGCCCGGTACGCACCGGCGTGCGCTACGAGGCCACCACGCTGATCGGCCGTACCGGTGACATTCGCCGGCTGCAGGCCGCCCTGGCCGCCTCCCGGGTGGTGTCGATCGTCGGGCCGGGCGGGCTGGGCAAGACCCGGCTGGCTCACGTACTCGGCCGGGAGTATCCGGCTCCCGTCGTGCACTTCGTCGAACTCGTCGGCGTCACCGCACCCGAGGACCTGGTCGGCGAGGTCGGGTCGGCGCTGGGCGTACGGGACTCGGTCAGCGGACGGCGGACCCTCACGCCCGAGCAGTGGGCCGACGTGCGCGCCCGGATCGCCCGCCACCTCGATCAAGCGCCGAGCCTGCTGATCCTGGACAACTGCGAGCACATCGTCGCGGCCGTCGCCGACCTGGTCGCGTACCTCACCGCCACGACCCGCGAGCTGCGGGTGCTCACCACGACGCGGGCGCCGCTGGCCATCCCCGCCGAGCAGGTCTACCTGCTGGGGGAGTTGCACGCCGGCGACGCGGCCGAGCTGTTTCGCCAGCGCGCGGTGGCGGCGCGGCCGGACGTGCGCCTGACCGGTACGGAGGACGTGGTCGCCGAGATCGTCGAGCGGCTGGACGGGCTGCCCTTGGCGATCGAGCTGGCGGCGGCCAAGGTACGCGTCATGGCGGTCGCCGACATCGCCCGCCGCCTGGAGGACCGGTTCGCGTTGCTGCGCGGCGGGGATCGCAGCGCACCCGACCGGCATCGGACGCTGCTCGCGGTCATCGACTGGTCGTGGAACCTGCTGGCCGAGCGGGAGCGCCGGGCGCTGCGCTGGCTGTCGGTGTTCCACGACGGGTTCGATCTCGACGCCGCGGAGGCGATGCTCGGCGGCGACGCGTTGACGGCGGTGCAGGATCTGGCGGACCAGTCGTTGCTGACCGTCGTCGAGACCGATTCCGGCGGCGTGCGCTACCGGATGCTGGAGACCGTCCGCGAATTCGGCCGCATCCAGCTGATCGCGGTCGGCGAGGACAGCGCGGCCGAGCACGCCCAGCGTGCCTGGGCGGTGGCGTTCGCCGCACGGCACGCCCGCTCGTTGTTCAGCCGGCGGCAGTTCGACGTCGTCGACGCGATCCGGCCCGAGGAGGGCAACCTCTCCGATGTGCTGCGCCGGGCCTTCGCCACGGCCGACCCGGCGGCCGCGATGCAGATCCTCGCGGCGCTGGCCGGGTACTGGATGATCCGGGGCGAACATCCCCGGCTGCTGGTGGTGATCGAGGCGGCCGCGAACGTGGTGGCGGGCTGGACGCCCCCGCCGGAACTGGCCGACGCCACGCGTACGGCGATCGCGATGACCCTCAACGGCGCCCTCGTCGCCAACTCACCGCATACCGACCTGCTTCGGGACGCGTTGCGGGCGCTCGGGCCGGGCGACCACGATCGATGGATCGCCGCCATGGTCACCATGCTGATCGACATCGACCCCCACTCGGCCGACGGTTTCCTGCAGCAACTGCGTACGCACGCGGAATCCCCGGACCGGGAGATCGCCGCCCTGGCCTTGCCGTGGCTGAGCCAGGCCTTGGAGAACATGGGCCACCCGGACGCGGCCATGGACGCCGCCGAGCGCGGCCTGCAGCTGGCCGACGACACGACCGGCCCGTGGTCGCAGGCGATCATGCACACCATGGCGGCACAGCTGGCGATGCAGCTCGGCCGGGTCAAGGACGCCTCGCTCCACGCGCATGCCGCGTTGCCGGTGCTCGACCGGCTCGGCGCGCAGGACGACGCCATCCAGCTGCGGTCGCTGCTCGCCCTGGCGCTCATCTCCGACGGCGACCTCGACCGCGCTGCCGCGCAGCTGGCCCAACTCGGCGACTCGACGGAGTTCGAGGGTGCCATGGCCGGCCGGCTGTCCTTCGACCTGGGCCAGGCCGAGCTGGATCTGGCCCGCGGCGACGTCGAGACGGGACTGGCCGGTTACCGTACGGCCGGGTTGCGAGTCCGTGAGCTGCGGATGCCGCTCCTGGAAAAGACCGGGCTGGAGCCGTGGCTGCTGGTGGCCGAGGCGACCAACCTGGCCGCGCACGCCTACTACGCACCGGCCGACGACCCGGTCGGTGCCGCATTGTTCGCGGAGAACCGGCAGCGGGCGTCGCTCGTGCTCGATCCGAACCATCCCTATCTGGACTACCCGGTCTGCGGTCTGGTGCTGTTCGCCCTCGGAGCGTGGGGACTGCTCCGCGACGCGCTGCCCGTCGAGAAGGCGGTCCGGCTGATCGCACTGGCCGACCGGTTCGCGTACAACCGGAGCATGCCGACGCTGGCCTGGGAGCGGATCGCCCCGCGGGCCGAGGAACGGGCGCCCGGGCTGCTCGCCGCGTTGGCCGCGGAGTACGGCGACCGGCGCGGCCCCGACCTGCTCGACGAGGCGCGAGACCTGGTCGAGCGGATCGGGGCCGGCTGATCTTCAGATGTGCTTCTTGTAGCTGCGCACCGACAGCGGCGCGAAGATCGCGATGACCGCCGCGCAGGCCACGAGCGCCCAGCCGACGTGCGCGGTGACCTGACCGTTGTTGGCCAGGTCGCGCGTGGCGGTGACCACATGGGACACCGGGTTGACCTTCACGAACGCGGCGAGCCAGCTCGGCAGGGTCTCCACCGGGACCAGCGCGTTGGACAGGAACGTCAACGGGAACATGATCATCATGGAGATGCCCTGGACGCTCTGCGCGCTGCGGGCCAGCGTGCCGACCCAGGTGAACACCCAGGCCAGCGACCAGCCGGCGATCATCGTGAGCACGATCGCCCCCACCACACCCGCCACGCCGCCGCCGGGGCGGTAGCCCATCGCGATACCGGTGCAGAAGGTCAGCGTGGAGGCGATGGCGTACCGCAGCAGGTCGGCGATCATCGGGCCGGCCAGGGGCGCGATCCGGGCCATCGGCAACGACTTGAACCGGTCGAACACCCCCTTCTCCATGTCCTCGCGCAGCTGCACGCCGGTCGCCATGCAGGCGGTCAGCGCGGTCTGCGCGAGGATGCCGGGAATCACGAGCGGCAGGTACGCCTGCACGCTGCCGGCGAGACCGCCGCCGAGCAGGTACGCGAACATCGCCGTGAACAGCAGCGGCTGGACGGTGACGTCGAAGAACTGCTCCGGGTTGCGGCGCATCTTCTTCGTCGCCCGCCACGCCATCGACATCGTCTGGCCGAGCGTCTGCCGCAGGCTGTTGTGTGACGTCGTACGCGCGGCGATGTCGTCGGGGGTGAGCCGGCGCGGGGCCGCCACGGGCGCCGGCGTGGTCATCTGCAGGGTCATCGGGCCACCTCGAGCTGGGGCTTGTCCGCGGTCGCGGATTGGTCGGAACCCTCGCCGGTGTCGTGCCCCGTCAGGGCCAGGAACACCTCGTCGAGAGTCGGCGCGTCGACGCTCACCGACGCGATGCCGATGCCGGCTTCGCGCAGCGCGATGAGCACGTCGGCGGCCCGGTCGGCGGTGTCGAGCGCCACGTTCATGCGGCCGGACTCCGGGCTGAGCACCGGCTCCTCGCCCAGCAGACGGCGTACGGCCGCGGCGGCGGCGGGCTGGTCGGCGGCGTCGGTGAGCCGCAACTGCAGCGTCGAGTTGCCGACGGACGCCTTCAGCTCGTCCGGTGTGCCCTCGGCCACCTTGTGCCCGCGATCGATGACTGCGATCCGGTCGGCGAGCTGGTCGGCCTCGTCCAGGTACTGCGTGGTGAGCAGCACAGTGCAGCCGTCGGCGACGAGCTGCCGGATGGTGTCCCACATCTGGCCACGCGTACGCGGGTCCAAGCCGGTGGTCGGCTCGTCCAGGAAGATCAGCGGCGGACGGGTGATCAAGCTTGCGGCCAGGTCCAGCCGCCGCCGCATACCACCGCTGAACTGCGAGATCGGCTTGTTGGCCGCCTCCTGCAGGCCGAACTGTTCCAGCAGCTGGGACGCCGTGGCGCGAGCCGCCCGGCTCGACACCCCCTGCAGCCGGCCGAACAGCCACAGATTCTCGTTGGCAGTCAGGTTCTCATCGACAGATGCGTACTGGCCGGTGACACCAAGTAACTGCCTGGTGCGATGCGGCTCACGGCGTACGTCCACGCCGAAGATCTCCGCCCGCCCGCCGTCGATCGGCAGCAGCGTGGCCAGCATCTTCAGCATGGTGGTCTTGCCGGCACCGTTCGGGCCGAGCACACCGTAGATCTCGCCCTGCTCGATGCGCAGGTCGACCCCGGCTACGGCGCGGAAGTCCCCGAACGCCTTCACCAGGCCCTCCGCGTGAACCGCGGGAATGTTTCTCATGATCGCTCCCTCGTGCCGGCGTCAACCGGTCGAGGAAAAGCATCCGCCGCCCCGGTTCCACCGCGCCTACACCGCGGTTTCATCGCCGCCCGCGCGGAGAATCCGCCAAGATCCGCGGCGAAATTACGCGCCACCGCTTCGCGCAGCCCGCTACCCTTCCTCGACGCGGAAGGAGACTGCGGTGACTGGAACGACGACCCTCTGGCGGCCGACCGGCCCCGAGGAACTCGAACTCGTGGCTGCCTCCGGTTGGAAGGCATGGCCACCGCGCCTACCGGACCAGCCGATCTTCTATCCAGTCCTCAACGAGCAGTACGCGATCATGATCGCCCGGGACTGGAACGTGCCCGCCTCCGGCGTCGGTTACGTCACCCGATTCGAGGTCGACCGTCAGTTCGCTTCCCGTTACCCGATCCAGCAGGCCGGCGGCCGCGACATCCTCGAGCTATGGGTGCCCGCCGAAGAACTCGACGAATTCAACCAGCACATCGTCGGATTGATAGAGGTCGTCCACGAGTTCCGGCCAGACGGCGAGGCGAAAGCTCCGGCCAGGTGACCAGGGCGATAGGCGAACCCCCGGTCGTGGCGACGCTGGCTCGCCCAGTGCCGGAGGAATCTCCTGGTGAATGAGCTTGAGGCAACGGCTGCCAAGCCGTCCTATGTGAAGAGGAAAGGCCTGGACTCCATCATGGATGCCCTCTTGGTGGCAATGACTGCGTCGAAGGGGTCGCTTACGGCACCACCGCTGGCAGCCGCAGCGACCGTGATTGCCGGCGACGCGGCCGTGCCGGCCATGACCGTCTATGCCGACATCATGAGCGCATCTGAATGGGCCGACGGCTCGCAACAAGTCGTCGCCGCAGCCATCGAGCATCTGGGCGCAGCTCCACCGCCTGCGAGCCCGAACTTGCAGCGGACAATGGGCGGTAGCCGTCAGCCTCGTCCGCCAGCACGTCGTGGACGATGAGCGGCTCGCTCACCGGCACGGGTGGAAGCTCATAAGCCTCCGCAACCGCCCGACGTCGGGCAGCAGGTATCGCTCCGCGGGCATGAGCGCCCCAACGGACGCGAACGCGTTGCACGACGAGCACGGCGACCAGGATGCCCAAGGGGTGTGGCTGGCGCCACCGGGTTTCACCGGTGCGGCCGCGGACTCCTGCTGCGTCCGCGACCGCACGCGTCTGCGGTCGGAGCTCACCGGGTCGCCATCGGCGACCGTGGCGGGCCACGACATGTGCTCTCGTCAACGTCCTGCGTAGTCGAGGGCGGCGACCTCGCGGACGGCAGCGGCGACCGCCGCGTAGTCCTTTTTGAGGATCGCACCGTGGTTGCTGGGCACCTTGGCGCTGATCTTGATGTTCGGGTTGCGCTCGGTCACCCCGACGAGGCTGGTCCGGATGATCTCCTGCTCGTCGCCCTTGCTGCCGAGCGACGAGCCGGAGGCGACCACGTACCTGGTCGGCACGGTGATCGCGTCCAGCACCGGTCCGAGGTCCGCGGCCCGGGCAATCCGGCCCAGCTCGATGTTGCACTCGGCCATCTCGGTGGCGTTCATCCGCGGCGTGAGACCGGTCGGGCGCAGCAGCCGCAACGCCCACTGGAACTGCTGGAACTGCTTGCGGATGCGCTGCTCCATGGCCTCGGTCAGCCAGTCGTAGGGCTGGGCGCCGTCCACCAGGACCGCGCCGATGGTCCGGTCCGGGTTGCGGCTGGCCCAGTGTGCGCCGACGAAGGCGCCGTAGGACCAGCCGATCACCACCGCCCGCTGCACCCCTCGGGCCGCCAGCACGACATCGACGTCGCGTACGGCGGCCTCGAACGAGTAGTCCGCCGACGTGCCCGACTTCTTACCCCGGGCGCGTTCGTCATAGGTGATGTGGCGCCAACCGGAGCCCAGTTCGGCGATGACCCGCCGCCAGTAGCCCTGGGTGGCGAACTGACCGTTGAGGTAGATGATCGGCACACCGGAACCCCCGGTGTCGGTGACCGCCAAAGCGGTGTCGTCGACCGGCACCATGCCCGTCCAGGTCGAGTTCGTGGTGGTCGCGGCGTTCTTGTTCGTCGTCATGCGACCACCATCCGCGTACGCCCTGACGTGGAGCTGTCACCGTCCTTTCACGGCAGGCCAGAGACCTCCGCCAACGGGGTACGCCACGCCACCTACCACGATCCGGAGGGAAACGAGATCTCGTTCGGCGGCGCCCCGCTCTGATCAGGCCGATGGCCGTGTGACGCGTCGTCGAGCCCAGACTGTCGCCGGCTACAGGGCTATCGGCGTACACGACCAGGCGTGATCGATGATCTCCTCGGCGGTCCAGGAGCGATCGGAGGGCCAGTAGATCATGTCAGTGAAATGCAGGCATCCCGTTCGGCGGGCAAGGCCGTCGAGTAGCCATGAGACCGTTCGATCATCACCGCCGCCCGAAGCCAGCAGTGTGCTCAGCACCTCGATTGCGGCCTGTCTGGTGAGCGGGTCAGGCAGCCGCGCCGACCTCACGTAGTCGAGGTAGTCCTCGGCAGCGACGCCGAAGTTCGCCCATCGCTGCCGGACGGCGTCGGTGAGCTGTTCGGCGATGCGGATGGCTTCCACGGCGTCGTCCACTTCGGCGAGGACGTCGCCGTCGTTCTCAGCCTCCGGATCCAGCGGCGGGAACTCAAACAGGTCCCGGAGGTGTTCACCGCCGACGTCCCAGCTGAGGTAGAGCACGATCACATAGTGGGCGTGGCGGCGAGGCTCGATGGAAACCCAGCGGATGCCTCGACGGTCGCCGTGGAAAGCCGGGCCGAGGAACTGCTCGATCGACGCCGACCGGCGCAGGGCGCCGACCGCGGATGACTCGCTGAGGTACCGCATTCGTGGAGGCTAACCCGGCGGGTTCAGAAGTCCAGACGCATGACCGCTCGGCGCACGGTCGGCCGGCTCACCTCATGCAGGCCGGCCGAGCGGAACGTGCCCGGCGATCCGACGTTCATCTCGCCCCACGTGACACCCTGCCCAGCCTTGGGCACCATCGGGTACCCCTCGACAGCTTTCGCGCCATGCGCTTTCGCGTACGCCACGGCCGCCACGGCCAACGGCCGGGTCAGGCCCTGGCGTCGAAAGCCGGCCCGGATCGCGAAGCAGACGATCGCCCACACGAGCGGGTCGTCGGGATCCTCCTGCCGGCCGGCCCACGGCACCGAGGAGCCCCGCAGCCGGCGGTAGTTTGCGCGGGGCTCGACCGCCACCCAGCCGACCGGCTCGCCGTCGAGGTACGCCACCAAGCCGCTCGTGGCTTCGGCGTCGCGAAAACCGCACTCGGTCTCCTCGCGCAGCCGGTGTGCGCGCATCTCGACCGGCATCCGGAACCAGTCATGGTCGCCCAGCTTGATCCGCTGGCACTGGCACTTCGCCGCGCCGCCACGGCCGAACACCGTCTGCAAGTCGTCCCAGCTCGCCTCGTTAGCCGGGACGACCCTGACGTCGTCGTGCATGCTTTCCTGCATACCACACTGGTCCGACGATGAGCGGTCGCCGACGCACGGTCCTGGCCGGCCTCCAGCTCACGATCAGCGCGAAACGGCGAAGCCGACAATGCAGTTCGTCGATCCGCGGTACGCCGGGTGGGGTCGCCGTGTTCGACGGTGCTGGGATCGTCGCCCGGACCCGCCGACGCCGGCAGCCACCTAAGCTGGTGTTTGCGAAAAATCAGAGCAAAAGGAGGATGCGCGGATGAACGACTCGAAACGGCAGAGAATGAAGGAAGATGCGGGCTTCATCGCCGCGCTGGACCAGAGCGGCGGCAGCACACCGAAGGCGCTGGCGCACTACGGAGTCCCCGAGTCGGCGTACTCGTCGGAAGACGTCATGTTCGACCTGATGCACGAGTTTCGCAGTCGGATCATGGCCGCGCCGGCCTTCCGAGGGGACCGCATCCTGGGCGCGATCCTGTTCGAGCAGACGATGGACCGCGAGGTGGGCGGCGTTGCCGTGCCACGCTACCTGTGGGAGCAGCGGAACGTGGTCCCGTTCGTCAAGGTCGACGAAGGACTGGCAGCCGAGGCCGACGGTGTCCGGCTCATGAAGCCGTTCACCAAGCTTGAGAGTCTGCTTGACCGTGCGGTTGGCCGGCAGGTGTTCGGTACGAAGATGCGCTCATTCGTGAGTCGTGCCGATCCTGCGGGCATCGCCGCGGTCCTCGACCAGCAGTTCGCCTATGCGCTGCAGATCGTCGACGCCGGACTGATGCCGATCATCGAGCCAGAGGTCGACATCGCCAGCGCCGAGAAGCAGCAGGCCGAAGAACTGCTGAAACAAGGCATCCTCGAACGCCTGGAGAGTATCCCCGAGGCAAGCGAGGTCATGTTCAAGCTCACCATTCCCACGCAGGACGACTTCTATGGCGACTTGATCCGGCATCCGAAGGTGCTTCGGGTGGTGGCGTTGTCGGGAGGCTACTCGCAGCAGGAGGCCAACGAGCGATTGGCAAGAAACCATGGCTTGATCGCCAGCTTCTCGCGCGCGCTGACGGAAGGACTGCAGCGGCAGCAGAGTGACGAGGAGTTCAATCGGGTTCTGGCCACGTCGATCGCGGCCATCCACGCGGCCTCCACAACCTGATCACCCCACCGCGAACGGCGGTGCCCAGAGAGCACGCCCTATTTCACACCGGCGCGGTGACCGGATGGGCGTCCAGCTCCTCCGGCGCCGCCGAGCCGACCGGCCACCGGGCGATCAGGACGGGGCAGCTGGCCAGCCGGATCAGAGCGTGGCCCACCGAGCCGAGCAGATACCCGGCCAGACCGCTTCGGCCGCGGCTGCCCACCGCGACCATGCAGGCTTGGCGCGACAGGCCGATCAGCGCCGCGCGTGGATCAGCCTCGACGGGCACCCGACGCAGCGCCACCCCGTTCAGCAGCTGCTCGTCGGCCAGCGGGCCGCCGTACAGGGGATTCGCCGAACGATCGGAGTAGACCGAATCCCCGATGGCGGCGTGCACCGCGATCAGCGGAACCGACCGCAGCCGTGCCTCGGCGATCGCCGCCACCACGGCGGCGTTGGAGCTGGGCGTGCCGTCGACGCCGACCACCACCGGCCGGGCCGGCCGCCGGGGGAGATCCGGCAACCCGGGTACGCGGACGATCAGCATCGGCACCTGCAGTCTCGGCAGCAGATGCAGCGCCACCGAGCGGCGTACGCCAGCCAACTCACGGCGGCTGCGATTACCCAGCACCAGCAGGCCGCCGTCCGCGGAGTAGCTCATCAACACGTCGGCGGGGGTGCCCAGCCCGAGCACCGTGGACACGGTGACATCCGGCTGCCGACGGCGTACGCGATCAGCCGCCGCCTGCAACAGCCCGAACCCGCTGGTGGTGCCCGGCCGGCGATCCGGGTCCAGGGCGTACACCAGGCGAAGCGGCCAGTCCCGCAGTCTTGCCTCCTCGGCCGCACGGTCGACGGCGATCAGGCTGTTGCCGGTGCTGTCGACGCCGGCTACGACGAACGTGCGCTTGCCCATACCTAGAGCCTGTTCCGAGTGGGCCTGGCCGGACAGGGGACGAAGGTCCCTGGGCGAGCTGCTGCACGACCTGTGACTACCGCGTGCGAGGCTGCTACGGCCTGGGCGCCGGCTTCTGCCATCCTCATGACATGAACCTTGCGGCCACCGACGCCGACCTGCCCCTCGCGGCCCTGGCGCCGCTTGTCCTGCTCGGGCTGGCCTTCGTCGTCTACTGCCTGTACGACCTCGCCCGCAACGAGGTGCGCTACCTGCCCAAGTGGGCCTGGGCGGCGATCTGCGTGATCTCGATTCCGATCGGCGGCATCGTCTACCTGCTCGTAGGGCGCAGCCCCCGATGATCCTGGAGACGTCCGGCCTGACTAAGCGCTACGGTACGCACGCCGCGCTCGACGGCGTCGACCTCCGGGTCCCGGCCGGATCGGTGTATGGGCTCGTCGGCCCGAATGGGGCAGGCAAGACGACGCTGCTGGGCATCCTCGCCGGACTGCGACGGCCCACCAGCGGCGACATTCGCGTAACCGCCGATCGCCGCCGGATCGCGATTCTGCCCGACACACCGCAGTTCGATCCGTGGCTGACCGGCCGCGAGGTCGTGTCGCTGGCGGCGCATCTGGTCGCCGCCCCGACACCGCAGTCGGCTGTCGCCGCCAGGGTCGACGCCGTGCTGGCCGACAGTGGCCTCGCCGAGGTCGCGGACCGCCGAGTCGGCGGTTACTCGCGGGGCATGCTGCAGCGGCTCGGGCTGGCCGCGACCGTGGTGGGCGACCCGGAACTGCTGCTGCTGGACGAACCGGCGTCAGCCCTCGACCCGGTCGGCCGGCGGGAGGTGCTCAACCTGATCTCCCGCCTCCGGGGCCACGCGACCGTGATCTTCTCCAGCCACATCCTGGCCGACGTCCAGGAGGTCTGCGACCGCATCGGCGTCCTGCGGGATGGGCGGCTGCTGTTCCAGGGCACCATCGAGGACCTGCTGGTGGGGAGGGCCACTCCGGCGTATGTGGTTCGGTTGCGCGGCGGCGCACAGGAGGCCGAGGCGGGGCTACGCGAGCAGCCGTGGGTGACCGAGGTGCGCTCGGAGCCCGGGGAGCTGCTCGTCGGCGTACGCACGGTGGCGGAGGCCGAGCGCAACCTCGCTGGTGTGCTCGCCGCCGCGGGAGCGCGCGTGATCAGTCTCGGTCCGCGCGAAGCCGATCTCGAAGACGTCTTCCTGGAGCTGATCTCGTGACACTGTGGCGGCTGGAGTGGCTGCGGCTGGTGCGGACCCGCCGCCTGCTCACGATTCTCGCCGTGTACGCCTTCTTCGGTCTCACCGGGCCACTGACCGCCCGCTACCTCGGGGAGATTCTCCGTGCGGTCGGCACCGACGGCGTCGAGGTGACGTTTCCGAAGCCGACCCCGGCTGACGGCATTGCACAGTTCGTCGGCAACGCCTCGCAGATCGGGCTGCTCGTCGTCACCTTGGTCGCCGCGTCAGCCCTGGCCTTCGATGCACGGCGCGAGATGGCCGTCTTTCTGCGTACGCGGCTGGGCGGGGTGCGGCCGGTGGTGCTGTCGGCGTATGCGGTGAACGCGGCTGCCGCCGTGGCTGGATTTGTCGTCGGCGCGGCTTGTGCCTGGTACGAGACCGCCGTGTTGTTGGGCGCGCCGTCGACGGCGGCCATGCTGGCCGGCATCGGATACGGCTCGGTCTTCCCGGCGTTCGCTGTGGCGTTGGTGGCGTTCGTCGCGGCGCTCGTCCGCGGCGTGCTGGCGACGGCGGGCGTCGCCTTGGTGATTTTGCTGCTCGTCGGGATCATCGGGAGCCTGACGGGTGGCGGCCGCTGGCTGCCGACCGGGCTGCTCAGCGCCTTGGGTGACGTCGTCGCGGGCGCAGCGGCGGCCGACTACCTGCCGGCGCTGGTGATCACCGTGGTCGCGACCGTGCTGGCCCTCGGCGGGGCAGTAGTACTGGGCGATCGCCGCGAGCTCTGATCCGCGTCACCGCTGATCGCAGGAGCGGCCCGCCGGAGAACGGCCGCGCAAGGTCGGCGATGAACCGGTACGCCGGGGGCCGGTCATCTGCGGAGCCGAACCAAGCCGAGCGCGGCTCCGTGGCCGTCGCTGGATCGCGGACCGTGCAGGCTGAGGCCGGCCCACGGCCGAGGCCGGTGCCCGACGGGAGCAGCGGCGCGCGACCCACCGCGGACCTGGGAAATGAAGTGCCCGGGGATTGAGTTACAGTACGGGCGCGAGGCGTTGATGGGGACGAGTAGCTCCGGACGCAGCCAATAGAGACTCGGGGACGGTGGAAGCCCGGGGGCGTGCCCGTTGTGAAGATCACCCCGGAGCCGTCGGAGGAAAGGCCCGCGGGCCGAGTAAAGCCGACCGCACGAATGAGCGGGCCGTGTCTGCGGCCAAGGAGGGTGGTACCGCGGGGTTCGCCTCGTCCCTCCGGGAACGTGTGAACGAGACCGGAGGAAAGATGCCGTACAAGCCCGTGCCCGCCCAGGTCGACCTGCCTGCGCTCGAGCGCGCCGTGCTCGACTTCTGGCGCGATCGCAAGGTCTTCCAGCGCAGCCTCGACCAGTCGCAGGGCAAGCCGGAGTGGGTGTTCTACGAGGGCCCGCCGACCGCCAACGGCATGCCCGGCGCCCACCACATCGAGGCACGCGTGTTCAAAGACGTGTTCCCGCGCTACAAGACGATGAAGGGCTTCCATGTCGCCCGCAAGGCCGGCTGGGACTGCCACGGCCTGCCGGTCGAGCTGGCCGTCGAGAAGGAGCTCGGGTTCTCCGGCAAGCAGGACATCGAGGCCTACGGGATCGCCGAGTTCAACGACCGCTGCCGGGCCTCGGTGACCCGGCACACCGACGCCTTCGCGCAGCTCACCGAGCGGATGGGCTACTGGGTCGACCTCGACGACGCCTACCGGACGATGGACTCCGACTACATCGAGTCGGTGTGGTGGTCGCTGCGGCAGATCTTCGACAAGGGACTGCTCGTGCAGGACTTCCGGGTGGCGCCGTGGTGCCCGCGCTGCGGCACCGGCCTGTCCGACCACGAGCTGGCCCAAGGTTACGAGACCGTCGTCGACCCGTCGGTCTACGTGCGCTTCCCGCTGACGTCCGGCCCGCTGGCCGGCGCCGCGTCCCTGCTGGTGTGGACGACCACCCCGTGGACGCTGGTCTCCAACGTCGCGGTGGCCGCCCATCCGGACGTCACCTACGTCGTCGCCACCGACGGCACCGAACGTCTGGTGCTGGCCGAACCGCTGGTCGGCAAGGTGCTCGGCGACGGCTGGACGGTCGAGCAGTCCTTCACCGGTACGCAGATGCTGCGGTGGGCGTACGAGCGGCCGTTCGACCTCGTGGCGGTCGAGGACGCGAACTTCGTGGTGACCGCCGATTACGTCACCGTCGAGGACGGGTCCGGACTGGTCCACATCGCGCCTGCCTTCGGCGCCGACGACCTCGCGGTCAGCCGCGCGCACGGCCTGCCCATGGTGAACCCGGTACGCCCGGACGGCACGTTCGAGGACTCTGTGCCCCTGGTCGGCGGCGTGTTCTTCAAGACGGCCGACAAGGCGCTGGTGAAGGACCTCGCCGAGCGCGGCCGGCTGTTCCGTGACCTCCCGTACGAGCACAGCTATCCGCACTGCTGGCGGTGCCACACCGCGCTGCTGTACTACGCGCAGCCGTCCTGGTACATCCGCACCACCGCCATCAAGGACGAACTGCTGCGGGAGAACGAGAAGACCACCTGGCAGCCCGAGACGGTCAAGTACGGGCGATACGGCGACTGGCTCGACAACAACATCGACTGGGCGCTGTCCCGCAGCCGCTACTGGGGTACGCCGCTGCCGATCTGGCGCTGCGAGGCCGGCCACCTGACCTGTGTCGGCTCGCTGGCTCAACTGACCGAGCTGACCGGCCGAGATCAGTCCACTCTGGACCCGCATCGGCCGTTCATCGACGAGGTGACCTTCGACTGCCCGCAGTGCGCCGCCACCGCGACCCGGGTGCCCGAAGTCATCGACGCCTGGTACGACTCCGGGGCGATGCCGTTCGCCCAGTACGGCTACCCCTACAAGAACCAGGAGCTGTTCGAGAAGCGGTACCCCGCCCAGTTCATCTCCGAGGCCATCGACCAGACCCGCGGCTGGTTCTACACGCTGATGGCGGTCGGCACGCTGGTGTTCGGCAAGTCGTCCTACGAGAACGTGGTCTGCCTCGGGCACATCCTGGCCGAGGACGGCCGCAAGATGTCCAAGCACCTGGGCAACATCCTGGAGCCGATCCCGCTGATGGATCAGCACGGCGCGGACGCCGTCCGGTGGTTCATGGCCGCCGCCGGCTCACCCTGGTCGGCGCGCCGCGTCGGCCACAGCACCATCCAGGAGGTCGTCCGCAAGGTCCTGCTGACGTTCTGGAACACCGTCGCCTTCCAGGCGTTGTACGCGCGTACCGCCGGCTGGTCGCCGTCGGACGCGGACCCCGCGCCGGCCGACCGGCCGCTCCTGGACCGCTGGGTCCTCTCGGAGCTGAACACGCTGGTGGGTGCGGTCGACGCAGCGATGGAGACATTCGATACGCAGCGAGCCGGCAAGCTGCTGGCGGCGTTCGTCGACGACCTGTCGAACTGGTACGTGCGCCGGGGTCGCCGTCGGTTCTGGCGGGGAGACCAAGCCGCCCTCGCGACCCTGCACGAGGCGCTGGTGACCGTGACCAAGCTGCTCGCCCCGATCACGCCGTTCGTGGCCGAGCGCGTATGGCAGGACATCGTGGTCCCGGTGATGCCGTCGGCGCCAGAGTCGGTCCATCTGGCCGGCTATCCGACGGCCGACCCGGCGCTGATCGACGACGGCCTGGCGGCCGGCATGGCGCTCGTACGCCGCCTCGTGGAACTGGGCCGCACGGCCCGGGCCGAGTCCTCGGTCAAGACCCGTCAGCCGCTGTCCCGCGCCCTGGTGTCCGCACCCGGCTTCGCCGAGCTGCCGGAGTCTCTTGTGGAGCAAATCATCGACGAGCTGAATATCCAGAGTGTCCAGTCGTTGGTGGACGTCGGTGGATCGCTGGTCGACACCACCGCCAAGGCCAACTTCCGTACGCTCGGCAAGCGGTTCGGCAAGACGGTACAGGCGGTGGCCGCCGCGATCGCCGCCGCCGACGCCGCCGCGCTCAGCAGCTCCTTGCGTACCAACGGATCCGCCACGGTCGACGTCGACGGCTCGGTCGTCGAGCTCGGCCCGGACGAGGTCGTCATCACCGAGACGCCTCGGTCGGGCTGGGCGGTGGCCAGTGGCGGCGGCGCGACCGTGGCGCTGGATCTGGAGATCACGCCGGAGCTGCGCCGGGCCGGACTCGCGCGCGAGGTCGTCCGCCTGGTGCAGGAGGCCCGCAAGTCCAGCGGCTTGGACGTGGCCGACCGCATCACCCTCCGGTACGCGGCGTCCGGCGAGACGGCGGAGGCTTTGCGGGAACACGGTTCGCTCATCGCCGACGAGGTGCTCGCCACCGACTTCGCGGCCGGTGAGGGCGGCGGTTCCGGATCTGGAGACGGCGGCGGCCTCGCGGTCGGTGAGACGTTCAGCGACGAGGCGCTGGGGCTGAGGTTCTGGATCACCCAGGCTTAGCGCCGCCGAATCAGCTGCTCGGGTCGCGCCGCTGTCCGGATGCGCCGTAGCCGAAGGTGACGATCCGCTCGGCCGCGAACACGTATTGCTCCGGATGCGCGGCCGGCTTCGTGCCCAGCCCGTCGACGTACCTGTTGAACATGCAGAATGCGGCCGCGATGAGCACGGTGTCGTGGATCTCCACATCCGTGGCCCCGGCTTCCCGGGCGGAATCGATGTGCTCGGCCGTGACATGACGCCCGCCCTGCTGCACGGCCGCGGCGACACCGAGGAGCGCCCGCAGTTTGGCCGAGATCGGAGCGCTCGCCGCGTCCCGGCGAACCATCTGCACCAGCGACGATCCCTCCGGTAGCTGGGCCGCCGCAAAGGCGGAGTGCGAGTCGCAACAGAACTCGCATGAATTGAGACCGGAGACGTACGCGGCGATCAGTTCGCGTTCGCCGGGACTCAACGTCGGATGCGGTTGGCGCAGCAGCACCTCGGCGAGTTCGTTGAGCGGTTTGGCGGTCTCGGGCCGAAACCTCATCGGGCCGTTGATACCGGGAAACTGGTCCTCGTCGACGCCCAGGTCGATGTACGCCATGCGGTCGATTGTCGCCTCACGCACGGTCTCCCAACATCGCTATATCGACATGTCGACACTGTGGTTGCGCATGATGAATAACGTTACGCCCACGCATGTGGAAGCGATGCGGCTGCGGCGCAGCCTCGCGCGGAGACGGAAGGAGTTGGGCTGTGCCTCGGGCGACAGCGATGGATGCGGCCGAGTGGGCCACGATCTGTGATCCGTTGGCAAAGTTCGAGCCCGACGAGCTGAACCGGGTGGTACGCGAGTCTGCGTCGATCGAGTTGGCGCGGTGCGAGCGGCACGAGCGCCGGTCGTGGTTCGGCAAGTTCCTGGTCGCGGCGTCATACGTGGTGATGATCTGCGGCCTGATCGTGTCCGGCATCGCACTTCTGATGGTTCTCCGGGTGAGGCCTGAGGAATTCGAGGCAGGCTTGCAGATCTTCTGCGCCGCTGGCTTCCTCACGGGCTGCCTGACGGTTCTGCACTGGTGGATCGACTGGCTGACCACGCCCTACCGCCAATGGAGCAGGACGATCCTCGGGATCGCCGCCATGGAAGGGGCGTGCGCTGCCGGCTCGCTAGCTGCCCTGTACATGAGGCTCCCGGAGCTGTCCGACCACTGGCTGCTGGTGATTCCCATCTGGCTGCTTCTGCTGCTCGCCATAGCGTCTGTTCCCCTGGTCTTTCGCTTCACCTACTACGAGAAGCCACCAGCGGTGGACCTTGAGTCCTTGACGCCGAAGCAGGTCGAATACCTCATTGCGTACCGTCGTAGAGCCCTGAAGGTCCTCAGGGGCCGGAGCATCGTCAGCTACCCCCTGTTCGACGAGCTGGACCAAAGCCCTTTGACCTAACTGGAGGAGCGGGCCTTCGGAGCCGCGATTCGTTGGCGGCTGCGGCCCACTCGCTCCGGCAGGTCTATGAACCCGACTCCGTCATCGGACCCATGCCTCCGGCGCGACCACCGCTTCTTGCCGATCAAAGCCAAGCGGCCCTGGTCGCCGATCGGCCGCTCTTCCTAAAGAGTGACCAAATGGATACGCAGGATGAATGCGGATAAGCTCGGCATTCACCAGATATGCGGAGATTGCCAGCAACCAGCCATCGCCGAACTGACGTGCAGCATCGACAGCAGTGGAGTTCGATCGGGTCAAATCAAGGGCCGTAGCGGAGGAACCGTCATGGAAAGCGCTGAACACGCCTGGATCGGCGATCAACTGACGCTGTCGTTCGAAGACGGCAAGCGCAAGGCCGCTGAGTTCGGCTTGCACATCAGGCTGGGCGGATCGTTCGAGTACGGTCCGACCATCACCTACGGCCAGGGCATCGCGCTGGGCGGTGACTTCTACGGTGTGGTGGATCAGCCGATCAGCACCGCCGAGGATCCGGACGGCGTGTTCCGCCGGGGTTGGTTTCAGCTGGCGACGCCGTACATCCCACACGAGCGCAGCCGCATCCTCGGCATCATGGAGGTGGAGATCAAGCTGGTGATGGCGGCGTACAACGCCGGTAAGGATCCGTCGAAGGTCTACGAGGAGATCGGCGACCGGTACTCGATCGATTGGGCGTTCGAGACCGTGTTCCGTTATCCGCGGCTGTCCCTCAAGAACTTCGACCACTTCGGCGCGAACGCGGTCAAGGCTTACTCGGTCGGGCATGGCATCGCGCTGGACGAGGCGAGGCTGGCTGCGAACGAGCCCAAGGGTTCGGTCCTGCGACAGACTCGGCTGGAGCGGGCGTATGCGATGAACGCGTTCGCCGACCACTTCCTGACCGACCTGTTCTCCACCGGCCACCTTCGCGTGCCGCGCGTAGAGCTTTACGACACCATCAACGACAAGATCGTCGCCGGCAACCTGGCCCGTACGATGCACAACGAGGACTCGAAGTACGGCCTTGTGGTCCGAAATAAGAAGGGCGAGGAGTGGTTCGCCTACGGTGACAAACGGCTGCTGGACAAGGTGAGCGCGGACAACCGGCAGCATGTCACCGCAGCCGCGCAAACGTCGGCCGACGAGGTGTGGACCGCTTTCAACGGTGCTCCGGTCTCGGAATACGGGGCACTCAAGCAGATCCCCGATTTCGACTATCTGATCGGCAATCCCGGCCAGAACTTCCGCGCACTCTTCAAGCTGAACGATCCGAGCAGCAAGCTGCCGCTGCTCCGCAAGGAGTTGCACGACCGCAATTGCCAGAACTACATCGGCAATTGGAATCCCAGGCAAACGCTGAGCGAGCTCGCCAAGGGTGCTCCCACGGTCTACCAGCCAGTGCGCTGCCTCGACTTCGAGTCCGGCAAGTTCCTCGGCTGGATGAGCGTCTCCAGCGCGGTTGATCCCTACTTGGCCATCGTTCCCAACGAGGCCGCCGCGCACCCCTGTGTGTGGTACTTCCACGGTGACGATTTGTACTTGCAGAAGGACACTTCGGGCGGCGATCGTTACCTTGGTCTTTCCGGCGGAGGCCGCGCGGGCTGGGGCCTATGGACCGGCCAAAGCAATCCGGTCATCATCAACAAGGACATGACGATCTCCTTGGCGGCAGACCCGAAACGTCTGCTCTGCGTCGACCGTCTGATCAACGGCAACTGGGGCGGCGCGTGGACAGACGGAACGCCGAACCGGTTCGTGATTCAGATCGACCTGCCGCTGCCGGTACGAATTCCCTGATCGCCGGCGGGAGCGGGTGGACATGCGCCGCCCGTCCAGCCTCTCGGCGGGCCTCATGGGGTGATCTTGACGAGCTGGAAGCTGGAGCCCCTTGCTCGCCAAGATCAACGCCATAGACCCAGGCTAGCCGCGTAGCTTCCGGACCACTGCCCGAGCGAACTGCTTCGGCTGCCGGATCTTCGCGGCGTACCGGACGAGTTTGAACATACGGTGATTGCGGATCGCCTCGATGCGCCGCATGTTCGCGCGCATTTCGCGGATACGCTTTTCGCGTACCTTGAGCTGCTTGTCGCGGTAGCCGAGGGTGCGCTCCAGGCCGAAGACGTGCCCGCGTAGTTCGAACAGTTCGTGCCGGGCGGCTGCTGCCTCTTCCAGCGCTGAGCGTACGTCAATAGTGGATTCCGTCAGGGGAACGTCGGTGCCGGCCGCGACCAGGCCGGCGATCTCCCGGCCGCGTTCCACGGTGGAGGGGTCGGCGGCGTCGCCGGACATCTGCAGCAGTGTCGCCACGAGGTCGTCGCCCGCCATCCACGGTGGCCAGGGGTGCCGGCGGTGGGCGCTGACGAGCCGGTCGCGCCAGCGGTGCCAGGCGGCGGCGAGCAGCTCGTCGGCTGAAGCCGGTTCGGTGGTCGCCCAGCCGTAGAAGCCGGGGGTGAACGCCGTTCCGTCGTAGACGAGGTCGTCGAGGCAGATCGCCTCCGCTGTGGACCGCGATCGCGCCCAGGCGCCGAGTTCGGCGGCGAAGGCGCGTACGCCGGGGACGTCGCCCGCGGCGGCCAGCCGGAACAGCACGTCCTCCGCCGTCGGGGCGTCCGGCAGCGTTGTGGCAGCCGACTGCGACCGGAGTCCGTCGGGAACGTCGGAAGCGACCCCCGAGACGTCGATTTGCCAGGCACCCGACGACTGTCGGTCGACGGTGAGCGTCAGGCCCGCCACACCTTCGGCGTACGCGGCACGCGTCGCCCCGCCCCGAAGCAGCAGCCAGCCGTCGGCGACGGCGCCGAGCTGACCGGCGCGGGCGGCCGCCTCACCACTCTCCCCGATCGGGGCGAGCAGCGGCAGCGATGCCCCGGCCGCCTGCAGCCCGCGTACGCCCATCCGGCAGAGCAGGCTGCCGGGGCGGGCTTCGGTGGCTGCGTCGATCTCGATGAGGGTGTGTGCGGCGAAGTTGGCGTACACGCGGGCACCGGTGATCCCGGCGCGTTCGGCGGCCTGGGCGAACGCGGCGGCGGAGGCGGGCCGTTGGGGATCATCCCGCAGTGGCCACCATTCGTTGTCGCCGTGCCGTTCGTCGAGCCCGCGCCGGTCCAGCAGACTGGTCAGGGCGAACCCGTTCGCCAACCCCAACACGAGGACAGCGTCCACAGTGGCGTGCTTGAGCAGCTGGGCGAGGCGTTCCGGCCAGCTCAGATCCGGGCTGTCCGCACCGAGGACCCGGTCAAGCCCGTCCACCGCGACGATCGCGTCATAGGGCTCCGGCGAATCGCTCGCGAGGCCGTCCAGTGCCCCGGCGACGACGTCCAGGCGGCCGCCGGAGGAATCGGCGAGTTCGGTGGCGTCGCTGACCGAGCGCAGCAGCACGGTGACGTGTTCACTGCGCTCGGCGACCAGGTCCAGGACGTCGCGGCCGTGTGGACCGACGACCAGCGTACGCCGCGCCCGGGGCAGCAGATCCGCCAGCAACCGGCACACCACCGGCCCACCCGCCGCCGGCATCCCCGGCTGATTCTGATCACTCCACGGCTGCATCTCACCCCGGACGACCCGCACGGTGCTCTCGATGTCAGTCACGTTCCCTCCAGTCGAAGAGCATCCGCATCTCCTGCGGCGGCATCACCCACGCCCGCCCCAGCTCCTCATCGGTGATCTGCCGCGCGACCGCCACATCCACCTGCTTACCGATCATCTCCGGCCACAACCGGCCGATCCGCTGCACCCCACCGAACAGCGGATTCTCCCCGCCCAACTCCATCGGATCGCCATACACCGCCGGTTCGCACCCCACCGACACCCCGTAGAAGATCGCCGTCGCCAACCGGTTCGACGCCACCCGCTTGAACCGGCGCAACGTCTCCAACTGCTTATACAGGAACCGGCGATCGGTGCCCTCATAGTTCCAGCCCCGCCGGCCGAAACAGACCACGTCGAAACCCGCCTTCTCGTAATGCCGGCGGATCTCCCGGCGCTCGTACTCGGTGTAGTAGAGGCTGATCGTGACCGGCCCCGGTTCGGTCTCCTTGATCTCGTCGATCAACCGCTGATGATCACCGGAGATCTTGCCACCCTCCCAGCCGTGGAACAGAAACCACAGCGTGCCCTCCCGCTGCTCCGGCGGTATCACCCCGAGTGTGGGCTCCATCTGCAGCAGATACAGCCACGGCGCACCGACCACGTGATAGTTGCGCCGGCCCAGCGAATGCCCACGACGGCGCGGCCAATCACTCCACACGAACCGCCACGCACCGTCGAAGAACTCGTGCACCGGATTCCAGCCGCAGCCGATGTTCCACCCATGCTGCAGATAACCCCGCAACCGCGGCGGGAACTCGTCATCCAGACCGGCATACCGCGCCAGAATGTGCGACTGCCCGTAATAGTGATTGTGATGATGCATGGCTACCGCACCTCGACAGTGACACGATCGGCATGCGGACGCAAAGTCAGCTGGTGGTCCAGGACGAAAATGGTAATCGAGGCCTCCGCGGTGAGGAACGCGTCGGGTTGCACGGCGAACGGTCGTCCCTCGGCGGGCAGGCCGATCAAGTGCCAGGTCGTCGGGGTCGTGCGAATCTCCCGGGACGATTGGGCGATCAGCCGCTCGACGTCGACCGCAGCCGTGAACCGGTCGTCGACGGTGACCGAGCAGGCGACGTCCTCCTCGCCGCTGGTGTCGCTGAGTTTGCGCCAGACCAGCGGGAAGTCCAGGTCGGTCCAGGTCCGCCCGGAGACTGTGATGACGCGTACGCCGTCGCCCAGCCCGATCTCGTCGGCGGTCGGCTGGACCGGCCCGTCGGTGACGACTACGCAGTTGTCGGCCGCCCGGCTGACCTGGACCAGCCGGCCGCCGACCACCTGAGTCACGGCCCGGGTGAGCCCGGTGGCGAGCACAGGATGCCCGCCGGCCTCCAACCGCCACACCGTACGCCCGCTGACCGGATCGTCCGGATCGTCGTCCGGGAGCAGCCCGGCCAGTGGCACCCTCGCGCTGAAGTGGCCCCCGGTGGTGTCTTGCTGGATCTCGTAGTCGGCCAGCTTCTCGCTGTACCACCGACGCGTGAGGCTTAGTTCGCCGGCGGCGGCGGGAAGCAGCCCCTCCAGGGTGACGACGCCGTCGGAGATCGCGGCCGAGGTGAGCCGCGCCGGGTCGACCATGCGCCGCAGCAGCAGCCGGTTGTCGTCGGCGGGCAGCGGCTGCAGCCAGGACGTGTCGTTGATCCAGCCGCCCGGCGGCATGCTCGGGTTGCCCGGGCCGACGTTGCGCAGCAGTGCGGTGCGCTTGATGTGCCGCTGAGTGATCGTGGCGCGCAGCGTCGCGGGATCGCCGTCGGCCTTGATGCCGGCCAGCATCGAGTTCGGTACGCGGGCTGAGTAGCCGACGAGGTTCTGGTCGCCGTGGCTGTCGTACGCCGGGAACCGCTCGACCGACACGGGCAGTTCGACGCCGTTGGCCTCCAGGACGATGCGGAGCTTGGAGGTGCCGTCGATCTGCAGGTGACGGATCTCCGCCGTGCCCCGGATCATGAGGGCATCGTCCGCCCAGGTCAGGTCGGCGACCGTGGTCGTGACGTAGAGCGCCCGGCCGGACAGCCGGAACAGATTCCGGCGGTTGCGGGCCTGGCCCTGCATGTTCGGCGGGACCAGTTCGTGCCGACGCCAGGGCACTCCCGTACGCGCGGCGCGCACTGTGCCGAGGGCGCCGCCGCGCCGGATGTCGGCCAGGGCACGCAGCATGTCCAGGTTGCCGGAGCGCAGCGCGTGGTGCTGGACGCGGCCCATCGGTGAGGAAAGCGCGGCGGGGCCCTTGTCGATGCGCTCGGCGAAGTGCTTGGCCAGCCGGGCCAGGCGTACGCCGTCTTCGTCGGAGAGATCGCCGACGCCTTCGACGAGGGTCACCATGTCGACGGTCGCGAGGTGTTTGTGCACCGCGTGCCGGATGTACGCGGGCTGCCGCTCGACGAGGTCGAGCACCATTTCGGCCGAGGTGATCCGGTCACGCAGGTTGGCGAACTCGGCCTTGCGCTGGGTGATCGAGTCGCCGGAGGTGCGCTCGCGCCAGTAGTAGATCGGCTGGGCGAGGACGTCGACGGTGACCGCGTCCAGGTACGCCTTGAGCGTCACCGGGTAGTCCTCGTACCGGATGGCCGGGAACTCGTAGCCGAACTCGTCCCAGAAGGTACGCCGGAAGACCTTGTTCCACACCATCCGGTCGATCGCCAGCTGTTCGAACTCCATGACGTGAGTAGCCTGGCGCGTCTCGTCGAAGATCTTCCGATGCAGCCACGAGTTCCACGCGCCGAAGTCGTCGAAGCGCCGGGCGTTGCCGGCGGCGAACGAGGAGCCGGTCGCGTTCAGCGAGCCGACCATCATCTCGAACGCGTGCCGCGGAACGAGGTCGTCGCTGTCGACGAAGGTGATGTACTCGCCTTCGCTGTGTTTGACGCCGGTGTTGCGGGCTGGCCCGAGTCCCTGATTCTCCTGGACGACCAGGCGGAACCGCGGGTCGAGCCGGCAGAACTCCTCGGCGATCTGCCCTGTGCCGTCGCGTGATCCGTCGTCGACGAGGATGACCTCGAAGTCGTCGAGAGTCTGACGGCGCAGCGACTCGAGGCATTCCGCGATGTAGTCGGCGACGTTGTAAAACGGCACGACGACACTGAGTCGCGGCGTCAAGGAACTCTCCCTCTGGTCTGAACGGCTGGGCGGATCCATCCTATAGGTCAGTCTGACCTCCGCCAGCTGGCATGTTACGTACCGTTTTGTCAGGCTAGCGGCCGTCCTCGCTGCGGATAAGCCGGTTTTCCCGCTGTGCGACCCGGCAGTGTCCGTTGTGGACGATCAGGGTCGGCCCGGCCACGCTCGTGCCTGGGGCGCACAAGCTTTCGGGGAAGCCGACGAATAGGTTAAACGGGTCACGTCCGGGCAGGCCTCACCGCCCGGTATGCCCCGAGTAGACATGGTTTGCGGTGTAGCGCTGGAGCACGGCGTCCAGGGCGATCTCATCTTGCCCGGTAAGCGGTCGGCGGGGCACGGCGAACGACGTTCCGCCGGACACCAGGATCCAGTAAGCCGTCGGTGTCTTCCGGTATCCGGCGATGCCGGTCCATCCGACGAATCTGCGGGCCACCACTTGATCCACTTCAAAGCCCTCGGGTGTCGCACGAAAGGTCGTTGCGCCGAAAGCCCAGTCGGGGAGTTTCCCGGCCTGCAGCCGACGGTGCGCGACTCCGACGGCTATGAGGGACAGCATGACGAAGGTCAGGATGAGCGAGCTGATCCACTGCTCCGCCAAGAGGCTCACGAACGCGCCCAAGGGGATCGGCGCGATCAGCAGATTGGTCCAGCGGCGGGGTCGTTCGATATCGGCGCCGACGCGGCGGTAATCGGCCTTGTCGAGCATCACGGTGAGCTCGACTCGATCTTCGGCGTGAATCTGCACCTCCGAAGTCTCAGACGGTGCGATATCGCAGTCAAGGTCACGTCGTGTGGTCAGGTCAGCAACGCGTCGCGCATGCGGTCTGCCAGCCAGCGCCGGAACGCGTCCTCCGGCCAGCCCCGCTGCACGACCAGCGCGGCATAGTGAGCGGGATCGTTGAACAGCCACAGGGTGTCTATGGCCGTCGGCGTATCGAGTCCGGGTGCGAGGTCACCCAGCGTCCGCATGTGCTCGACGACCATCTTCGCGCCGGCTCGGCGGTTGCTCTGCAAGACGTTCCACAGCTCCGCCACTTCTGGCGCGCCGTCTGCCGCTCGCCGGACGACCTCGAACAGGTGCGCTGCGCGCTGGGCGATGATCACACACACGTCGGCGTAGGCGTCGAGGACCGCGCTCGGCGTGGTGGCGTCCCAGACCGGTCTGAACCAAGGCCGGTCGGCAACCGCCACCGGCACGTCATCGCCGGCGAGCGCCTGGTCGAGGACGTGCCGGAGAAGCGCCGGCTTCGACCCGAACGAGGCGAACACCGTCGGCCGCGCGACTCCGGCCGCGGTCGCGATGTCGGCCAGCGACGTGGCGGCGTAGCCGCGCTCAGCGAACAGCTCGGCGGCGGTGGCCACGATCGCCTGGCGGGTGCGGCGCGCCCCTTCATCGCGGGTCGGCGAGCGGTAGCTGCGCCGTGTCTTGGCGCTGTTGACTTCACTCATGCTTCTGCCATACTAACAACATATTCACTAGACAGCGGTATGCTGAATTTGGAGCTCGGTCATGATCAATGAATCGGTCCGCCCTTACGTGCGGCGTGACGGCGAGGGCGAGGCGCTGTGGTTCCTCGGCAGTTTGGTGACGGTGAAGGCAAGCGGAGCCGAGACACACGGCGCGCTCACCGTCGTCGAATTCGTCAACCCGCCGGGGTTCGCCCCACCGCTGCACCGGCACCTGAAAGAAGACGAGATGTTCTACGTCTTGTCCGGCAGCGCCGAGTTCCGGTGTGACGGCGAAGTGTTCTCCGCCGGGCCGGGCGACTTCGTCCTGCTGCCCGCCCGGTTGCCGCACACGTTCATCGTCGAGGCCGGCGAACCCTTGCGGACCCTGCAGATCACCACCCCGTCGGGGTTCGAACAGTTCGCGGGCGATGTCGGTCAACCAGCAACGACGCGGCAGCTACCGGATCCGGGCCCGATCGACCCGGCTGCTCTCGGCCACGCCGCAACCCGGCACGCCATCGAACTGCTCGGCCCGCCGCCCACCCACTGATCCACCGCGGACCAGCTGCGGCGGGTCAGTTCAGTGCGGCGATCAGTTCTGGCAGCAGTTCGATGACGAGGAACGTGCCTCCGGTCGGGTCGGCGATGTAGGCCGCCATGCCGATGCCGGTGTCCACCGGCCCGGCGAGCACCCGTCCGCCCAGCTCAGGCGTACGCCGCACCAGGTCGGCGCAGTCGCCGATCTGCAGGATGGTGCGCCAGTGCGGCGGCGTACCCGGCGGGTAGTGCCCGCCGTCCATCATGCTGATGCCGCCGACGACCCGATTCGCCGAGATCCACTCGTAGTACTCGTGCTCCTCGGTGGCGGTTCCGACCTGCTGGGTCCAGCCGAACACCGTGCCGTAGAACGCCGCCGTCGCGGACGTGTCGCGTGTGACGACCTCGCTCCAGGTCACCGCGCCGGGTTCGTTGACGACCTCGGCCCCGCCGAACGCCACGCCGGAGGTGGTACCACGTTGCCAGACTCCGACAACGGCACCGAGCGAGTCGGCGAACACCGCGGACCGTCCGCGCCCACCCCACTCGGTCGCCGGTCGCAGTACCTTGCCTCCGGCCTCGAGAACCAGCTGAGAGGTACTGTCGATGTCATCGGTGGAGACGTGCGTCAGCCAGCCCGGCCGTTGGTCTGCTCCACCGTTGCCGATCTCGGCGAGACCGGCCACGGCCAGGTCGCGCAGGCGGAACACGGTCGCGCCGTCGTTCGTCGCCGTCGTCCAGCCGAAGAGGCCGGCATAGAACTCCGCCGTGGCGGCGACATCGGTGCTGTAGTGCACTGCCCAGCACGGTGTCGCTGCGGCATAACCTCGTACTCGCACGGGGTGTTCCTCCCTCGGCCGGACGTGCCTCGGTGAGTCACCATAGGACAGACGTGCGTGGTGTTGATCAACCTATGAGCCGATACGCCGCCGCGATGCGGCCGACACGTCGTCGGCTGTCGAGTCACTCCCGGGAACGCGAGCTGTCAGACGTCTTGACGATCGGGTCAAGACGATGGAGACGAAGTAGCCCACCGACGAAGAATAGGATCCCACGCCAGTCCGCAGCCAGGAGGCCTCAGGGAGCTGATCGCCTTACCCAGCAGGGCACTGGCGCCGTTGCACCGGTCAGCGGGATGGCCGTCCGGACTGCCTGGCCGTCCCGCGTCACGCCGACGGTCAGCACGTCGCCGACGTCGAGCCGGACGATGTCCGGGTACCTGGGAAGATCGACGATCTCTCCCTCGCGGAGTCCGGCGCGCTCTGCGGCTCCGCCGGGAACGAGCCCGCGGATCTGACGTGTCATGAGGGTGGACGGGTCGAATCCCAGATCGAGCACCGGCACCTGGATGGTCTTCTGGACGAATCGTGTGCCGAAGCTGCCTTCGCCGGGTCGCCCGGTCCCGGTGAAGACGAGGCTGTCCAGCATCGGCATCTCAGGGTCGGGCAGGATTTGCTGAACCTGGGCACACCACTGCTCGACGCTGGTTCGCCTGCCTTGCCGGCGTTGCCGCACGACGAACCGGACGACGTCGTCGACCGACTGCTCGCCTGAGGTCGCGGACCGGAGGCGCGCGTCCAGGTCGGCCAGGTAGAACATGCCGCGTGCGTACGGCAGGCGGTGCGCTAGAAAGTCCGAGAAGAAGACCTTCTGCGCCTGCCGGAGATGCAGGTCGCGGCGGGGGTTGGCGTACGCCTCCCGGGCTTCGAAGTTGACGGCCCGCAGGAAGGATTCCTCGTCCAGCAGGCCGCTGCGGAAGGGGAGGACGAGCGAGTAGTAGTCGGCGGCCCCTTCGGAGAACCAAGTGACCTCCTCGACCGGGCCGTCCAGATGCAGCCATTCGTGGACGAGTTCGTGGGCGACGGTTTCGTAGAGCGATGCCTCATTCAGCGGGTTGGCCGGGTTCACGGCCATCGCGAAGGACGCCGGGTGGGCCGAGGCGTTGGCGCCTCGGTGCGGGTGGGTACGCAAGAAGACCCGGTAGGGGTGCGCCGGTGCGTCGAACGCCTCCGACATCACCTGGTACGTCGTCCCGAGCCGGGCGCTGAAGGCTTCGACGTCGATCCCGGGCGGCGTCAGCCACCACGTTGACAGCTCGCCGTCGCGGTGATGCCGGTCCGCCAGGTCGCCGCACATGACGTAGGTGTCGCCCAGCAGTTCCAGCCCCGTACCGGCGAGTTCGCCGTCATCTCCGTCGGCTTCGCCCAGGCTGGTGACCGCCATCCAGCGGCCGGCGGACTGGCCCTTCCGAACGGGGCCGTTCCAGCGAAGCGTGAAGGTGAGATCCTCCGGTCCTGGTGGCAGCACCAGGAAGCACTTCAAGACTCCGGAGAGTCCACCGCCTTCCGCGCGAAGTTCGAGCGGTGCCGTGGCAGGCAGTGGCTCCTCAGTGACGGACTCCGCCAGATAGGACAGTTCGATCGGGCCGGACGTCGAGCGTCCGACCTGCCAGCAGCGTCGGGGTTCGGGGTCGTCGTCCTCGGACACGCTCATGAGGAGTGGAACGGCCCCAAGGCGGTCGTGGGCCGTGACCATCTCGTCGTCGAGCTGCAGCGTCGGCGCGCCCGCGATGGACAGCGGCAAGCGCCCGATTGTGTCGCCGACGCTCAGCGCGACGCCGTCCAGCAGCCACGTCACCCGGATGCCCGGTGGTTCTACCGTCAACGTGATCAGGAGATGGGTCATGGCGGGGGCCGGTCGGCCGTCACTCGGCGGGCATGGGTGTGGCCGCGGTCGCGCGCAGGCCGTCGAGGGCCACCTGGAGCACTCGGCGCCACGTGGATTCGGGGACCACCGGGGCGATCCGGCCCAGCGCCACGAGCAGCAGCGAGACGTCTTCGGCGGTGACGTCGGGGCGCAGCTCGCCGGCCTCGTGTGCGGCGCGGACCAGTTCCGCGATCAGCGGTCCCACCTGCTGCCGGCAGTGCTGACGGGCCGTGTTGCCGGGTTGGCCGGGCAGTGCCTGGCAGTACGCGTCGAGCAGACCCGGCGAAGCCGTCTGCCGGGTCAGCGCATCGCCGAGGAAGGAGCTCAGATCGTGCCAGGCGTCGCCGGTTCGCGCGGCGGTCGCCTGCTCGGCCCAGGAGGTGAACACGTGCTCGAGGGCGGCGTCGAGGAGCGCTTCCTTGGTGGGGAAGTGGCGGTAGAGGGTGCCCATGCCGACTTCCGCCCGGCGGGAGATCTCGCGTACGTCGACGTCGCTGCCGCGTTCGGCGATCAGTCCGGCCGCGGCGTCGAGCAGCCGGCCCCGATTGCGGGCGGCGTCGCTGCGGATGGCCGGTGCGGTCATACACACACCCTACCGGAGCGCCTGCTCCGCTAGTGTTACCGTGAGGACAGGCGGAGCAGTTGCTCCGCTTCGCGTCGACCGGGTCCCGCGGATCCGGCCGGCGGGACCCGACCCGGTGCCCGATCGAGTCAGAAGGATCGCCGCATGCCCACTCCGCTCTCCCTCCTCGACCTGGCCCGCATCGGCCCCGGCGAAACCGCGCGCGACAGCATCGCGGCCAGCGTCGACCTCGCCCGCACCGCCGAGGAGCACGGCTACCTGCGCGTCTGGTACGCCGAGCACCACAACATGCCGACGATCGCCTCCTCATCGCCGGCCGTCTTGATCGCGCACATCGGCACGTTCACCCGGACGATTCGGCTCGGCGCGGGCGGGGTCATGCTGCCCAACCACACGCCGCTGACCGTCGCCGAGCAGTTCGGCACCCTCGACGCGATGTACCCGGGGCGTATCGACCTGGGCCTGGGCCGGGCTCCCGGCTCGGATCAGAACACCATGCGAGCCCTTCGCCGCGACGCGCAGTCGGCTGAGGCGTTCCCGCAGGACGTGCTGGAACTGCAGGCGTACCTCGCCGGGCGGTCGCGTATCCCCGGGGTGGACGCGGTGCCGGGCAAGGGCTCGGAGATCCCGCTGTACATTCTCGGCTCGTCGCTGTTCGGTGCCACCCTCGCGGCCGCGCTCGGCTTGCCGTACGCGTTCGCGTCGCACTTCGCGCCACAGGCCCTGGAGGCGGCCATTGCCGCGTACCGGCGGGAATTCCGCCCGTCCGAGCAGCTCGACCGGCCTTACGTGATCGCCGGCGTCAACGTCGTCGCGGCAGACACCACCGCCGCCGCCCACGAGCAGTTCCAGGCCACCCGCCGAGCATTCGCCACGGGCCTGTTCGGGCGCGGGCAGACCTTCACCGACGAGCAGGCCGACCAGCTGCTGGCCCAGGGCGCGGGCGCGCACGTCGACCAGATGCTGCAGTACTCCGCATTGGGCACGCCGGCCGAGGTGCGCGAATACCTGGAGGCGTTCGTGCAGAAGGCGGGCGTCGACGAGCTGATCGTCGCCCACCACGCCACCGGCGAGGCCCGGCTGCGCTCGGTCGCCCTGCTCGCGGAGGCGATGCAACCCGCGCACGCCTGACCGCCCGGATCAGGCTCTCAGCGGCGGTGTGCGTGGACGCCGAGGCGGCGCACACCGCCGGTGGCGGACGCTGGTCAGGCGGGTTCGGGCACCTTGGGCTCGGCCGGCCGCGGAGCGCTGACGGCCGGCGTCGCCTTCGGGCGCAGCGGCAACAACCGGTCAGCCAGCCGCATGATCCAGCGGCGGCACGGGACCTCGACGTATCGGTGCGCGCCCTCGGCCACGACGAGCAGCACCGCGAGGGTCACGAAGAAGGCGAAGTAGGGATCCAGACCGGAGCCCTTGACGATGTCGTTGCCGCCGACCTGATACACGAGCCAGCGATGCGTGATGTACAACGCGTAGCTGGCGGTGCCCAGCGTGACGAGGGGCCGGGTCGCGAGGAACCGGGCGAAGAAGCCTCGGCCCGAGGCGAGAGACAATATGAGCAGCCCGAACGGGATGATCCACAGCACCCCCCAGGACGCGGAGGCCCATGCGGCACTGGGTGAGGGGCGTAGGGCGGCGATGCCGAGCGCGAACACGACCACGGCGGCCTGCGTGATCGACGCCCAGGCCGGCCGGAATTTGGCCCCGAGCGCGAAGGCATGGGCCAGCGCCATGCCGACTATGAAGTCCACCAGGTGAGGCAATGGGTTGCGGTACAGCCAGCGGTGCCCGGACAGCGCCTCCTCGGCCGACACGCTGGACCAGCCGTTGGCGAGGAACACCGCCCACAAGATCACCAATACGCCGAACAGGGACAGGCACAGGATCGCCAGCCCCTTCAATCCGAACCGGCGGGCGAGCCAGGCCACCAGCGGGGCCAGGAACGGGAACATCGCGTAGAAGAACACCTCGGCGCTGATCGACCAGCCCGGCCCGTTGTAGTGCGACTGGGCGACATGCAGGTCTGGACCCCACGTCTGCAGGGCGAACAGGTCGATGACGAACGTCTTCGGATACTGATGGTGGTTCTTCATCGCGTAGACCGCGACGCAGTACGCCAGCATCACCCAGTACAACGGCATCACCCGGGCGATGCGGGCGATGTAGAACCGCACCGCGCGCCGCGGCTGCGCGAAGCTGAGATCGGCGTAGTTGTAGGCGAGCACGAACCCCGACAGCATGAAGAACAGCGGTACGCCGACGTAACCCCAGGCTGCGATCTTGCTGAGCGGTTCCGGGAGAGATTTCGGCACATGCGTGTGCGAGACGACCACGCCGATCGCGGCGACCGCGCGCAGTCCGGTGAGGGCGAGGATCTCGACGCGGTTCTTGGTGTGGACTTCGCTCGGTTCCGTGATCCCGGTCCCGACGGCCGCGCCGCTGCTACTCACTGAGCTCTCCCTGTTGCCATGACCAACGCACGAGGACTGTACAGGGCGGCTGGGGACAACGTGGTACCCAGCTCGGAGTCTGGTTTCGGTCCCCGCCAAACCGCCTGTGAGTTGACCTGGCCTCCGGCGGTGCCGAATTACGGCCATTGCCGCAAGAGGATTTCGGATGCCTCACTTGCGGGGCTTGGTACGCCCCGACGGCTTCGCTTTGAGGGGATTGTCCGGCCAGGGGTGGTTCGGATAGCGACCGCGCAGCTCGGAGCGGACGGACACGTAGCCGTTGTGCCAGAAGGACGCGAGATCCGCGGTGACCGCCGCCGGCCGGCCGGCCGGCGAAAGCAGATGCAGTACCAGCGGAACGCGTCCGCCGGCGAGCGTGGGCGCCTCCGCCGAACCGAACATCTCCTGAACCTTCACAGCCAGGAACGGTGCGGTCGGGTCGGTGTAATCCACCCGGATCCGTGAACCGCTCGGGACCTCGATGCGGTCGGGGGCGTACTCGTCGAACTGGGCCGCCTGCGCCCACGGCAGCAGCCGGCGCAACGCAGCCGACACGTCGATGCGGGCCAAATCGGCCCGGTGACGGGCGGTGACCAGCGCCGGGCCCAGCCAGCCCAGGTCGGCCAGGAGCGCGGCGTCGTCCACCGCCGGCCATGGTTCGCCGAGCGTGTGGTGCAGGAAGGCGAGGCGTTCGCGTACGCCCGTCGCTTCAGGCGTCCAACGCAGCAGTTTCAGCCCGTTGCGACGTAGCCCTTCACTGAGTGCCGCCGCCACCTCCTGCGGATCGGGTTTGGTGAGCGGGCGGTCGGTGAGGACGATCGCACCGAGCCGCGTGCGATGCCGGGCGAGCACGTCTCCGCTGGTCCAGGTCACTTCGCCGCGATCGGCGTAAAGGGTGTCGGCGGCCAGTTTCGCCGTTTCGACGTCGATGGGCGCGGCGAGGCGGATGCGTGCGGCGGCGTTGCCGGGCTGGCGATCCGCGTCGGCGATGGCCAGCCATTCCACGCCGCCCAGCGCCGTGTCCGGAGCGAGCTCGGCGGCGGTCCCGCCGGTCATCAGGTAGACGCGGCCGCCCGCGGTGCGTACTCGGCCGATTCGCTCTGGGAACGCGAGCCCGATGAGCAGCGCGGCCGCGAGATCAGCCGACATGGTGCCCGCCGGCGGATGGGAAGTGATGCCGGCGGCGAGCTGGCGCGCTTCGGTGCGCCACGCGGCGGTCGCGGAAGGTTCGGCCTTGCCGCGGAGCCGCCGCAAGGCCGCCGGCAGATCGTCGGTGCTGGTCCGCACGTCGGCCGAGAGCAGCGCCACCACCTCCGCCGCGACCGTGCTGCCGACGTGCTCCGCCCCGTCGAGCAGCGCGCGAGCGAGCCGTGGGTGTGCGCCGACGTCGGCCAGATCCCGGCCCCGCGCGGTGACCCGGCCGGCCTCGTCGAGCGCGCCGATCGCGGTCAGGGTTTCGCGCGCCACCTGGGCGGCGGCGGCCGGAAGCGGATCGAGCAAGGCGAGTCCAGCGGCGTCGGTCTGGCCCCAGCAGGCCAGGTGCAGGACGAACCCGGTGAGGTCGGCGCCCGCGATCTCCGGGTCGGCCTGCGCGGGCAGCCGCGCGTGATCATGCTCGGACCAGCACCGATACACCCGCCCCGGCGCTTCCCGGCCCGCCCGGCCGGCCCGCTGGGTGGCGGCGGCCCGCGACGCCCGCACGGTCACCAGCGCACCCAGACCACGGCCATGGTCGGTACGCGGAACGCGGGCCAGCCCAGCGTCGACGACGATCCGGACCCCCGGCACGGTCAGGCTGGACTCCGCGACCGCGGTGGCGAGCACCACCCGCCGTCGAAGGCCGGGACGCAGGGCCTCGTCCTGCACCGAAGCGTCCTGCCGACCGTGCAGGCTCACCACGTCGACCTCACGCAGGCGACCGAGCCGGTTGGCGACTCCGCTGATCTCCGCCGCCCCAGGCAGGAAGGCGAGAATATCGCCGGGGCTCTCCACCAGGGCGCGCCGGACGACAGCGGCGACGTGATCGAGCAGCCGCGGATCGACCCGCAGCCCGTACGGTGCGTCGACCGGACCGGTGGGCGGAGCCCAGACGACGTCCACGGGGTGAGTGATCCCGGCGGCGCTGACGATGGCGGTCTGCGGACCCATCACCGCGGCGAGCCGCTCTGCTTCCGCGGTCGCCGACGTCGCCAGCAGCAGCAAATCCGGCCGCAGATGGGTTCGGCAGTCGAGCGTGAACGCGAGCGCGAGATCGGTGTCGAGGTGACGCTCATGGCACTCGTCGAGAACGATCGCCGCGACGCCCGCCAGTTCCGGATCACGATGTAGCCGCTGAACCAGGACACCAGTGGTGACGACCTCCACTCTGGTGTCGCCGCTGGTGCGGCTGTCGCCACGAACCGTGTAGCCGATGAGCCCGCCGGCACGCGTACCAGTCAGCTGAGCCATGCGCGACGCGGCCGCGCGCGCGGCGATCCGCCGGGGCTCGGCGACGATCACGCGGCCCTTGACCTGGTCGGCGAGCGCGAGCGGGACCAGCGTGGTTTTGCCGGAGCCCGGCGGTGCGACGAGCACCGCGGTGCCGGACCCACGCAATGTGGTCAGCAACTCTGGCAGCGCGGCGCGCACGGGCAGGTCGACGTCGGGCACCATGCCGCCAGTCTGCCGCATATGGCCAGGTCACTCGCGACCGGCCGAAGCCGGTCCGCGGGTATGGTCTGCGTCGTGACCGAGCCGCAGTCCGCCGCCGCAGCGCTCAAGCAGGCAGTCGAGGGCGTGTACGCCGCTTTCGCACATCACCGGCTGCCCGCGGTCATCGACTACTGCGACCATTGCGTCAGCGTCGAGGCGAACGCGATTCTCCGGACGGTGCCGCTGCGACAGTTGACCATCGAGCAGCTGCAGCCGTACGCGTGGAAGGTGATGACGACGTGGGGTGGCGACGCCGATTTCCGCCACTTCCTTCCTCGCATACTCGAGCACTTGGCTGCCGGGCAGATCTGGAACACCGAGGGAGTCATCCGCAAAGCCGCGATCTACGGCGCCGAATGGCCGCCGGCGGAATGGGCGGCGATCGACGAGTTCCTGGACGCCTGGTGGTCCGCGACTCTGGCGAGCTATCCGGCGCCGGCGTCGGCGCCGCACGTATTGGAGGTGCTGGCCGACCGGGGCGGCGACCCTTGGCGATATCTGACGCTGTGGGACGACCAGGCCGACGAGCCGAGGGTGCGGCACCTGGCCGATGTCATGCGAGACCACGCGCAGTCGACCGATACGGACGAGCACTGGTCACGCCGGGTACGCGAATGGATCGCCGGCGGCGTACCCGCGCGCATCCTGGAAGCGGCGACCTTGAAGGCGACCGACCCGAAGATCGCGGCCGAATTCTCGCAGGCGTACGAGTACGCGGCTTGGAGCCAAGGCCGGGACCCCTGACACCACGGCTGCCTTTGGGTAGCCAACGGCAAGTGGGCCGGAGGCACCAGCGATACCTGACGGTCCATCGGCAAAGCTGACATTCCGGCCTACGATGTCCCGGTACTGTCCGTGATCATCCAGCGGAGGGCGTCTTGAAGCTCTTGCTCACATCCGGCGGCGTCACGAACCCCAGCATTCACGCGGCGCTCGTGCGGCTGCTCGGCAAACCGGTCGCCGAGTGCCGCGCCCTCGTGGTCCCGACAGCGCAATGGGGTCACCCGATGTGCGGTCCCACGTCGGTACGCGGCCTGGTGGCCGCCGAACCGAACTTCCGGCACTTCTCCGGCCTGGGCTGGGGGTCGCTGGGAGTCCTCGAACTCACCGCACTGCCCACCATCGGCACGGAGCGCTGGATCCCGTGGGTCCAGGAGGCCGACGTGCTCCTGGTCGACGGCGGCGACGCGACCTACCTGTGTCACTGGATGCGGGAGTCCGGGCTGGCCGAGCTGCTGCCGTCGCTGCCCGACCTGGTCTGGGTCGGCGTCAGCGCCGGAAGCATGGTGATGACGCCGCGGATCGGCGACTACTTCGTCGAGTGGCCTGGTGCGCCGGACGATCGCACGCTCGGTGTCGTCGACTTCTCGATCTTCCCGCACCTGAATCTGTTCCCGACGAACACGCCGGCCGACGCGGAGCGATGGGCCGCCGGCCTCGGCAATCCGGCGTACGCGATCGACGAGCAGACGGCCGTCCAGGTCGTGGACGGTTCCGTCGAGGTGATCTCCGAGGGGCAGTGGACCAAGTTCGGCTGACGACCCCGCCCGTTATCGGTGGCGAGGCCGGCTAGCTCCGCGTCGTGCGCACGCCGGCCTCGGCGGCTGCCTGGTCGACCTTCGCCCAGTACGCCTTGCGAGCGGCGGCGTCGATCGGCTGCTCGTACTCGGCCGTCGTCCCGGTGCGGCCGTCCAGCTGCTCGCGCAGGATGTCGGCGTGGCCGGCATGCCGGGTGGTGTCGTTGAGGCTGTGCACCATGACGTTGAACAGTTTCACCTCGGGACTCGGCCACCACGGCACGTGACCTGGCGCGTTGATGGGCAACGCGTCGATGGTCGCGTCGACGTGCTCGCAGACGGCTCGATGCAGCGCCAGAATGTCCGCGCGCGTCTCGTCGGCCGCGGCCCAATGCTCGTTCTCCCAGGCGCCCGCCTCGTTCCAGCGCGGCACCGGCCCGGCGAACGGCCGGCCGAAGACTTCACCGAAGTACCTGGCATCCGAGTACGCCCGGTGCTTGACCAGCCCGAGGAGGTTGGTCCCGGTCACCGTCAACGGGCGGCGGACGTCGTACTCCGAGAGCCCGTCGAGCTTCCAGACCAGCACCTCACGAACGGCGCGCAGCTGACCGTGGAGGTACGCCTTCGCGAAGTCGTCGATCATGGCGGCCAAGTCTGCCAGGAAACAGCCGGGTGGGTGGGGCAGGCGACCCGGCCCACCCGGCGTTGTTCAGACCTTGACGAGGGGTTCGGATTCTACGGTCGGAGTCGGAGTCGCCGCTCTACGCAACGACGTGAGCGCTACGACGGCGGCCACGAGCATGATGGCCGCGCTGGTCCACACCGCTGTGTGCATGCTGGCGACGAAGGCCGCCCGGGCCGAGCGCAGCAGCTCCGAAGCCGCGTCCGGGGGCAGCTGCGCCGCAGTGGCGACGGCGCCGCCGAGGGTTTCCCGGGCGGTTCGGGGGATGTGGTCGCCGAGGTGGGCGCGGTACACCGCGGTGGCGACGCTGCCGAGGATCGCGATGCCCAGCGCGCCACCGAACTCGGTCGCGGTCTCCATGAGCGCCGACGACGCCCCGGCTCGGTCGGGCGGGACCGTGCCGACGGCCAGCTCGGTGGCGATGGACAGCACCACGACGATGCCCGCCGCGTACAGTGCCGATCCGATCAGCCACACCCATAGTCCGGACTCGACGGGCACCGCGCTGAGGACGGCGAATCCAGCGGCGGCGACGACGAAGCCAGCGGCGATGATCTTCGCTCGGTCCACCCCGCGCCGGGCCAGGGTGGACGCGATCGGGGCGGCCACGCCCACCCCGGCGGACGGCACGAGGCTCCACAGTGCGCCCTTCAGCGGGCTCATGCCGAGCACCAACTGCAGGTACTGGGTCGACAAGACGGCGAAGCCGATCATCGCGAACGTCGCGAGCAGGCTCACCGCCACCGAACCGGCGAACGCCGGGCGGCGCAGGACGGCCAGGTCCAGCATCGGGTCCGACCGGCGCTGCTGACGCCACAGGAACACCGCCGCGACGGCCAGCCCCACCGCGATGGCGACCACCCTGGTCGCGTCGACGCCGTGTGCGGCGATCTCCTTGATGCCCCAGATGACCGGCACGACGGCCGCGATCGAGAGCAGGGCGCTGCCGAGGTCGAACCGGCCGCTCCCGGAGGTGCGGTACTCCGGCAACAGGATCGGCGCCAGGATCAGCAGCAGGACCATCGCCGGAATGTTGATGAGGAAGACCGAGCCCCACCAGAAGTGTTCGAGCAGCAGGCCGCTGATGATCGGGCCGAGCGCGATGCCGAAGGTCATCACGGCGGTCCAGACGGCGATCGCGCTGGAACGCTGCTTGTCGTCGTGGAACATGTTCCGGACCAGTGCCAGCGTCGACGGCATCAGCGTCGCGCCCGCGATGCCGAGGACCGCTCGCGCGCCGATCAGCATGGACGCGCTGCCGGCGTACGCCGCGAGTGCGGACGCCGCGCCGAAGCCGAGTGCGCCGATCATCAGCAGGCGTCGCCGGCCGATGCGGTCGCCGAGCGCCCCCATCGTGATCAGGAATCCGGCCAGCACGAACCCGTAGATGTCGAAGATCCAGAGTTGTTCGGTGCTGGTCGGCGCGAGGTCGCGGCTGATGAAGGGCACCGTGAAGTAGAGGACCGAGACGTCCATCGAGACCAGCAGCAGCGGCAGGATCAGCACAGCGAGCCCGATCCACTCCCGCCGTCCGGCTCGCGGCGGCGCACTTGTGTCTTGCAAGGCTTCCTCCAGGCGCGACGAATTTACTGCGTAAGGGTTACGCGATACTGCTTAAGTATTACGCAGTACTAGGATGAGTTTCAAGCCCGGAGAAGAAGGCAGCAACGATGACCGAGACCAGCAGCCCGGTGCCCAGTGCGTTACAAGCGGCCTGGGGCCTGCGGGAAAAGCCCACCAAGGGGCCGAAGCCGACACTGAGCGCCGATCGGATCGTCGCGGCCGCCCTCGACATCGCCCGGACCGAGGGCTACCCAGCGGTGTCCATGCCCCGGCTCGCCACCGAGCTGTCGACCTCGGCGATGGCCCTCTACCGGCACGTCGCCAACAAAGACGAACTGGTGCTGCTGATGATGGAGGCGGCGGCGGGCGAGCCACCGGCGCCGAAAGCGCCCGGCGAAACCTGGCGAGCGGCGGTCGAGCGCTGGGCGTACGCCATGGTCGACCTGTATCGCGAACACGCCTGGCTGCCGCACGTGCCGGTGGCCGCGCCACCGGCCACCCCGCGGCAACTCGCGTGGATGGAGACCGGACTCCGTGCGCTGGCCGACACGGACCTCACGGAGAAGGAGAAGCTGTCGCTCCTGATGATGATCAACGGCTACATCCGCTACGACTCCTTGATCCGCGGCCAGATGATCGACGCGGCAAGAGCTGGCGGCCAGCCGGTGGAAGCGTCCTTCGCCCAGTTCAGCGCACTGATGCGGCACCTGGTGCAGGCCGATCGATTTCCCATGCTGCGGCAGGCGATCGACGGCGGCGCGATGGACCAGCCCGATGATCCGGCGAGCGATCTCGTCTTCGGGTTGGCCCGCATCCTGGACGGGATCGCCGTCTTCGTCGAAGCCCGCACTCGACGCGACGCGGCGACACAGTAGACCGCGACGCGGGTGCCGGCCGGCCGGAAAGCCCGCCGGCACCCTTCCTAGGGACTTCGACTCGGCTCATAGCCGAGAGAGCGCTCGGTCGCTGATGAACACCTCCATCCCGAATTGTTCGGCGCGCCGGGTGGCGAAGGCGGCCAGTCCGTCACTGTCCGCGTAATCCAGCGCGTACAGGTCCAGGTCCAGCTCGGCGAGGCCTTCGGCGATCTGGGCGTGATGCTCCAGCACGTCCTGCGGCCACGGGGCGTACCCGTCGCCGATCCACCGCACCGAGAAGGATTCGAAAAGCACTCCGTTCACCAGTTCGGCGAGGTCCGGCAGCATGCCGAAGCCGCGGTTGGCCAGGATGTAGGCCGATCCGACGGTCCTGCGCAGGTCGCTGATCAACGCGAGCAGGTGCGGGACGTCCTGCGGATAGGTCAGCTCGACGTTCAGCGTGTCGAGGAACAGGCCGTCGAAGCCCATCGCCAGCGCCGTGTCCGCCTGGTTCAAGATGTTCTCGACCCAGCCCGGATGGTCGACGTGGACGAAGTGACCGCCCCAGTCCGGATTACGGTCGTCGCGCTGCCAAGGCGCGGGCGGCCCCTGGTCCTCCGACAGCGACAAGTACGCCAGGGTGCGTACGCCGCGCTGCCGCAAGTGGATGAGATCGCGTGCGCTGTAGAAGTCCGGCTGCAGCACCACCGTGCGGTATTCGGCGAGCCGGTCGAGGTGCCCGTTGCCGTAGTAGAACGCGATCGACTTGCGCCGGTTGGTGAGCCGCATCGAGGCTCGATACCAGTCTCGGGTGCGGATGACGCCCTCGGCGAGGCTGACCTTCGGTTCGTAGCCGGTCAGCCGCCGCAGCAGGGACAGGTCGGGCCAACGGCGGCTCACGGAGCCCGACGGCGCGGGTTCGGCGTGGACCGTGGCGACGTGCCCGGTCGCCTCCAGCACGAGGGTCGCCAGGTCGACGATCTTGGTGGTCTCGGTGTCGGTGCCGATGTGCACGATCCGGCGGCTCGCCTTCGGGCTCTGCATCAACTGCAGCACGGCCTCGACCGCGTCGTCGATGTAGCAGAACGCCCGATACTGGTCGGCGCCCGGAACGGCGAACGGCTCCTCGCCGTTCATGGCGCGCATCAACATCTCGGGAATGACGTGGTCGCTGCCCATCCGCGGGCCGTACACATTGTGGAACCGTCCGATGACCAGGTCGAACAACTTCGCGGTGGCGCCGTGGAGCAGCGCCGCCTCGCCGAGCAGTTTGCTCGTCGCGTACGCGAACCGCGGCGCGGCGATGTCGGAGATCATCAACGGGACGTTCTCGCTCGTCGGGATGCCCACGACGCCCGCTTCGACGCCGCCGGCGTACACCTCGCTGGTCGAGGCGAAGAAGACCCGGCCGTCCTCGACGGGGCGGATCCAGTCCAGCAGATGCATCACGGTCAAGGTGTTCACCCGGATGACCCGCGCCGGATCGCGCTCCACGTTGCGTACGCCCACCACCGCCGCGAGCAGGTAGACCTGATCCCAGCCGTGCTCGAGGCCGGCCCACGCGTCGGGCGAGGTGAGGTCGGCCGAGATCACGGTGACAGCCGGATGCTCGCAGACGGCGGTGAGGTCGTGGTCGTGCCGAGCGCGGGAGAAGTCGTCGACGATGCAGACCTGGTGCCCGTCGGCGGCCAGGCGGCGAGCCAGGTGGAGTCCGATGAATCCCGCGCCGCCCAGGAGAAGCGTCCTCATGCCAATGCTCCCGTCCGGTAACCGAGCCCGGCGTATCGGATGCCCGCCGCGGTCAGCGCCTTCTCGTTCAGGATTCGCCACGAGTCGTAGACCACGGCCGGCTGCCCGTACGTGATCAGGTCTTCGACCCGCAGCCCGCGATAGTCGGGGTGATCGGTGACGACCAGGACGCCGTCGCTGTCGCTGAACGCCTTCTCCAGGCTGATCGGCTCGCCGCCGTAGGCGCGGATCACGTCTGGAGTCACCATCGGGTCGTGCCCGAGTACTGTCAGCCCGGCCGCCTGGAACACGGGGAGCATCGCCGCGATCGGCGTTCCGCGCATGTCGTCGGTCGGCGGACTGCCCTTGTACGCCCAGCCCAGCACCGCCAGTCGCCGCCCGGCCGTCGAGCCGTGCCGCTCCGCGAGCAGGCCCACCATCTGTCGTGCCACGTGCAGGGGAAGATGTTCATTGAGTTCACGCGCCCGCTCGATGAGAAACGTGTCCTCGCCGGGCGAACTGGCGAGCATCAGGTAGGGGTCCTTGGACAGGCAGCCGCCGCCGACGTAGCCGGGCCGCGACAGGTCCGGTCTCGGGTAACCGAGGTTGGCGGCGCGGATCATCTCGAGCGGATCGATCCCGTGCTGTTCGGCGATCAGCGCCATTTCGTTGCCGAAGGCGTAGATCAGGTCGGTGTGGCAGTTGTTGGCCAGCTTGACCATCTCAGCCGCCTCCAAACTGGACACCGGCACGACGAGTCTGGCCAGCTGGCTGAAGACCTCGACGCCCGCGGCGACGCTGGCGTCGTCGAGGCCGCCGACGATCTGCGGCAGCTCGACCAGCTCCCGCAACGCCTGACCCTGGATCGTGCGCTCCGGCGCCATCGCCAGCAGCGGTTCGTCCCAGGCGGCGGTCAGGATCGGCAGCACGACTTCCCGGCAGGTCCCGATCGGCACCGTGCTGCGCACCACGACCAGCGTGCCGGGGGCACACCACTTGGTGACGTCGGCGGCCGCGGCGGCGATGTTCCGTAGGTCCGGCTCATGCGTGACCGGGTCGACCGGGGTCGAGACGCAGATGACCGCCGCGTCGAGCCCTTCGCCGGGCAGCTGCCGGCCCACGAGGATGCGCTCGCCCGCGTACCGGCGGAGCACCTCGTCCACGCCGGGCTCGAAGATGTGCGCCCGGCCCTGCGCCAACCCGTCGACGACGTCCGGCTGCACGTCCACGGCGTGGACGCGGTGCCCGGCCCGGGCGAGCGCGGCAGTGAGGGTGAGCCCGACATAGCCCAGCCCGATGATCCCGATGTTCTTCGGCACTTTCCAGATCCTCCATAGTGATCAGCAGCTGACCCCGATGCGGTCCAGCTCCCGGACGCCGACGTAGCCGGCGAACCGTTCCTTGCGGTAGCGGGCGCACAGCGTCCGCACATGGTCCGGGTTCACCGCGTAGTCGACGGCGAGCACGAATTTGCCGTCGTCGCGCAGTGCCTCGACGTCGGCGAGGTTCTCGGCGCAGTAGCGCTGCTCGCACGGCTCGTCGGTGGCCCGGTAGAAGAGTTCCTCGATGCCGACGCCGTCGATCGCGTCGGTGTAGCCGGCCTGGTGACGCAGCTCCGGCGAGTTCTGCGGGACGATGCGGAAGCCGGGGCGGACGGCTTTCGCGTACCGGCTGATCCGCACGACCAGGTCGCTCATCGCACGGGCGAGACGATCTCGATCCCAGCCCGGCACGCGGGCGAGGTCGATCTCCTCGTACGCGAGCGGCGTGTCCAGATAGGCCCCGTCGAACCCGGCCGCCAGCGCCCGATCCAGCCGGGGCCGGACGACCAGATCCCACCACGCCGGATCCCAGTACCGGCCGAAGCGTTCGCCGGGCCAGTCCGGCCACTCGTTGAGCAGCAACCCCCGATCCCGGACCGCGGGGAAGTCGGCCCGGAAATTCTCGATGCCGCCGATCTCGAAGTACGCCAAGACGGTCGTTCCGGCGGTACGCAGTGAGGTGATCTCGTCAGCGTGGAAGTAGTCGGCCGCGCTGTCGCGAGCCAGGTCGATCACCGCGTACGGCGGCCGGCGGGCCACGATCTCGTCGAGCCGGCCGCCCGGGTAACCCTGCAACTGGTAGATCCAGCCGTCATCGGAGACGGCCGGTGCGGAATCGGGCACGGTGCAACCGCCGGCGGCCAACGCCAGCGCGATCACAGTGGGACGCACGCCTTTCATGCGTCGGCCGACCCCGCCCACAGCGCCTTGATCGAATCGTCGAGGTCGTACGCCGGTCGCCAGCCCAGAATCGATCTGGCCCGGGTGATGTCGGCGCACATCCAGCTCACCTCGGCCGATCGGGCCGAACTCGCCCCGGTCTCCTTCACCTCGCCGGTGAACCCGGCCAGGCGAGCCACCGTCTGCACGGCGACGCGGGTCTGGACCGCCTTGCCGCTGCCGATGTTGAGGACCCGGATCGGCAGTCGCGGCGCGAGGAGCGCGGCGGCGACCGCCCTCCCCACGTCGCGAGCGTCCACGAAGTCGCGGTACGCCGACAACGGACCGAACGTCACCGACGCCCATCCCCGTGCCGTCGCGCGGCGCAACTGCGTCGTGGCCCGCCCGAGCAGACCGGCTTCCCCGGATCCCGTGCCGATCGGGTTGAACACCCGAAGCGTCACGCCGTCGACCCGTCCCTCGGCGGCGGCCATGCTGACCAGGCGCGTCGCGGTGAGGTGACTGAGCCCGTAGGCGCCGACCGGCCGGGACGGATCCGTCTCGGCGACGGGATGCCGGAACGGAACCGGCCCGTACTCACCGGCCGATCCGAGGCGTACCAGGCGGATCGGCGCGGACGTCGCGGCGATCGCGTCGAGGAGCTTCGCCGTGACGAGGGTGTTGGCCTGCACCAACTCGGTGAGGTCGCCGTCGAGCAGCCCGGTGCAGTTGACGACGGCCGTCGGCCGCTCGTCGGTCAGCAACCTCGTGATCTCCTCGACCGGGGCCGTGACCAAGTCGCACCGGTCCCGGCCGGGACAGCTGACCTTGAGCCGGGGCTGGTCCAGGAGCGCCCGGTGCACGTGGCCACCGAGAAAGCCCGAGGCGCCCAGCAACAGAATCCGGTTCATCTCGCCTCCACCAGCACCCGGTCCGGTTCGGGCAGCAGGAGTTCCTGCAACGTGGCGAAGTCCCGGTTGGCCTCGTCATAGTCGTCCGGCCGGCCGATGTCGAGCCAGAAGCCGCCGAAGTCGTAGCTGACCGGCGGCTGCCGTCGCGCGATGAGGTCCAGGATGAGCTGGTCGAAGCCGAGCGCCCGGCCGACCGGATACGGCTGCAGGGTGTCGCGGGACATCCCGTAGACGCCCATGCTGACCCGGTAGGTGAAGGACGGCTTTTCGGTGAAGCCGACGACTCTGCGGTTCTCCAGGGTCAGCACGCCGAACTCGATCCGGGTCGTGCGCGGTGACGTGGCGACGGTCAGCGGAACTCCGCTGCGCCGGTGGGTGGTGAGGAGATCGGCGAAGTTCAGGTTGGTCAGCACGTCGCCGTTCATCACGAGGAACGTCTCGGGCAGCCGATCTTTCAGCCCGAACAACGGCCCGACCGTGGACAACGGGCTGCTCTCTTCGGCGTAGTCGATCTGCATGCCCCAGCGAGAGCCGTCCCCGGCGAACGCCCGGATGAGCCGGCCCAGGTGGTTGATCGCCAACGTGGCCGAGGTGAAGCCGCCCGCGGACAGCTGGCACAAGATGATGTCGAGGATCGAATGGTTGTCGCCGATGGGTACCAGAGGCTTCGGCAGAGCGGTCGTGTAGGGCTTGAGCCGGGCTCCTTTGCCTCCCGCCAGGATTACGGCATGCATGGCGGAACCTCCTTCGTCGTGTGCGGATGGTCAGACGTCATCTCCGGTGCCCCCAGACCTGACCGATCTGGCGGCACGCGGGGGCCAGGGTGAGCGTCAGCAGAAGTGCGGTGGTGACGGCGAACACCTCGGCGGCGTGCGACGCGGAGTCACCGACCGCGCCGATCGCGGCGGCGAACGCGGCCAAGCAGCCGAGCAGGCTGCCGCACAGCCACGCCTGATGGCCCAGATTCGCCAGGAGGAAGGCCAGGAAGTACGCGCCGGCCAGCAGGACCGACGCCCCCGCCAAGACGAGGACCGGGGGACTGAGCCGGTCGGCGACGGCGAGCGCCGCCAGCAGCACGGCGGCGAGCAGGCCGACGCCGGACAGGCAGGTGCCGAGCCCGACGAACATCAGCCGACGGGCCTTGATCGCGAACTGGTCCGGCCGGGCCACCTCGAACAGCAAGGCGTGCGCCCGGTCGCCGAAGCGATGCGCCTGCCATTCCACGATGCCCATGCCGGCGATCACCGGCAGGGCGCCGAGCGCGATGACGACGTCGCCGGACAGCAGGTAGAACTGGGGATAGAGGAAGTAGGCCGCGGTCAGCGCGGTGAACCCCGAGACGAGGACCAGCCGGCGGAGGTTCAGCCGCATCATCGGCCACAGTGGCGGTTCCGGCTGGGCCGGCGTACGCGTCGTGGCGTGCAACGCGAGACCGAGCAAGAGCGCGACCGCCGCCATCGCAACGACCACCATGGGCTGGACCAGTCCGGGAAGGACGGTCAGGCACAGGACGCCGCCCAGCGCAGCCGGTGCCATCGCGGCAAAGATCCACCGCTCGTGCCGGTAGAACACGAGCGTCGTCACGCTCATCTGGTACGCCGTCAGGCCCACCGCGAGCACGACGGCGGGGCCGCCTTCCCCGATGGTCAGCGATCCGAGTATGCCGCCCGCCAGCAGCGCCGCCAGCGTCGACCATCGCAGGACCCGCCCGGCCGACTCGGGCCGGCCGGTGCCGACCAGGTGATATCCGAGCCACGCGGCAGTCCCGCTCCAGGCCCAGCTCAGCCAGGCGACCAGCAGGACGCCTCGCAGAAGCGCGGTCGCGCCCAGTGACGCCAGGACCACCGGGAAGATCACCGTCGGCAGGAGATACAACGCTCCGTGACCGAGATCGCGGGCGTGCTGGACCGGAGCCGGGGGAGACGGCTGCTCGACGCTCGCCGGGTCGGCGCGACGATAGACCTCCTGAGCGAGGGCGAACACGTCGGCGTAGCCGTACTCCACCCGCGCCGCGCGGTCGCTCATCCCGTCGGCCTCCAGCCAGGCCGCGACCTGGAGCGGGTCGACAGCACGCCGGACGACCGGGCGAATGCGTTCCACCAGGAAGTCCACCGGATCCGCGCTACCGATCCGGGCGAGCAGCGAGCTGACGTCGGCCGTGGCGTCATCGGCGGCTCTACGCGCCCGCGGCATCAGCGCCCCGGAACTCATGCGACCCCGCCTGCGCCGGCCACCGCTGCCCGGCCGATGACCCGCAGCCGGGCCGCGCGCTGGACCGTGGGGACCGGCAGCGCCTGACTCTGGGGCGCCACGGCCGCTTGGGGCTGCGCCGCCAGGGCCTCGTACACCTGCCGGTAGGCGCGCAGCGAGTCGGCCAGCGTGAACCATTGCGTGACCCGCGCCCGCGCCGTCCTTGCCATCCGATGCCGGAGCTCGTGATCGGTGAGGATCTTCGTGAGCGCGTCGGCGACGGCCAGTGGGTCGCGCGGGGCCACGACGAAGCCGGCGTCGGCGACCGCCTCCGACACGCCCCCGACGTTGGTGCAGACCATCGCCCGGCCGCAGGCCATCGCCTCGACGACGGCCACCGGGAAACCCTCGGAGATACTGGTCAAGGTGACGACGGTGCCCGCGTGGTACGCCGTCACCGGTGACTCCACCGATCCTTCGAACGTGACGACCCGCGAAAGCCCGAGGTCGTCGGCGAGCTGGCGGCAACTGGCCGCGTACGCCTCGTCACCGGGACCGGCGGCGCCGAAGATGCGCAGCCGGGCACCCCGAACCCGGGGAACCACGCGGGCGAAGGCCCGGATGAGGGTGTGCACGTCTTTGAGCGGGTTGATCCGGCCGAGGTAGACGACCGTCGGCTCGGCGGGCTCGCCGTCGGCGACCGGGAACTGCGCCAGCTCGACGCCGTTGTACATGGTCCAGATCCGGTCCGGGTCGGCGCCGAACTGCTGCTGCCACCGCCGGTTGTAGTCGGAGTGCGGGGCGAGCACGTCCGCGATGAGGTACCCGGCCGCGGCCAGCGACCTGAAGAAGCCCAGGAGCAGCGTCCGGACCGCCGGCGGGGCGTCGGAGTCCACATACTCCAGGTAGCGCTCGCGGAGGTAGATCCCGTGTTCGCTCAGCACGACCGGGGTGCCGTCGCGCCACTTGGCGGCCATCGCCACCAGCATGCTCAGCCCGTTCATGGAGGCATGGACGAGGTCACAACGTGGCGGTGGCACCGTGAGCGGGCGCAGCAGGTGACCGAAGACGTCGGCGGCGTACGCCGCTTCGGCCAGCGGCAGATCCCAGTCGCGCAGCTTCCGGGCGGTGTCGACGAGCTGGCGGATGGACCGGTTCGTCGTGAGGGCGGCGTACGGGTCGCCACCGGCGGCCGCGAAGTCGTAGACCGCCCGCAGACCCAGCAGGAATCGGCTCTGCATGACCGCGGTGGCGCTGGAGCGGATCTCCGGTGGCGTCAGGATCGCGGCGAGCAGCGTGTCGTACGCCGCGGCGAACCGGTCGGCCTGAGCGGCGGCCAGCTCCCGGCCCGGTCGGCTCGCACCCCAGACGGGTATGCGCTGCAGCGAGTCGAGGTTGTCCGGGGCGGGCCACAACGGCTGTTCGGTGCCGTCCACGGTGAGGGCCACCATGTCCCACCGGTACTCGGGAAACCCGCGTATCAACTGGTCGCACCAGGTGCTGACGCCGCCGACGGCGAACGGGTAGGTCCCTTCCGAGACGAGTGCGATTTTCATAGCCGGGGCCGCATCGACACCGTGAGTGGCGTGTTCGCCGCGAGCGTGAGCTGCGCCGACACGTCATTGCCGTAGGTGGTGGCATCGGCGGTCTGCGCGCCGCACAGGGTGAGGCTGCCGGCGACGGGCGAGGTCACCGTGACGGTGGCGGTCGCGGCGTCGTAGACGGGGTCCACGCCGGCGGCGAGCTGGGCGAAGTGGGCCGTGCGAGCCTGCGAATACGCGGCCAGGGCGGGCCAGCCGGGACTGAGCACCGGGACCGAGTAGTAGGAGCTGTACTTGGCCAGCAGCTGGTCGGCCCAGTCGGTGAGCAGCGTGCGTCCGCTGCCGTAGTCGCGCAGGTTGCCGATGTGGAACGTGGTCGTGTAGGACGTTCCGGAGGCCAGCCGCAGGAGTGCCTGGTCGGTCTCGTAGCCGATGATCTGGTTGTAGGTCAGGTTCGTCGACCAGTACGGGAACTTGCCGTTCGGCCCGTAGAACGAGTTGTAGAAGTACGTCTCCTCGGCCGGCGTGGTGGAGAAGTAGGCGATGTTCGTCGGCCAGTCCGGCACGATGCTCAGGTTCGGGGCCATCGGATGCGCCGTCACGCAGTTGAAGCAGGGCGGCTGGTGGCTCGGGAACGACATGTTGCCGTGCAGGTACTTCACGCCGAGATCGGTGGCGGCGCTCAGCAGGTCGGGGTTGGAGGCGTTCAGGCCGAAGTCGGTCGGCGGGTCGATGTCGTTGGTCGCGTCGGGGTTGTAGACGCCCAGACCCGAGTACTCCGGCGTCTTCAGCACGGTGCGGTCGACCGGAAGCCCCAGGCGCTGCGCGACGGTGAGGTTCTGGCTGATCTCGGTCACGTTGGTCGCGTAGTCGGTGAAGTTCATCTTCGGATGCGTCAGCGAGTGGTTGATCCACCGGAAGTCGTCGCGCAGGCAACGGGTGGTGGCGGTCAGCCGGGCGACGCCCCCGCTCGGGTAGCACCGGGAAGCGGCCGACAGGTCGGCGTCGCCGCCGTTGATCGCCATGCCGAAGGTGAGCTGTGAGGCCAGCGGGTACGAGCTGCGGAGCCCGGTCTGCCGGACATACGCGTTGTACGCGTCGTGCCCGGACATCTGGTATCCCGGGTCGCTGTTGAGCTGGCCGGTCGGCAACATCTCGTCGGAGGTGTTGAACCAGTCGTCCACGTCGATGTTGAGGTAGTGGCGCTGGTCGCCGAGGAACAGATCCTTGCTGGCCCACCGGAACAGGCCGTAGGTCAGCAGGCGGGCCTGCAACAGGTACTGGTTCGAGGTGAAGGTGAGCGTCACGCGTTCACGCCCGTCGGTGGAGGTGCTGCGTACGCCGACGATGTCCGATCCGATCTGCAGCAGCGGCTGGGCGGCGCAGCCGGCGGCCAGCTGGGTGCGGTACACGTACGACTGCAGGATCGGGATGCGTGCCGCCGGGTTGAGATAGTCCAGCGCGGCCGCGCCGTCGGCCGTCAGGGTCGCCGTCAGGGCGGTGTCCCCGACGCTGCCCTCGGTACGCGAACGCAGGCAGTAGTCCTCGGGCCAGCTGCCGTAGCTGCCGTAGAGCGCGGCCTGGCGTACGCCGTAGTCCCGCTCGTACGCCCACAGCAGGTTCCACTCGTCGGGGGACAGCCCGGCGGTGTATCCGGCGCCGTCGGCGTACAGCAGCATCGTGCTGGTGAGCAGGATGGCGTTGTACTTGCCGACGCCGTCCGGGCGTACCAGCGTCGTGCCGGCCAGCGGCGTGGTCGCCGTGTAGAGCACGTCGTAGGCCGCGCCGATCTGATCCAGCGTCGAGGTCCACGTCGGCACGCCGAAGTCGTCGGCGGAGGTGGCGACCACCAGCGCTCGCAACGCGACCTTCGCGGTGGCCGGCGTCGCCAGCAGCGAGGCGCCACCCTTCGGGTTGGCGTGGGTGGTCTTGTCGAGCTTCACGGAGCCGCCCTTCTTCGGCAGCGGATCCGGAGCGGGTTCCTGGGGCGCGGCGACCGGCGGGTAGCCGACGATCGAGGGGGCGACGGCGGTCGTTCCGGTGGGGGCGTTCGGACGAGCGGAGCCCGGGCTGGCCAGGGTCGACACGATCGCCAGCGTCGTCGCGGTGACGACGGTGAGCCATCTCGTGGTGAGCTGGCGAGGATGGGACGTCACTGCACGGCTGAATCGCACCGTGGGGCTCCTTCACACGTGGATTCGGACGTCCATCGGGCAGCCGCCATCGCGACCACGCGGATGGGCCAGCGACAAAAGTCCCGAGACGCACAAATAGGCAAAGTTGGTCGGAAAATGATGCTGACAGACAGTCACCGCTCAGTAGCTCAGAATTTCCGGAGCGCTACCTATTCGTACGAACTTCGCGTCCTGCCCGACCCCTTGTGGCCCCTTGGCACGTTTGCGCTGCTCTTGGCCTGTCACGTCCGCGACACGAAGCGGTCATGCCGCGTCACTGCACCAGTGGATCGCTGTCAGCGATCGGGCCCGCCGATCGGCAAGGTCGCGGCCACACCACGGCCGTGCCGGCCGTCGAGGCGTTCCACGTCGACCCCGTTCTCCTGCGCGATCCGTTCGACGTCGGCCGCCGCGCTTTCCAGTGCGGCCGGATCGACCGCCGCCAGGCGTACCACTGCCTCGGTCATCGCCGCGGCCTGGCCGGGCCGGCGATGCGCGCTCACCGCGAGCGTGATCGCCACTCCCGGCGCCAGCGCGAGCAACTGATCCGGCAGGCCGCGGCGCTCGCCGATCCGGAACGTGACCTGAGCGACCGGGCCGCTGCGCCAGTACCGCCACGTCTCGCGGACCTGGCCCCGGCCGGCGTTGACATGCGCCAGCGCGGCCAGAGTGCCGAGCACCTCCTGCTCCGCGAGCGGCCGTGCGATCAGTCCTTCCTGCCGGAGCCGGCGCACGACCCGCCGCACCGCGTTGCTGAGCACGCGACCGACGTCGTCGTCCCGATGGACGTCCACTGTGCGTCGTGCTTGCAGCGCGATCCAGGTCCGGGGCGGCCGGGTGCGATCCGTCCCGGCGTGCCAGACGACCTGCACGACGAACGCGAGGGCCTCGTCGGCGCCCGGCAGCAGGTCGGCCGCCGACGGCAGAGCGCCGAGTTCCCCGGAGGGCTGGAGTACCGCGGTGGCACCGGCCGCGCGGCTCATCATGAACAGCTCGCCCGGCACGGTCACCGCCTGGGGCGAGAGGAACCGCAGCAGCGCCGCCCCGGCCTGATCGGGCAGGTCACGGTCGCGTTCGCGCCGCCAGAAGCCACACCGGAGAAACAGCCACTGGTACGCACGACGCCCGCGCACCGGCACCGCGGTCACCAGGAGGAAGGCGACCGTCGTGACGATCGACACCGTGGCCACGGGCCACGGCTGCCGGACGGCGATCATCGCCGCGACCAGGCCGAGTTGCCAGCACACGAGCTGGGTCAGCACGACCCGCCGCGAACGGATGGTCGCCCGCGTCGTGGTCGCCGGTGGTGGGCCTGGCTGCGCGACGGTGGACGGCTGCTGGACGGACGTGACCGGGGGAGCGGCGGCCGCCTGTGCGGCGGCAAGAGCGGCGTACGCAGCCTTGCGTGCATCGGCCCGTGGCCCGGTCAACGCCGCCGCGCTGTCATCGGCGTCGGCCGCCGGACGCACCTGGTGGACCGGTTGCGACCGTCCGGTCGCGACGTCCTCCGCGGCCTGAGCCCACCCGGCGCCTGTCACGGACCACACTGTCCGGCCGGGCCGGGGCTCGCGGGCGCTGATGGCACGATGCTGCCATCGGCGTCCTGGCGATCATCTACTGTGGGCACACTTCGGGCTACGATCGACTCCGGCTGTGGAAGCAGAGGTGGGGGCCGCCATGACCACGGATGAGACGCCGCGCCGCTGGCTGAGTGGCCGGAACCGGCCCCGGCTGGTGGTGGCGGTCCTGGTCCTCGCGTCGGCCGGGCTGATCGGGCTGGTGCTGACCGACCGGTCGCCCGCAGCCAGCAATCTTCAGTTCGCCCAGGCCGGGCACTGGGTGTACAACGACAGCCTGGAGACGGCCTTCCACGTCGACGGCTCGACCAGCCAGGTCGACGGGCGGGTGTCGGTGCCCGGCGGCGAGGCGGGCAGCCTGGTCGCCCAGGGTGATCAGTCGGGCTACGTCGTGGGACGGTCGCGGATCACCGAGTTCAACAAGTCGACGCTGACCGTGGAGGAGAGTCTGACGCCGCCGGCGACCGAGCGGCCGGAGGTCCTCGAGGTGGTCGGCGGGCCGTATCTGGTGTACCGCAACGCCGGTCAGGTCGTCCGGCTCGGCGATCCGATCGCGACGGTGCCGGCGGGCGGCCCGCTGTCCCAGCCCGCGGTCACCTCCCAGGGGTCGGTCTGGCTGCACCGCATCGACACCGGCTCGCTGTGCGAGCTGGCCCCCGGTGCGACCCGGATGACCTGCGCGGCGCAACTGGTCCAGGGGCACAGCGGCTCGGTGACCATTGTGGACGACCAGCCGGTGCTCGTCGACACGACCGCCGACACCCTGCAGACCTTCAGCAAGGAAGGCTTCGGCAAGGCCGTACCGATCGGTGTCGACCTGCCGTCGACGGCGCAGGTGGCCGGCGGGGTCGCCGCCGGTCGGCTCGCGATCGTCGACCCCGAGCGCACCAAGCTGCATCTGATCGACACCGCCGGGCTGCAGAACCGGCCCGTCGCCAAACCGGTCGCCGTCGACCTGCCCGAGGGCGGCCGGTTCGCCGGTCCCGTCGCGACCCCACAGGTCATCGCGCTTCTCGATCAGGTCAACAACGAACTGCTCACGTATGACAGCTCGGGCACGGTACGCAGCCGCGTGCCCCTGGTGGACGCCGCGACGTCGCAGCCGGTCCGCGGGGAGGACAACCGGATCTACGTCGACGGCACCGACGGCTCGCACGTGCTCGTGGTCAACGGAGAGACCGGGGTCGTGACCAAGGTCGCCGTCGGCGGAGCGTCGCCCTGGCCGCATCCGACGTCGACCTCGCCGACCGAGCAGACGCCCACCACCGGGACCTCCACGACCGCTGGCCCGCCGAGCCGGGGCTCCCTGCCGGGCGCGCCCCGCAACGTGACCGCCACGGCGGGCGACGGTTCCGCGACCGTCCGATGGTCGCCGGCCGCCTCGACCGGCTCGCCGGTGACGGCGTACCGGGTGTCCTGGCCCGGCGGTTCGACCAAGGTCGGCGGCTCGGCCACCAGTGTCAAGGTGACCGGCCTCGCCAACGGGACGACACACGTCATCACCGTGGCGGCGGAGAACGAGGCGGGCCGTGGCCCCGGCGCCGGGACCCGGGTCGCGATGCCCTCGCCGGCCGCCGGAGCGCCGGCGATCACGGTGCAGGTGCCCAACGTGTGGTTCGGGACGCGCCCGATCACGGTGACCTGGGCCCGTCCGAACCTGCACGGGGCGACCCTCGTGTACTACGTTGTGAAGGTGCCGGACCAGGCCGACCAGACGGTGACGAGCGAGAAGGCCGCCTACGCCAACGTTTTCAACACCACGGCGGCTGTGACCGTCACCGTGTACGCGGTGACCCGGTTCGGATCCGGGCCGCAGATCAAAGGCCGGACCGGCAGTGCGCTGATCCCCGCCGTCGTGCCGATGCCATGACGACGACCCCGGGTGACGCGTACCGCCTGATCGCCGACAACGTGCAGCAGGTGCTGCACGGCAAGGCGGACGCGGTTCGGCTTGCCGTCACGACGCTGTTCGCCGAGGGCCACCTGCTGATCGAGGATGTGCCGGGCGTCGGCAAGACCACGCTCGCCCGGTGCCTGGCCGCCAGCGTCGGCGGGGCGTGGAACCGTATTCAGTTCACCCCCGACCTGCTGCCCAGCGACATCACCGGCGTGATGGTCTACCACCAGAGCTCCGAGCGCTTCCAGTTCCACCCCGGCGGGATCTTCGCCAACGTGGTGCTGGCGGACGAGATCAACCGCGGTACGCCGAAGACCCAGGCCGCCCTGCTGGAGGTGATGGCGGAGCACCGGGTGACGGTCGACTCGGTCGGCCACGACGTGCCCCGGCCCTTCATGGTCGTGGCGACCCAGAACCCGATCGAGATGGAGGGCACCTATCGGTTGCCCGAGGCGCAACTCGACCGGTTCCTGATGCGACTGTCCATCGGCTATCCCGATCACGACGCCGAGACGCGGGCGGTCCTCGGCGACCGGGCGGGCATCTCGCCCCACCAGCTCGAGCCGGTGCTCAGCGTCGACGAGCTGCAGCAGGTGATCACCACCGTACGCGCCGGTCATGTGGCCCCGGAGGTCGTGTCGTACGCCGTCCGGCTGGCCGCGGCGAGCCGGGAGCATCCGCACGTCCGCTACGGCGCCAGCCCACGCGGAAGCATCGCCTTGATCCGGGCGGCGCAGGCGTTCGCCGCCACCCACGGGCGGGACTTCGTGACCCCGGACGACGTGAAGGACATGGCCCGTCCTGTGCTGCACCACCGGCTGGTGCTCACCCCGGAGGCGGAGCTGCGGCAACGGCAGGCCGACGACATCGTGGCCGAGGTGCTGGCGGACACGGCGGTGCCGACGGCCCTGGCCGGGCGGTAGCCGTGCGGCTCACTCGCCGTGGCGTGGCTTTGCTCGCCGGTGGGTTCGGCGGCTACCTCCTCGGCGAGTACGCCGGCTTCACCGTGGTGCGGATGATCGCCGGGGTCGCGATCGGGGCGGTGGTCGCAGCCCTGCTGATCGCCCGGTTTCGTCCGGCGGTCGAGCTCAGCCGCACCGTGGATCCCGAGCGAGTCGAGCGGGGGCGTCCCGCCCTGGCCTCGCTGGTCGTCCGCAACCCCACCCGGCGCTGGCTGGCCGGATTCGCCGTCGACGACCGGGTCGGCCCTCAGGTACGCCGCGTCGAAGTCCGGCCGCTCGCCCCGGGGGCGCGGGCGGCGTACCACTATGAGCTGCCGACCGCGGTCCGGGGGCGGCACGTCGTCGGACCGGTCACCTTCACCTGGACCGACCCATTCGGCCTGGTCTGGACCGCCCACACCACGAGCGGCGGGGCTGAACTGTGGGTCGATCCGCGTCGGCATGGAGTCCGGTCGCCGCGGGCCGGCACGCCACGGCAGCACCACGACGGGCCGGCCGCCGACCGCCCGGTACGCGGATCGGTGGACCTGCGGGCGGTCCGCGAGTACGTGATCGGCGACGAGGTGCGGCACCTGCACTGGAAGGCGAGCGCGCGGACCGGCCAGTTGATGGTCCGGGAGTACGCCGATCCGGTCGAGACCCGGTTGACGGTGCTGCTCGACACCCGGGCGGGTGCGATGAGCGCCGAGCTGTTCGAGGAGGCGGTGGAGGTCGCCGCCTCCTTGGCGTACGCGACGGTCGCCGCCGGGCAGCCGTGCCGCCTGATCACCTCGTCCGGGGTGGACTCCGCAGTGGACGGTGGACTTCATCGTGCCCGGCTGCTCCTGGATCCGTTGTGCCTGGCCGGCCAGGACGCGCCCGACGCGGCGCCCCTCGTGCCCGAACGGCTCGGCATTACGCGCCCGGCCGGTGAGCTGGTCGTGATCTCCGGCCCGGACGAGGTCGTCTGCCGCTGGCGGCCGGACCTCGTCGTGCGTCTGGGCGGGGAGCAGTCGCAGGCCGGTGTGATCGCCGCGGCCGACGCGACCGGGGCCGTGGCTCAGTGGAACGCGTGGCCCGGATGACCGGTACGTCCTTCGCCGCTCGGGAGGACACCGGGCCGCCGGGTCGGCTGGCGGTGGTGGGGCTGCTCGGGTCCACAGTGACCGGCGGCCTCCTGTTCGCTCCGGTGTTCGGGCTCGGGACGCTGATCCTCCCCGTCGTCGCGGTGGTGCTGGCCTGCTACGGCTGCGTCGAGCTGGCCTGGCGGTGGCCGAGACTGGCGGTGGCCCGGCCGGTGCTCGTCCTGCTGACGGGTGGACTGGCGGTGTGGGTCACGCTGTCGCCGTCCAGGACGCCACCGCAAGCCCTGTGGCATGGTGTGGCGGACAGCTGGCGGCTCACCCTGGAGTCCACCTGGCCGGCTCGGCCGGATCCCGAGCTGCTGATGTTCGTGCCACTGGCCGTCCTCGCCGCGGCGTTGCTGGGGATCGAGATCCTCCTCCGGATCGGCCGCGCCGCCGCACTCCTGCCGGGCTTGGCCGTCGTGGTGCTCGCGCAGGCGTACCAGGCGCTGGAGGGTGGCTCGGCGGCTGCCGCCGTCGCCTGCTACGCCGCCCCGGCGGCCCTGGTGTTCTGGACTGGGCGGCCCCGGCCGCTGCTGATCGGCGCGCCCGTCGTCGCCATGCTGATCGGGGCGGTGGGACTCGGCGTCCTCGATCCGGCCGGGCGGGCGGCGTACCGGATCAAAGCGGCGCATGCCGTCGCGCCACCGCCGACCCGCGTCGTCAACCCGTTGCGGGAGATCGCTCAGCGGCTCACCGAGCCCGATCGGGAGGTGTTCCGCTACCGGGCCGACGAGCCGGTCGACCGGTGGCGGCTCGTCGTCCTGGACGGGTTCGACGGCGCGAACTGGTACGCCACCACGCGGCTGCTCCGGCTGGGTGCACCGATGACGGCGCCCGCCGGCAGCCTCACCCGAACCGCGGACGTGCGAGCAAGTGACCTGTCCGGGCCGTGGCTGCCGAGCCAGTCGGTCCCGCTGGCGGTCGACGGGCTCGCGCCGCTCGTCGACCAGACCACGGGCACGCTTCTGCTGGCGCGATCCGGGCCGGCGGAGTATCGGCTGACGTGGTCGGAGCCGGCGACGCTGGGCGAGGGAACGCTCGACACCCGCGCGCCGGGTGGGCTGGGTGGGCTCGGCGTCGTCCCCGCCGGCATCGACGAGCTGGCCAGGGCGGCGACCCGCGGTCTGGGACCGACCCTGCAGGGCGCGTTGCAGTTGGAGCGTTACCTGAGCACGCACTACCAGCGCGCGGAGGGCGCCGATCTGCCGACCGGGCACGGCTGGCCCCAACTGCGGGAGTTCCTGCTCGACAGCGAACGCGGCACGAGCGAACAGTTCGCGGCGGCGTACGTGGTGCTGGCACGGCTGACCGGGATCCCGGCCCGGCTCGTCGTCGGCTACCGGGGCGGCGTCGACACCGGAGGCGGCGTACACGTCGTCCACAACGGAGACGTGCTCGCCTGGCCCGAGGTCGCGGTCGAGGGCGTGGGCTGGGTCCCGCTGGACCCGACCGGGCGCGCCACCGGCGCGGGGGCGAGCGGGGGGCTCGCGGCAGCCGCGGCCAGAGCCCGCGAGCAGCTGCCACCGGAACACGACCTTCGTCCGGCCCCGGAGACCCAGGCCGCCGCGCCGGTCGGGCAGCAAGATCAGGGGCCGAGCTGGCTGGTGCTCACGTCGGTGCCGCCTGGCCTGCTCCTCGGGTGGATTCTGCTGGTACGCACAGCGAAGGCGGTACGCACCCGTCGGCGTCGGCGCCGGACAGGTGCGGCTGGAGTGCTCGCCGCCTGGGCGGAAGTCCGCGACCGGCTGGCCGAGCACCACCTGCCCTACAGCGTCGGGATGACGCCGCGGGACCTGGCCGCCGGAATATCCGATGTGGACGTGGCACAGCCCGTTCGGCAGATTGGCCTGATCGTGGATCGAGCACTCTGGTCGCCGAATCCGCGTGCCGAAGCGGAGGAGGCTTGGGCGGCCGTCGACCTCGTCCGCCGGGGGCTGGCCCGACATGGTCTGCGGGCACGACTGCGGGCGGCCCTCGATCCGCGTGCCTTGCTGCGCCGGGGAGCCTAAGCGCGGCGGGTTTCAGAGCTTGCAGCGTGCGCCGCGGATCGGCAGCGGATCGCTGGTCCAGATCTGCCGGCCGTCGGTGCCGCGTACTTGGAAGCAGTATTTGCGGTCGGGGTCGACCGGCACCGTCAGCGTACGGTCTCGATGGGCGACCAGGACCATCGTGTCGATCTGCTCGCCCGCGACCACCACGGCGAAGTCCAGGTCGCCGTCGGCGCTCCAGGTCAGCCGCACCTGACGGCCCAGATCGGTCGGCGGGGCCAGCACAACGCGCGGGGACCCGGCGGGGGAGACCTGCGGGGATCCGCCTGCGACGGCCGATGACGGATTGGCCTGCGACGGTGCGGGCCGATCGTCGAGCACCATGGGCGCGATGGTGACGAGGCCGATCGCGACCGCGCCGAGTCCGATGAGGAAACCGTGCTGTGCCTTGAACCGCCGCCCCGGTGTGGGCGGCTCGCCCGTGGTGAGAATGAGCGTACGCCCGGCCGGTGGCGGTGCCCCTAAGGTGCTCGGTGCCACCGCCGTGCTCGGTGCCACTGTCGTGCTCAGCGCCATCGGCGTGCTCGGCGGCGCAGCGGGGACGGGGATGCTTCCGGCGAAGTCGTCGAAGTCGAAGTCGTCGGCGGCGGCCGCCGGCCGGACCTGGAGTCCGTGCAGAACCGCGGCGACCTCGGCCGCGTCCGCCGGGCGGTCCGCCGGGTCCTTGGCGAGCAGCCGCATGACCACTTCGGACAGTTCTCGGGATGCGTCCCGGATCGGCGTGGGCGGTTCCCGCAGCACCTGCAGAATCCGCTCGCTCGTCGCCTGCCCGGTACGCCGGGGAAACGGCGGCGCGCCGGTGAGCATCGCGTACAGGACGGCACCCAGGCCGTACAGGTCGGCGGCGGGCGTACGCAGGTTCTCTCGGAGGGTCTCGGGAGCTGCGTATTCGACGGCGTACGCCGGATCGCGCGGGAATCTCTCGCGCAGCGCCGGTCCGAAGTCGCCGACGACGATCGCGCCGGAGCGCCGATAGAGCACGTTGTGCGGAGTGATCGCGCCGTGCACGATCCCCACCCGATGCGCGGCGACGAGTGCGTCGGCGATCGCGGCTCCGGCGTCGAGCACATCGGACGGACCCAGTGCGCCGAGCCGGTCCGCCAGCGAACCCGAGCACAGCTCCATGCGTACGCCGGACCGGCCGTCGGCCGTCTCGACGACCTCGTCGACACCGAGGATCGCCGGGCAGCGCAGACTGTCCAGCGCCCGCCGCTCCCGGTCGAATCGGGCCGCCGTGTCACGGTCGAACCGGTCGGCGTACACCTTGACCGCGACCTCCACGCCCGCCAGCTGACCCGCGTAGACGGTGGCGACCGGACCGGTGGCCAGCACGCGTGGAGCGATGACGGAGCCGATGTCCATGAGTCCATACTCCACCGTTGGCACTGACACCCGCCGACCGTAGGCCCGCGGTCCGGCGGCCAGCGTCGGGCGGCAGCTTGCTGCCAGGTCGACCGGACCCCGGCCGGCAGCGCCGAAGCTGTGTCGCATGCAGACAACCGGCCTGGTCAAAGTCACCATCGCCGCGCCGCGTCGTCGCCTGGACATGGCGTTGCCGGAGCAGGCCGCGATCAGTGAGATCCTGCCCGGTCTGCTGGCCCGGGCCGGTGAAGGGCTGGCCGACGACGGCGTCCCCGGCGGCTGGCTGCTGCGCCGGGCCGACGGCACCATCTGTGAGCTCGACCGGACCCTGGCGGCGCACCGGGTCCGCGACGGCGAGATCCTGCACCTGACCCCCGGTCGGACCGAGTGGCCCGAGCTGGAATACGACGACCTGGTCGACGCCATCGCCACGGGCTCGCAGGGCACCGGCCGCGCCTGGGGTCCCCGGCACACCCGGCACGCCGCGCTGGCCGTCGGAGCGTTGGTCCTGCTGACCGGGTTGATCGCCGTGGTACGCGCCGGACCGCCGTGGACCACGCCCGCGCTCTGGGCGCTCGGTGTCGCCGTCGGACTGTCGGCGGCGGGCATGCTGCTGGCTCGCGCGATCGGCGACGCCGGCGTGGGCGCGGTGCTGGCGGCGGCAGCCTTGCCGTACGCCTTCGCCGGTGGCGGTCTGGCGCTGGCCGGGTCGACGCCGGTGACCGAGCTGTCTGCCGGGCACCTCCTGGTAGCGGGCTCGGCGTTGCTCCTCGCGGCGCTGGTCGGCTACCTCGGAGTGACCGCCGCCGCGCAGCTGTTCCTCGGGGCGGCCGTGACCGGGCTGCTCACCGCCGCCGGGGCCGGGCTGGCCACCACCGAGACGCTGACCGCGCCGGAGGCGGCGGCCGTGCTGGCCGCGGCGGTGCTCGCCCTGTCGACGGCGTACGCGCCGTTGTCGCTGCGCATCGGCCGGGTGCCCATGCCGGCGCTGCCCCGGTCGGCCGCCGACCTGATCCGTGACGACCCGCAGCCGTCTCTGGAACTCGTCCACGCCGCGGTCGTCCGGGCGGACGCGCTGCTGACCGGGATGCTCGCCGGCTCGGGTGTGGTGCTGACGGCCTGCCAGATCCTGTTGGTACGCAGCGGAAGCACGGCCGCGGCGGTGCTGGCGGGCATCATCGGCGTCGGGCTGCTGTTGCGCGCCCGGCTCCATCCGATCCTCCATCAGCGGATCCCGCTGCTCGTCGCCGCCGTCCTCGGCCTCGGCTTCCTGGTCGCCGAGACCTTGCTGGCCGACCGCGCGTCTTCGCTGGTCATCGCCGGGCCGGTCGTCCTCGGTCTCGGCGCGACCGTGATCGCCCTCGGCGTGGCCCGCAAACACAGCCCCTACTTGAGCCGGTTCGCCGAGTACGCCGAGATCCTCGTGATGGCCGCGATCGTGCCGGTCACCTGCTCGGTGCTCGGCCTGTACGAGTACGTGCGCGGGCTGGGGGGCTGATGGCGTCCAAACGCGACCAGCTGCAGGCGTACCAGTTCCTCCTTCAGCGGGCCACCTCCGCGCTGGTGCTCCGGGAGACCGATCCCGAGCAGCTTCCGTTCCGCCGCTCGGCCGCCGCCGCGTACGCCGGTGTCGCACTGGCGATCGTCGCCCTGGCCTGCGTCGGCGTCTACGGCATGATCGTGCCCGGCGGTGCGACCGCGTGGCGGCAGGACAACACGGTCATCGTCGAGAAGGAGACCGGCACCCGATACGTGTGGACGCAGGGCAGGCTGCACCCGGTCACCAACTACGCCTCCGCGCTGCTGCTCGTCGGTACGCACGCCAAGACCGTGCGCGTGTCCCGCGACTCCCTGGTCGGCGTACCGCGTGGTCCCCGGCTCGGCATCCCCGACGCGCCCGACGCGTTGCCCGGCCCGGACCGGCTGCTCACCGGAGCCTGGTCGTTGTGCTCAGCGCCCACGACCGACGTGACCGGCGGCCGGGTCGACGAGTCCGTGCTCCTCGTCGGCACGAACCCCACCGGTGGCCGGACGCTGGGCGATCAGGCGCTGGCGGCGCAGCTCGCCTCCTCCGGCGAGCGGTTCCTGATCTGGCGCGGTCACCGGCACCCCGTCAACGACTACGCCACCGTCGGCGCCGGGCTGGCCCTGACCACGCTGCCCTGGGTACGCGTCGGCCAGGCCTGGCTCGACGTGCTGCCGTTGGGCGCCCCGATCGAGCCGATCCCCGTGCCCGACGCCGGTAAGCCGTCCACCGCCGTCGCCGGACGGACCGACCTGAGGATCGGGGCGCTCCTGATGGTGCAGGCCACCGGAGGACGGCAGTATTACCTGGCCGAACGGGATTCGCTGCGCCCCATCACCGAGCTTCAGTACGACATCCAGCGGGCGTACCCGCCGACGCTGGCCGCCTACCCGGGCGCCGAACCGTACGCGCTCGCCCTGGCCCCGTCGCTGGCGGCCGCCGCCCGCCAGCCGAACCCGGTCGCCGACCCGGCACCCCCGGCGCGCCCGGAGATGGCACCGCTGCGGGGTCGGGAGGCGACCGTCTGCACCACATTCGCGCCCGGTGAGGCGATCCCTCGGCTGACGATCGATCCGGCGCTGCCACCGGCCGACCCGATGTCGGTCACCATCCGGCGAACCAACACCGGAACACCATTGGCGGACCGGGTCTACGTGCCACCGGGCTGGGCGGCCGTCGTGGAGTCGATGCCGTCGCCGGAAGCCCCGGCCGGAACACTCACCGTGGTGACCGACGTCGGGCGGCGATATCCGGTGGCCCGCCCCGAGGTGCTCGGCATGCTCGGCTACCCGGCCGACCGGGCGGTCAAGCTCCCGGCGGGCCTGGTGGCCAGGCTGCCCGACGGCCCGGGGCTCGACCCGGAGGCGGCCCGGCAACAGTCGCTGGGCGGCTGAGACCGGTGTCAGGACGCGATTCGATAGCCGAACCCGCGCACCGTGTGGATCACCGCGGGCTCCCGCAGCTTCTGCCGTAGCTGGGCGATGGTCACATCGAGCACATTGGACGCCGGATCGGCCATCTCGTCCCACGCGTACGCGACGAGTTCCGGCCGGGACACCGCGGTTCCCGCCTCGGTCATCAGCCGTTCCAGGATCAGGAACTCCTTGCGGGTCAACGTCAGGAGTACGCCGTCCCGGGTCACCCGGTGCCGGCTGCCGTCCAGTTCCACGTCGCCGCATCGCAGCGCCACCGGGCGGCCCGCTGTGCTGCGCCGGCACAGGCTGCGTACGCGGGCGAGCAGCTCCGCCATGGCGAACGGCTTCACCAGATAGTCGTCGCCGCCCAGCCGCAGCCCGTCCACCCGATCGGCCTCGCTGTCCCGGGCGGTCAGGAACAACACCGGTAGCTGCCATCCGTCGCCGCGTCGGCGATGGACGTAGCGCAGGGCGTCCCCGCCCGGCAGCATCCGGTCGAACACCGCACAGTCGTAGATGTTCACGAACAACGCCTCGTCGGCGGCGGGCAGGTCGGCGGCGGTGTCCACCGCGAATCCGGCACCCCGCAACGCGACCTCGAGGGCGAGCCGGAGATTGCCGTCGTCCTCCGTGATCAAAACCCGCACGCCGCCTAGTCTGCCGTGGCCACCAGCACATCGTCGACGAGCATCGCCCGCAACTGGTCCACCGTCGGCAACCGGCCGGACTGCCGAAGCCGCTGCGACTGCGCCTTGCGTACGCCTTCGAAGAGCCGGCGGGCGTCGCGAGCGTTGCCGAAGTTCGGGCCGTCGGCGACGCGGGCGAAGTAGCGCAGGAGCACCGGCGCGGCGGCCGGATCCAGCTCGTACTCGCCCGCCGCCACCATCCGGCCGATGATGTCGAGCAGCTCGGCGGGGGTGTAGTTGCCGAACTCGACGGTCTTGCCGAACCGGGAGGCGAGCCCCGGGTTCGCGGACAGGAAGTCGGCCATCTCGTCGGTATAGCCGGCGACGATCACGGCGACCTCGTCGCGGTGATCCTCCATCAGCTTGACGAGGGTGTCGATCGCCTCCTGGCCGAAGTCGCCGCCGGAGCCCCCGGCCCGGGACAACGTGTACGCCTCGTCGATGAACAGCACGCCGCCGACGGCCTCCTCGAAGACCAGCGAGGTCTTCTCGGCGGTGTGCCCGATGTACTGACCGACCAGATCCCGGCGGGAGACTTCCCGGAATCTGCCGTGCGGCAGCACACCGAGCGCCTTCAGCAGGCGGCCGTAGGTCCGGGCCACCGTGGTCTTCCCGGTGCCCGGCGCTCCGGCGAAGATCAGGTGGTGGCTCGCCGCGCCGACCGGCAGACCGGCCCGGCGTCGCCACTCGTTCACCTGCAGCTCGTCGACCAGGGCCCGGACCTCGGCTTTCACCCCGGCCAGCCCGGTCATGCCGTCCAGCTCGGCGAGCAGCGAGTCGAGTCCGTGGCCGGTCGGGCCACTACCCGAGGTGGCGGCCGCGACCACCGTCGTCGTGGCGCCCTCGGCGATGGCGACGCCGGGCTGCGCGGTGTTCTCCACGCGGCACGCTTCGACGGTGCCCGCACAGTCGGCCGCGAACGCGATCCCGACCCCACGGGCGTCGGTCACCGAACAGCCGCGGATCACCGGACTGCTGTGCTGGGCCACCGAGATCCCCTCGGCACCCGTCCGCGACACCTCGCAGCCCTCGATGACCGGGCGGCCGTACTGGTAGACGTAGATTCCGCGCAGACCACTGCCAGTGACGACACAGTTGCGGATCGCCGGGTCCGCGCCCATGCCCACGATGATGCCGTCGCCGGTCACGTCGGAGACCGTGGTTCCTTCCAGCCGACCGGGAGCGCCGTCGATCACGATGCCCTGTTCGGCCTGGCTGACGGCACAGTCGGTCACCGTGAAACCGGCCGAACCCCGGATGCTGATCGCGGGCCGCCGGTCGCCGGTCACCGTGCACTGCCGCAACGTCAACGCCGCGCCGTCCACCGCGATCCCCGCGCGTACCTCGATGCCGTGCAGGCTCACCGCACCGTTCTTGGCCCGCACCGCCGGCCGGTCCGTGCCCGTGCCGTCGAGCACGACCTTCGCCCCGGCCACGGCGGCCAGTGTCACGGTGATGTCGACCAGGTCCAGCGTCTCCAGGTAGGTGCCTTCCGCGATGGAGAGCACCGCGCCCGGCGGGGCCTCCGACAGGGCGTGCCCGATCGTCGGGTAGGCCCCGGGCTGCCGCGAGACCAGCAGGGTCCGCCCGGACATCAGCCCGCCCTCGCCATCAGCCAGCCCTGCCCGGCCGCCTTGGCTCCGGCCTGGAACCGGCTGCGGGCGCCGAGCCGGTTCATGATGTCGGCGACCATCCGCCGGACCGTGCGCACCGAGATGCCCAGCTTCATCGCCGCCGACTCGTCGGTGTGCCCGGTGTAGAGCAAGGTCATCAGATCCCGCTCGCGCCAGGTCAACGGGCCGTCCGCCGGCACCTCGTCCACCGGCGTCAACGGCACCGCGGTGGACCAGAGCCGCCCGAACAGCTCCAGGGTCGCGGTCACCACCCCCGGCAGCCGGAACGCGGCCACGCCGGTCGGCTGGCCGGGCAACAGCGCCGTCGTCCCGTCGATCACGACGGCCTCCACCGGGATCTCGACATCGGTACGCACACAGGCCCCGGCCAGCGCCATCCGGCCGACCTTCGTGGACAGCCGCACCGAATCCGGGAACAAGACGCGGTAGCGTACGCCGCGCGCCAGGTTCTCGCGGTCGACGGCACGGAACTGGCCGATCGGCGCGGCGCCCGCGCTCATGACGAGTACCTCGGTGACCGCCGAAGCCAGGATCGCCTCGATCCCGGCGGGCTCTGGGGTGTTCACGGCGGACGTCCTCCTCATCGGATGGTTCGGCTAGCCTGCAGTACGGACACGATCCACCGGCGTACATGAGGTTTTGATGACACGAGTGCTGGTCGTCGAGGACGATGAGGACCTGCGGGTGGCCGTGGTCGCGAAACTGACCGCCGACGGCCATCGGGTCGACGAGGCCCAGGACATCGCGTCGGCCGACGATGCCTTGCACAGCACGGAGTTCGACTGCGTCGTGTTCGACCGGATGCTGCCGGACGGCGACTCGATCGGCTACGTGCATACGCGCCGACGGCAGGGTTGGGCGGTGCCCGTCCTGTTTCTCACCGCGCGGGACGCGCTCGCCGACCGGGTCGCCGGTTTCGAGCACGGCGGCGACGACTACCTCGTCAAGCCGTTCTCCGTCGCCGAACTCGGCGCCCGGGTGGCCAATCTGTGCCGCCGCACGGGGCGGCCGTCGGTGTTACGCCACGCCGACCTGGAGCTAGACTGCGCACGCCGGGAGGTCCGCCGCGCCGGCGTCCTGGTCACCTGCTCGGACAAGGAGTACGCCGTGCTGGAGTACCTCCTGACCAGGGCCGACCAGGTGGTCGAGCGGGCCGAGGTGATCGAGCACTGCTGGGACTCCGGCACCGATCCGATGTCCAATGTGGTCGACGTCGTCGTCAAGCGGCTGCGCCGCAAACTGCACGAGCCGCAGCTGATCCACACCGTCCGCGGCCGGGGCTACCTGCTGGGCGCCGAATGACGTCCTCGGCCACCGAGCGGCTGCGCCGGCTGCGCTGGGTGCTCACCGCGCTGGTCACGACAGCCAACATGCTGGCCATCGTCGGCCTGGCCTGGTGGATCGTGCGCAGCGACGGCCGGCAGGGCGAGGCCCGCCTCGACGCCGAACTCCACCGGGTGACCTCGTCGGTCAGCCGGCTCATCATCCTCGACGAGGCGATCGACTTCAGCCTCGTCAACACCGACGAACTCGACGATCGCTGCCCGCAGTTCGCCATCATGCCGGGCGGGACGCTGACCTTCCAGGCGCACATGTCCCGGCAGGTGTGCGTACCGATGGACGGGGCGGTGCTCAGCGGACTGGCCGCCACCGCGGTCCGGCGCGGCGGGGCGGTCGTCGGCTACCAACGCGACAGCCAGGGCGACCTGGTACGCGTACGCGTCGAGCCGCTGCTCGACCGCAAACACGAATACGTCGGCGCCATCGTCGCCGTGGCCGGCACCGACGCCGAGCGGCAACGGCACAACAAACTGACGGCGCTGGTCATCGGCGGCTGCCTCGTGCTCTTCGCCGGACTCGGCGCGGCCGCGCACGCCCTGTCCGGCCGGGCGATCCGGCCCGTGGCGGCGGCCCTTCATCAGCAGGAAGTCCTGCTCGCGGAGACGGCGCACGATCTGCGTACGCCGGTCGCCGCCCTCCGCGCCCTGGCCGAGACGGCCCTCGACAACCCCGAGCGGCAGGCCGACCTGCTGTCCCGCACCGTCCGGCTGGCGGGCCGGATGGGCCGAATCATCGACGGCCTGCTCGTCCGGGCTCGGCTCGCCGCCGGGGTCGAGAAGCTGGCCATCCAGCCGATGTGGCTCGACCAGCTCGTGTCCACCGTCGCCGAGGACACCGCTGCGGAGGGAGCGCAGATCACCGTCACCGCCGCGCCGACCAAGGTGTACGCCGACCCGATCCTGGTCCAGCGAGCCATCGGCAACCTGCTCGACAACGCCATCCGGTACGGACGCCGACCGGGCGCCGCCGCGATCGTGCACATCACGGTGGCGGGCGGCACCGTCACCGTGGCCGACCACGGTCCCGGCATCGACGCGGCACTGGCCGACGAGGCGTTCGACCGGTTCTCCAGCACCGGCGGCTCCTCCGGCCTCGGCCTGTCGATCGTCCGCTGGGTCGCCCAGGCCCACGGCGGCACCCTCACCGTCTACAACGCCGACGAGGGCGGCGCGATCTTCGAGCTGCGCCTGCCGGTCAGCGCACCGTGACCCGCTGCCAGGGCGGCAGACTGACCCAAGCCCCGTCCAACTGGTAGGCGAGGTAATACGTGTAGGTCCCGGGCGCAGGAAGGTCACGGCGCGTCTCGAAGACCCGGGGAGCCGTGCTCAACTCGGCGTTCACCAGGGCGGGAAAGTCGTAGTACGCGCCGGCCTCGTCGCGTACCTTCACGATCAACGCGGCCAGCACGACGTCCCGCTCGGCGCTGAGGGTGGCGCGCGCCGTCACTGTGGCGCCTGCGACCGGTGCGGCGGGATCGAGCGCCAGCTGACCGGCGATCGTCACCGCACCCGCCGGTGGGCCGAGCGGAATCAGCTCCGGCTCGCTCCACCAGGACAACCCTGTGACGGCGGCGACGACGAGTACGCCGACGGCCGCGTACATCCACTTCGGCCACCGGAGGATTCGCGACTTCACGGTCCGAGTCTCCATGTCGGAGGGAGAATCGGGCCAGGCTTCTCGTCGTCGTCCTCGTCCTCGGGACCGTCGAAGTTGTACGGCGAGCGGGAGCGAGGCGGCGACGGCGGATTGATGATGGAGTCGATCACGCTGCCCGCTGCCGGGTCGGCCCCGGTCGGCGTACCAGGGGCGAGCACCGCGGCGGCGTCGATGAGGCCGAGCGCCTCGGCGACATCCGGCCGCCGGAACCAGGCGCGGACCCGGCCGCGACCGGACCGGTACGCGTTGATGGGGTCGAACGCTCCGACGAGCACCGAGACGTTGGGGTTGACCTGTATTCCCGCGGAGTCGTTGGCCTGCGTGAACGGGTCGTGGAAGTTGTCCGCGTGCTCGTGTTCCGGAGTGCTCCGGTCGTCGTGGGCGTGGCTGACGTCCCAGCCCAGCCGGTCCACGGTGTCCAGGTAGGGCGTGTACCGGTGCGAGTAGCCCGCCTCGAAGACCATCGGCTGGACCTCACCGCCGGCCTTGAAGGAGCCGAGGTATCTGCCGACCGCCTTGCGGCGGTGCCACCAGGCCCGCAGCCGGTGTCCCTCCGAGACCAGCCGGCGGTGCTCCGCCGTGATGCCGGCGAGGTTGCGGACCAGGTCGTCGTAGTCCTGACTGCCGGTGACGGACAGGCCCTGGCCGCCGACCCAGAGGTAGAAGCTCTTCACCCCGGCGATCCGGACGTCGATGAAGGTGCCGATGAACACGTACGCCGTGAACGTGTGGTCGTTCGTCAGCTCCGCCGACGGCTCTGCGCGGGCCACCGCCACATAGGTGCCGTCGCCGAAGCGGCCGGCCGCCCGGACGGTCGTCGGCCGGATCTCCTTCTCCTTGTTGCCGAACGGGAAGGGCGTGCCGATGCCGCTGCCGTCCCGGGTGCTCACCGTGACGGGGAGATGCCCGACGACGGCGGCGACAAGATCGATCACGTGGTTGCCGGTGAGGGGGAACAGGTACCCCGGCGGTGTGCCGGTGGGGCCGAATTGGTTGTGGTGCCCGTGGTCCGGTCCCGCGTTGTCGTTCCACGGGGTGAACGTGGAGAACCGGGTGCCCCCGAGGCGGTTGACCATCCGGGTCGCCGCGGTTTTCGTGTAGGCGACCCAGGTGTGCGAGCCGTCCGGCAGCAACAGCCGGGAGAAGCCCGTCCGGCTGCTGAACGCGCTGACCCGCCATGGGCGTTGGTAGCGCAGCTTGCCGGTGAGCAGCGCCAACGGCCGCGCTCGGGCGAACTTCACCGGCCACAGGACGCCGCGGGCCAGGGCGGCGGCGGCCGGCGTACGCCGGGCGGCGACCCAGTCCGAGCCGAGCCGGCTGATCTGGAACCGGCGTGCGGCGATCCGGCGTTCGAGCTGGTCCGCCCGGCGGCCGGCCATGCGGCGCACATACGGTTGCAGCGGCTGATGGGGTGGCGTGCTCAGCGAGCCGGTCGCCTCCAGAGCCACCGGCAGGTACGCCGTGAACCGCCGTCGTCCCCGTGAAACCGTTCGCGAAGGTGCGGTCGTCATCTCCAGCAGAGTGGCCCGGATCGCCGGGTCCAGCACGGTCTCCATCTCCAGCAGCGCCTTCACCCGTCGTGCGAGCGGAGCGGGCAGCAGCCGGTCCAGCAGCCGGCGGCGCAACGTGGAGTGCAACTGGCCGTCGCGTACGCCGGCCTGGTGCAGCAGAACGATCAGGTTGACCACTGTGACGGCGCGGCGGTCGATGCTCATCCGTTCCGCCTGCCACTGAATCTGAGCCGCGAGCGCGACGTCGGCGGGACTCGGCCCGGCGATGTCGTGGCGCTGGCGACGACTGAGCTGGTGGTGCCCGAACGCGTCCGCCGGCCGCGCCGGCCTGCCGTTGTCCGTACGCCCGACGCTCTCCAGCGCCTGGGTGAGCGCCCCGACCAGGTGCAGCGAAGCGAGGTCCGCCGGCTGCCCGTCCGCGAGCGTGATCGTCACTACGCGGTCGCCGTCGAGGCTGATCGTCGTATGCGCCGACGCGCCGGTCGGCAGCGGGCCGGTCCGGATGCGTACTGTCACCGGGGCCGCCAGACCGGGGTGGTTGACGGTGGCCACGGTGTCCGCGCCGACCCGGCGTACCGCGACGAGGGTGAGGCCGCGACTCTGGACCACCTCCGGCAGCACGGTCGCCAGCTGCTCGGCCAGGTCGGTCTCTGCGAGCGCCGGACCGGTCGAGCGCAGCTCGGCGATCGCCGGAGTCTGCGTCCCCGCTGGACTCACCTCCCGGTCGAGGAGGATGTCGGTCACCGTCTGGGCGCGTTCCCGGGCGGCGGCACGGTCCCGGGCCGCCTCGGCGTACTTCTGGGCGTCGGGGTTGCCGAGGTCGGCCGCCGTCACACCCTGGTCGGCGAGCAAGTCGTCGACCGCCGTCGCCGCGTCCGCGCCGAACAAGGTCGTGACGATGGAAGCCAGATCGGCCCGGCGCTGAGCGAACTCGGGCTGGTCGAGCCGCAGACCGAGGTCCTCGATGAGCGACTGCGCTTCGGCCGACAACCGCCGGGACGCCGGATTCGCCGAGGCCGGCTGCGGAACGCTCATCACCGCCGCGATCGCGGCCAGCCGCGCGGCCTGCGGCGTCACCTCGGCCGAACGCGGTCGAACGCGGCCCTCGACGTGCTCGGCGTGAATGGCGTACGCGAGCCCGAGCGCCTCGGCGACGTCGAGCGACAGCCCGACGTGGTTGAGGCGTTGTGGCGCGATGCGTACCTCCCAGATCTGCTCCCGAGCACCCGGCCGCGGCGGGCGTACCTCGACGGCGGACCCGCCGCCGACGTCGGCGATCCGAAACCTGACGCGCCCTGGTCCCGCGCCACCCGACCACCCGACGTCATAGGTGTTGCGGTGACCGTCCTCCGTCGAGGTCAGCCCCAACGCGGCGGCGGCCTGCCCGACCGCAGCGCGAACCGCGCGGGTGGCGGTGTAGGGCGTGCCCATGGTGAGGTCGTTGAGGACGTCGTTGCGCGCCGGCCCGCGCCGCGTGGTCACCCGCGCCCGATAGGGCATGGATCCCGCCATCGCCCGCCCGGCATCGGTCCGCATACTCGACCGGACCTCCACGTGCGCGACGGTCGCCTCCCGGTCGGCCAGGAACCGGTGCACGTGGACGGTGACCGCGACGACCCGCCCGTCCGGCATGACGCGCTGGAAGACCACGTACGCGTCGCCCCGGTGTGTGTCGCGAAGAGACACCCGGTCGGGATTCGCGATCGTCCGCCGGATCACGTCGCGGGCGGAGTCCACCAGGGCGGCCGCCGACATCGGCCCGCCGTCGCCGCTGAGGCCGTGCAACGCCTCGCCCCAGCGGGCCAGCATCGCCACCTCGGCACCGGACGCGTCGAACCCCAGCGCCGTGGCGGCCGAGCGCAGCGCCGCCTGCAGTGCGGCGTCCAGCTGCGCGGGTCCACCGGCGAGCGGCCGCAACCGTACTCGCCCCGGCTCCGTCGCCCCCTCGCGCGACGCGATCTGCCGACCATCCACGTCGGACTGCAGCTCGGTGGCGATGACTTGGGCCGCCGCTGTGACCTCTGCGGTGAAAGTGCCGTCGGGTCCGATCGCCTGGAGCGGGTCGCCGTTCGCCTGCGCGGTGCCGAGGACGGTCAGCGCGTGGCTCACCGCCGCGTCGGCGATCGTCGACAGATCGGCCACGTCGACCGGCCCGGACATCCGTTGTTCGAGCTGCTGCCGGACGGTGTCCAGAGTCGCCGCCACGATCCGGCCCACCTCGGCGCGCTGCCGCGCTTCCGGCGCGTTGTCACCGGCCGGCGCGTCGAGTTCCCCAGCCAGGCGCGCCAGCCGGCGCGCCGGATGGCCGCTCACGGTGGCGTCGATCGCGGTCAGCCGCACGATGACATCGGCCAGGCTCGGATCGACCGTCAAGGCCGCCACCAGCACCCGCATGACGCGCTGCTCGTCCGCCCGCGCCTGCTGGATCAGGCGTACCGCGGCGGCCACGTCCGCGTCGTGACCAGTCTGCCCGGGCGGCCGGTTCGTCGCCAGCGCGTGGCCCACGTCCGAGATGCCCATATAGCTGTACGCCTGAAGCACGTCGAGGAACATCTCCTCGGGACTGCGGTCGTCGGCGTGGAACTCGGACGGCCCCAGTTCGACCCGGCCCAACGCCTGCGCCAGCGCTATGCGTACGCCCGCATCGGTGACGTCGACGTCGGTGCCGACGCTCAGCCGGAACGTGTCGGTCCCGGGGTCGTAGTGCAGGCGTACGGGCGTGTCGGCGGGGAGCGTCGCCCGCTCGACCAGCACTCGCCGCTGGGTGCCCTCACTGAACGCGACGTCAAGACCGTCCGGACCGGCGGTGACCGTGACCGGGCCGCTGAGCTGGAAGCCGGACGTGAGCAGATCAGCGACGACGTCAACGAGATCGTCCGTTGGCGCAGGCGGCTCGCTTGCCGGTGGCTCACTTGCGGACGGCTCGCTTGCGGGTCGCTCACTTGCGGGTCGCTCACTTGCGGGTCGCTCACTTGCGGGTTGGTCGCTTGTGGGCGGCTCATTTGCCAGCTGTTCGCGGCCCGGTCCCGGCGGATCGGCTGCCGGGGCGGAGTGCGGTCCGGACGGGCTGCCCGCGGCAAGGAGCTGCCGTCGCTCCGATTCGGGAGTGGGAGCGGCATCCGGAGTGGTCGGAGAGTCGGGAGTGGCCGTAGGCTGTGCCGACGTGCCGGTCGGATCGGCCGCCTGCTCCCGATCCGAGCCGGGGCCCTCCGCGGTCGTGCCCTCGCCCTCGTTGCGGTCGCCTTTATTGCCCTCGCCTTTATTGCCTTCGCCTTCGTTGCCCTCGGCGGGCCCGCCTTCAGTCGGTTCGCCTTCAGTCGGTTCGCCTTCAGTCGGTTCGCCTTCAGCCGGTTCGCCTTCGGCCGGTTCGCCCTCGGCCGGCTCGCCATTGGCTGGTTCGCCCTCGGCCGGCTCGGCCTTGGCGGGTTCGGCCTTGGCGGCTTCGTTTCGAGCGGGCTCGCTCCTCGCGGTCTGGGCCGAACCGGCGGCCGGTGTGGCCTGGACGGTCGTGTGGCGGGACGACGTCGACGTCGGCGGCGGCGTCGCGGCCAGGATTGGCGCGGTCGCGGCCGGGGGCGCAGCCATGATCGGTGCGGTCGCGGCCGGGCTCGGGCTGGTTGTCTCGGCAGAATCGGAGCCACCGGGTTCGACGGGCGAAGCGCCGGTCGCCTGACCGGGCTGCTGCGCGGCGACGTCGCCTGCCCCAAGGTCTGGGTTGCTCGTCGCTTCGGCGACGTCCTCGGCGACCGGCGTCGCCGGATCCTGGCCGGGAATGTCTGCAGTGGACTGGTCACTGTCCACGTTCGCGGCTGTGGACCCCTCCGGGGTGGAGGCGCTCTCGGCCGTCGGGTCGGGCGCGTCCACACCGGACCCGTCACCGTGGTGTCCCGGGCCGGCCGCCTGGCCGGATGAGCCGCCAGAGCCACCCGAGCCACCGCTTGAGCCGCCCGAGCCACCGCTCGATCCGCCCGAACCCGATGAGCCGGTTGAGCTGCCGCTCGATCCGGCTGAGCTACCGCTCGATCCGCCCGAACCGGATGAGCCGGCTGAGCCACCGCTCGAGCTGGCTGAGCCGCCCGATCCCGCGCCCGCGCCACCGGTCCCCGTTCCGGTGCCTCCGCCGGTCGCCGCCCCGCCCGCGGCATCGGACCCGCCCGCGCTTCCGGCTCCGCTACCGGCCCCCGACCCGCCGACGGCACCGGCTCCGGTCCCCGCTCCGGATCCGGCTGATTCCGGGGCGAGCGGCGAGGGCGGCGTTCCGCCGGGCGGCCCAGAGCCGTCGTGCCCGAGCTGGGCCGCCACCTGGTCCCAGGTGCTCGGCCCGCCGGTGACCGCCGCATGGACCTGCCGTCCGGCCAGCTCCGTGCTGGACCGGCTGACCGCCATCGTCCCCGCCGCGAATCCGTTGTCGCGGACGGATCTCACGTAGGCTCCGGCGTCCCCGATCGCCGCCCAGTCGCCGGACATGGCGCTCTGCGAGATGTGCCCGGCGACGGGCGAGGACAATCCGTTGGTGACGAAGGCGTTGGCCGCTGTGGCCGCATGGCCGGGCTGATGGGCGAGCTGCTTCAGGCCGGGAGTCTTGGCCAGCCCTTCACTCAACGGACCGCCGATCGCGCCCGCCAGCCCGGCGGTGGCCGTCTGCTTGAGGTCGACGTTCTGGCGGTATCCCTGCCATTGGCTCAGTTTCTGGCCGGTCAAGTCGATGCCGATCTCTTCGAGGCCCTCCTTCGCGATGCCGAGCGTGAACTTCGAGATCTTGCCCATCCGTCCGGCCGCGGTGGCGACACGCAGCGCCATCAGCGCCACCCGCGCCGCGATCTGACTGGCCATACGCGAGGCGAACAGTGCCATGCCAGCCGGCCCGCCGAGACAGGCCAGCGCGAACAGGGCGGCGTTGAGGGCGATCTCGGCCCGGATCTGGTTCTTGGTGTCGGCGATGTCCTGGGCGTAGTTGCGGCACTTGGTCGCGATCTGACGCATGGCGCTCACGAGTTGGGTGAGGCCGGCGGCATCGCGGGCACCCAGGTTCAGGCTGTGCAGGCTGTAGTACATCTGGTAGCCGGCCGAGTCGAGCCAGGTCTCCAGGAGCCGGTTGGCGGCCGCCTCGGAGACGTCGATGGCCAGTTGCAAGGCGTCCGCCGCCGCCTCCCAGGCCAGGGCGAGCGCGAGGACGTCGGATTCGCTGTCCGGCGGCCAGATGGCGTCCTTGGCTTTGCCGCCCCACCGCAGGACCGCGTCCCACAGGTCGCCGACGGGTTCGAGGACGTCGCTCATGGCTACGCGGGCGGGAACTGCTTGGTGGATTCGATCGCCGCCCCCTGGTACAGCTGCACAGCCTGGTAGCCGTTGTTCGCCAGCGTCTGGTAGATCCCGCGCACCTGACCGGCCGCGGTCACCAGGGTTTCCTTGTCCTCGGCGTAGCCGGCCAGGAACGCCTGGCCCATGCTGCCGTTGCCCACCTTCCCCGGGTTGCTGATCCGGTCGAGCGCTGTGGCCCAGGCCCGGCCGAAGTCCGCGCCAGCCGTGTGGACCCTCGCGAACTGCGTCGTGGTCTCCTCCGGGTACATGTCGACGAATCCGTCGCCGTCGCGGTCGATGGTCATCGCCGTACGCCTCCGCCGGTCTGGCGGTCGAGTGCGGTGAGCAGGGGGTCGAACCGCAGGTCGGCGGCCTCGATCCCGGCGGGCAGATAACCGGCCGCCAGCTCCAGGCCTTGACGGTGAGCGAGTTCGGCGGCGCGGTGGACGGTGTCGGTGACCTTCCGCGCGAGCGCGACCGAGTCGGGGTCGCGGAATATCCGAGGGTCCAGCCACAGCTCGATCAGTTCCCCGGCCCCGCCGACGGTCGCGCTGACCAGCCCGTCGTCGGAGTCGAAGGTGGCGCGGATCTCGGCCATGCCCCGCTGCACTGCCCGGATCTCCTCCGCCAACTGCTCGTACTCGGTGAACATCGGCCCAGTGTCGGACGTCGGCAGGACCTGGATCGGCTGGTGGCCGGTTACTGCCGTCCGGTTCGCCGGTGCCTCGACCGACGGCACGATCACGACCACACGATCACGATGGCGAAAGGAGAGTGGTGAAGGCTCGTCGGCTTGTCGCAACGGTGCTGACCGTGCTGGCTGTGGTGGCTGTCCAGGGGATCGGCGTCGCGGCCGCCCGAGCGGTCCCACCGGCTGGCACCTGCCACGATCCCGATCCGGGGCGGCCGCAGGTCCGGGAGCTGCCGTGGGCGCAGAAGGTACTCGATCCGCAGCGGGTGTGGCCCTACAGCAGGGGAGCGGGCGTCCTCGTCGCGGTCGTCGACTCCGGGGTGGATTCGGACCATCCACAATTACGCGGGCGGGTGCGGGCCGGCCGGGACTTCTTCACGACGCGGAAGCGGGCTGCGACCTTCGACTGCGTATCGCACGGCACTGCGGTGGCCGGCATCATCGCCGGCGGCCGACTCCCCGGTGTCGGGTTCCATGGAGTCGCACCGGACGCGGCGATCCTTCCGGTCCGGATCAGCGACCGGGATGTCGACGACCGTGGGGAGACCCTGCGGATCGATCCCCGGATTCTGGCCGACGGCATCCGGTACGCCGTGACCGCCGGCGCGAAGGTGATCAACCTGTCGCTGGCGGGCTACGACGACTTCGCAGCGGTTCGGGCGGCCGTGGCGTACGCCGTGGCGGCCGACGTGCTGGTGGTGGCGGCGGCCGGCAACGGGCAGCCGAGCGGCGGCAGTGAGCTGCCCTCCTTCCCCGCGGCGTACGACGGGGTGCTGGGCGTGGGCGCCGTGGACATCGACGGCGCGTTGATGTCGGGTTCGCGGACCGGACGGTACGTCGACATCGTGGCACCGGGCGTGAAGGTGCTGGCGCCGACCAGAGTGGACGGTCATGCCTATGTGGACGGCACGAGCTTCGCGACGCCTTTCGTCGCGGGCACGGCGGCGCTGGTCCGGTCGGCCTGGCCGACCTTGACGGCCGCGCAGGTCGCCCAGCGGCTGATCGCGACCGCGAGCCCGGCGCGGGGCGGATCGCGCAGCACGGCCTACGGCGCTGGATTGATCAACCCATACCGGGCGGTGACCGACGGCCTCGATCTCCGGGGCGAGGCGGAGCTTCCGGCGCTCGTGCCCAGCCCGCCGGACGCGGCTCAGCTCGCTGCGGCGGCCCGGCGACGAGAGGTGGCCACGACCGCGCAGTGGCTGACCGGAGCGGCGGCCGGTGGGGTGGCTCTCGCCCTGGTGATCGCGTTGGTCCAGCCGAGAGGGCGCCGCCGACGCTGGCGGGCCGGGTGGGCAGACCCGCCGCCGATCGAGCGGGAGGTGGCCGAGCCGCCGGAGCAGACTTTCCTGGTCTGAGACCGGACGTGAGGAAGGCCCCTCCGGACGGGAGGGGCCTTTCGTGTGGGCTGGGCCGCGTGCGGCTCAGTGCCGGGTGACGATCCGCAGCGCGGTGCTCAACGTCTGCTCGGCGATGTCGCCCACGCTGCCGAAGACGCGGCCGTGCTGCTCCAGGCCGCCGGAGTGGTCGTCGGCCATCTTCATCTCGTACTGCGCCTCGACGAGCTGCTGCTCGGACAGCTGATCGCCCGAGGCCAGCCGGGCCACCACCTGGAACTTCTCCTCCGCCGTCTCGCGGATGAAGGTCGCGTGCTGGAAGAACTCGCTGCTCTCGGCGTACATGTCGGGAATGCCGACGAAGTAGCGGTCGGAATCGTTCATCTCAAGCTGCCCTTCAACGGTTGATGGCGCCGGCGACGCCGTAGTCGATGGAGGCCTGCACCTGGACGGTCTCCAGGTCGCCGCCCTGGACGGTGGTCATCGCCAGCCGGTTGTTCTCGTTGGTCTCCTGACCGTTCCGGTGGACCCGGGTGAAGTCCTCGACGCTGGCCCGGCCGGCGTCGAAGGCCCGGTTCTGCACCGTGCCGCCCATCCGCTGGGCGATCGTGGTGCTGCTGCGCGCGTCGTTGGCCCGGGTGGCCCGGTCCTGTTCGTCGCTTCTGTCCTCGTGGACCTTGATGGCGTACGCGTTGTCCGCGTAGGTCATGTCGATCCAGTAACCGTTTCCGCCCGTCACACGTCCTCCCATTACTCGGGTTCCTCTGCGGGCAACGCTAGGTAGCCGCGCCGTCGCCCGAACCGAGGCGGCACGTTCCTGCCACCTGCCCCATCCGGTGCCGGCCCCGGCGCACGATCGCGTTCGTGGCGACCGTCGTGGTGAAGAGACCGGCTCGTAGACCGGCTCCGGAGATGCCGGCCGGGGAGCTGATCCTGCAGGCGCCGCCGGAGATCCCACCCCCGGCGGCGATGCAGTGGACGCAGCTGCTGACGGTGCTGCCGATGGTCGCGATGACCGTCGCGATGATGCTCATGTACTCCGGCACCCTGGGCGGTTCGGTCCGCTTCGTGATCTACGGCCTGATGGGGGTCGGCATGCTCGTCATGCTGATCACCGGCCTGCTGCAGGGCGGCGGCCCGAGCAAACGGGAGATGGGGCAGGCCCGGCGCAAATACCTGCGGCACCTCGCCCAGCACCGGCTGCGGCTGCGGCGTGCGGTACGCCGTCAGCGCGACGTGATGGAGTATCTGCATCCGGATCCGGCCACGTTGTGGGCGCTAGCGGCGAGCTACCGGCTTTGGGAGCGCCGCAAGGACGATCCCGACTTCGGCACCGCCCGGATCGGGCGGGGAGCGCAGAGTCCGGCGTTGACGATCGTCGCCCCGGAGACCAAGGCCCTCGAGGAGTTGGAGCCGCTGTCGGCGCTCGCGCTGCGCCGATTCATCACCACGTACGCCGCCATCGAGCGGTTGCCCCTGGCGATCGCGACGAACGGGTTCAGCCGCATCTACCTGCGCGGCGATCGGGAGACCGCGTTGGGCATGGTGCGAGCGATGCTGGCGCAGCTCGTCACCCTGCACCCGCCGGACGATCTGCGGGTGGCGGTCTGCGCTGGTGACGTCCAGCGCGCCGACTGGGAGTGGACCAAGTGGCTGCCGCACGCGCTGCACCCGGAGCGTACCGACGCGCTCGGCCCGCTCCGGCTGGTGGCGCCGACGATCCCGGCGCTGGAGTCGATGCTGGAGGAGGAGCTGACCAAGCGGCCGCGGTTCGACCCGGAGGTGGACACGCGGACGCCCGGCCCGCTGCTGGTCGTGGTCCTCGACGGCGGGGCGGTCGTGGGATCCAGCCATCTGATGACCGGCGGCGGCGTCGAAGGCGTCACGGTCGTCGACCTCAGCTCGCCGCCGCCGCGGGTGCTGGACCGCACCGCGGTCGTGCTGGACGTCGACGCCACCGGAGATCTCGTCAGCGAGACCCTCGACGGCAGTACGCACCTGGGGCAGGCGGATTCGCTCGGCCTGGTCGCCGCGGAAGGACTGGCCCGGCAACTGGCGCCGCTGCGGCTGAGCGCTGGTCTGCACGGCGACGCGCCGATGACCACTGAGCTGGGCCTGGCCGAGCTGCTGGAACTCGACGACCCGTACCTGCTCGACCCGGACGGCACCTGGGTGCCACGACCCCACCGGGATCGGCTGCGAGTGCGGTTCGGAATCCAGGCCGACGGCGCGCCGATCGAGATCGACCTGAAGGAATCGGCCCAGGAGGGGATGGGTCCGCACGGTCTGCTGATCGGGGCGACCGGCTCGGGCAAGTCGGAGTTGCTGCGTACGCTGGTGCTGGCCCTGGCGGTCACCCATCCGCCGAACGCGTTGAACTTCGCGCTGATCGACTTCAAGGGCGGCGCGACCTTCACCCGGCTGGACTCGTTGCCGCACACCAGCGCCGTGATCACCAACCTGGCCGACGAACTGCACCTGGTCGACCGGATGACCGACGCGATCAACGGTGAGCTGATCCGGCGGCAGGAGCTGCTGCGGGCCGCCGGGCACTTCTCCTCGCTGCGGGACTACGAGAAGGCGCGAGCCGCGGGCGCGCCGCTGCCCGAAGTACCTACGCTGCTGGTGATCTGCGACGAGTTCTCCGAACTCCTGTCGGCCAAGCCCGACTTCATCGACATGTTCGTCCAGATCGGACGGGTCGGCCGGTCGCTGGGAGTTCATCTGCTCCTCGCCTCGCAGCGGCTCGACGAGGGACGGCTCCGGGGCCTGGAGACGCACCTGTCGTACCGGATCGGGCTGCGTACCTTCTCCGAGATGGAGAGCCGGGCCGTGCTCGGCGTCACCGACGCCTTCCAGCTGCCGCGGGCGCCCGGTCACGGGTTCCTCAAGGTCGGCACGGAGCAGATGGTGCGTTTCCGGTCGGCGTACGTGTCCGGGGTGCGACAGCGTCCCACCGGACAGCCAATTCCGGCCACGGCGACCGAACGCCTGGCGCTGCGCGAGTACACGACCTCCTACGTCGCCGCCGACCTCGACGTCGACGAGGCTCCCGAGCCGCTCGACGAAGACACCGCGGTCGGCGAGACGCTGCTGGACGTGCTCGTCGACCGGCTGGCCGGCCGTGGCACGCCGGCGCATCAGGTGTGGCTGCCGCCGTTGTCCGACCCGCCGAGCCTGGACCAGCTGCTGCCCGGCTTGGCCGTCGACCCGGTACGCGGCTTGACGGTCCCCGGCGCCAAGCCGCTGCGTCCGGTGCTCGGCCTCGTTGACCGCCCCTTCGAGCAGCGCCGCGATCCACTGGAGCTGGATCTGTCCGGCGCTGCCGGGCACACGCTGGTCATCGGCGGGCCGCAGACCGGCAAGAGCACGGTGCTGCGGACGCTGATCACCAGCCTCGCGCTCACGCATACTCCCCGTGAGGTGCAGTTCTACGTCCTCGACTTCGGCGGCGGCACGCTCGGCTCGATCGCCGGCCTGCCGCACGTGGGCGGCGTCTTCGGCCGGCTCGACACCGGCGCGGTCCGGCGTACCGTCGCCGAGGTCGCGACTCTGCTGGCGCAGCGGGAAGCGCTGTTCGCCGAGCACGGCATCGACGGCATGGCGACCTACCGCCGGCTCCGGGCCGAGGGAAGGTTCGCCGACAGCCACTACGGCGACGTGTTCCTCGTGATCGACGGCTGGCAGACGCTGCGCGGCGACTTCGAGGACATGGAGGAGATGGTCGCCGACATCGCCGCCCGCGGGCTGTCCTACGGCATCCACCTCGCGGCCAGCTGCGCGCGCTCCTTCGATCTGCGGATGAACGTCCGCGATCTGTTCGCCAGCAAGGTGGAGCTCAAGATCGGTGACCCGATCGACTCGTTCATCGATCGGCGGGCCGCGATGAGCGTACCGGCGGGTGCGCCGGGCCGGGGGATCTCGATGAGCGGTCACCAGATCCTGGCCGCGCTGCCCCGGATCGACGGCCGGACCGGCGCCGACGATCTGGCCGACGGCGTACGCGGCCTGGTGGAGGCGGTCGCGGCGGCGTGGCCTGGGCGGCCGGCCCCGTCCGTGCGGCTGCTGCCCGGCGTCCACCCGTACGCCGACCTCCCCGAGACCGACGACCTGGCCGGCGCGGAGGCGGGACTCGCAGTGGGCGTCCATGAGAAGGATCTGTCCCCGATGCGGCTGAACTTCGCGGCCGACCCGCACTTCTTCCTCCTCGCCGACACCCAGTGCGGCAAGTCGTCGTTCCTGCGCCTGCTGGCCCGCCGCATCACCCGGGCCTACCACCCGGAGCAGGCCCGCATCGTGCTGATCGACCACCGCCGGAGCCTGCTCGGCGAAGTCGGCCCGGAACACCTGCTCGGCTACGGCACCAACGACGAGCAGAGCCGGGGGCTGCTCGCGGAGGTGGCCGGGGCGCTGTCCAAGCGGCTGCCCGGTGCGGACGTCACGCCGGAGCAATTGCGGGCGCGCGACTGGTGGCGCGGACCGGAGATCTTCGTGCTCGTCGACGACTACGACATGGTGGCCACCCATCAGAACCATCCGCTGATGTCGCTGCTGCCGTTGGCCGCGCAAGCGTCCGACATCGGGCTGCACGTCGTCCTGACGCGGCGGACGGGCGGAGCGGGGCGGGGCCTGTTCGAGCCGTTCCTGGCCAGGCTCCGGGAGGTCGGCACCCCCGGTCTGATGATGTCCGGCGACCGGGACGAGGGTCCGTTGCTCGGCGGTATGCGTGCCCGGGTGCTCCCGCCCGGCCGAGGCTGGCTCGTGGATCGGCGCGGCCACAAGGGACTCGTCCAGCTCGGCTGGCTGCCACCGGGGGAGTAGCCGTGGCCGGAACCTGCCGCCTGCCGCGCCCGGTCCGGCCGGGCTGCTTGGCTGTCGATGACGTCCACAAGGGAGGGAGCATGGCGAAGGAGTTCACCGACGGAAAGCCGGAGAAGATGCGGGAGGCGGCCAGCCGGCTCGGCGCTCCGTCCTACGGCGACGACCTCGTCCGTCAACCGGCGCACGCCTGCGCGGGCGGCATGCCCGAGTGCACCGGTGAGTTCGGGTGCACCGGCCTGTTCGGCTGCGACGTGGACAGCACGAAGAAGGTGCAGGAACTTATCACCCACGTACGCCAGGGCTTCGCCGGCTTCCAGGCGATGATCGCCGACTGCGCGGACCTCTACGCCACGGCTGCCGGAATGAGCCGGGACGAACTGACCGCGATCGTCAACCGTCCCCCGGCCGACGGGCTGCCCGACCGGGAGCCTCGGTTCGACGATCCCGTGGGAGCCACGCCATGACCTTCGACTACAAGGCGTGGACGATCGACCAGCACCTGGCGGCGGTCAAGGCGGAACTGGGTCACCGCGAGCAGCTGCAGCAGGCGCTCGCCATGTGGCAAGGGTTCACGACCTGGCTCGGTCTGGCCGAGGCCCAGCTCGAGAACCGGCGCGCAGTGGTGGCTGACGGCTGGACCGACGGCGCGCATACCGAGGTCGACGGTCGCCTGGTCCAGTCCCGGGACGCGCTGGGGGCGTGGATAACGCAGATCAAGGACTCGGGAGTCGTGCAGCGGCTCACCGACCTGCCGAATCTGATCACCACGACGTACGGCAAGGTCGAGTTCGCCAAACAACGACGTGACTGGGCGCTCCGCGGCTACCGGTACGAGGATGTCCTGAACGCCCCTGGCAGACCGGATCCCCACGTCAGCAAACTGAGCTCTGCTCAAATGACCGAGGAACTGGTCACCGCGACTGCGGACTCGGTTCGAGCCATGAACGAGCTGGGGCAGGCGTACGCGGACACGGCGAAGGCGATGACCCTGGCCGTCGGTGGCCTGCTGTGGCCAGGTCCTCGCGCGGGGGAGTCGGAGACGCCGGGCGGTCCGGCCGGGGGCACGAGTCCTGACGCCGGATCGGCCGCCGGCCCGACCAGTACGCCCGACCCCGAGTCGGCCCCGGAGTCCCTACAGGAGACGCCGAATCCGGCCACGACGCCGGAGGAGACGTCCACTGAGTCGACCGACCCGACGAAGGACGCGTCCGACGTCGTGAGCGCGCTGAGCGACCTCGCCGAGGCCCTGACCGGCAGCGGCGCCACGCCCGATCCGGTCACCAGCCCGCTGCCGACGGACCTGGGCGACGTGATCAACCCGGGCTCCGTGCCCGGCGTCGCCTCGGGGCTGCCGGGCCTGGCCGGCGCCGGATCGGCCGTCGACGGCGGCGTCGTGGCCGACGCGGTGGCGCGGGCGGCGGTTCCCACGACCGGCACCGGGCCCACTGTCACACCGCTGCCGACCGCGCTGACCACTGCCACCGCCGCGACCGGCGGGTATCCGCCGATGTATCCGCCTCACGCGGCGGCCGCCGCCGCGAAGCAACCGGGTGGGATCAAGCCGGGCACGAGCGAGCAGCCCGTCTCCGGCCGCCCCCGAGACCGCAGAGCCGCCGCAGCGCCCGGCGTGGCCGGTGTGCCCGGTGTGGCATTGCGTGGCCGGCGCAACGGCGCGACCAAGGCCGCCCCGGCGGCCCAACGGCGCTGGGACGCCGAGAACGACACGATCAGCCTCCTCGATGAGGAGATGTGGCAGGTCGATCAGCACGACGACGTGGCCGAAGGCCGGACCCCGAGGAGAGGCACCTGATGTACGAAGTTCACGGCGACCCCACCGCGATGGCCGCCTTCTCCCAGCAGCTCACCGTGCCGCCGATCCCGGACTCGATGGGCCGGGCGAGCGTACCGCCGAACCTGACCGGGCTGGTCGAGGGCATCGCGATGTCCCTTCTGGACAAAGCCGCCACCGTCGCGGCCGCCGCCTATCTGACGCAGGTGACCGACGAGCTGCTGACCTATAGCGCGAAGGTCACCACGATCGCGGTGACCTACTCGGCCGCCGAGGTCTCCAGTGCGGCGAAGCTCGTCGCCGCGACGGCCGATCTCGCGACGGCGGGCGTGAGCATGGTCCAGTCGCTCGGCGGCTCGGCCTCGACGTCGCAATCCGACTCCGCAGACCAGTCCGACTCCGCAGACCAATCCGACTCAGCCGGCAGGGCCGACTCCGCCGGCAAGTCCGAGGAGAAGGCCGCCGCCCAGTCCACCGACCAGCAGCCAGTCTGAGGAGCGCACCGTGGTCCCGTACAACCTCTTGCCGATCGAGACCCACCTCGCCATGGTGACCGCGCAGAACGCCAACGTCAGCGCCCTCACCGACGCGGCCCGGATGTGGACCCAGGTACGCGAATGGATCGCCGCCGCCGAGGTGGAGTTGCACGTACGCGCCGCCGACCTGCTGCCGCACTGGCCGGACGAGGCCGGTCGGGAACTGGAACGCGAAACTCAGCGCACGCTCGCCGAATTGAAGATGTGGGGCGACCGGATCGACGCGTCCCAGGTCGTCTCCGGCCTCGGTACGCTCGCGGGCGCGGTCCCCGCGAGCTTCCAGATCGTGTCCGGCCTGTACCAGAGCTACCTGGCGGCGTTGTCGAACCCGTTGACCGCCTGGGCCGCCCTGGGTTTCCAGCAGGCTTCCGGTGCTGAGATGACCGCCCTGGGCGGTCTGTTCGACACGACCATGCTCCAGGTCTGCTCCGCCGCCGGGATCAGGACGCCGAGCGTCAGCATCGGACCGGCGAGCGAGGGCAACTCCACCGACGACGTCGTCACCGCGGTCGAGTCCGTGACGAGCGCGGTCACCAGCTTGCAGGGCCTGGTCTCCGCAGCCGGCGTGTCCGCCGACCTGTCGGACCTTGCCGGACTGTCGGGCGACGGATTGTCGCTGTCCGGGGCAGACCTCGTCCCCACCCTGCCCGGCGGTTCGCTGCCCGGGGTCGAGTCGCCGCCCACCGTTTCCGTGCCGGGTGGCTCCCTCGGCGCCGCCGTCGGTACGCCGACCCTGCCGGCTGCGCTCCGGACGCTGGCCGGGCGGCGAGCCGCCGGTGCCGGCCCAGAACTCAGCGTGGCGGCGGCGACCTCGGCCGGATCCTCCTCGTCGGCGGCCGGAATGACCCCGCCCATGGTCCCGCCCGGTACGGGCCGGGTCGCTGACGGCACCCTGCGCCCCGCCGCAGCGTCGTCGCCGACCGGCCGCGCCCGGCGTGCTGAGGAGCCGGTGGACGGGACCGGGGGAGTGCCGGCGGAACTGCGCGGCCGATCCGGCAGCGGCGATCACTCCTTCGCCGCCGCCAAGGCCCGAACCTCCGCTTGACTCAACCTCCGGCGGCACCGCCGACGTCGGCGATGTTCGATCTCCTCGGTGGTGCGCTGGAGGGCGCCGGCTCCGGTCCATCGGCGTCACCATTCGCACGAAGACCACCTGGCTTCGGCAGCTTGCCGGCGAACTCGGCCGCACGCCCGCGACCGCCGACTGATCGAACCCGGTGGACTGGGCGCCACGCCTCGTCGAAGAAGATCTTCGCCCGCACGGTCGACCCGACCCCGGCGACCTTCACCGCGACCGGGTCAGGCGGCGCGTACCTCGTCGTCCGGGGCGCCCAGCAACCACATCGCCTCGCGGCGCAGCAGTCGCCGCCGCGAAGCGGAGGCGTACGACTCGACGCCGTGGCCGAGCCCGTCATAGATCGCCCGGGCGTCGCCGCTGAGCCAGGCGACCGGGTGATCGACGCCGTCGTGGTGGGTCGTCAGCAGGATCTCCGAGGTTTCGGCGACATCCAGCGCGCAGTACTGTTCGTCGTCGGCCACCACCGGGCCGAGCCCGTCCACGACGGGGTGCGCGGCGGCCGGGGTGAAGGTCGCGACGCTCTGCGGCGGGTGCGTCGAATGCCCCGGAATCCACCGTCCGCCCAGGATGCCACGCCACCCCGGGTGGTCGGGGAAGGTGTTCGCCGCCTGATGCAGTCCGAGAATCGCCCGGCCGCTGCGGGCGTACCGGACGATGGCGGCGTGGGCCGCCTGCCACTGCTCGTCGTCGCCGTCGAAGGCTGGATCCGGCCGGCCCCGGCCGCAGTTGACCACCAGGAGGTCGACATCGTCCAGCAGCGCGAAGACGCCGGCGAAGGTGCTGCGGATCTGGACCTCGACGCCGAGCGTCGCCATCTCGACGGCGACGGCGTGCGAGGTGGCCGCGTGGTCGTGCCACGGATCCTCATACCGGCCACGTCCGGCCAGGACGAGAACACGTTTGCGGTGCCACATGTGGTCCCGTCCTTTCGTTAGGCTTCGCCGCGTTACCGTGTCGAATGCTACTGACCGTGACGCTGACCCGGGACGACGAGTCAGCGGCGCGCCGATCGACGGACGGCGGCGAGTCGCCGGCCAGTCCGCTGCCGCGAGGAGAGCCGCCGTGCACGACCGCGAACGTCAGACCGCCGCCCGCCTCGATCGCGTGCTGGCCCAGCGAATCCGCCCGGCGCTCTATCCACTTCGGAATCCGTTGACCGTCACCGCCTGGCACGCGCCGGGCGAACCCGTCGCTGTCGATCACGCGCTCGCCGCCGACTACACGGCGTTCGAGCCGGGCACACCCTGGGGACCGCCGTGGTCGACGACGTGGTTGCATCTCACCGGCGCCGTCCCCGCCGACTGGGCCGGTCGCCACGTCGACGTCCTCGTCGACCTCGGGTTCACCGACTCCTGGCCCGGATTCCAGGCCGAAGGCCTGGCGTTCGACGCTCTCGGCGTACCAGTGAAAGGCATCGCGCCGCGCAACCACCACGTGCCGGTGGCGGCCGTCGCAGCCGGCGGTGAGGCGATCGACCTGTTCGTGGAGGCCGCGGCGAACCCGATGCCGATGCCCGGTTTCCGGGCCTGGCCGCCGAGCCCGCTAGGTGACCGCGCGACCGCCGGGACCGAGCCGCTGTACCGGTTCGCGGGCGCAGAGGTCGCGGTGCGCGACGAGGCCGTCTGGCACCTGCTGCACGACCTCGAGGTGCTCAGCCAGCTCGGCGGCCAGCTGCCGCCGGGCCAGCGACGAGCCGAGATCTGGTACGCCGTCGGCCGCGCCCTGGACGCGCTCGACCTGCACGCCGTGAACGCGACCGCGCAGGCGGCCCGCGATGTGCTGGCGCCGGTGCTGGCGCGGCCCGCACACTCCTCCGCGCACCGCGTCAGCGCGGTCGGCCACGCCCACATCGACACCGCCTGGTTGTGGCCGCTGCGGGAGACCGTTCGCAAAGCCACGCGCACGTTCGCCACGGTGACGCAGCTCGCGACCGAGTATCCGGAGCTGGTGTTCGCCGCGTCGCAGGCCCAGCAGTACGCCTGGATCCGCGAGCGCCGCCCGCAGCTGTGGCAGCGGATCGCCAAGGCCGTCGCAGACGGCACGTTCGTGCCGGTCGGCGGGATGTGGGTGGAGTCCGACACGAACCTGCCCGGCGGCGAAGCCCTGGCCCGGCAGCTGATCCACGGCAAGCGCTTCTTCCTGGAGGCGTTCGGCGTCGAGACCCGCGAGGTGTGGCTGCCGGACTCGTTCGGCTACAGCCCGGCGCTGCCGCAACTGGCGCGGCTGGCGGGCAACGACTGGTTCCTGACCCAGAAGCTCTCGTGGAGCGCGGTGAATCGCATCCCGCACTCGACGTTCTGGTGGGAGGGCATCGACGGCACACGGCTGTTCACTCACATGCCCCCGGTCGACACCTACAACGCCGAACTGACGGCGGCGGAGCTGAACCGGGCCGAGACGCAGTTCGCCGACGCGGGACCGGCGACGATGTCGCTCGTTCCGTTCGGCTACGGCGACGGCGGCGGCGGCCCCAACCGCGACATGCTCGAACGGGCCCGTCGCCTCCGGGATCTCGACGGCAGCCCGGCGGTGACGATTCGTTCCCCGGCGGAGTTCTTCGCCGCCGCACAGGAGGAGTACGCCGACGCGCCGGTCTGGGTCGGTGAGCTGTACCTCGAACTGCACCGCGCCACCTACACCACGCAGGCGAAGACGAAGGCGGGCAACCGGCGTAGCGAACATCTCCTGCGCGAAGCCGAACTGTGGGCGGCGACCGCGGCCCGGTACGCGAACGCGCCCTACCCGTACGAGCGGCTGGAGAAGGTGTGGCAGCAGGTGCTCACCCTGCAGTTCCACGACATCCTGCCCGGCAGCTCGATCGCGTGGGTCAACCAGGAGGCGCGCGAGGCGTACGCGCGGATTCAGGCCGAGCTGGAGGAGCTGATCGCCGATGCGGCCACTGAGTTGGGGGCGTCCGCTCCGGCGGTCCTGAACGCCGCCCCGCACGCCCGCGACGAGGTGATCGTCGTGCCCTCCGGGGCCGGGCAGCCGTTGCCCGGCGGCCGGTACGCCGTGTGGGCGAGCGCTCCGGCACTCGGCATCGGCGCCATCGCCGAGTACGCGGGACCGCCGGCCACGGTGGCGACCACCGATGCCGGGGTCGTCCTCGACAACGGCGTACTGCGCGTCGTCGTCGACGGCGACGGGCTGATCACGTCGGCCGTCGACGTCCACAGCGGACGCGAGGCCGTGGCCGCCGGGCAGCGCGGCAATCTCCTGCAGGTGCATCCGGACCACCCCACGAACTGGGACGCGTGGGACATCGACGCTCATTACCGCAACACGGTGACCGACCTGACCACGGCGGAGTCGGTGACGGTTCGCGCCGACGGGCCGCTCCTCGCCGAGGTGGAGGTCGTCCGGGTGTTCGGCGCGTCGCGGATGACCCAGACCTACCGGCTCGCGGCGGGGTCGCCGCGGCTCGACGTCGACACCACGGTCGACTGGCGCGAGTCGGAGAAGGTGCTCAAGGCCGCGTTCCCCGTGGGCGTACACACCGACCACGCGACGGCCGAGATCCAGTACGGGCACCTGCGCCGCCCGATCCACACCAACACGAGCTGGGACGACGCCCGGTTCGAGATCTGGGCGCATCGCTGGATGCACGTCGGCGAGCCGTCCTACGGCGTCGCCGTCCTCAACGACGCCACCTACGGCCACGACGTCACACGCGGCCCGGGGACCACCACCGTGCGGCTCACCTTGGTACGCGCGCCGCACAGCCCGGATCCGCATGCCGATCAGGATGTGCACCGGTTCGCGTACGCGCTGCTGCCGGGAGCGAGCGTCGGCGACGCGATCGCCGAGGGGTACCGGCTGAATCTGCCGCTGCGGGTGGCGGCCGTGAACCCGGCGAACCCGCCGCTGGTGGCGTCGTCGCAGCCCGGCGTCGTCGTGGAGGCGGTCAAGCTCGCCGACGATCGCGGCGGCGACCTGGTCGTGCGTCTTTACGAGGCGCGGGGCGATCAGGCGGCAGCCCGGCTGACCGTGGGCTTCCCGGTGCGAGCGGCCACCGTGGTGGACCTGTTGGAGCGGCGGCTGACCGACCTCGTCGTCGCCGACGGCGGCGTGGACGTGACGCTGCGGCCGTTCGAGATCCTCACGCTCCGCCTGTCGGCCTGATCGCGGTACGCCCCGGGCCGGGCACGACTCCGGCCCAGGGCGCGCGGCGCAGGTCAGCTCGTGGAGCAGGCCGCCCCGTTGAGCGTGAACGCCGCCGGCGGCGGGTTCGAGCCGGTGTAGCTTCCGTTGAAGCCGATGCTCGTGGAGCCGCCCGGTGCGAGGTTGCCGTTCCAGCTCATGCTGGTCGCGGTCACGTCCGCGCCGGACTGCGTCCAGGTCGCCGACCAGCCGTTGGTGACGCGTTGGCCGCCGGGGAAGGTGAACCGCAGCGTCCAGCTGGTCATGCTGGTGCTGCCGGTGTTCGTGATCGTGACGCCGGCGCCGAAGCCGCCCCCGCCCCAGTCGTTCGCGGTGTAGACCACCTTGCAGGTCCCGCCGCCGGTGCCGCCGTTGGTGGTGGTGAAGGTGACCGGTCCGGAAACGGGGGAGAGGTTGCCCGCGGCGTCCCTGGCTCGGACGGTGAGGGTGTAGGTGGTGGCGGGCGTCAGTCCGCTCAGGACAGTCGAGGTCGTGGCGGTGGAGGCGACGACCGAGCCGCCGTTGAGGACGTCGTAACCGGTCACCCCCACGTTGTCCGTCGCGGCGCTCCACGTCAGGGTCGCGCCGCTGCTGGTGACGGCGGAGGCGGTCGGCGTACCGGGGGTGCTCGGCGGTGAGGTGTCCCCGGCCGAGTAGGTCAGCCCGTAACCGTAGGGGAACAGGCCGGTCTGGCCGTCACCGTCGTTGATCGGCTCCTGACTCGCGCCGGCGGGCCAGGTCACGGGCAGTTTGCCGGTGGGCGCGTAGTCGCCGAACAGGACGTCGGCGACGCCTTGCCCCTCGGTGCCGGGCAGCCAGGCCGCCACCAGCGCCCGCCAGTCCGGCAGTTGTGCGCTGATGTCGAGCGGGCGGCCCGAGACGAGGACGACGACGACCGGTACGCCGCTGGCCTTGAGCGTGTTGAGGGTGGCCAGATCGGTGCTGTCCAAGCCGAGCCCGCTCGGGCGGTCGCCCTGGCCTTCGGCGTACGGGGTCTCGCCGACGACCGCGATGGCGACCCGGTACGAGGAGTCGATGCCGCTGCCGCCGACGTTGTAGGTGACCGTCGCGCCGGAGCCGACGGTGCTGCGGATTCCCTGCAGGATGGTCGTTCCGGGGGTGATCGCGCCGCTGCCGCCCTGCCAGGTGATGGTCCAGCCGCCGCTCTGGTACCCGATGTTGTCGGCGCTCTTACCGGCGACGAAGATCTTGCCGCCGGACTTCGCGAGCGGCAGCAGGTTGCCGGTGTTCTTGAGCAGGACCTGCGATTCGCGGACGGCCTGGCGGGCGAGCGCCCGATGGGCGGTGTTGCCGACCGAGCCGGTGTAAGAGCGGTCCGCCATCGGCCGCTCGAACAGGCCCAGCTCGAACTTCTTCGTCAGGATGCGGCTGACGGCGTCGTCGATCCGCGCCTGGGTGACCCGCCCGGCCTGCACCTCGGTACGCAGCAGCGAGATGAACGTCTTCCAGGCGGTCGGCTCCATCGCCATGTCGACGCCGGCGTTGATCGCCGTACGCACGTCGGTCGCCGACAGCCCGGTGGCGCCGTCGATCTGGTCGATGCCGTTCCAGTCGGAGACGACGAAGCCGGTGAACCCGAGTTCGCCCTTGAGGACGGTGGTGATCAGGTACTGGTTGCCGTGCATCTTGACGCCGTTGAAGCTGCTGAAGGAGATCATCACCGAGCCGACGCCCTTCTGCACGGCGGCCTGGAACGGCGGCAGGTGGATCGCGCGCAACTCCGTCTCGGAGATCTGGGTGTTGCCCTGGTCGGTGCCGTTGGCGGTGCCCCCGTCGCCGACGTAGTGCTTGGCGGTGGCGAGGACGGACGCTGGGGCCGCGCCGAGCGTACTGCCCTGCAACCCGGTGACGATCGTCGTCATCGCCGACGCGAGCTCCGGCTTCTCGCCGAACGACTCGTACGTGCGCCCCCAGCGATCGTTGCGGGCCACGCACAGGCACGGCGCGAAGTCCCACTGGACGCCGGTGCCGGTGACCTCCTCGGCGACGGCCCGGCCGATGTCCTGGGCCAGCTGCGGATCACGGGCGGCGCCGAGGCCGATGTTGTGCGGGAAGATCGTCGCGCCGACCACGTTGTTGTGCCCGTGGACGGCGTCGGCGCCGTAGATCATCGGGATGCGCAGCGGCGTCGCGAGCGCACCGTTCTGGAAGCCGTCGACCATGTCGGCCCAGGCGGACGGGGTGTTGGACGACGGCGTCGAGCCACCGCCGGACAGGATCGAGCCCAGCCGGTAGGTGGTGACATCGCTGGGGGTGGCCGAGCCGCGCTCGGCCTGAGTCATCTGGCCTATCTTCTCGTCGAGGCTCATCCGGCCGAGCAGATCGGCGACCCGAGCCGAGGTCGGCAGCGACGGGTCCTGATAGGGGTACGCGGCCGCGCGGGCGATGCCGGACGCGGCGCCGGTGGAGACGGCGCAGACCGCGGCGATCGCCAGCGCGGACACGAGGGCGCGGAGGCGTGCTGGGGGACGGTTGTTCACGGATCTCTCCTTGAAGGGCGATGAGGAGAACGTGAACTGAGGATAAACCGGATATGGGAGCGCTTCCATATCCGGCTTGGGCCATCCCGATGGTGGTTGTCCGCGCCCGGTAGTTGTCCCGCGCCGCGGTTCGTCGGCGGTCGGCGGGGATCCGGGCGGCGGGCGTCAGCGGGCGGCGGGTTTGTCCGCGAGGTCCATGATGGCGCGACGCTCGGGGCCGAGCATTCCGCAGGCGTTCAGCCAGCCGTAGACGACCTGCCGGGACGCCGGTTTGTCGCCTCGCTCGATCGCCTCGACGTCGTCGGCCGTGATGCCGATCCGGCCGGCGAGCTCCTCGGCGGTCAGCTGCGCGTCTTCCCGCTTCTGCCGCAGTTTGGCGGCCAGCTGACTGCGCTCCGCGTGGTCGGTCGGTTCCTGCCCGTACGGCATGTCTTCTCGTCCCCTCCGCAGCGGCGTTGATCTCGATGTGAGCTACCCCGTGGACCGGTCTGGCTGGGCAAATCGGTCATGAGGTGACGATATCCTCTACCGCTCGAATGTCAGGCATATTGACGCTTGTGCCCGGCTCATCCGGCCGCCAGTCCGCCGTCTCGCTGACCACCCAGCAGCATCGCATCCACGGGCTCGTCGCGGAAATCTCCGCGCTGACCGTAATGGTGCCGTGGTCCGCAGGCACCTACTAGGGTCAAGCCCTCGACCCCCGGGAGTGAACATGACGTCCGACGCCCCCTTGGCGCAGGCCGCCGCGGCCGGGGACCGCGACGCGTTCGAACAGCTCTACCGCCGGTACTGGCCTGGTCTGCTCGGCCTGGTCGTCCGGCAGGTCGGCGACCATCACCAGGCCGAGGACATCGTCCAGGAATGCTTCCTCATCGCCTGGCGCGACCTGCCCGCGCTGCGTGACCCGGCCGCCGTGCGGACCTGGCTGTTCTCGATCGCGTACCGGCATGCTCTGCGCTCGGCCCGCCGCCGCGCGTTCCTGCCGCTCGGCGAAGACGTCGACGTCGCCGACTCGGATCCGCTGGCCAGCCCGGAGGCGGCGGCGGAACGCCGCGAGACGCGCCAGCTCGTCTGGGACGCGGCCATGGGACTCGAACCGCGCCAGCGTGCGGTCCTGGAACTCGCCCTGCGCTGGGACCTGTCCAGCAAGGAGATCGGCGAGGTGGTCGGCGTCCGTGGTGCGCACGCCGCCGTGCTCGTCCATCGGGCGCGGTCCGCGCTGGGCAACGCCATCAAGACGACCATGGTGGTCCGCCAGAGCGACCGCTGCCAGCCGCTGAGCCGCCTGCTCGGGGGTGCGCAGCCGCCGTTGTCGTCGAAGCAGCGGGCCAGCGTCGACCACCACGTGCGCCGATGCCCGCAGTGTCAGCGCGTCGGCGTGGCCGTTCCGGCGTACGCGGGAACGCTGGCGGTGCTGCTCGGCAAACCGACCGCGAAGGTGGCGGGCAGCCCGCTGCGGTGGCTGGCCGTCAAGGCGGCCGTCGCCGTAGTGCTGGCCAGCGTCGCGGGCGGCACCATCGCGTACGCGGCCGACGGCCGGCCCGATCCGACCGGTACGCCCACCGCGTCGGCGGTGGCCCAGCCTTCGATCTCGGCAACCCCGGCGGCGGTGCCCTCGCCGTCCGCCCCGGCCGGCCGGACGGCGTCACCGAAGAGCAGCCCGGCGAAGCTGTCCCCGGAGAAGCAGATGCTGGCCCTCATCAACGCCGAGCGGGCCAAGGCGGGCTGCGGCGCGGTCGTGTTCAACGACAAGCTCGCCAAGGCGGCCGAGGGGCACAGCGCCGACATGGCCGCCCAGGCGTACTTCTCGCACACCTCGCTCGACGGGCGTACGCCGTGGGACCGGGCCCGCGCAGCCGGTTACCAGTACGCCTCCGCCGAGAACATCGCCGCCGGTAACGCGACCGCCAAGGCGACGATGAACCAGTTCATGAACTCGCCCGGGCACAAGGCGAACATCCTGAACTGTTCACACAAAGCCGTGGGCATCGGCATGGCCAAAGGCGGGCCGTACCGGTACTACTGGACGCAGCTGTTCGGCTCGCGCGCCTGAGCCGGGAAGAGGAGACGGGCGCCGTCCATCGTGGACGACGCCCGTTCGGCGGACGGGTCAGATGAGGTTGAAGACGATGGCGATGGTGCCCACCGTCGCCATGAGCAGGGCCGAACCGGGGTGCATCCCGATCGAGAGCCGGATGTCGTGCTTGCGCCAGACCAGCCAGATCCCCGGGAACAGGAAGACGAGCTTCGACAGCACGGTCCACGGCGCCCAGAAGTGGTACACCGAGAACAGGACCGTGTTGAGCACGGGCGCTCCCCAGCGCAGGTGGGCGATGCGGGGCAGCAGGAAGCCGCGGAAGTAGAACTCCTCGATCAGCGGGAGGGTGAACCCGGTCAGCGGCAGGCACACCAGCATCGTGACCACCAGGAGCGAGTGCGAGTATCCGTCGAGGTAGGTGGTGGCGCTGCCACCCGCGCCCTCGAAGGGAACCCACGTGAAGAAGGTGTCGTAGACGAAGTTGTCCAGCGGGACGAGGGCGAGCGACACCACCGTCATCCACACGATCAGCCCGGCGATCATCGCGGTGACCTTTCCCCGGGGGATCGGCTTGTCCCGGTAGCCGACCACGCCACGCAACGAGTACCGGCCGTTGCGACGGCGGCCGAGCCACAGCAGGCCGAACAGCACCGGCGCCAGCACGATGACCAGGGCGACCGCCCAGGCCAGGAAGATCGGATAGCCGATCGCCTGCACGAACGGTTCGGCGATGAACAAGTACGCGGCGACGATCAAGGCGCCCGGCACCAGATGCAGCGCGATCGACAACGGCACGGAGTGGCGGTCGGCCAGCAGCAGCTCGACGAGTTTGTTCGGCCGGGCCGCTGTCGTCGCGGCCGTGGGGGTCAGCGTGTTCTCCATGCCGGAAAGAATCGACGGACGTGCTGTCGTGGCCCTGTTACGCCGCTGACACCGCCGGCGCGTACGCGTCAGCTCGTCGCGACCGGCTGGGCGTGGCCGTCCGGGAGTCGGGTGAGGACCAGCGGGGCGTCGTCGGTGACGGCGACCGTGTGCTCGGAGTGGGCCGTTCGGGAGCCGTCGGCCGACCGGATCGTCCAGCCGTCCGGGTCGTAGACGATGCGATCGGTCGTGCGGGCGAACCAGGGTTCGAGGGCGAGGGTCAGCCCGGGCCGCAGGACGAGGCCGCGCCCGGCCCGGCCCTGGTTCGAGACGTGCGGCTCCTCGTGCATGGTGCGGCCGACGCCGTGGCCGCCGAACTCGGTGTTGACCGGGTAGCCGTAGTCCTGGGCGACCGCTCCGATGGCCGCGGACAGATCACCGAGGCGGTTCCCCGGCCGGGCCTTCTCGATCGCGGCCGCCAACGCCTCCTCGGTGGCGCGGATGATCCGCAGATCCTCTTCGGCCGGTGTCCCGACGATCACCGTACGCGCCGAGTCGGCCACCCAGCCGTCGATGCTGACCGCGAGGTCCGCGCTGAGAATGTCGCCGTCGCGCAGCGTGTAGTCGTGCGGCAGGCCGTGCAGGACGGCGTCATTGACGGAGAGGCAGATGACGTTGCGGAACGGGCCCTTGCCGAAGGACGGCGCGTAGTCCCAGTAGCACGATTCCGCGCCGCGCCGTTTGATCATGCCGCGGACGTGGTGCTCGAGGTCCAGCAGGTTGACGCCGACGTCGGCGAGCCGGCCGACCTCGGCGAGCACTTCGGCCACGAAGCGGCCGGTCACGTGCATGCGCTGGATCTCCGCCGGCGACTTCAGTTCAATCACGAAAACCCTCGCGTCACAGGAGTCGGTATAGTTATACCGGCAGGCTAGCACTTGTCGGTATAGTAATACCAGCCTATCCTGGCACCATGGTCCGTCAGCCGCTCACGCCCGAGCAGATCGAAGCCGGTCGGCGACTCGGCGCCCGGCTGCGCCTGGCCCGAGGCGCGCGCGACCTGACCGAAGTCGCGCAGGCGGCGGGCATCTCGCCGGAGACGCTGCGCAAGATCGAGACCGGGCGGCTGCCGTCCCCCGGGTTCGGCACGATCATCTGCCTCGGTGAGGCGCTCGGCCTGCCGGTGGAGGAGCTGGCGGCCTGCTGGCGCGGCGTCGAACTGTCGTTGGAAGCCGTCTGACCGCAGCCGTCCTCAGGGGACGCCGCCGTCAGTCGTCCTCCTCCGTGGCCCGATGGATGGTCTCCGCGATGGCGGCGGCGTCCCAGCCGCCTTCGCCACCGCTGTCCCGCCAGGCGGCCACCGCCTCCTCGGCCTGTTCCTCGTCCCAGTCGTAGTCCTCGACCAAGGTGTCCGCGATGAGCCGGTCCAGCGCGAGATCGTCCATGTGGCGCACTCTACCGGCACCGAGCTGCGGCGATGCCCGACGACGGGCTACGGCAGCCGGCTGAGGAAGTCTCCGTAGAACAGACCGAGACCGGCCACCACGCCAGCGCCCGCGATGATCCAGAACCGGGTCACGATCGTGACCTCGTGCCAGCCGACCATCTCGAAATGGTGATGCAGCGGGGACATCCGGAAGACCCGCCGCTTGGTCGTCTTGTAGGAGACGTACTGGATGATCCGGGACATCGTGACGACGACGAACAGGGCGGCCAGGATCGGCAGCAGGAGAACGGTCCGCGTCGCGACGGCCTCGCCCGCGATGAGCCCGCCCAGCGCCATGGAGCCGGTGTCGCCCATGATGATCCGCGCTGGTGAGGTGTTCCACCACAGGAAGCCGAGCAGGGCGCCCGCCGCTGCGCCCGCGACGAGCGCGGTCTCCAGCGGGTCGCGGGCCTGGTAGCAGAAGGCCGCGCGCGCGTCCGGGTCCGCGCACCAGTGCTGATACTGCCAGAACGAGATCAAGCCGTACGCGCTCAGCACGACGATCGACGTGCCGGTCGCCAAGCCGTCCAGGCCGTCGGTGAGGTTCACGGCATTGGTCGCCGCCATGACGATCGCGATGAAGGCGACGACGGCGCCCACCTTGCCGACGTCCAGCCAGCTGATCTCGCGGACGAACGACAGCCGGGTGCTCCCGACCGACAACCCCGCGGTGCTGGGAAAACCGAGCGCGACGATGCCGAACCCGGTGCCCACCGCGAGCTGCAGGACGAGCTTCCAGCGCCCACTCAACCCGGCGGTGTTCTTCTTCGTGACCTTCAGGAAGTCGTCGACGAATCCGATGCCGCCGCAGAACACCATCAGGCCCAGCAGGACGAACCCGGTCATGGTGGGGCCCGGCGGGACGATCTGCGCCTCCGGCAGCACGTTCATGACCAGATGCCCGACCATGTACGCGAGCACGGTGCCGACGACGAAGACCAGCCCGCCCATCGTCGGCGTACCCCGTTTGACCTGGTGGGCGGCCGGATTGATATCCCGGATCGGCTGTCCGGCCCGGAGCCGGGCCAGCATGCGGGCCGCCAGGGGTGTGCATACCAGCGCGAAGACGAATGCCACGGCGGCTGCGGCGACGGAGGAGACCACCGGTGCGTACCTCCTGGTGGGGGCGTCGGCGACAAGATCGTGAGCGGCCAGCATACGGGTAGACGCACGGACGTGCGGCCAGGGTTGCCGCGACCACAGCCTTCCCGGCGACGGGGCGACGGGGCAGCGGCCGGCTCGGCCGCCGTCTACCGTGCGCGAGTGAGAATTCGACGGGCGATCCTCGCGGCGAGCGGCGTACCACTCCTGGGCCTGACGGCCTGCACCAGTGCAGATCCTCCGGATGCGCCGGTCGGCCCTGTGGCTGATGCGGTCGCGCCGTCACCATCGAAGACCGCACTCGACTGTGTTGAACCGGCGGCAGATCTCGTGCGCGCGATCATGGCGGGTGGTCTGCCGGGTTGGGGCACGCTGCGGCCGGAAGAGGCCTCCGCCTGGAAGTCGCCGGGCACGGACAAGGTCTACTTCATCGCGATCCGGTTCCGGGCGGAAAACCTCGGCCCTGAGACGGGGGTGTGGGTATCCGATTCCCTGTCGGCGGACCGCGAACTGCTCATGTCGCTGGACGAGGCCGCGCTGCGGGCCACCACCTGGCCGAACGCGTCCACCGTCGACACGTCGTTCGGGCCGACGATGACCGGGGTGAAAGAGGCGAAAGCCTGTCTGGGTCCTTGAGAGCACGGCAATCGTTCGCGGCGGATCGGCAGAGGGCCCTCAGGTGAGGAGTCTTTGGTCCCGGCCAGGTCGGGCGGTTCGCCTCAGGTGCACCACACCGGAACGCGGGAAAGTGAGGTCGACAACGAAAGGGCAAGGCTGACGGGAGAGACGTCATGACCGCCACACCGCACAAGGCTCCGGTTCTGCACCGCGAACGCGCGGAGGCACCTGGATCGATGCTCACTCACACCGCCGCGCGGGCGCTCGCTGTCTTGCGGATCGCCACCGGCACCGTCTTCCTGTGGGCGTTCCTGGACAAGACGTTCGGCCTCGGCTACGCCACCCCGGACGCCCGGGCCTGGATCAACGGCGGATCGCCGACCAAGGGCTTCCTCGCCAACGTCGACCTCGGACCGTCCTTCCTGCAGACGTTCTTCCACAACATCGCGGGCACCTGGTGGGCGGACTGGCTGTTCATGGCCGGCCTGGCCGGCGTCGGCACGGCCCTGATCCTCGGCATCGGCATGCGCATCGCGGCCGGCGCGGCCGTGGCGATGATGTCGATGATGTGGCTGGCCGAGTTCCCGCTCGACCGCACCGCCGCCGACGGCACGCCCAGCGGGTCGACCAACCCGATCACCGACTACCACGTCATCTACGGGATCACCACCGTGGTGTTGGCGCTGACCTACGCGGGCCAGACCTGGGGCCTGGGTCGCTGGTGGGCCCGGCTGCCGTTCGTGCAGCGCCACCGCTGGCTCATCTGAATCCGCTATGCCGACAGGCTGGGCAGGCTCGACCGAAGGGCCCGCCCAGCCTTCACGCTGCCACACGACCACCCGGCCGGCGCCGGGGCCGCGACCGAGAAGCGCTAGGGAGACGACATGAGCGGCACGACTACTACGACCTCCGGGCGGCAACGGGTCCTCATGCTGACCCTGGCCACCGTCGGGTTCGCGGTGAACTTCTGGGCGTGGGCGCTGCTGAGTCCGTTGGCCCCGAAGTTCAAGGAGGCGCTGGGGCTGAGCGCGTTCCAGCAGGCGTTGCTCGTCGCGGTCCCGGTCGTGGTCGGCTCGGTGGGCCGGATCCCGGTCGGGGCCCTGACCGATCGGTTCGGTGGACGGATCATGTTCCCGCTGGTCTCCCTGGCCACCGTCGTCCCCGTGGCGTACCTGGGCCTGGCGGGCCAGACCTCGCTGGCCGGGTTGCTGGTCGGCGGGTTCTTCCTCGGCGTCGGGGGTACCGCCTTCGCGGTCGGGGTCCCGTTCGTCAACGCCTGGTTCCCGCCCCAACGGCGTGGTCTGGCGATCGGAGTCTTCGGCGCGGGCATGGGCGGCACTGCGATCAGTGCGCTGACCACAGTGCAGCTTGTGGACGCCGGTACTGCGGCCACCCCCTTCGTCGTCACCGCCGTCGTCCTGATCGCGTACGCGATCGCCGCCGCGCTGGTGCTGCGCGACGCTCCCGGGCGGGTCCCGCCAAGCCAGCGCCTGACGCAGCGGCTGGCCGCCACCGTTCGGCTGCCCGTCACCTGGCAGGCTGCCGTGCTGTACGCCGTGGTCTTCGGCGGGTACGTCGCGTTCTCGGTCTACCTGCCCGCGTACCTCAAGACCGCGTACGGACTCACGCAGGCCGACGCGGCCAACCGGATGGCGGGGTTCGTCCTCCTGGCGGTGGTCATGCGGCCGGTCGGCGGCTGGCTGTCGGACCGAGTCGCACCGAGCCGCGTCCTGGCCGTCGCCCTCACTGTGGTGGCTCTCGGCGCCGCCGTGCAGGCGTTCACGCCGGGCCTCGTCCCGCTGGGGACGATCGCGTTCCTGTCCATGGCGGCCGCGCTCGGCGCCGGTAGCGGCGCGACGTTCGCGCTGGTCGCGCAGCGAGCCCCGGCCGCGATGGTCGGCTCGGTCACGGGCGTGGTCGGTGCCGCCGGCGGGCTCGGCGGATTCGTTCCGCCGCTGGTCATGGGGGCCGTCTACGGGCACTACCAGTCGTATGCGCTCGGCCTGGCCGCCCTGGCCGTCGTCGCCCTCGCCACCTTGCTGCTCACCGTCACCGTCGTGGCCCGTGCGCGCCGCGAGGACGACCCGGCGACGAGCCGCACCCAGGCAACGCTCCGTCCGCATGCCGGTCAGCCCCACGGGACGGGACCTTTGGCCCGTGACCTCACCGAGGATCCCCGCTGAAATGAGCAGCGGCTCGCGGTGTGCCGCTTGCGAGCCGATCACGATCAGGTCAGTGTGGATCAAAAGCAGACGAGTAGGACGGATAGTCGGATGGCGAACGCAGCCGAGAACGCAAACCGGGCATTGCTTGCGGTAGGCGGACTCGTCCGGCGCGCGGAGGTTTCTCCCGACGGCCGGGCGCTGTACCAGATCGGCGGCCGCGAGGCAGACGCCTTCTATCGGGACCGCTGGTCCTACGACAAGGTCGTCCGGTCGACGCATGGGGTCAACTGCACCGGCTCGTGCTCGTGGAAGGTGTACGTCAAGGACGGCATCATCACCTGGGAGCAGCAGCAGACCGACTATCCGACGGCCGGCCCCGACCGGCCGGAGTACGAGCCGCGCGGGTGTCCGCGTGGTGCGGCGTTCTCCTGGTACACCTACTCGCCCACGCGAGTCCGGTTTCCCTACGCCCGGGGCGTGCTGATCGAGATGTACCGGGAGGCCAAGGGCCGGCTCGGTGATCCGGTCGCGGCCTGGGCCGACATTCAGGACGACCCGGAGCGCCGCCGCCGCTACCAGCGGGCCCGCGGCAAGGGCGGCCTCGTCCGGATCACCTGGGACGAGGCCCAGGAGATCGTCGCGGCCGCGCACGTGCACGCCATCAAGCAGTACGGTCCGGACCGGGTCGCCGGTTTCTCGCCCATCCCGGCCATGTCGATGGTCTCCCACGCGGTCGGCGCGCGGTTCCTGTCGCTCATCGGCGGGTCCATGTTGTCGTTCTACGACTGGTACGCCGACCTGCCGGTGGCCTCGCCGCAGGTGTTCGGCGACCAGACCGACGTTCCCGAGTCCGGCGACTGGTGGGACGCGTCCTACCTGATCATGTGGGGTTCGAACGTCCCGGTGACGCGTACGCCGGACGCCCATTGGATGGCCGAGGCCCGCTACCGGGGGCAGAAGGTCGTCGTGGTGTCGCCGGACTACGCCGACAACGTGAAGTTCGCCGACGACTGGCTGCCCGCCCAGCCCGGCACCGACGGCGCGCTGGCCATGGCGATGGGCCACGTGGTCTTGAAGGAGTTCTTCGTCGACCGGACGGTGGAACCGTTCGTCGACTATGTACGCCGCTTCACCGACCTGCCGTACCTGATCACCTTGGATCCCGTCGAAGGCGGAGGGTATCGGCCGGGCAAGTTCCTCACCGCCGCCGACCTCGCCACCGATCTCACCGCCGCCGGGGAGGCGGGCGGCGAGGCGGCCTTCCGGCCGGTGGTGTGGGACGAGACCGCCGACGCCGTGGCCGTGCCGAACGGGTCGCTCGGCGACCGGTACGCCGAAGCCGGGGCCGGTCGCTGGAATCTCGACCTGGGCTCGATCGTCCCCCGGTTGAGCTGCGCCGGCGGCGACGCCGTCGAGGTTCTGCTGCCCCGGTTCGACAACGATCTGCCAGAGGTGCTGCGGCGAGGCGTACCGACCGCGACGGTGGGCGGGCAGCTGGTGACCACCGTGTTCGACCTGATGCTCGCCCAGTACGGGGTGGCCCGCCCGGGGCTGCCCGGTCGCTGGCCGACGGGGTACGACGACGCCGCCGAGCCCTACACTCCCGCGTGGCAGGAGCCGATCACCGGCGTACCGGGCAAGGCGGTGGCGCGGATCGCCCGGGAGTTCGCCGACAACGCCGAACGTTCCGGCGGCCGCTCGATGATCCTCATGGGAGCCGGCACCAACCACTGGTTCCACTCCGACACCACGTACCGGGCGATGCTCGCCCTCACCACGCTGACCGGCTGCCAAGGGGTGAACGGCGGCGGCTGGGCGCACTACGTCGGCCAGGAGAAGTGCCGCCCGGTGACGGGCTGGTCGCATCTGGCGTTCGGGCTGGACTGGTCTCGTCCGCCGCGCCAGATGATCGGGACGGCGTTCTGGTATCTGCACACCGATCAGTGGCGCTACGACCAGTACGACGCGGGCGTGCTCGCCTCGCCCCTGGGCAGCGGCCGGTTCGCCGGCAAGCACACCGCCGACCTGCTGGCTCAGTCCGCCCGGCTCGGCTGGATGCCGTCGATGCCGACGTTCGACCGTAATCCGCTGGACGTGGCCGACGAGGCGCTGGCCGCCGACCCGGACAACCCGGGCGCGTACGTGGCCGAGGCGCTGACCGGCGGCCGGCTCGGGTTCGCCGGCGCCGACCCGGATGCGCCGCAGAACTGGCCGCGCGTCCTGACCGTCTGGCGGGCCAATCTGCTCGGCTCGTCGGCCAAGGGCAACGAGTACTTCCTGCGGCACCTGCTCGGTACGGACGCCTCGTTGCGAGCCGAGGAAACACCGCCGGACCGGCGGCCGCAGGAGGTGCGCTGGCGGGACGAGGCTCCGGAGGGCAAGCTCGACCTGCTGCTGAGCCTGGACTTCCGGATGACGTCGACGACGTTGTTCTCCGACATCGTGCTCCCCGCCGCGACCTGGTACGAGAAGCACGACCTCAACAGCACCGACATGCATCCCTACGTGCACGCGTTCACACCCGCGATCAGTCCACCGTGGCAGACGCGTACGGACTTCGCGGCCTTCCACGGCATCGCGCGGGCGTTCTCCGACCTGGCCGCGGAGCATCTGGGCGTACGCCAGGACCTGGTGGCGGCGCCGCTGCTGCACGACACCCCGGACGCGCTGGCCACCCCGCACGGCGTCGTACGCGACTGGAAGACCGGCGAGGTGGCGGCCATCCCCGGCAAGACCATGCCGAAGTTCGTCGTGGTGGAACGCGACTACGGCGCGATCGCCGAGAAGATGGCCTCCGTCGGCCCGTTGCTCGACCGGCTCGGGACCACCACGAAGGCCGTCACCGTCGACGTCAGCCCCGAGATCGCGTACCTGAAGAAGATCAACGGCGAGGTGCGCGGAGGCGTCGCCGACGGACGGCCGCGCCTGGACACGGACATCCGGGCCTGTGAGGCGATCCTCATGCTGTCGGGCACCACGAACGGCCGCGTGGCGACCGAGGGATTCCGTTTCCTGGAACGGCGGACCGGGCAGCGGCTCGCGGACCTGGCCGCCGAGCACGAAGGCAAGCAGATTCGGTTCGCCGACACGCAGGCGCGGCCGGTGCCCGTGATCACCAGCCCGGAGTGGTCGGGCAGCGAACACGGCGGCCGGCGCTACTCGCCCTTCACGATCAATGTGGAGCGGCTCAAGCCGTGGCACACCCTGACCGGACGGCAGCACTTCTTCCTCGACCACGACTGGATCGCCGAACTCGGCGAACAGTTGCCGATCTTCCGGCCGCCGCTGGACATGCACAAGTTGTTCGGCGAGCCGCGGCTGGGCCGCACCGGTGAGCTGGAGCTGACGGTTCGCTACCTGACGCCGCACTCGAAGTGGTCGATCCACTCCGAGTATCAGGACAACCTGATCATGCTGACGCTGTCGCGCGGCGGGCCGACCCTGTGGATGAGCGAGGCCGACGCGGCCAAGATCGGCGTCGCGGACAACGACTGGATCGAGGCGGTCAACCGCAACGGCGTGGTGGTCTGCCGGGCGGTCGTCACCCACAAGATGCCCGAAGGCACGGTCTACATGTATCACGCCCAGGAACGCGTGATCGACGTGCCGAAGGCCGAGACCTCGGGCCGACGCGGCGGCATCCACAACTCGCTGACCCGCCTGCTGGTCAAACCCAGTCACATCGTCGGCGGGTACGCGCAGCTGTCGTTCGCCTTCAACTATCTCGGTCCCACCGGCAACCAGCGGGACGAGGTCACGATCATCCGCCGCCGCTCGCAGGAGGTGCAGTACTAGTGCGTGTCATGGCACAGATGGCGATGGTGATGAACCTCGACAAGTGCATCGGCTGTCACACCTGTTCGGTCACCTGCAAGCAGGCCTGGACCAACCGGTCCGGCGTCGAGTACGTGTGGTTCAACAACGTCGAGTCGCGCCCCGGCCAGGGCTATCCGCGAACCTACGAGGACCAGCAGCGGTGGCAGGGCGGCTGGACCCGTACGCGGTCCGGCCGGCTCAAGCCGCGCGCGGGCGGCCGGATCAAGAAGCTGCTCAGCATCTTCGCCAACCCGAAGCTGCCCGCGATCGGCGACTACTACGAGCCGTGGACCTACGACTATCAGCACCTGCTGACCGCCCCGGCCGGCGACGACACCCCGGTCGCCCGGCCGAAGTCGCTGCTCACCGGGCAGGACACGAAGGTCACCTGGTCGGCGAACTGGGACGACTCGCTCGCGGGCGGCAACGCGATCGCCGCCGGCGACCCGGTTCTGGCCCAGGTCTCCGACCGGGTACGCCAGGAGTATGAGAAGGCGTTCCTGTTCTTCCTGCCCCGCATCTGCGAGCACTGCCTGAACCCGTCGTGCGCCGCCTCCTGCCCGTCCGGGGCGATCTACAAGCGGGCCGAGGACGGCATCGTCCTCGTGGACCAGGACCGCTGCCGGGGCTGGCGGATGTGCGTCACCGGCTGCCCGTACAAGAAGGTGTACTTCAACCATCGGACCGGCAAGGCCGAGAAGTGCACGTTCTGCTTCCCGCGCATCGAGATCGGTCAGCCGACCATCTGCTCGGAGACCTGTGTCGGGCGGCTGCGCTATCTCGGCCTCATGCTGTACGACGCGGACGCCGTCGCGAAGGCCGCCGCGGTCGAGGACGAGAAAGACCTCTACGAGGCGCAGCGGTCGGTCTTCCTCGACCCGAACGACCCGCAGGTCGCCGCAGCCGCCGCCCAGGCGGGGATCCCCGACGACTGGATCGACGCGGCCCGCCGGTCGCCGATCTGGGACCTCATCATGACCTACCGGGTGGCACTGCCCTTGCATCCGGAGTACCGGACGATGCCCATGGTCTGGTACATCCCGCCCCTGTCGCCGGTCGTGGACGTGCTGCGCGAGACCGGCCACGACGGTGAGGACGCCGGAAACCTGTTCGGCGCCGTCGACGCGCTGCGCATACCCGTCGACTATCTGGCCGGGCTGTTCACCGCGGGCGATCCGGCCCCGGTCGACGCCGTGCTGCGGCGGCTGGCGGCGATGCGTGCGTACCAGCGGCGGATCAACCTCGGCGAGGAACGGGACGAGTCGATCGCCGAGGCCGTCGGCATGACCGGTGAGCAGATCGACGCGATGTATCGGCTGCTGGCGATCGCCAAGTACGAGGACCGGTACGTGATTCCCGCCGCGCACGCCGAAGACGCCCACCGGCTCGAGGCTCTCGGCACCGAGTGCAGCCTCGAAGGCCTCGGGGGGCCGGGAATGGGCGTCGTGGTCCCCACCGGGGCAGCCGGGCGGCAGGGCCCGTTCGGCGAGTCCTCCGGCGGCCCCGACCCGGTGACCGTCGAGACCTTCCACATGCTGCGGGAACGGCAGACCACCGACACTGTCGCCGCACCGGAGGACAAGGGATCGCGGGTCAACCTGCTCAACTGGGACGGCAAAGGCCGTCCACAGGGATTGTTCCCGCCCCGTCCCACCGCCTCCGACGACGAGGAGCAGGAGAAGTGACCACATCGGACTGGCGGCCGGTCGCCGCCCGCGCGGCCTCGCTGCTGCTGCGCTACCCCGACGCGGAAGTGGTCGCCGCCACCCCGCTGATCCATTCCGCCCTGGCCGGACTGCCGATCGCGGTGGGCGATTCGCTGCGACCGGTCGTCGAGCACCGGCTCGGCTCCGACCCGGTGACCCTCGCCGCGGAGTACGTGGAACTCTTCGACTTCCGCCGCCGGTGCTGCCTGCACCTGACGTACTACACCGCCGGGGACACCCGCCGCCGCGGCGAGGCGCTCGTCGGCTTCGCCGCTCGGTTCAAGGAGGCCGGGCTGGAAGTCGTCGACGGGGAACTGCCCGACTACCTGCCCGCGGTCCTCGACCTCTCCGCGATCGATCCCGGCGGCTGGCGGCTGCTGCACGACCATCGGGTCGGCCTGGATCTGCTGAGCAAGGCGTTGGCGGGCTCGGCGTACCAGGGCGCGGTCGAGGCCGTCCGGGCGATGTTGCCGCCCGCCCGGCCCGCCGACCTCGTGGCAGCCGCCACGCTCGCCCGCTCCGGCCCGCCCGCCGAACAGGTCGGCCTGGAACCGTTCGGACTCGTCGACACGACCGGAGGACGCCGGTGAACACACTGCTGTGGGTGGTCTACCCGTACGTCGCCGTCGCGATCCTCGTCGGCGGGCTCGTCTGGCGCTATCGCTACGACAAATTCGGCTGGACCACCCGGTCGTCCCAGCTCTACGAGACCACCGTGCTGCGATGGGGCAGCCCGCTGTTCCACTTCGGCATCCTGCTCGTCCTGCTGGGACACATCGGCGGCCTGTTGATCCCCAAGTCGTGGACCGAGGCGGCCGGCATCAGCGAGCACATGTACCACCTGGCCGCGGTCTTCCTCGGCACGGTGGCCGGCTTCTGCACGCTCATCGGCATGGCCATCCTGATCCTGCGCCGCCGCCTGACCGGGCCGGTCTTCGCCGCCACCACCAAGAACGACAAGGCGATGTATCTGGTGCTCGCCTCGGTGATCGTGCTCGGGCTGTGGGCCACCGTGAAGGCGAACCTCGCGGGGGGCGGCTACGACTACCGCGAGACCGTCTCGCCCTGGTTCCGATCGCTGTTCGTGCTGCAGCCGGATCCGGCGCTGATGACGAACGTCCCGGCCACCTTCCAGACCCACGTGATCGCCGCGTTCGCGCTGTTCGCGTTCTGGCCCTTCACCCGGCTCGTGCACGCCTTCAGCGCCCCCGTCGGATACCTGACCAGGCCCTACGTCGTCTATCGCAGTCGTGACCTCGCCCAGGGATCACGCGGGCTGCGGGCGGCCCGGCCGGGCTGGGAAGGCCCGCCGCAGGCGCCCGGCAAACGCCGGTGATCCGCCCGGGAGTCACCGGTCAGCCGGGCCAGCCGAGCAGACGAGCGCCGAGGACGGCAGCCTGGAGCGTGAAGCGCTGGGTGGGTTCGCCCGGGTGATATCCGGTCAAGGCCTGAAGGCGGTCGAGGCGATAGGTCACGGCTCGAACGGACAGATGGAGGTGCCGGGCGGTGGCGGTGTAATTGCCCTGGTTGTCGAAGAGCACCGCCAGAGTGTCCACATACGGTTGGGGGCCGCCCCGTGCATCCAGCAGGGGACCGAGGACCGTGGTGACAAGGTCGGTGATCGCCTCGCGGTCACGGAGCAGGACCGGGAACACCAACAGGTCCGCGGCGTTCAGCACCGGTGCGGTGAAGCCGAGCTTGGCGGCCAGGTCGAGGGCGTTGCGGGCCTCGTCGAGCGAGGTGGCCAGGCCCTGGACGCCGGTGTGCGTACGCCCGACGCCGATCTGCCAACCGCCGGCCCCCAGCAGCCGGACCAGCAGATGAGCCAGCTCCGCCGGCACGCCACGAAGTCCACCGGCGCTGATGCACACGAGGTCCGGGTGGCGCAACGTCGTCAGGGTGTTGCCGTCGCCGTACCTGGCCGCCAGCGCGCCGTCCACCCGATGGGCGACGTCGGCGGTGAGACCGGCCGAGCGGACGACGAGAACGGTGTGCGAGGCTGCCAGCCGGATGCCGTACCGATTCGCCCGCTGGGCCAGAACTCCGGGGTCGGCGCGTCCGGTGAGCAAATCGTTGACGAAAGCGGCCCGGTCGGCGTCGTTCCGGACCAGTTCCGCGTGAGCGCTGCGGTCGTGTCCGGCGATCGCGGCGTCCAGCGCCGTCCGCAGAACGGTCAACAGCTCGGCGGCGCGTGCGTACGTCGCGGCGGCGGTGCCGGCGGTCGGCTCGGCTTCCGTCCAGACCATCGAGCAGGCGGTCAGCATGGCTCCGGCCAGATCGCGCAGGGCGACTCCGGAGTCAGCGGCATGGGCGCCGAGCTGCCCGGCAGCGCGTGATCGCGCGCCGCCGGGCTCCGTACGCAGAATTCTGGCGCACTCCTCGGCGAGCCGGTCCTGCTCAGACGCCGACATCGCGCTGATCGAACAGGATGACTCCGGCCGCGGCGGTGGCGACTCCGGTGACGAGGAGGACGAGCAGTTCGACGGGGTGCCAGCCGGTGTGCAACGGGTCGGTGCCGATGAAGTAGTGGAACGGCGACAGCCAGGTCAACCAGCTGACGCCGGCGAACATGCCGCCGATCGCGTTGGCCATGTAGGTGGCGACGGCGATGGCGCCGGTCACCGCCAGGACCGTCGTACGCCGTCCGCTGGCCGCTCCGACGAGGAAGGCGATCCCCGTGAAGCACCACACGAGCGCGATCAGGCCGACGCACGCGGCGGCGACGTTGGACAGCGAGATGTCCATTCCGATGCTGGGGACGATGAGGCTCAGCAGTATCCACGGAATCGCGGCCACGAGGGTGACGGCCGCCCCGGTGGCAGTGAGCCGCTGGAGGGCGAACGCGTTGCGGGACAATGGATTGACCAGCAGGAGCTCCATGCCGCCGTCCTCTTCGGGCCGGGCGATCGTCCGCGCGGTCAGGGTGACGGCGCACATGAGGATCAGAAGTGGCCCGATCAGGCTGAACACGGTCGCCTGCAGGTACCCGGCGGGCGAGAGCATGTCGGCGATCCCCAGGAAGTCGAGCATGCCTTCGGGCAGCGCGTCCTGCTTGAGCTTGGCGGCGTCCTGGAACTGGCTGTAGAACGACGTGTAGATCGAGGTGAACGCGGCGACGCCGACGGACCAGCCGATCAGCGCCCGCCGGTCGTCGCGCCAGGTCTTACGCACGAGGGCGGGCAGCATCGTCGGCTCCTTCTTCGTGGGACTCGGAGTGGTAGTAGAAGGACAGGAAGGTCTCTTCGAGATCCGGTTCGGCCGAGAGCAGGTCGATCACCTCATGCCGGGCGGCGGCCTTGACGAGTGGATCCAACCGGCCGTCGACCGTGCATCGCAGCACCGGGCCGGAGACCACGAGGTCGGTCACACCGGGCAGCGCGCGGAACTCCTCCACGGAGACCGGATCGCCGAAGTGGATCTCCACGGTGCGGACCGCCCGTTTGCCCAGTGACTCCACCCGTTCGACCGCCGCCAGGCGGCCCTCGCGGACGATCGCGACCCGGTCGGCGGTCTGTTGCACCTCGGCCAGGACATGCGAGGACATGAACACCGTCTGCCCGGCGGTGCGGGCGTCCCGGACCATGGCCAGGAACTCCTGTTGCATGAGCGGGTCGAGGCCGCTCGTCGGCTCGTCGAGGATCAGCAGCGCCGGGTCGTGCATGAACGCCTGCACCAGGCCGACCTTCTGCTTGTTGCCCTTCGACATGGCGCGGATCGGCCGCGTCAGGTCCAGCTCCAGCCGGTCGGCCAGCTCGGTGACCCTCGACCAGGCCACGCCCCCACGGGCGGCGGCGAAGAAGCGCAGTAGATCGGATGCTCGGTCTCGGCCGGGGAACGCCAGTTCGCCCGGTAGATAACCGATCTGCCGGTGCAGGGCGGCCTTGTCCGTACGCGGATCGAGGCCGAGGACGGTGGCGCGTCCGCGGGTGGGCCGCAGGAAATCGAGCAGCAACCGGATGGTCGTGGTCTTCCCGGCGCCGTTCGGCCCGAGAAAGCCCAGCACCTCCCCGGCGCGTACCTCGAGGTCGAGGTTCTCGATGCCGCGGCGGTCACCGTAGAACTTGGTGAGCTTCTCAGTGACGACGGCGATGTCGCTTGTCATGCTCCACATCGTGCTGGTCCTCCGATCCGGGCTCCAGGTACGTCTCCGGCCGATCTGCCGTCCCGTTCGTTGCCGGACGTCGGCAACACCGTCGATCCGCCGGTGTCACGCGGTGAGCAGAAGCGGCAGGGTCAGGGCGTACGCGGCCAGGAGCACAGCGCCCTCGACCCTGGTCAGCCGGAGCCTTCGAGCCAGCAGCGCCCAGGCCAGGAGGGTCGTGCCGACCATGACGGCCAGCAGACCGGCCGTCGCCTGGGCAGGATGCGCGCTGCCGGTCGCGAACCCGACCAGAGCGCCGCCGGCGAGACTGTTGAACAGGTTGCTGCCGAACAGATTGCCGACGACCAGGTCGGTCTCGCCGCGCCGCTGAGCCTGGACCGTCGTCACCAGTTCCGGCAACGAAGTGCCCAGTGCCACCAGGGTGAAGCCGATGACGACCTGGGGGACGCCGAGGTCCTCGGCGATCGTGGACGCGTTCGCGACCAGCAACTGCGCACCACCCAGGACGCCGGCCAGGCCGAGCACGGTTCGGATCGGCTCCACCCACGGTCTGGTCCGCCGGGCGGCCGGGGTGACGACGGCGCCGCCCTCGGCGGTGAAGTCCTGCACCTCGGTCACCAGTTGCTCGTTGTCGGCCGCGCGAGACCAGCGCAGCAGCAGGTACAGCGCGGCAGCCATCGCCGCCGCCAGAACCAGGCCGGTCGCCGGGGTCACTCCCAGGTACGCCAGGACACCGAACGCCACGACTGCTCCGACGGCGAGGGGAACCTCCCGCCGGGTGACGGCTGAGTCGACCGCGAACGGGGTGACCAGGGCGGCGATGCCGAGGATGAGCGTCAGGTTGAGGATGTTCGACCCGACGATGTTCCCGACGGCGATGCCGGTGTCACCGCGACCGGCGGCCAGCGCCGAGACCAGGAACTCCGGTGCGCTGGTCCCCAACCCGATGACGACGACGCCGACCACGACCGGACTGACGTGCAGCCGTTCGGCCAGGCGGGACGAGCCGAGCACGAGGTGGTCGGCGGCTACGGTCAGCAGGCCGAGGCCGGCCAGGGCGAGCAGAATCTGCAGAAGCATCTCGGGCCTCCAGGAGGGGAGCCGGACCGCCGTCGAGGGGCGGCCCGGCCTGGTGGTCTCAGCAGAAAGCGCAGGTGAGTCTCAGAAGAAGCGCAGGTACAGGTAGGGCACGCACACCGCCACCGTGATCACGGTGACGATCAGCCCGTACTTGGTGAACTGCCAGAACGAGATCGGCTTGCCGGAGCGTTCGGCGATGCCGAGCATGACGACGTTGGCGGAGGCGCCGATCGCGGTGGCGTTGCCGCCGAGGTCCGCGCCCAGGGCGAGCGCCCACCACAGGACGTTGCCGCGGGGCGTGCCGTCGGCGTGCACGAGGTCGGCGACGATCGGGCTCATCGTCGCCACATAGGGGATGTTGTCGATGACCGCCGACAGCGCGGCCGATGCCCACAGCAGGAGCATCGTCGCGCCCCACAGACGGCCTTCGACCGCGTCGGTGGCCGCCTGGGAGACGGTGTCGATGACGCCGGTGTTCACCAGCGCGCCGACCATGACGAACAGTCCGGCGAAGAAGATCAGCGTGTGCCATTCGACGTCGCGGGCGACCTCGTCGGGGTCCAGGCGGGACGCGGCCAGCAGGATCAGCCCGCCGACGATCGCGACGACGGACGGTTCGAGATGCAGCACGGAGTGCAGCAGGAAGGCGGCGAGCACGACGGCGAGGACGGCGAGGCTGACCGTCAGCAGGCGGGGGTCGCGGATCGCCTCGCGTTCCCGCATCGCCATGACCGAGGCGACCCGGCTGCTGTCGGCTCGGAAGGCGTCCCGGAACAGCCACCGGCACAAGGCCAGGAACACCACGAGCAGGACCACCACGATCGGGGCCAGCACCGACAGGAACTCCGTGAAGGTCAGCCCGGACCGGCTGGCGATGATGATGTTCGGCGGGTCGCCGATCAGCGTGGCGGTGCCGCCGATGTTGGACGCCATGACCTCGGCGATCAGGAACGGCGCCGCGGGCAGGCCGAGCCGGTCGCAGACGAACAGCGTCACCGGCGCGACCAGCAGCACGGTCGTGACGTTGTCCAGCCCGGCCGACGCGACGCCGGTGATCAGCACGAGGATCACCATCACCGGGTACGGACGGCCACGGGCGCGTTTGACGGCCCAGATCGCCAGATACTCGAACAGGCCGGTGCGGCGTAGCACCGCCACGATCAGCATCATGCCGATCAGCAGGAAGATGACGTTCCAGTCGATGCCCGAGTCCGGGGAGAAGAACGCCTCGTGGGCGTCGGTCGCCCCGATGAGCAGCATCGCGATCGCCCCGCCGAGCGCGGCGGCGACCCGGTGGACCCATTCGGTGGCGATCAGGACGTACGCCGCGGCGAAGACGGCCACCGCCAGCCAGGCCTGAACGCTCATGCGGGCAGTACCCGGTCCAGCAGCGCGTGCAGCGTGACCGCGCCGAGCAGGCCACCGTCGACGACGGCCACCAACGGGCTGCGCGTACGCGCCATCAAGGCCGCTATTTCCAGCGCGGTCGCCTCGGGTGGCACGACGGGAAGTTCGTGGGGTTGGGGCGGCAGCAGTTCGCGTACGGTGCGGTCGCCGAGTTCGCGGATGAACACGTCGGCGGCGGCCTCGTCGATCAGGTGGGTCAGGGCGGGATCGTCCTGGCAGTAGGTCGGCACGGCCAGCCGCAGCACCTGCGTACCGGGCAGGACGGCGAACGGTCTGCCCCGGTCGTCGACGACGATCAGGCCCGGCAGATCGGCGTCGGCCAGGATCCGGGCCGCCTCGATGGCAGGGGTGGCGAGGGTGACCGTCGCATAGGGCTCAACAAGGTCGGCGGCGCGCATCGGATGCCTCCACGGGTCGGCGAACACTGTGCCGACCAGACTTCCCGGCGCTCCACGATCATCCTAACGGTTCCCGTCACCGCGGCGGGTGGCGGTCACCCGGTGGCGGCGGCGATCGCCAGGAGTTCGGCGGCCAGCGGGGTCGGCGTACGCCCGAGCCACAGCGCGTTCAGCGGCCGGACGAGCGGCATCCCCTCCACGGTCAGCTCGACGAGTTCGCCGGAGGCGACTGCCGCCGCGGCCGCCCGGGAACTGATCACGCCGATGCCGCCGCCCGCGCGGACGGTGGCGAGGATGGTGGTCGTCGAGCCGAGGCTGATCACGTGCGGCAGCCTCGGGGCGAAGCCGAGGGCGTGTTCCAGCGCCCGCAGGAACGTGTCGCGGGTGCCGGAACCCGGCTCGCGCAACAGCAACGGCTGGTCTGCGAGATCGGTCGGGCGCAGGGCGCGCCACGCGTGGGCGGCCAGCGGATATCCGGCCGCGACGACGAGGGAGAGCCGGTCGTCGCCGACGACCCGGGAACTCAGATCCGCCGGGACGTCCGGTGACTCCACGAACCCGAGGTCGACCGAGCCGGAGCGGACCGCCTCGATCACGCCGTTGCTGTTGGCCACGGCGGCCGAGATGTCGAGCCCCGGATGCGTACGCCGCAGGCTGAGCAGCCAGGCCGGCACCAGGTGCTCGGCGACCGTGAGACTGGCCGAGACGCGCAGCCGGGCCTGCCGATCCGCCCGCAGCGTCAGGACACCGTCGGCCAGCGCCTGGGCGGCGTCCACCACACCGTGCGACCAGGCGACGACGGCTTCGCCGGCCGGGGTGAGCAGGCTGCCCCGCCGGGACCGCACCAGCAGCGGTACGCCGAGGCGGCGCTCCAGCTTCGCCAGCCGGGCGCTGGCGCTGGGCTGGGTGATCCCGTGGGCCTGGGCGGCGCGGCCCACGCTGCCGGTCTCCGCGACCGAGATGAGCAGGTCGAGCGCGGGCAGGTCACTGATCCAGGGCGGCAAGGGCATCGTCCGCAGTCTGGCACAGGCGTTCGTCCCGGCGGCTGCCTTATCCGGCCGTGACACGGCGGGCCGCTATCCGGCCATGACACGGCGGGCCGCTATCCAGCCATGAGCTGTTGCAGGGCCAGGCTGGTCACGCTGACGGAGGCCCAGAGGACCAGGCCGAGCACCAGCGGCCGGAGGCCCGCCCGGCGTACTGCGGCCACGTCGGTGGACAGCCCGACGGCGGCGAGGGCGACGGCGACGAGGAACAGCGCCGCCTGATGGGCGACCGGCTGGACCACGCCCGGAATCACCCCGGCGCTGTGCAGTGCGGCGGTGACCAGGAACGCCACCAGGAACCACGGCACGAGCGTGGTGATTCGCCGAAGCCCGGACGTCGGCGGCAGACCGTCGCGGCGACGAGTCAGGGCGGTGAGGACCAGGACAATGGGGATGATCATCAACGTGCGGGCCAGCTTGACGACGACCGCGTACTGGACGGCGTCGGGGCCGAACGCGCCGGCGGCGGCCACCACGGAACTGGTGTCGTTGACGGCGGTCCCCGCGAACAGCCCGAACGCGTGCTCGCTCAGTCCGAGCATCCGGCCGAGCGGTGGAAAGACCACCACCGCGGCCACATTGAACAGAAAGATCGTCGAGATCGCGTACGCCACGTCGTCGGCGCGGGCGCGGATCGCCGGTGTGGTCGCCGCGATGGCGGACGCGCCGCAGACGCCGGTGCCGACCCCGATCAGCGTACGCAGATCGCGCGGGACGCCGAGCCACCGGCCGACGACCCAGGCCAGCAGGAGGCATACGCCGAGGGTGCCGAGCATGACCGGCAGCGATCCCGCGCCGACGCGTACCACCTCACCGAGCGACAGCTGAGCCCCGAGCAGCACTACCGACAGCTGCAGCAGCAGTCCCTTGGCCACGCCCAGGCCGGGCCCGAGCGTCTCGCTTCGCCGTCGGGCCAGCGGGCTCAGCAGCACTCCGCCGATCACGGCGATCACCGGAGCGCCGACGACGGGCAGCAGCGTGCCGGCTGCGGTCGCGGCGAGCCCGAGCACGGCGGCGACCCCGAGACCGGCGGCCCGGCCTGGGGATCGGGGGCGGGACGCCTCAGCGAGAACGATCACTCGTCCAGGCTTCGCCGATGGGCACCGGGCCGGTAGCGGTCGGCTGCCGACCAGGGTCATAGACGTCGTCTATGACAGCTGCGGTGTCCGTCGGCCAGCGTGAGCAGGAGGCCACCGGTGGCGGCGAGCAGCACCGCGACGGTCAGGACCGCCGCCGGCAGGTACGCCGGAATGCCCAGGTAGACGGTGACGCCGAGGATCCGTGACAGCCCCCACGGCAGCAGGGCCACCTGGTCGTTCCAGATCGTCAGCGCGCGCTCGCCGCCGAGCGAAGTCACCAGGGCCGCCGGGACGGCCAGGGCGACTCCGGCGGCCACCAGCACGACGCCCAGCGACCATCGCCGGACCGCGTGCAGCCGCAGTACCCGGTAGGCCGCCACGAACAGCCAGAGGAACAGGGCGAACGCGATCGTCACGTAGATCGACCGCCGGACCGGATCCGTCCAGAAGGCGTACCAGTAGCCGCCCGGCCCGTGCGGAGCCAGCACGGCGAACAGCAGGACACTGCGTACCAGTGCGACCGCCCCGACCGTCGCGTACCAGGGGAAAGCATCACGGCGACCCAGCACGAGCCGGCCGGCGAGCACGAACAGCGCCCACCCGCCCAGGGTCACGACCAGATGCGCGGGTGCCGCGAACCAGGTCAGCATCGCGCGGCTAGCGACCACGGCGACCACCGGCAACCCGAGGACGATCGCCCGGTCGAGCCGCCCGGGGCGGGTGAGCCCGGCGGGCCGGAGCAGACCGTCGGCCAGCGTCCGCGCCGCCCGCGGCCGCGCCACGAGCACCAGCAGGACGAGCAGCAGCAAGCCGCGGGCCAGCCAGGCCATCACGGGATCGCGGTCCGCGCGGGTCATGCCGAGATCGGCGGCGGTGAAGTTGTACGCGGGCAGGTCGACATCGCCCCCGTACGCGCGCACGTGCTGGTCCCGGGCGGTCCGGTACCGGGTCTCCGCCGCGTGCCAGGCGTCCCGGGCGCTCGCCGAGCCGGTGTCGAGCCACTGCGCGTGGCGAAGCACCATCGTCCGGTACGCGCTGAGGGTGTCCAAGAGGTTCACCTCGTACGCCAAGGTGTCGGCGAACCGCTGGCGCAGCCCCGGATCGGTCCACGTGCCCGGGTCGGTGGCGGCGAGCGTGGCCTGCATGCGCCGGGCGTCGGCGACCGCGGTCTCGCCTTCGGCGATCGCCTCGTCGACGTGGTCGCGGGCGATCGCGTAAATGCTGTCGAGGGCCGCCGAGTCGCCCGTCACGATGTCCCACTCGAAGATCCACATCATCGGCGGCGGTTCGAGGCCGAGCGCGCGCACCGAGTTGTCGGCGTATGCGGAGAGGTAGAGGCCCCGCGTGACGGCCGCCCGGGACAGCGCCATGACCTCCCCGATCGCGGCGACCGTCGTCGGGTCGGCGGAGAACGTCTGCCGAGCCCAGTCCGCGGTGACCTGCGCCGGGTCGGCCTGCGGATCCCAGGCCAACCGGCTGGTGGCGTAGGTGTTGAGGGCGTAGAGCGGCCAGAAGCCGGACCTGAGGTACAGCGACATCGGCCCGGCCTTGAGCGGCCCGCCGTCCTGGGTCCACGTCCACACGCCCTCGACATGCGGGTTGGCCGCCAGGAAATGGCGCAACGCCTCCTGATGCAGCGAGCCGAGGTCGTTGGGCAGGGCGCCGAAACCCTCGAACTCGCGGCGCGACTGGAACTCCACGATCCGGCGCTGGTCGCCGATGTCCAGGGTCGGGTTGAGCGGCAGATGGCTGTAGAAGTCACCGGCCGAGTACTTGGTCGACACGATCAGGTGCGGATCGTGCAGCCCGCCCAATACCTCCTGATAGGACTCCGGATTGGTGTGCAGATCGCCGACCGCCCCGACGCCCACGGTCCAGCTGCGGAAGATGACGTCCTTGCCCCGGTCGCCGGCGGTCTTCAGGAAGGCCGTGAGCATCGCCCGGACGGCGGCCGGCGTCGTCACCGCGATCTTCGACGAGTAGTCCCACCCGGCCTGGCGGTAGACGTCGCCACCCTCACCGATGCGGATCATGAGTCCGTCGGCGAACGGCATACCGTCGAACAGTTCGGCCAGACCGGCCTGGTAGACCTCCCACAGCCGGGGATCCTCGGTGCTCTTACCGTCGAGGTACCGCTCCAGCGGCGGCGACACCGCCAGCATGTCGGTCAGGAAGAACACCTTCAGCCCCATGCTGTGGGCGTACGCGAACACCGGGCCGAACGCGGCGGCCATCGCCCGGGCCCGGTCGACGTGCGGATCCCCCGCCGGATACACCCCGGGGACCTGGGCGAAGGTGACGTACTCCAGGAAACCCGGCACCACGATCCCGTTGTAGCCCTCGGCCACCGAGTGGTCGACGAACTGCCGGAACTCCGCCCCGATCCGGCCGACGGCGCTCTGATCGACCCAGGGGGCTCGGGGCAGCAGCGCCGAGCCGACGACATCGGTGTTGAGCGAATAGTCGGTTCCGGCCCGGTAGGCGTCGGCATCCGCCTCCCGGCCGACCGATCCGGCGTCGGTCAGCCGCAGCCCCAGTCGGGGTTCGACGAGCTGCCCGATCGGCAGCGCGCCGCCCGACCGGATGCGGTCGGCCACGGCGTACAGGCCGGCCGCCGCACCCGCCAGATCGGCGGACTCGACGGTCAACCCGCTCGTGATCCGGTACGCCTCCGGCCGCGTACCGGTCAGGGCGCCGACCTTGACCGTCAGGGTGCCCGCCGGATCCGTCGCCGCAGCTGTCTCCACGACGGGCCGCGGACGACCGCGCCCGGCCAGCGCGTCAGCGACCGCCGCAGCCGCCTTGGTCAGCCGCAGCTCGTCCGGCACCACGATCCGGCTGACGGCCGGCGGCGGGACGTCGGCGCGCACCGGGGCAGCCGACGGATGTTCGGGTGCGGGCGCCACCGGAGTGAAGCTCAGCCCGAGCGCGCCGTTGATCGCGTACGCCACTCCCGCGCCGAGGGCAAGGACGAGCGCAACGGCGATGAACAGCGGAAACAGGCGTACCCGGTGGTGAGCTGGCGACACGCGCTGCATCTTAAGCACTCCCGCCGGCGCTGTGGGGTCCGTGTGTCGAGCGGTTCGCCTCTTTCGGGGATGGCGAGGCGATCGGCCAACGATCATCCTGGATCTCGTGACGGACTGGTACGCCGCGATGCAGGGCGCGAAGGCGAAGCGACGGCGGGCCGGGCTGGTGACAGCGCTACTGGGCATCGCCAGCGGCGAGGTCGTCAGCTATGTCGGCGGGGTGCTGGGCGAGCACGGCGGCCTGTATGTCGCGGCGGCCGCCACCGTCGTGGCCGGGATGGTGAAGCTGCGTGAGTTCCCACGGCGGTCGCTGCTGGTCCGGTTCGTCGCGGGCACGCTGTGGCTCCTCAGCGTCGTGGCAGCGGCCGTCGCCGCGTTCGGTCCGCCCTCCTGGCAGTTGTACGCGGTCATCGTGTCCATCGCGATCACCGCCTTGGCGCTGGTCGTCGTCGAAGCCGGGGCGGCGTTCCGGCTCCTCATGGGCGCCTCCTTCGTCGGCCTCGGGCTGGCGTCGATCGGACTCGGCGTCAGTTCCTTCGTCGGCCACGACTTCATGCTCGGGTTGGCCGCGGTCTCCTACGGCGCGCTGCTCCTCTTGTCCGTTCCGGCGGTGATGGAGCCCGGTGTGGAACGGACGTTGGCGGAACGTCTGACGATCGCCGCCGGAACGGCGCTGAACCTCGCCGGGCTCAACCTGATCCTGCACGGCGGTGTCGGCAGCAAGATCCTCGGCGCGCTGCTGCTTCTTCCGGCGGCCTGGCTGTGGTTCGCCGGCCGGCTCAGCGAGGAACTCGGCTTCGCCGCCACGACCGTCCGAGCGCTGCTCGGCGCGGCGGCGGTGTGTCTCGTGACCGGCGCATTCCTGATCGTGCGGAGCCAGTACCTCGCCGGCGTCGCGGGCATCTACCTCGGGATCGGTCTCGCCGGGATCACCCTTCAGTACGTCACGTTCCGTCCTGCCGCCACGGTGCAGGACGTGTTCCGGGAGTTCTACGCGAAGGCCACCCGGGACCCCGACGACACGGCCTGATCCCGACCATGCGCCGACTCACACGAGTCAGTATGTGATCTTGGTGGCAACCCTGCGGACGCGAAGTCGCGTCTGACTTTGGGCGGTGCGGATGGGGACCGCGCATGAACGGAAACGGTGTGACAGATGACTGTGTACGACGACGAACCGCAGGCTCCGCCGGAGGATGACGGCCTCGCCCGAGGACGGGCTCAGGTCGGATCGGCCTCGGTCCCGGTCCCGGCGCCGGCCGCCGCTGGCCGGGCGTCCGTGGGCCGGGCGGTCGTACCCGCGCCGGCCGGACGGGCGGCGGTCCCGGTGGTTCCGCCGCGCACGAGCGGACGGGCGAGCGTACGGTCGGCCGAGCCGGATGTGCCGGTGGCGGAGGACGGCGGGCAACCTCGCCGGAAACCGCTGTCGGGCAAGGCGAAGAAGGCGCGGCGGTTCAAGATTCTGATCGCCTCGTTCGCCGCGGTGCTGATCGTCTTCGGCGGCGGCGCCATCGCGATGACGTACTACTTCGACAGTGTCGACGAGTTCCTGCCGGAGACCTTCAAGAATGCCCAGACGACGATGATCGTGGCCGTCAACGGCAAGCAGATCGCCCAGCTCGGCACGGCGAACCGGATCAACGTCCCGATGGACATCATCCCGGAGAAGTCGCGCTTCGCCCTGATCGCCGGGGAGGACAAGGACTTCTTCGACCATCACGGTGTCTCGTACTCCGGCATCATGCGGGCCGCCTGGAAGAATCTGACCAGCGACGAGTCGCAGGGTGGTTCGACGATCACCCAGCAGTACATCAAGATCGCCACGGATCAGGCGCAGATCTCGTACGCCCGGAAGCTGCGCGAGGCGGTCCTCGCCCGCAAGCTGGAGGACAAGTACGACAAGAAGACCATCATGGGCTTCTACCTGAACACCATCGACTTCGGGCGGGGCGCGGTCGGGGTGGAGAAGGCCGCGAACGCGTACTTCAACAAGAGCGCCAAGGATCTGACGATCGCGGAGGCGGCGGTCCTGGGATCGGTCATCCGTGACCCGTACGACGACGGCGGCAAGCTCAGCATCTACGACCCCGAGGCGCACCCCGACACGGCCAAGGGCCGCTGGGGCTACGTCCTCGACAACATGGTCGAGAAGAAGTGGATCACGCCCGAGGAGCGAGCCCAGCAACAGTTCCCGCCGTTCCGCAAGTACGCGACGGTGACCACGTCGGCCGAGTGGGGGATCAAGGTCGACCCCGGCGCCCCGGCCGGAACGGCGACCGGCAATGTCGTCAATTACGTGTACGAAGAGCTCAAGGCGCAGGGGATCCAGCCGCAGGAGCTGAAGACCGGCGGATACCGGGTCACGACCACCATCGACCCCGAGGCCCAGAAGCAGCTGGAGGAGGCCGCCCGGCCGGACCTGAAGGGCTCCGAACTCTACGGCCGTAAGATCGTCACCGATCCGAAGAAGAAGCAGGATCTGGAGTCGGCCGGGGTGGTCATCGATCACACGACCGGCCGCGTCCTCGCGTACTACGGCGGCCTGGACGGCACGGCGATCGACCTGGCCGGGCTGAACACCCAGGGCGGCGCGCTGGTCGGCGGGCACCCGCCGGGCTCGTCGATGAAGATCTACACGCTCGCCGCCGCGCTGCAGGCCGGAGCGTCCCTGCAGAGCCGGTGGAAGGCCAAGCCCGACAAGTCGCTGAACCTCGGCAACGCCGGCTGGTCCAACCCGACCTGCGGCGACTACTGCACGCTCGAATACAGCTTCGAGAAGTCCTACAACGTGCCGTTCTACTGGGTCGCCCGGCAGATCGGCCCCGGCAAGGTCGTCAAGATGGCGTACCAGGCCGGTGTCCGCTACATGTGGAACAACGACAACATCGAGAGCCTGTCGGCCAAGGGCGTCCAGAGCGAGGCCGCGCGTACGCCGTTCGACCGCCAGGTCGGCTTCGGCCAGTACGGCATCACGGTCCTCGACCACGCGACCGGTGTCGCGACGCTGGCCAACGGCGGCGTCTACAACAAGCCGCACTTCGTGGTGAAGGTCGAGAAGAAGGACCCGGACACCGGTCAGTACAAGGCGGTGCCGTTCAAGGGGGAGAAGCGCGACCCGAAGCAGGTCATCGACCGCCGGGTCGCCAACGACGTGAGCTACGCCATGGAACAGGTCTTCAAGAGTCACGGCTGGGCGGGTATGCAGGACGGCCGGCAGGTCGCGGCGAAGACCGGCACCTGGGAGGGCGCCACCGTCGACAAGAACGGCAACTGGAAGCCCAGCACGGAGAACGCCCACGCCTGGGTCGTCGGCTTCACCAAGCAGTTCTCGGTCGCGATCTGGACCGGCAACGCCGCCGGGTCATACCCGGTGCTCGATCCGAAGACCCACAAGACGATCACGTCCGCGAGCGCGCCCTACCGCATCTGGGGCGAGTTCATCAAGGACTACAGCGCGGCCAAGAAGTATCCCAAGGAGAACCTGGCCGATCCGTCCCACTACGGCGAGGACAATGTGGACTTCGCCAACGGTCAGTCGCCGTCGCCCACCCCGCCGGCCACCCCCGACTGCATCCCGCAGGTCACCTGCCCGACCGGGCCGCCGCAGCCGGCGGCGACGCCCTGACCTCGCGTACGCGAGGACGCAGCAGGAAAGCCGTGACGAGGGCGGCGACGGTGCCGAGACCGAAGGCCGCCGGACCGCCCAGCTTCTCGACGAGCATGGCGACGACGAAACAGAACATCGCGAACCCGGGCAGGCCCCGGAGCACGCCGAGGAGGGTCGCCACGGCGGTCTCCGGCCCGGCCTGGGCCAGCGCGAACGCCGCCACGACGCTGGTGGCGATCGGAAACGGCGCCAGGACTCCCGTCATCTCCGGGCCGAGCGCCGACGCCGCGGTCGTCAGCGTGACGACGAGAAGCCCGGTGGCGACCGCCCGGCTCGGTAGGTCCCACCACCGGGGTCGCACCGCGACCGGATCCCCGGAACGGCGGCGGCTGATGGCGTACCAGCAGGCGGTGTTGACCGACAACGCGAGCGCGAGCCCGGCGACCGGCCCGACCTGGACGTGCGCCAGGAGCAGGCCGCCGGTGAGGCAGGCGGCCCAGGTGACGCCCAGCACCACCGGCCACGGCAGGTACGCGCAGATCACCGCGAACAACAGCGCGAAGCCGCCGAGGACGGCGATGCCGCGCAGTGCCGCGCCGGCGGCCTGGGCGGCGAACCGTTCGCCGTGATCGAGCCAGCTGAACAGCAGGATGGGTCCCGCCACGATAGGCAGCGAGACCAGGATGCCCGCGATGGCGGTGCCCCAGCGGCGACCGGCCAGCGACGAGCCGACCACCAGCGCGGGCGCCAGGACCAGCTTGGCGAGGAGTACCGCAGTCATCGCGTTGATCATCACACTGGACGGGGGACGCGAGGAACGCGGGTGATCATTCGCTCAGTGGCCGGATGTGCCACGAAGACCGGCAACGCTTGACGCCTTCCTTGAAACGTTTTAGTTTCGGGCCTGGCGAGGAAGTCACTGCCGTCTATCGGTTGTGTCCTGCTTGCCGTCCCCCCAACCCGGAGCAAACCAGCGCCCACTGGTCCGGCCCGCTCCCCTTCCGCGAGGAGTCCACGGATGAATCGAACGACCTCCGTCACCGCATCTCCGGCCAGGGCGCCCGGCCACCGCGCCCGGTGCTGATCGCTCGTCACCGTTCCGTGCCCACTCGGGGCAGCCGACCGTCCGAAAAGGACATTTAACGTTTCAATTCGAGCGCTCGCGATCTATGCCATGGAGATCATCATGCATTCACGTAAACGCCGTGTCGCGTTGCTGTCCGCCTGTGCGGTGGCGACGCTCGGCACGGTCACCACGACGGTCACCGCAGCCTCGGCCGCGGTGACCCGCTACGAGGCCGAGGCGTCGCCCGCGACCTGCGCCGGCGCCATCGAGTCCAACCACACCGGATTCTCCGGCAGCGGCTTCTGCAACGGCACCAACGCCGTCGGCGCCGCCGCCCAGTTCACCGTCACGGCCGCGGCGGCCGGGACCGCGACGATCACCATCGGGTACGCCAACGGCACCACCGCGACGCGGCCCGCCGACGTGATCGTCAACGGCTCGGTCGTGCAGTCGGCGGTGACCTTCGACGCCACCGCGAACTGGGACACCTGGGCCACCAAGACGCTGTCCGTCTCGCTCGTCGCCGGCGCCAACACCGTCCGGCTGAATCCGACCTCGGCCGACGGCCTGGCCAACATCGACTATCTCGACGCCGACACCGCCGGCACCACGCCGCCGGTCGAGCAGGGCCGGCAGATGGAGAAGCTGAACCGGGGCGTCACCAGCGTGCACTCCGGTTCGGGGAACCTGGTGAGCTGGCGGCTGCTGGGCACCGACCCGTCGTCGGTGACCTTCAACCTGTACCGGGGCAGCACCCGGGTGTTCTCGGGCGCGTTGACGAACTACCTCGACGCCGGGGCGGCCGCCGACGCGGTGTACACCGTGCGGGCCGTCGTGGGCGGCGTGGAGCAGGCGGCATCGCCGGCCGCGATCACCTTCGCCAACGGGTATCGGGATGTGCCGTTGCAGATCCCGGCCGGTGGCACCACCCCGGACGGGGTGGCGTACACGTATTCGGCCAACGACGCCAGCGTCGGCGACCTCGACGGCGACGGAGTCCTCGACTTCGTCGTGAAGTGGGATCCGTCGAACGCCAAGGACAACTCGCAGTCCGGCTACACCGGCAACGTGTACGTGGACGGGTACAAGCTGGACGGCACCCGCCTGTGGCGCATCGATCTGGGCCGCAACATCCGGGCCGGCGCGCACTACACCCAGTTCCAGGTGTACGACCTGGACGGCGACGGCAAGGCCGAGGTGGCCATGAAGACCGCCGACGGCACGGTGTCCGGGACGGGGCAGGTCATCGGCAGCTCCTCGGCGGACTACCGCAACAGCTCCGGCTACATCCTGTCCGGGCCGGAATACCTCACCGTGTTCAACGGGCCGAACGGCGCCATCCGGGCGACGGCGAACTACGTCGTGCCCCGGGGAACCGTCTCGTCCTGGGGCGACTCCTACGGCAACCGGGTGGATCGGTTCCTGGCCGGGGTGGCGTACCTGGACGGCAAGCAGCCCAGCCTGATCATGGCCCGCGGCTACTACACGCGGTCGGTCATCGCGGCGTGGGACTTCCGCAACGGGTCGCTGACCAACCGGTGGACCTTCGACAGCAACGTGTCCGGCTCGGCGTGGGCAGGCCGGGGCAATCATCAGCTGTCGGTCGCCGATGTGGACGCCGACGGCCGAGACGAGATCCTCTACGGCGGCATGGCGGTGGACGACAACGGGACCGGTCTGTGGAGCAACGGGATGCACCACGGCGATGCGTACCACGTGGGAGACCTGATCCCGTCGCGGCCGGGCCTCGAGGTGTTCAAGCCGAACGAGACGACCAGCGAGGTCGCGGCGTGGATGGCCGACGCGCGGACGGGGCAGATCATCTGGTCGAACCCGTCGTGCGGATGTGACAACGGCCGGGCCGTGGCCGGTGACGTGTGGGCCGGTTCGCCGGGCGCCGAGGCGTGGTCCTCGTCCCCGTCGGGGCTGCGCAACGGCTCCACCGGGGCCGAGATCGGCCGCAAACCGGGCTCGACCAACTTCCTGATCTGGTGGGACGGTGACCCGGTCCGGGAGCTGCTCGACGCGACGCACATCGACAAGTACGGCACGTCGTCGGACACCCGCCTGCTGACGGGCAGTAACGTCGCGTCGAACAACGGCACGAAGTCGACCCCGGCGCTGTCGGGCGACCTGTTCGGCGACTGGCGCGAAGAGGTCGTGTGGCGTACGAGCGACAGCAGCGCGTTGCGGATCTACGCCACGCCGACGCCGACCGACCGGCGGCTGTACACGTTGTTGCACGACGCCCAGTACCGGGTGGCGCTGGCCTGGCAGAACACCGCCTACAACCAGCCGCCGCACCCGTCGTACTTCATCGGCGACGGCATGAGCACCCCACCGGCACCCGTCATCTACGTCCGCTGACCGCTCGCCGTGGGTACGCCGGACCGGGCGCACCGGCGTACCCACGGCTCACTGCGTAGGAGCGGTCAGCCGACGCGGGCCAGCTGGATGTCTGCCCACACTTCCTTGCCCCGTCCGGACAGGACGGTGCCCCAGCGCTGGGCGACCAGATCGACGACGCCCAGCCCATGGCTGACATCGGGTTCAGTGTCGAGAACCATCCGGGGGAGGCCCCGCGCGGAGTCGCCGACGACGATGCGCAACGCCTCGGGCCGCAGCGTGAGCAGCAGCGTACGCGGACCGGTGCCGTGGCGGACCGCGTTGGCGGCCAGCTCGGCCGCGACCAGCTGGACGCGGTTGGCCATCCAGGGCATCAGCCAGCTCCAGCAGGTCCGGCCGGCGAACCGGTGTACGCGGGCCGGCGTGGAGGGACCGGGCCGCAGAGTCAGCCGTGCTTCTGGGATCGGGTCGACGGGAAGCAGCCGGATCGGAGACGTGGGACGTACGTCGGCGCGGATCGTGGCTCGCACGTGCAGGTGATGCCGGATCAGCTCGGCCGCCGTCGAGCCGGGTGGAGCCTGGATCAGCAGCGGGATCGGATACTCCAGGTCGCAGCAGTAACGCTGGAGGGTCGGCAGGGCCAGCAGCCCCGTTGCGTCGGCGTCGGTCACTTCGGCCAGGCACAGGATGATCAGGCGGGGCGCGTCCGCTATGCACTTGCGGATCGCCAGCCGCATCTGGGTCACGGTGGCGAGCGTCACCGCACCGTGGACTCGCACTTCGGCGACGGTCTGACCATGGTGGACGATGTCGATGCGGACGCTGGCCATCACACAACACTCTCGACCTCGGTAGAGGACTGCGCTACCCGAGCGGGCGTTCCGCGACACTTGTCCGGCCGAACGACATCCGATCGGGTCACCGATGTTTTGCGACGGCGGCAACGGGGTAGCGCGCCGGAGCATGACGACCCCCAGGAATTCGGCATCACGGGCCCGGCCGCGCGCTGATGAGCAGCCGGCCGGACCGACCGGCGACGACTTCGAAGCCGGTGCGCGGATGGCGCGGGCGTGGCTGGAGACCGAGGACGGCCGGCGGTGGCATCAGCGCGCCGCCGATTCGGCGGGTCTGCTGAAGGCCGTCCTCCGGGCGTTGTCCACTCGGCACGGGCGGGATTACCTGCGGGGATTCGCCGCCATCGCGACGAGCCCAGCGCAGTCGATGATGTCCACGCCGACCGTCGTGGCGGACGGCCCGGCCGCCGGGACGAGAAGATCCGAGCGGCTCTCCGTTGGCCTGAGCACGGAGGAGGATCTGGCCCTCAAGCAGTTCGGCATCTCCGACGGCGTCGCCGCCGCCGTGCGCGTACGCGCGATGCTGTTCGTCTACCGCACGGATCCGGACTACCGGCGACGGGTGGACGAGGTCATCCGGCCGCCGGTCTGAGAGTCAGCTCGACCCCCTCCGCCGGGCCGGCGGCTGCGGCGGGACCGAGGACGCGTCGGCGTCGACGAACTGCAGCAGGCGAAGGACGGTCGCCACGATGCCCTGAGCCCCGATGACGCGCATCGGCTGACCCGCGGCCTCCGCCGCGAGCTGCGCGGTCATCAGGTCCCGGACACCGGTCGCGTCGATGAAGGCGAGGTCGGAGACGTCCACCGTCAGGTGCCCGCCGCCCCGGGTGATCGCGCCCAGCAGCGCCTTCCGCGCGCGGCCGCCGGCCGACAAGTCGAGTTCGCCCTTCAGGAAGACGGTGACCTCACCGTCCGAGCCGGCCACGGACCACGCCTCGAAGTCGCTCGGCGTCATCTTCGGCCTCCATCATTCCAGCCGCCGTCTGGCACCTGGTGCGCTCAATGTCCGTTTCTCGCGAACCACCGGAAATCCGGGAGATTCAGCGATCGGCGGTGTGGCGTACCCATTTGATCGGTCGATGAACCACCTTGGGCGATAACGGTGTGCTGGATCGCGTAACGGGAGGCCAACGCCTAGAGTCAGAAGGGTGACGCATCGCGACGTCGTGGTCGTCGGGGCGTCGGCCGGTGGTGTCGAGGCCCTACGGACGCTGGTCGCCGGACTGCCCGGCGATCTGCCCGCTGCGGTCCTGATCGTGCTGCACGTGCCCCGGTCGGCCCCGAGCGCGCTGGCCGCCATCCTGGCTCGGGTCAGCAGCCTACCCGTCCGGCCGGCCGTGGATGGGGAGATGCTGCGGCACGGGCGCGTCTATGTCGCGGTCGTCGATCGCCACCTGCTGCTGCTCGACAACCGCATCCGGCTCTCGCGCGGTCCGTCGGAGAACGGCCATCGGCCCGCGATCGATCCGCTCTTCCGGTCCGCGGCGCGGAGTTTCGGCCCGCGTGTCGTCGGCGTCGTCCTGTCCGGTACGCGGGACGACGGTGCGGCGGGGCTGGCCGTCATTTCGCAACTCGGCGGGGTGACCGTGGTCCAGGACCCCACGGACGCGGCGTACCCGGCGATGCCACGTGCCGCGATGAACGCGTGCGACGTCGACCACGTGCTGCCGGTGACCAAGATCGGAAAGCTGCTCGGCGAGCTGGTACGCCAACCGGCCCCACCGTTCGTCCCGGGGGAGGATCCGCTGCTGGACGCCGAAGTCGACGTGTCGAGCAGCGTCCCGGACGGCGAAAGCGACCTGGGCTCGCCGGCCACCTACGGCTGCCCGGCCTGCGGCGGCGCGCTGTATGAGATCAGCGGCGTGCCGATTCCGCGATACCGCTGCCGGGTCGGCCACGCCTGGTCCCCGGAAAGTTTGCTGGAGGAGCAGTCGGCGGCGTTGGAAAGCGCCTTGTGGATGGCGCTGCGGGCGCTGTCGGAGAAGTCCGCGCTGAGCCGGCAGATGGCCGCGGCGTTCGAGGATCGGCTGGGCGGGCGGCACACCGTCGGACGGTTCGAGACGATGGCCCGGGACGCCGACGACGCCGCTGAGATGATCAAGAGTTTGATCGAGGAGATCGGCGCGACCGCAGACGGGCCGGCCGTCCAGTCCACGGAGTGACGCGTACGCGGGGCTCGGGCAGATGATCGGCCTGATGGAGTACGGTACTCGGGGCGTGACGCTTGTGCCCGGAGGACGTTGGCGATGATGATCCAGGCAGATCCCCAGTTCGAAGCGCTGCTGACGTATCTGAAGGACGCTCGCGGCTTCGATTTCACCGGTTACAAGCGGTCCAGCCTCATGCGACGGGTGGGTCGCCGGATGACGCAGGTCGACATCCAGGACTACGGCGAGTACCAGGACTACCTCGAGCTGCATCCGGACGAGTTCACGGCTCTGTTCAACACGATCCTGATCAACGTCACCGGCTTCTTCCGTGACCCCGACTCCTGGGAGTTCCTGCGCAACGAGGTTGTGCGCCCGTTGTTGCTGAGCAAGCCCAGCGACGCCCCGATCCGCATCTGGAGCGCGGGCTGCGCCTCCGGCGAGGAGGCGTACACGCTGGCGATCATGCTGGCCGAGGTGCTCGGCCCAGACGAGTTCCGCCAGCGGGTCAAGATTTACGCGACCGACGTCGACGAGGAGGGCCTGGGCCAGGCCCGCCAGGCCAGCTACACCGAGAAGGACGTCAACGGCCTGCCCACCGAGCTGGTCGAGCGCTACTTCGAGGTGACCGGCGGACGCTACGTCTTCCGCAAGGACCTGCGCCGATCGGTGATCTTCGGGCGTAACGACCTGATCCAGGACGCGCCCATCTCCCGGATCGATCTTCTGGTCTGCCGGAACACCCTGATGTACTTCAACGCCGAGACGCAGGCGCGCATCCTGTCCCGGTTCCACTTCGCGCTCGGCGAGGGCGGCGTGCTGTTCCTCGGCAAGGCCGAGATGCTGCTCAGTCACACCAGCCTGTTCGCGCCGATCGACCTCAAGCGCCGGGTGTTCCGCAAGGTGCCGAGGTTCTTACAGACCAACGGGTCGTTGTTCGTCGACGTGCCGCACGTGCCGGCGCGGACCGAGGTCGGCCCGATCGATCAGCTGCGCAACGAGGCGTTCCAGGCCAGCCCGGTGGCCCAGATCGTGGTGACCTCCGACGGGCTGGTGGCGCTGGCCAATCGCCAGGCCGAGACCCTCTTCGGGGTGACCAGCCGGGACATCGGCCGGCCGTTCCGCGATCTCGACGTCTCCTACCGGCCGCTGGAGCTGCGCCGCTTCATCGAGCAGACGCAGGTCGAGCGCCGGATGACCCGGGCCGGCGACGTCGAGTATCTGCGTGGCCCCGGCGACTCGGTGCACTTGGAGGTCCAGCTCAATCCGCTCGTCGACGCCGACGGCGGACTGCTCGGCACCTCGTTGATCTTCCACGACGTGACCGCCGCCCGGCGGCTGCAGGAGGATCTCGAACTCGCCAACCGGCAGTTGGAGACGGCGTACGAGGAGCTGCAGTCGACCAACGAGGAGCTGGAGACCACCAACGAGGAACTTCAGTCCACGGTGGAGGAGCTGGAGACGACTAACGAGGAGCTGCAGTCGACCAACGAGGAACTGGAGACGATGAACGAGGAGCTCCAGTCCACCAACGACGAGCTGCAGAGCATCAACGACCAGCTCCGGGCCAGCACCAACGAGCTGGACGAGGCGAATCTGTTCCTCGAGGCCGTCCTGACCAGCCTCCGGGCCGGAGTCGCCGTGCTCAGCCGCGACCTGGTCGTGCAGGTCTGGAACCGCCGGGCCGAGGATCTCTGGGGACTACGCAAGGAGGAGGCGATCGGCGAGCACTTCCTCAACCTGGACATCGGACTGCCCGTCGAGCAGCTTCGCCCGGCGATCCGCAAGGTGCTCAACGGCGAGCCTCAGCCGCAGGAGACCCAGCTGCCCGCGGTCAACCGCCGGGGCCGCCAGATCGACGTGCGCGTCGTCTGCACACCGCTGGTGTCCAGCTCCGGCGAGGTGACCGGAGCCATCCTCGTGATGGAGTCGGACCACCTGAGCGGGAGTTAGGCCGCCGGGCGTACGCGCAACGAGGCCCACACCGTCTTGGCGTGCATCCCGACGGTCGTGCCACAGGCGCTGGCCAGCATCGCGACGATCATGAGGCCGCGTCCGCCGATCCGGTCGTCGCCGACGTGGTAGACCAGGCTCGTCAGCGGTTCGATCGGGAACAGCGCCGGGGCGTACGCGGTGTCGCGGACCTGCAGGTGCAGCTGTGCTCCCCGATGGGTGATCACCAGGTCCATTTCGGTCCGGGCATGCTGGACGGCATTGGTGACCAGCTCGGAGACGATCAGCTGAGCGGTGTCGGCCATCTGCGGAAGCCCCCAGTGACGGCAGCAGTCACGGGTCATCGCCCGCGCCTCCCGGACCGCGTCCGGCCCCGGCGCCAGATGCCGGTACGCCCGATGCGCCGCCGTGGTCTCCTGGTCGGCCGCCGCGAGGGCCGCCGCCCGGTTCGCGTGCAGCGCGACGCGCCACCCGATGAGTTCGCGAATCCGGCGGCCCGTCTCGGTCGACGGATTGACGTAGCACTCGAGACGGATGCCGCAGTCGAGCATCACGCGCTTGTCGAGGCTGGGCAGGATGTTCAGATTGAGCGGGTCGCGTACGTCGATCCCGTCGAGGCCGAGCAGCAGCACCCGGGGCTGCTCCGGCAGGATCTTCAGCACCGACCGGCGCAGTGAGGCGGTCCCGGCGAGGTCGAGCGAACCCGCGGGCCGTAGGTCGTAGACACCGGTCCGCAGATTCTCCCGAGTCACCGTCGTGAGGCTCGTCGTCATCACCCGATCCGGCCGGGCCACCCGGAGGCGGCAGGCTGTCGCCGAGCCCTATACCCACCCCTAAGACGAACAAATCACCCCTAAGTCCGCCTGAGGCCGTCGGCCTGCCTGATCACGGCCAACTGGGCTCGACATCACGGCCAGGACGGCTCGACGTCCGGGCAGACGACCAGTTCGCGCACCGCACAGGCGGCTGGGCGGCTGAGCGCGAACACGACGGCCTCGGCGACCTCCCGGGGATCGTTGAGGTGGGCGTCCGGCCCCGGCTTGTACTGCTCGTCCCGCCCGTCGAAGAAGCCCGTCCGCATCCCGCCCGGGATAAGCATCGTGACCCCGGTCCGGCCCTGCAGCTCGGCCGCGAGCGCCCGGGTGAACCCGACCACCCCGAACTTGGCGGCGCAGTACGCCGTCGCGTCCGACAACGCCCGGAGACCCAGCGTCGAGGCCACTGTGACGACGTGCCCGTTGGCCGACTCGGCGAGGAAGGGCAGGGCGCTCCGGACGACGGAGGCCGTGCCGAGCAGGTTCACCCGCACGACGCGCTCCCAGTCGTCGGCGGCCACGTCGGCGAGGCGGCCGGGCCGGTCCACGCCGGCGGTGGTCACCACGGCGTCGAGCCCGCCCAGCTGCTCGGCGACCCGGCGTACGCCCGCCTCGACCTCGCCGTTGTCGGTGACGTCGGCCTTCGCCCAGGGCAGCCCGGCGACGGCCGGCGGATTGAGATCGAGTACGCCCGGCGAGCCGCCCGCCGCGGCGACGGCGTCGCACACCGCCGCGCCCAGCCCCGTCGCCCCGCCCGAAACGAGCACCCTGCCGATGGCTACCTTGCCGATGGTCATGAGATCCTCCCTGCCAAGTTGATCAGTCGCGTCGTGGAGTGCCCGTCGAGATAAGGCACCACCACGGTCTGGCCGCCCCAGCGCGCCAGGTGTTCGTTCTCGGGCAGTTCGTCGCCGGAGTAGTCGCCGCCCTTGACCCAGACGTCGGGCCGCAGGGCGGTCAGCACCTCGATCGGGGTCGGCTCGTCGAACAGCACCACGGCATCCACACAGGACAGGGCGGCGAGCACCCGCGCGCGGTCGGCCTCACCGACCACCGGACGGTCCGGCCCCTTCAGTGCGCGTACGCCGTCGTCGGAGTTCAGGCATACGATCAGGCAGTCGCCGAAGCCGCGGGCCGCCTGCAACGTCGCGACGTGACCGGCGTGGAGCAGGTCGAAGCAGCCGCCGGTCGCGACGACCTGGCCGCCCGCCGCCCGCACCCGGTCGACCATGCGCCGGGCAGCCGTGATGTCGAGCACCAGGCCCCCGGTCTCGGACGGCGGCGGAGCGGTGTCCCACGTCGTCGCCGCCCCCGTGGCGACGAACGCGGTCGCCGCCCGCACCGCTTCGTGAGCCGCTTCGCTGGCCAGCCCGCCCGCGGCGAGCACCCGGGTGGCGGTCGCGGCCAGCCGGTCGCCGGCGCCGCAGGCGTCCCCGTCGACGTGGGCCGGAGCCGGAATCCCCAGCGGCACGCCCCGGCCGTCGATCAGCAGCGCCCCGTCGGCGGCGCGCGTGACGCAGACCGCGGCGGCACGCCACTCCTGCCGGGCGCCGACCGCCCGCCGGGTCAGCTGGGCGAGCGGACCGCCGTCGGCCGGGAACGGCCCGCCATCGGTGTCCGGGGGCAGTTCGCGTTCGTTCGGCGTCACCAGACGCAACCCCGGCACCGGCGACGCGCCTCGCGGATGGGGATCCCACACCACCGGACGCTCTGCGGCTGCGACCGCCAGCCAGCGGCGTACCTCGGCGATCGAGGTCAGGCCGCGACCGTAGTCGCTGACGAGGACGGCCTCCGCGGCGGCGAGCGCGGCCTCGGCCTCCGGCGGCAGTTCGCCGATCTCGGGCTGGGCGCACTGGCGGTCCAGGCGCAGCAGCGTCTGGCCGTGCGTACGCAGCCGGATCTTCTCCGGCGTCGCGCTGGCGGGCGCGGCGAGGACGCGTACGCCGCACTCAGCCAGCAGTGCCGTCAGCCGCCGTCCGGCTGGGTCGTCGCCGAGCGCCGTGATCAGGCAGACGTCGCCGCCGTCGCGAGCGGCCAACGCAGCGGCGAGGGCGGCGCCGCCGGGGCGGTCCACCGCGTCGGACTCCTCGAGCACCGGCGCGGGCGCGTCCGGAGTGAACCGTTCGACGTCGCCGTGCACGTCGCGATCCAGCAGCGCGTCGCCGAGGACGACGAGCGGCCCGGTCATCGTGCCGCCCCCGGGGCGTACGCGGGCTCCGCCCACTCGGCCTCGGCCGGCAGCACCGACCGGACGACCTCGTCGATGAAGCCGCACAGGACGTGGACCGCCACCTGATGGACCTCCTGGACGATCTGGGTGCTGGGGGCGGGTACGGCGAAGAAACGGTCGCACTCGGCCGCCAACGGGTTCGGCACCGGCCCGGTCATGCTCCATGCGCTCGCCCCGACCTCGCGCGCGGCGCGGGCGGCGGCGACCACGTTGGGGCTGGTGCCGCTCGTGGACAGGAGGAGGACGACGTCTCCCGGGCGGCCGTGTGCGCGTACCTGGCGGGCGAAGACCTCGTCGTAGCCGTAGTCGTTGCCGAGGGCGGAGGTGATCACCGAGTCGGCGGTCAGCGCCACGGCGGGCAGCGGCGCGCGTTCGCCGTCGAACCGGCCGACCAGTTCGGCGACGAGGTGCTGGGCGTGCGCGGCGCTGCCGCCGTTGCCCGCCGTCAGGAGGCGACCGCCCCGGGCGAGCGTCAGCGCCAGGTGCACGCCCCAGTCGTGCAGTTCGCCGGCATCGCGCTGCAAGCGGCGCAGCGCGTATTCCAATTGACGCAGGTGAACCTCTACCGGGTCTACCAGACTCACAGCTCACACACCTCCTTGAGGGTTCGGTCCCAGTCGGCCAGGAATCGGCCGAGCGTGAAACGGCGTTCGTACGCCTGCCGGCCGGCCGCGCCGAGGCGGGCCGCCGAGTCCGCGTCGGCGGTCAGCCAGCGGGCCGCCTCGACGAGCGTGTCCACGTTCGTCGACAGCACTCCGGCGGCGGCCGGCACGGCGTCGACCGCCTCGGTCGTGGCCAGGCCGATGACGGGCTGGCCCATCGCCATCGCCTCGATGAGGCTGAGCCCCAGCGAGGTCCAGCGCATCGGGTGCAGGTATGCCCGCCGCCGCGCCAGCTCCCGATGCATCTCCGCCTGCGGCGGATCGTCGTAGGTCGTGATGCCGGGCGTAGGCGGCAGCGCGCCGGCGCCGATGCCGAACACGTCCAGCGGCGCGGCGGCGGCGAACCGGGTCAGCAGGTCCGTCCCGGTGACGCGACCCCGGCGGACCGGCTCGTTGATGACCACGCCCAGCCGGGCGAGGTCGCCGGAGTACCGCCGGCCCGGGTCCGGGATGCCGTGTTCGATGACCGTGCGCGCGGTGTGCCCGCAGTCCCAGAACAGGTCGTTGAAGTGAGTGACATGCACGATCAGGACATCGGAGCGGTCGGCGAGCGGATGGCGGGTCAGCGGCACGTCGCCGCGCGGCGTGTTGTGCTCGACGTAGACGAGCGGAAACCGCCGGCCGGGCAGCCACTGCCGCAGCAACTCCAGTTCTTCCGGGCGCTGTAGCACCACGCAGTCGATGTCGGCGTGCGCGAGTTCCTCCGGGGTCAGCTCGACGGCGTTGTCCGGCCAGGTGAACGTGCGAGCGCGACCCCGGCCGTCCGGTCCCCGGTCCGGCGTCACCGGGATCAGATATTCGTGCTCGCCCTGGACGAACGCGGTCATCCAGGAGCCGTGCACATGCCAGCACAGAATCCTCACGCGACTCTCCTCACCAGACGGTCGACCGCCGCGACGACGTCGGCCGGAGTGATGGACGACAGGCAGGGGTGGCCCGGCAGCGGGCACTCCGTCGCCCGGGTGTCGCGGCACGCGGCCGCCGGATCGCCGAGGCGTACCACGGGAGTGCGGTAGGGACCCCATCGCTCGAACGGCACGGTCGGGGCGAACAGGCTCACGACCGGCGTACCGGTGGCGGCGGCCAGGTGAGCGGGCCCGGTGTTGGCGGTCACGACACACGCGGCCGCGGCCAGCAGGCGGGTCAATCCGGCCACGTCGGTCCGCCCGCCCACGTCGACGGCGCCGGCCACGGCCACCTGGGCGGTCAGCTCGCGCTCGCCCGGCCCGCCGGTCACCAGCACCGGAAGGCCGGCCGCGCGCAGGGCGGCCACGACCTGCGCCATCAGCTCCGGGGGACAGGTCCGGGCCGCGGCGCTCCCGCCGGGATGAACGACGATCTGACTGGTACGCATGACGGGCTGCCCCAGGTCCACCAGCAGGTCGCCGGGGTCGTCCGCGGGCAGCCGGTAACCCGCGGCGGCGGCGACCGCCAGCGCCCGGACGGGTTCGGGAAGGTCGTCCGGTGGCCGGACGCGCAGGTCGAGCAGGCTGCCGGGATAGTCGTGGCTGATCGCCGTGATGCGGCGTACGCCGGCCAGCCGCAGCACCAACGCGGTCGGCAACGGCGACTGGTGGTACGAGGTGAAGATCAGCGCCTCGTCGAAGTCGCGCCGCGCCAGGTCTTCGGCGAACTCCGCGAGCCCGGCCGGGCTGACCGGAGCCGGATCGGCGTCGATCCAGGGGGTGGCGTACTCGACGACGTCGTCCACTCCGGGGAGCAGCCGGGCGGCGGCCGATCCTCGGGGTCCACACCAGACGGTCACCTTCCCGGCGTTGGCGGCGATCGCCCGGACGGCCGGACCGGTGACCACGACGTCGCCGAGCGAATCGGGGCGTACGACCAGGACGTTGTTGCCCGGCCGGGGCAGGGGTGCGGTGGGCTGCACGATCCGGTGCCGCAGCAGGATCCAGTCCGCGGCGGTCTCGAGGTCGGTGACGGCGGACGGCGCGGCGATCACCTCGGCGACCCGGGTCTGCTGATTCGGGACGAGCAGCGGAGTCGCTCCGGCGGCGAGCGCGGCATCCACATCGGACGCGATGTCGCCCACGACGACGCATCGGCGGGCCGGTACGCCCAACGTGTCCGCTGCGGCGTGCACCAGTCCGGCCCGGGGCTTGCGGCAGTCGCACCCGTCCTCCGGCGTATGCGGACAGACCTGCCACGTGTCGAACGGACCGAGCAGCTCGTCGACCCGGCGGTTGACCTGGTCTACCTGATCACGGGTCAGCCGGCCCCGCCCGACCGCCGACTGATTCGTGACGACGCCGACGCGCAATCCGTTGGCACGTAAGCGATCGAGGGCCGCTCGCGCGCCGGGCATCGGCGTGACGCCGGCGGGATCGCCGCTGTAGGGGCGATCGGCGATGAGCGTACCGTCGCGGTCGAAGAGGACCGCGTCGAACAGGCCGTCGGACATACCGGGCGGATACCCGGCCTCCGGTTCCCCTAACTCCTGGAAGGAGCTTAATTACTTCTGTTCGGACCGGACGCCGGTGGCAGGCCAGCTCGGCACCCGGCGATGGCGCCACCACCCGGCCAGCCAGTGCCCGACCGCCAGCGGCGGGATCGCCACGCTCGTCGCGATCAAGGGCAGCGGTCGACGTCGTTCCGCCGGGGCCGCCCGCAACCGGTGCGCCGCGAAGTCGGCGGTGGCCCCCGCCCACGCCGCGGCGGCGACGGTCGCCCAGGCGTACCGGCGGGTCGCGAACAGCCCCAGACTCGTCAGCCCGAGCAGCGTGGTCACGGTGTGCCGCCGACGCCGTCCGTGGGGCACTTCCAGCAGTCCGTGCCAGCCCGAGCCGTAGCGCCGCCGCAGGTACGCGTCGTCCGCGTTGCCCCGTTGCGACCGCAGGCTGACCCACCGCCCCGCTGGGCGTACCGGATGATCGGTGGCGCGCGACCCCACGACCAGGCAGCCGCCGGCGGCCCGGACCCGGAACGCGAGATCCGCGTCCTCCCGGTACGCGCGGGGGAAGTTCTCGTCGAACCCGCCGGTGATCAGCAGCATCTCGCGCCGGTACGCGATGTCGGCGGTGATCCACCGGGCGTGGGCGAGCCCGGAGGTGTTGGCGTGCCAATCGGTGCGCTCGCCGTCCGGGACGGTGACCTGGGCCTGGACCGCGGCCACCGAGGCGGGCTGGTCGAGGTCGGCCAGCAGTCGCGCGCGCCAGCCCGGCCGGGGCACCACGTCGTCGTCCAGGAAGACCACCCACTCGCCGCTGGTACGCCGCCAGCCCTCGTTCCGGGCGTGCGCCGGGCCGAGCCGATCGGAGTCGACGACCACCTCGATCGGCTCGGTCACCCCCTCCTCGGCGAGCCGATCGAGCAGCCGCCGCAGCTCCGGGCGGCCGGTCGTCGGGATGACCACCGAGAACGTGGGGCTCATCGCGGCCTGCGCACGGCGAACGGGCCGATCGCGAGCAGGTCCACCGGGGCCGACCCGAACAGTTCGAGCGCCTCCTCGGGCGTGTCGACCATCGGCCGGCCGGCGGTGTTGAGCGAGGTGTTCACGAGCACCGGCAACCCCGTACGCCGCTCGAACTCGCTGAGCACGCGGGCCATCAACGGCCGTTGGACCGGGTCGACGGTCTGCACCCGGGCCGTCCCGTCCACGTGGGTGACCGCCGGGATCTTGTCGAGCCACCCGGCGCGGACATTGTGGACGAACAGCATGTACGGACTGGGCAGCGCGCCGTCGAAGACCTCGGCGGCCCGGCTCGCCAGGACCATCGGCGCCACCGGCCGGAACGACTCGCGTCCCTTGACCTCGTTGAGCCGCTCGGTGTTGCTCGCGTGGCCCGGATGAGCCAGCAGAGACCGGAAGCCGAGCGCCCGGGGGCCGTACTCGCTGCGGCCCTGGAACCACGCGACGACACCGTTGTCCGCCAGAACCTCCGCGGCCTCGGCGGCGATGTCGGCCGGGACCGTGTACGGCACTCGCGCCCGGCGTAGGCGGGCCTCCAGCTCGTCGTCGGAGAAGCCGCGCCCGAGATCGGCGCCCGGCATCGGCGCGACCGGCCCGTCCGCCGCGTGCAGCGCAGCGCCCAAGGCGGTTCCGGCGTCGCCCGCCGCCGGCTGGATCCACACTGTCTGGAAGGGACCCTCACGGACCAGGCGGGCGTTGGCGACGCAGTTGAGCGCCACCCCACCGGCCAAGGTCAACGCCGCAGGACCACCGGACGCGTCGTACAACCAGGCCGCGAGGTCGAGAACGACCTCCTCCAGCCGCCTCTGCACACTCGCCGCCAGGTCGGCGTGCTCGGCCTCGACGCGGCCGTCGGCGGTGCGCGCGGCGGCGAGCTTGGTCAGGTCGAGGTCGCCGACGACGAACCCGCCGTCGCCGGTCGGGCGGACGACGTCGCGAAGCAGGTCGAGGTGCACCGGTGTGCCGTAGGAGGCCAGCGCCATCACCTTGTACTCGTCGCTGGACCGCAGGAAGCCCAGATGCTCCGTAACCTCCTCGTACCAGGTCCCCAAGGAGTGTGGCAGCCGCTGGGCGGCCAGGACGTCCAGGCGGCCGTCCCGGTAGCGCCCGGAAAGGTGACTCGCCGCCTCGCCGCGGCCGTCCAGCACCAGCACCGCGCAGTCGCGGTGGCCCGCCTCGGGAGGAGCCGCCAGCGCCGCCGAGGCGGCGTGCGCCACGTGATGCGGGACGAAGACGACCTTCGCCGGATCCAGTCCGGGCAACGCAGTGGCGAGGAACTGCGGGGCCCGTTCGGCGTACTGCACGCGCAGCCAGTCCCAGGGATCGGCGATGCCCAGCTCCTCCGGCGGCCGGCACAACGCCGGATCGAAGGAGTACGCGACCGCGTCGAGATCCTGCGGTTCCAGCCCGGCCTGGCTCAGACACCAGCGGGCCGACAGCTCCGGCAGCTCCCAGGCGCTGAACGGCACCGGGCGTTTGCCGTGCTTACGACGGCTGAACCGCTCCTCCTCGGCGGCGGCGACGATCCGGCCGTCGACGACGAGGGCGGCGGCGGGATCGTGGAAGATCGCGTTGATCCCCAGTACGCGCATAGCTGTCTCCCTTAGCTCGGTGATGCGCCGCTGAGGGCGCGGTCGGCGGCGGTCACGACGTCGGCCGGGTGCACCGCGGTGATCCGCCCGCTGGAATGGCGCAGAACCTGATGGCGGGGCAGCCGCGGCGGACCCCAGCGCCGGGGGTCCATCGCGTCGAAGAGCACCACCGAGGGGACGGCGTACGCGCTGGCGAGGTGCGCCACGCCGGTGTCCCCGCTGACGACCAGCCGCGCGGCGGCGACCAGCGCGGCCAGCTCGGCGACGCCGGTCCGGCCGACGACGTTCCGGACGCCGGGCACCTCCCCGACCAGGTGAGCGTCGTGATCGTCGGCCGAACCGGTGACCACCACGTCGTGACCGAGCGTCACCAGGGTGCGGGCGACCTCGGCGTACCGGCCGACCGGCCAGCGCACCGAGCTGCGGCCGCCTGGATGCACCACCGTCGCGCCCTTCGCGAGCGGCGGCTCCTCCGGTACGCGCAATGCCAGATCATCCGGGTCGGCGGAGCCGCCGTACCAGGTCACCAGACGGCACCACCGTTCCACTTCGTGCTCGTCCGAGGCGTACTGCGGACCGTCGTGGAAGCCGGCCGCCGGGCAGGCGTAGGCCAGCAGCCAGCTCGGCCCGGTCGCCAGCAACAGCCGATGCGACTCCGGGCCCCGCCCATGCAGGTTGACCGCGACGCCGACTTCGCCGATCGGGCCGAGCGGCTCGGTCAGCCCGGTCCGGGCGTCCAGCGGCAGGAGGTCGTCGACCGCGTCCGCGAGCCTGACCAGCGGCCGCAGCCAGTCCGGGGCGACGAGGGTGATCCGCTCGCCGGCGAACCGTGTCCGCAGCCCCCGGAGCGCGGGCACGGCGGTGCAGAAGTCTCCGATGCCCAGGGCCCGGAGTACGAGGACGTCGACGTCGTCCGCCTCGGTCACGTCGTGTGCCTCGGTCACGTCGGTCACGCCGCGGAGACGGCGCTCGCGGCGACGGGCTGCGGCGCCTGGACCGACCGGTAGACCGACTCGATCTGCTCAGCGATCCGCGGCCACGGATACCGGCCGCGAACCCGCTGCAGACCACCGGCCGCGTACGCGTATCGCAAGGGCTCGTTGTCGAGCAGGCTCCGGATCGCGCCCGCCAGATGCGTGACGTTTCCGGGTTCCACGAGCAGCCCACAGGTCCCGTGGATCACCGAGTCACTCAGCCCGCCGACCGCGTACGCGACGACCGGCGTACCGCAGGCCATCGCCTCCAGCGGCGTCAACCCGAACGGCTCGTACGCCGGCGCGCAGATCACGAGGTCCACCGCCTGGTAGAGGGCCGGCATCCGCCAGCGGTCCACCGCGCCGAGCAGCCGCAGCCGATCGCCGACGCCGTATTGTGCCGCCGCGGTCACCAGCCGCTGCGCCTCCGGGTCGCTGCCGAGATCGCCCTGACCCGGTCCGCCGGCGATCAGCAGTTCGGCGCCCGGCAGCGCCCGGAGCGCCCGGACGATGTCGGCGTACCCCTTGCGTTCCACCAGCCGCCCGACACTCAGCAGCCGGGCGGGCCGCCCCTCCGAACGCATCGAGGGGCCGTCGTCCCCCGGATGGAAGAGATCCGTGTCCACCCCGGACGGGACGACGTCGATCCGGTCCCGGCGTACGCCGATGCGCAGCAGCTCCTCGACCTCGTCGGCGCACTGCGCGACGACCCGGTCGGCGGTGGTGGCGACCCTCGTCTCCAGACCGATGCGACCGGCCGGGCTGGTGTCGGCGTCGCCCTGCATGCGCCGTTTGACCGTCCCGAGCGCATGGAAGGTGGTCACCAGCGGAACGGGGTCGCCCCGGCGGGCCTCGGCCGCCTCCAGGGCGGCGACACCGCTCATCCAGAAATGCGCGTGCACGACGTCGGGAGCCGGTCCGGTGGCCCACTCGGCGGCCAGCCAGCGCCCGAACTCGCCCATGTACGGCAGCAGGCCGTCCTTCGGGATGCGCTCGGCGGGACCGGCCGGGACGTGCACCACCCGGAAACCGCCCGGGGCGTCCACGGCGTCCGGCAGGTGCGGACCGTCGCGGCGGGTGTAGACCGTCACCTCGTGCCCCCGCCGGGCGAGGGCGGTGGCCAGCGCCTCGACGTGCACGTTCTGGCCCCCGGCGTCGACGCCGCCGGGCGGCGCCAGCGGATTGGCGTGCTCGGAGATCAGAGCCAGGCGGAGCGGTGTCTCGGTCATGCGAGAAGCGCTACCCGGCCACTACCGGCTCAAACTTCACTTCTCCCGTCAGCCGCCGGGCGCATGGACTCGGGCTTTCGGGGTATGGCGCAGTCATGTCTGAGCCACAGCAACGGCCACCCGGCACCCTGACCGACATGCGGACCAAACCGGACCACGGTGAGGACTCCTATCGCGGCTCGGGCCGGCTGACCGGGAAGAAGGCCGTGATCACCGGTGGCGACAGCGGGATCGGCCGAGCGGTCGCGATCGCGTTCGCCCGCGAGGGCGCGGACGTGCTGATCTCCTATTTGAGCGAGGACGAGGACGCCCGGGACACCGCCCGCCTGGTCGAGGAGGCCGGACGGCAGGCGGTGCTGGTCGCGGGGGATCTCGCCGACCGGGCGCACTGCGAGCAGGTCGTCGCGACGGCGGTGGACGCCTTCGGTCAGGTCGACGTGCTCGTCAACAACGCGGCGTACCAGATGACGCACGAGACCCTCGAGGAGATCAGCGACGAGGAGTGGACGCGCACCTTCGACATCAACATCACCGCGATGTTCCGGCTGGTCAAGGCGGCTCTGCCACACATGGGGGAGGGCGGGTCGATCATCAACACGAGTTCGATCAACTCCGACATGCCCCGGCCGACCCTGTTGCCGTACGCGACGACGAAGGGCGCCATCGCCAACTTCACCGCAGGGCTCGCCCAGTTGCTCGGCGACCGCGGCATCCGGGTCAACGCGGTGGCGCCCGGTCCGATCTGGACGCCGCTGATCCCGTCCACGATGCCGCCCGACCACGTCGAGGAGTTCGGCAAGAACTCTCCGCTCGGCCGGCCCGGCCAGCCCGCCGAGGTGGCCCCGGCGTACGTGCTGCTGGCCTCGGACGAGGCGAGTTACATGTCCGGCGCGCTGATCCCGGTGACCGGCGGGAAGCCGATCCTGTAGCCGATCCGGTCACTCGTTTCGCAGGACGGCCATCGTCGTCCGCTCGGCCTTCTGCCAGAGCCGGGCCTCGTCGGCGGTCGTCCGTGCGGTGTTTCCGTTCGCCGCCTTCGCCCGTGCGGCCTTTTCGGTCGTGGCCTTCGAAGTCGTGGTCTTCGAAGTGGTCTTCGTGGTGACCGGCGGCAGCTTGCCGGACTCGAACACGTCCACGATCCGAGGGTCGACGTAGGACTTGCGGGCGACCGCGGCCGTGTTGCCGAGGGTGTCCGCGGCCGCACGCATCGCCGCCGCCACCGCCCGTTTGCGCGCGCTCGCGGTCGCGCACCGACCCGCCTGGCACAGACTCAGCGTCGCCGCGACGGTGCCGTGCCAGGTGCGGAAGTCCTTGGCGGTCAGGTCCAGCCCACTGATCTCCCGCAGATAGTCGTTGACGTCGCCGCTCTTCACATCGACCCACTTGCGGCCGTCGCGATAGGCGAGCAGGTCCGGATGGTCGTCCGACCGGCGCAGCAGCGCCCGGAAGACCCTGGCCAGCGCGGGATCCTCGACGGTGGCGTCGGTGTCCGTGCCGCCCTTGGCCGGGAACGACAGGCGTACGCGGTCGCCCCGGACGCTGACGTGCTCCCGGCGCAGCGTCGCCAGCCCGAAGGTCGCCTCGCCCAGGTCGGGATCGTCGACGGCGTACGCCTCCCCGCCGACGCGCAGCGCGGCCTGGTCCAGCAGCCGCACGGCGGCGGCCAGAACGCGCCGGCGAGTCAGCCCGTGCTCGGCGAGATCCTCACGCACCTTCCGGCGTACCGTCGGCAACTTCCGCGCCATCTCGGCCACGTGCGCGAACTTCGCCCGGTCCCGTCGGCGCCGCCACTCGTCGTGATACCGATACTGCGTACGCCCGGCGGCGTCGACGCCGGTGGCCTGGATGTGACCGCGTTCGTCCGGGCTGATCCAGACGTCGGTCCACGCCGGCGGCAGCACGAGCGCCTCGGCCCGCTCGCGGTCGGCCCGGCTGACCGGACGGCCGAGGTATCGGTAGGAGAATCCGCGGCCACGCCGGCGTCGCTCGATACCCGGGGCGGAGAGGTCACTACGGCGAAGTCGCACGGTGACGGCATACCCCAGGTCGCCGATCGGCGAACTAGTCGCTCGCCGTGACGCCCGGCGGATCGTACCCCTGGTCCCGGCCGGTGTGCGTCGGCCGGGACCACCGGCGCGCGCTCAGTAGCTGTAGGACGACCGGTTGTGCAGATAGGTCTGGTACCACTTGGCGAACGGGGTGTCGGTCGACGGATAGTTCGGGATCGGCAGGCCGGTGCTGTCCTCGGCGAACCGTGCGACCCGCAGCATCGCCGACTCGCGCACGTCGTTCATCCAGGTCGTCTGCGGCACACCGCGGTCGGCGGTGATGGCGGCGAACGTGGTGTTCCACAGCAGAGTCTGGTACGCCTCCCGGTCCTGCCGATCGTCGTATTCGACGTCGACCGCCATGATCTGCGGGTAGATGATGCGGTGCCACGAATCGTGGAAGAAGGGATTCAGGCTGTACTGGAGGGTCTGCGTCATCCCGCTCGGGAAGTAGTTCGACTCCACCTCGATCGTCTGGCCCTTGTCGTTGCTGGCCCAGGTGGTGGAGTACCCGGGGATGTTCGTCATCGTGCCCGCCGACCAAGTGACCTCACCCAGGCTGACGCGGGCGGTGCTTTCGATGTACAGGTCGGGGTTGGCGGGGTCCATGTGGATCTCGCTGACCGTCTTCGGCCCGGTCACCCGCAGCGACGGGAGTTGCCCGGCCATGAACGGCGTGCTGGGCAGATGCCACTTGAGCCGGCCGCTTACGTCCACATAGCCCAGGCGGTACCAGAGGGACGAGCGATGAGCTGACTGATGCACCTCGACCAGGATGCCGGAGTCGGTCAGCGCGACGACCGGGTTCCGGCCGGTGTCGTAGCGGGCATGGGCCAGCCATTTGACGGTCCAGTCGCTCTGCACCTGCCCGGTCCAGTACCACAACGTGCCGTGCCCGGAGTCGTGGACCTCGACCACCTGCCCGGAGTCGTTGATGGTCACCGCAGGGTCCACGCCCCGGTCGCGCAGGTACGCCAGTCGTGACTCCACGCGGCCGGACAACACCGGGATGATCTTGCCGCGAAGGTCGTCCACCGTGTCGCCGGGTTTCGGCTGGGCGAGCCGGCTCGGCCCGAAGACGGTGGTCAGGTCGTCGACGAGGATGGAACTGCTGCCCTGTTCCGTGTTGAGATTGCTGTGGGTCGCGATCACGAGGGTGATGGGGGCGGCGTCCCGGTTCCGGTCCGACCACTTCTTGACGACGAGAAGCCAGTCGGTCAGCGCATTGGTCTTGGGATTGTCGCCGCCGTGATAAACGGCGTCTCCCGGAGCGTCGTCGCCCACTTGGAACTGCCCGTGCACCAGGTGCACGTCCAGTTCGAGCTGGCGCACCTGGAGATCCAGCTGGGACCGGAGGTCTCCGCGGTCGCCGCCGGAGTAGCTGTTGTGGGTGGAGGCGAAGACCGCCTCCCGGAAGAGGGGATCACCGTCGCGGGGTGACGGGGCGTGCGGCGCGGCCGCGCCCGGCGCCGCGAGGGCGGGGCAAGCGGTCGCGGTGAGCACCGCCAGGACGAGCAGTCGCAGGACTGGACGCAAGAAGGACCTCCAGGTCGTCGATGGGCCGGCGACTGCGGGGGTCGTCACCAAATGCGACAATATCGTATTAATCGGTCAAACGATCATCGACCCTCGGCGTCAGCAACGTCCATGGCGCCGGCGTCCGGTACGAACCGATAGCCCAGCCCCGGGTCCGTACGCAGATAACGCGGCCGGCTCGGGTCGGGCTCGAGTTTGCGGCGCAGATTGGCCATGTGCACCCGGAGGTAGTTGGTCTCGGTGCTGTAGCGCGGTCCCCAGACCTCCTGGAGCAACTGCTGATGGGTGATCAGGCGGTCGGGGTTGCGGAGCAGCACTTCCAGCAGATGCCACTCGGTGGGCGTCAGCCGCACCTCAGTGCCGGCCGCGGTCGTGATCCGTTTCGCGGCCAGGTCGGCGGTGAACGCGGCCGTCGTGACGACGGCGGGGGATTCGGCCGGCGTCGTACGCCGCATCGCCGCCCGGATGCGGGCCAGCAGCTCGCCCATGCCGAACGGCTTGGTGACGTAGTCGTCGGCTCCGGCGTCCAGCGCGTCGATCTTCGACTGCTCGGTGAGCCGGGCGGACAGCACCAGGATGGGCACGGCCGACCAGCCGCGGATCGCCTGCACGACGGCGACGCCGTCGAGATCCGGCAGCCCGAGGTCGACGATCACGAGGTCGGGCGGACTGTGCTGGGCGGCGGCCAGCCCGGCGGCCCCGTCGGGGGCGACGGCGACCTCGTAGCCGCGGGCCGACAACGCGATGCGCAGCGCCCGCAACAGCTGACGATCGTCGTCGACGACCAGCACCCGGCTCACGGAACGATTCCATCATCGACGTGCGGAACACGGGCGAGCGGCAGGCTGACGGTCACCGTGAGACCGCCGCCGGAGGTATCGGAGGTGGTCAGCGCGCCGCCCATCGCCTCGGTGAAGCCACGGGCGATCGCCAGGCCGAGGCCCAGCCCGCCGGTGGTGGTGCGGTCGCCGAGCCGCTGGAACGGGGCGAACACGCGATCGCGGTCGGCGGCGGGGATGCCCGGCCCGTGATCGATCACCCGCAGGGCGACCGTGTCGGCCGTCGCGTCGGCGGTGACGAGGATCGGCGTACCGGGTGGGCAGTGGAGCACGGCGTTGGCGACGAGGTTCGCCACGACCCGTTCGAGCAGCCCAGGGTCGGCGTACGCCAGCGGCAGGTCGTCCGCGACGTCGACGGTGACCGCGGCGAGCGGCCCCGGCTGGTGGAGGAGGGCAGAGGCGACGACCTCGTCGACGGCGGTCGGCCGGGCGTCGACGCTGAGCGCGCCCGCTTGGAGCCGGCTCATCGCGAGAAGGTTCTCGACGAGGTCGGCCATCCGATCGGCGGACTCCTCGATGGTCTCCAGCAGCTCGGCCTGCTCCCGGGGTCCGAGGTCCAAGTCGGGGTCGCGCAGGCTCGATACGCCTGCCTTGATCCCGGCCAACGGCGTACGCAGATCGTGGCCGACCGCCGCGAGCAGGGCCGACCGCAGCCGGTCGATCTCGGCCAGCTCCCGGGCCTGGGCAGCCTCGGCGGCCAGGCGCTCGGCCTGCAGCACCCGGGCCGACGCGGCGGCGATGCGGCCGAGGAACCGGGGATCCGGAGCGAAGATCTCGGGACCCTCGACGACCAGCTTCAGGCCGGTTCCGGCGGGCACCGTGAGCACCGGCCGACCGGTCAGGCCCCGGCCCGACTGCGCCACGACGTGCTCGACGCCGGACGGATCGGTCTCGACGAGGGCAGCGGTGTCCATGCGCAGCGTCTGGCGTACCCGGGTCAGCAGAGAATCCGTGGACCCGGCGGCGACCGGCTCCGCGCTGATCCGCGCGAGCAGGGCCGCCTCGACCCCGGTACGCGCGGCGGCCGCCCGTTGCCGCGCGGCCAGGTCCATCGCGACGCTGACGGTGATGGCGACCGCGACCGACACGAACAGGGTGATCACGTTGTCGCCGCTCGCGACGCGGAAGGTGTGGTAGGGCGGCACGAAGAAGAAGTTGATCAACAGGTTGGCGGCGACCGCCGCCGCGAGCGACACGGCCAGGCCTCCGGCGATGGCGGTGATCACGACGGCTACCAGGTACAGCAGGATGACGCTGGCCAGCGAGACGTGACCGCGTAGCGGCAGGAGGATGCCCGTCAGGGCGACCAGGCAGACGAGCGCCACCAGTGCGCCGGTCCGCACCCGGCGAGCAGCCGGGTGCGGACCGGTCGGCGCGTCACTCATCACCGTCAAGTTAGCTCGTACGCCCGGCCTGGGCCGGGAGCTCGGCCGGGATCGGCGTCGGCGTGCCGGTCGAGGCGAGCTGCCAGGGCACGCTCGTGACCATCACGCCACGCTTGTAGAGCAGCCGGGCCTTGAGCCGGAGCGCGGACTGGTTGTGCAGCAGATGCTCCCACCAATGGCCGACGACGTACTCGGGGATGTAGATGGAGATGAGGTCCTGCGGGTACTCGGCGTGCAGGCGCGCGATGAAACTCAGCACCGAGCCGGTGATGTCGCGATAGGGGGACTCCACGACGGTCAGGGGCACCGGGATGTCGTGGACCTCCCACTCGTTCTGCAGCTGGCGCACCTCGTCCGGGGTGATCGCCACCGTCAGCGCGGTCAGCGTGTCCGGCCGGGTCGCGCGGGCGAAACCCAAAGCGCGGATGGTGGGCCGGTGCAGGCGCGAGACCAGCACGACCGCGTGGATGCGCGGCGGCAAGACCATGCCGCCCGGCTCCGGCGTCAGCTCGGTCGCCACCCGGTCATAGTGCCGCCGGATCGCCCGCATCATCGTGAACAGCACCGGGATCGCGATGACCACGAGGTACGCCCCGTGCGTGAACTTGGTGACGGTCACGATGACCAGCACGAGACCGGTGAAGCACGCGCCGACCGCGTTGATCGCCTTCGAACGGTGCATCCGCCGTCGCTCGATCGGATCGCGCTCGGTCCGCAGCAACCGGTTCCAATGTCGCACCATCCCGGCCTGGGACAGGGTGAACGAGGTGAACACGCCGAGGATGTAGAGCTGGATCAGGCTCGTGACCGACCCCTTGTACGCGTAGATCAGCGCCCCGGCGACGACGGCCAGCAGGATGATCCCGTTCGAGTACGCCAGCCGGTCCCCGCGCGTATGCAGCTGCCGGGGCAGGTAGCGGTGCTCGGCGAGGATGGAGCCGAGCAGCGGGAACCCGTTGAACGCGGTGTTGGCCGCGAGGATCAGGATCAGCGCGGTCGCGGCCTGGATGTAGAAGAACCCGATCGAGCTGGACCCGCCGAACACGGCCGAGGCGAGCTGCGCGATGACGGTCCGCTGCGCCTCGGTGGTGCAGTCGCCCGGATAGCCGACCAGGTCACAGGTGTTCTCGACATAGTGGACTTTCGAGATCATCGCCAGCGCGGTGATGCCGCCGAACATGACGATCGACAGCAGGCCCATGGCGGCCATCGTCCGGGCGGCGTTGTCGCCCTTGGGCGGCTTGAACGCCGGTACGCCGTTGGAGATCGCCTCGGCTCCGGTCAGCGCGGTGCACCCCGACGAGAAGGCCCGCAACGCCAGGAACAGCAGCGCCAGACCGGACAGCCCGGTGTGCCCCGGCTCGGGAACGACCCCGAACGCCGCGCTCTCCGCCACCGGCGCGTCGCCGAAGGCCATTCGGACGAAGCCGGTCACGATCATGATGAGGACGCCGGCGACGAACATGTACGTCGGCACGGCGAAGATGCGGCCGGACTCCTTGACCCCGCGCAGGTTCATCGCCATGAGCACGGCGACGAACACCAGGTTGACCGGCACCCGCCACGGGTTGAGCGCCGGGAACGCCGAGATGATGTTGTCCACGCCCGCCGCCACCGAGACGGCCACGGTCATGACGTAGTCGACCAGCAACGCGGCGGCCACGACGAGACCGGCCGACGGCCCCAGATTCGTGCTGGCCACCTCGTAGGAGCCGCCGCCACTGGGGTAGGCCCGCACCACCTGCCGGTACGACAGCACGACGACGGCGAGCAGCACGACGACGCCCAGCCCCACCCAGGGCGCCAGATACAGGTACGCCAACCCGCCCAGCGTCAGGACCAGCAGGATCTCCTGGGTGGCGTACGCGACGGAGGACAGGGGGTCGCTGGCGAAGACCGGCAGCGCGATCCGCTTGGAGAGCAGCTGCTCGCCGAGCCGGTCGCTACGCAGGGGACGGCCCACCACCAGGCGCTTGAATATCTCGAACACGACCCCAGTGAAGGTCCTCCGGGGCGCGGAAGCGGTGATCTTGACGAGTTCTTAACGGCTCGGTGGCCGATCTTGACGCCGCGTTAGCGCGTCACTCCGTCCCGAGGAGGTGGAACAGCACGTGGTCCTGCCAGCTGCCGGCGATCTTCAGATACGACGGAGCCACCCCGAACGGCCGGAACCCGTTCCGCAACAGCACCTGCTGCGACGCCGTGTTGTGCAGGAGCGTCTCCGCCTGAAGCCGGTGCAGACCGAGATCGCCGAAGGCGAGGGCGACCGCATCGGCGACCGCCCTCGTGGCGAATCCCCGGCCCTGGTGCGCCGAGCTGACCCAGTAGCCGATGGCGGCCGACTGCAACGCGCCCCGGGTGATCCCGTTGAGGTTCAGCCGGCCGATCACCTCGTCCCCGTCCAGGATGACGAGCGGAACCATGGTGCCTTGCGCGTACGCGGCAAGGGACGTTTCGAGGACCGTGCGCTGGTTCTCCAGCGTGAACCACGCGTCCTCGCGTGTCGGCTCCCAGGGCGCGAGGGCCTCCCGGTTCGCCTGGAGCAACGCGGTCACGGCGGGGGCATCGTCGACGGTGGCGACACGGGTGACCGGCATGGCGAGAACTCCTCTTCGACGGGCAGAGTGGCGATCCGAGCGGCGCAGACCATACCGTGGCCGCGCGCCCAAGATCACCACTGTAGCGGCGTCGGGATCAGAAGGCTCCGGCGGTGACCGCGATGGCCATCCGGTTTCCGGCGTACTCGGTCACCGTCCACAGCTCGTCGGTGCTGCCGCGGTAGGTCAGATCCTCGTTGCCGATCGGCAGGGAGTCGTAGTTCATCACCACCGATCCACCGGGTGACCAGGTCGCGAGGTCGCCTTCGTTGCTCGCGCCGTCGCTGGTGGACAGGAAGTACCTGCCGTTGAGGCTCAGCGCGCCCTGCATCGAGGTGACGTCGACCCGGTACGCCCAGCTCGCCGTCGCGTCGGTGGTGGAACCGCTGTCGTAGGCCAGTTCGCGGTCGGTGTAGTCGATGTTCCACCGCACGAGGCGGGTGCCGTCGCCGGGGTACGCGTACTCGCCGACCAGGATGCTGTCCGGAGCGGTGGTGCGGTCCAGTGAGACGAACGAGAACGTCAGCGAGGCCGAACCGACCTGGTCGTACGCCAACGCCTGCGGCAGGACGTACTTGTACCCGTAGGCCTGGTAGCTGCCGTCGGACTGGCGTCCGCACGCGGTGGAGCTGGACGTCGAGGTCTGCCACAGGTGGTTCAGGTCGAAGACCCGCAGCCCTTTCGAGGTGTCGGCGATGTAGAGGTAGTGGCCGTACCAGAAGATGCCGCCCGCGTGCACGTTGATCGCCCGGTAGCTGTGTACGCCACCGGAGGTGTAGGGCTCGACGAGCAGCACGTGGCGATACTTCGGGGTCAGCGGGTCGGTGCGGTTCACGAAGCTGACGCGTACGCCTTTCTCCCCGTCGACGCCGGTGGAGTACCAGCTGACGAGCACCGCCTTGCGATCCTCGTAGAGCCCGTCGGCGTACGCGTCGGAGCTGGTCGTGATCCCTTGGGGGGTCCACTCGGCGGTGCCGTCGTCGCCGCTGTCGAAGTGGAATCCGGCGGCGAAGTTCGTGACGAGCCCGGCGCCTTCGCTCGCGGTGATCCGGGTGGCGGTGCGGTTGGCGTCGTCGAGGACGTGCTGGACGGTGACGTTCGGCAGGGCGGCGTCCAGTCCGGCGATGGCGGTCGCGTACGCGCCGGCGCGGCGGCGGAGCTTGAACGCCGTCCGGTCGATGGAGGCGGGGGCGGCGGCGGCCGAGCCGGGCACGATCAGGGCTCCGGCGGCGGCGGCGATCGGGGCGGCCATCAGTCCGTTGAGGACCGATCGGCGAGAGATCAACATTGAAGCACTGTAGTGGATCAATGGATGGCGCACCAGAGTGTCGCGGCCATGAGCCGGCCGTGCCAGGATGGAGGCAATAAATCGATATCAATCTTAGGGAGAAGTGTCGATGTCACGCGCCCACGTGCGATCGCTGCTCACCTGTCTGACCCTCACCCTGGCCCTCACCCCGGCCCTCACCGTGGTGGCGCCCGCACCGGCGCAGGCCGCACCCGTGAGCGTCGGGGTGGGCACGCAGTTCACAGACACGTCCGGCAACCTGGTGCACGCCCACGGCGGCGGCATGATCAAGGTCGGCTCGTACTACTACTGGTTCGGCGAGGACCGCCACTCGGACGGGACGTTCCAGTACGTCTCCGCCTGGCGATCCACCGACCTGAAGACCTGGGAGTTCCGCAGTCACGCGCTGAGCCAGTCGAGCGCGGCGGAGCTGCAGTCGGCCAACATCGAACGGCCGAAGGTGATCTACAACGCCGCGACCGGCAAGTACGTCATGTGGATGCACAAGGAGAACGGCGCCGACTACAGCGAGGCCCGCGCGGCGGTCGCGGTGTCGTCGAGCGTCGAGGGTCCCTATACGTACCTCGGCAGTTTCCGGCCGCTCGGCACGCACATGTCCCGGGACATCACGACCTTCGTGGACGACGACGGGTCGGCGTACATGGTCTCGGCGGCGGCCAACAACGCCAACCTCAACGTCTATCGCCTCACCGCCGACTACACCGCCATCGGCTCGCTGGTCCAGGTGCTGTGGGCCGGCTCCTACCGCGAGGCGCCCGCGCTGTTCAAACGCAACGGCGTCTACTTCCTGCTCACCTCGGCCGCCACCGGCTGGGCGCCGAATCAGCAGCGGTACGCCACCGCCACCAGCATCGCGGGCAGTTGGAGCGCGCTGGCCGACGTCGGCGACTCGACGGCGTACGGCTCGCAGACCGCGTATGTGCTGCCGGTGCAGGGCACCTCCGGCACCTCCTACCTCTATCTCGGGGACCGGTGGGCCGGTGCTTGGGGCGGCCCGGTGATCGACTCCCGCTACGTCTGGCTGCCGCTGACCTTCCCCACGTCGACGAGCCTGAGCATGGCGTACGCCGGAACGCTGACCGTCGACGCCGCGGCCGGAACCGTCGCCGCCACCAGTTCCGGCTGGGAGCGGCTGACCCTGCGCCATTCGGGCCAGTGCCTCGACGTACGCAGCGCCTCGACCGCCAACAACGCCGCGATCACGCAGTACACCTGCAACGGCGGCACGAACCAGCAGTGGCGGGTGCAGTCGATCGGGGGCGGCTACTACCAGGTCGTCGCACGCAACTCGGAGAAGTGCCTGGACGTGACCTCGGGCAGCACCGCCGACGGGGCCGCGCTGATCCAGTACACCTGCGGCACCGGGACCAACCAGCAGTGGTCGCTGGTCTCCTCGGGCGGTTACGTCTCCCTCGTCGCCCGGCACTCCGGCAAGTGCGCCGACCTGCCCAGCTCGTCGACGACGGCGAACACTCAGCTCAAGCAATATCCGTGCAACGGAGGTGCCAACCAGCAGTTCACGCGGACAGCTTTGTGAAGCGCGTACCGCTGTTGGAAGCGCGTGCCGGGTCGGGTCAGCCCGACCCGGCGAGAAGAACCGTCAGCCGCCGTGGCGGCGCAGCCGATGGAACGCGTACGCACACAGCAGGGCGGTGATGGCGGCGTACACGCCGAACTCCCACCACTGGAACGTCCAATAGCGATCGCCCGGCTGGTACGTGACCGCCTGCCGGAAGGTCTGGCCGAGCCGGACGACGCAGTCGTGCATCTGCTGGGCGACCTCGGCCGGGACCGGTCCCGCCGCTTTGCCGCCGCCGTCCTGGCCGATCGTCGGGCAGGTCGAGCGGAAGACCGCGTCGGTGAGCGGCCTGCCGGTCCCGTCGACCACCTCAGCCGATCGGATCCACGCGTTCGGCAGGTCCGGCGGCGGCGGTTGCAGACTCGCCTTCGGGATGCCGAGGAGGATGTTGCCGCCGGAGCCGTACCCGGTGTGATCCGGATCGAGGGCGAACGCCGTCCTCTCCGGCGTGGCGGCCAGCGGCCGGATCCAGCTGGTCACCGCGATCCGCACAGCCAGTACGCCACCGAACGTCAAGGCCATGGCCGGGAGCGTCCGGCGCGTCACCAGACCCAGGGTCAGGCCGGCGGCGAGGGCGAACAGCGCGTACCCGACGGGCACGAGGTCGCGCTGGTCGAAGGTGCCGTAGACGGCGGCTGCCGCCTTGTCCAGCGGTTCCGCCCACCACGTGACGAGCAGGCTCAGCAGCCCGGTGAGCACGACGGTCGCGGTCCCGACGACGAACATCTTCGCTGCGAGCCAGCGCGTCCGGCTGATGCTCTGCGTCCAGACCAGCCGGTGCGTACCGGTCTCCACCTCGCGGGCCACCATGGGCGCGCCCCAGAACGCGCCGACCAGAGCGGGCGTCACGAGGACGACGAGTCCGACCGCCGTGCTCAGTGGCGCGTTGCTGCGGACGAAGGTGACGAGCGCCGGGCAATCGGGGTCGTCCCCGCAGGCCCGATGGGCGGCGGCCGCCGCGGTGGCCAGGTGCGACCGGGTCGCGAGGACCACTGCGGCGAGAGCGAGCAGTCCGATCGCGGCGGCCCACGCCGACGCGCGGAACTGTCGGAGGGCGAGCCTGATCATGAGTTCGGCGTCCTTTCCGCAGCGGCCTGGGTGAGCTGGTCGAGCACGATGCGTTCCACCTCGGCCGGGGAACCGCACACCTCGGCGATGGCGGACGCCAGCCGGACACGGCCGCCCGCGAGCACCACGACATGCGTACAGACGTGGGACAGATCGGCGACCAGATGCGTGGAGAGCACGACGGCGGTGCCCGCGGCCGCAGCGGCTGCCGCTGTCTCGTCGAGGAACGCCCGCCGCGCGAGCGGGTCGAGGGCGGCCACCGGCTCGTCGAGGATCAGCAGGTCGGGCCGCTTCGACAGGGCGATGGTGAGGGCAAGCTGAGCCCGCTGACCCCCGGAGAGCCCACCGGCCCGCTGCCGCAGCGGCAGACCCAGCCGGTCGATCCGGCTTGCCGCGGCGACGGCGTCCCAGCGGCGCGGATTCAGCCCGGCGCCCAGGCTCAGGTGGTCGGCCACGGTGAGCCCGGCGTAGGTCGGCGCGTCCTGTGCGACGAACCCGACGCGACCGGACCGCATCATCGTGGCAGGCGGGCCGCCCAGCACCCGGACCGCGCCTGACGTCGGCGGCAGCAGACCGACGATCATCTGCAACAGGGTGGACTTGCCCGCGCCGTTCGGCCCGACCAGGCCGACGATCGCGCCCTCGGGCACGGCCAGCGTGCAGTCGTGCAACGCCCATCGCCGCCGGTAACGCTTGGCGAGGGCCTCGGTTTCCAGGATCATGCCGTCGAGTTCTACGCGGAACCGGGTGACAGCCCGGTCACACGCCCGCTGTCACCGCGGTGTCACCTGCGGGCTGGCATGCTGGGCCGATGCGAGTACTGGTCGCGGAGGACCACCGGCTGCTCGCCGAGACGATCGGGACCGGGCTGCGCCGTGAAGGCATGGCGGTCGACGTGGTGACCGACGGCGGCGAAGCGTTGCACCGGCTGGACTCCACGGCGTACGACGTGCTGGTGCTCGACCGCGGGCTGCCGATCGTCTCCGGTGACGACGTCTGCCGTCAGGTGGGCGCGCGCGGGCTGCCCGCCCGCGTCCTGATGCTCACCGCGGCGGGCACGCTCACCGACCGAGTCACCGGGCTCGACCTCGGCGCCGACGACTACCTGACCAAACCGTTCGATTTCCCGGAACTGGTCGCCCGGGTACGCGCGCTCGGCCGGCGGTCCGTCGCCCCGGTGCCGCCGGTGTTGCGGGTCGCCGACGTCGAACTCGACCCGGCCCGCCGGACGGTCACCCGGTCCGGCCGGCCGGTGCCGCTCACCGCCAAGGAGTTCACGCTGCTGGCGTATCTGATGGCCCGGCCCGGCCGGGTGGTGTCGGCGGAGGAGCTGCTCGACCACGTCTGGGACGAGGCGGCCAACCCGTTCACCACCACGGTGAAGACCACGCTCGGCCGGCTGCGCGCCAAACTCGGGCCCCCGCCGATCATCACCACGATCCGGGAAGGTGGCTATCGTGTCGGCTGACCGGCCGCGGCTGCGTACGCGGCTCGCTGTGTTCTACGCCCTGACCGCGGTCGGCCTCGGCGCGGGACCCCTGGCCGTGGTCGGCCTCGGCGCCTGGTCCGGCGGATCCACGGAGGAATACGGGTCGCCGCCGGGACCGCCGGACAACACCCTGACCGTGCTGCTCGCCGCACTACTGGGACTGCTCGTGGTCGCCCTCGCCGCCGCTCCGATCGGCTGGCTGCTCGCAGGCCGCGCAGTCCGTCCGCTCCAAGAGCTGACCACCGCCGCCGGGGGCGCGGCCCCGGACCGGCTGCCCGGCCACGGCGAACTCGGGAAATACCAGGAGTACGCCGACCTGTCGGCCACGCTGACCGGCTTGTACGCCCGCCTCGACAGTGCGTACGCCGCCCAGCGACGGTTCGTCGCCGACGCCTCCCACGAGCTGCGTACGCCGTTGACCGTCCAACGTGCCCTGATCCAGGTCAAGCTGGCTGACCCCGAGGCGGACGCGACCTCCCTCCGCGCGGTATGCGAAGAGGTGCTCCGCCTCGGGGATCAGCAGGAGCGGCTGGTCGGAGCCCTGCTGGCGTTGGCGCAGGGGGAGCAGCGCCCGGTGGCCGCCGAACCGGTCGACCTGGCCCGGCTCGCCGCCGACGCGGTGGCCGCCCGCCGCGCCTCCGCCGAGAGCCGAGGCCTGACCGTACGCACGGACATCCGACCGGCGCTGGTGTCCCGGGCCGATCCGACGCAACTGTCCAGCCTGATCGGCAATCTGCTCGACAACGCCGTCAGCTACAACGTGGACAGTGGCCGGATCGACGTCGCGACGCGGTGTGTGGCCGGGCGTACCGTCCTCACCGTGGGCAACACCGGGCCGATCGTGCCGCCCGAAGCGGTCGGCCGGATCCTGCAGCCGTTCCAGCGTCTCGGGCCGTCTCTTCAGGCCGACGGGCCGCAGACTGACCGGCCGCAGACCGATCAGCCGAGTGCTGCGCAGCCGCAGACCGGGAACTCCGGCTTGGGACTGGCGATCGTCCGTGCCATCGCGGGCAGCCATGACGCCGACCTTCACGTTCGCGCCAATGTGGATGGAGGGCTCACCGTCACGGTCGCGTTCCCCGAAACCTGAGTCATTCGACGCGCGGGTGCACCCGGCAGTTGGTGTGGAGGTATCGGGCCGCTCCGTCGGCGAAGTCGTAGATCGCGACCGTCTGCGTGTCCTCGAGTGCGTCGGTCGGTGGCATGAGGAAGTGCGTCTCGCTGACGGGCAGCAGGTCGTAGCGGACGCGGTCCGGTTTGCCGAGGAACTCCGCCTGCATCGGATCCATCACCAGGGTCAGGTGGAGGCGGCCGGCCTCGGCCGACACCTCGAACCGGGCGCCGGGTCGTTCGTAGACGCCCACGTACCGGGCCGGGTCGAGACTCAGGGTCGGGTCGGGCGTGGGCTGCTCCGGGATGGTGACCTCGCCGAGATCGGTGAGGAGGTGGTTGACCACCTCGCGGTAGAAGGCTTCCCGCGGACCGCCGTTGGTGAGCAGCACGATCGCGGTGTTCGACTCCGGCAGGACGCGGAGCCGGGCGTTCTGGCCGATCGTGCTGCCGTCGCTCGCGTACACGGTCTGCCCGTGCCAGTCGCAGACGATGAGGCCGAGCGCCCACTCCGGCCCGAACATGTAGGGGTCCGGCACCGGCACCCGCGACCGCTTCATCTCCCGGACGCTCTCCACTGACAGGATGCGCTTTCCGTTGGGCGCCAAGCCTTCGGTGAGCAGAACGTGTGCCATCGCGAGCACCTCCCGGACCGTCGACGTGACGTTGCCGCCGGGACCGAACGCGCGTGGCAGGTAGTCCACCGGGGTGACGACGGGATCCTGCTCGGGAGCCAGCGTCAGATGGCCGGTCGCCGCCCGCGCCTCGTCCACCTGCTCCCGCCGGCTGTTCGTACTCGTCAGCCCCATCGGCTCGAACAGCCGATCCCGCATGACGTCGTCCCAGCGCTTGCCGTCCCGCACCTCGAGAATGCGGGCGAGCACGGCGTACCCGAGGGCGGCGCTGTAGCCGTGGGTGTGGCCGAGTGGGAAGACCTGCGGTGCGTCGGCGATGCCGTCGACCATGCGCTCGTAGACGTCGTCCTCCTCGCCGGGATCGCCGTACGCCTCCTCGATGCCGCTGGTGTGGTACAGCAGGTGACGCGGGGTCACCCGTGCGCTGACCTCGGGATCGGCGACCGTGAATCCTGGCAGGTGATGGCGTACCGGGGCGTCCAGGTCGACCTTGCCCTCATCGGCCAGTTGCAGGAAGGCCAGCGCGGTCCAGGTCTTCGTCATCGAACCGCACTGGTAGACCGTGTCCGTCGTCGCGGGTTCCCGCGTGAGCACGTTCTTGACGCCGACGGCGACCTCGGTCACCTCGCCGTCCCGCAGTACGCCGATCGCCGCGCTCGGGATGGCGTACTCCGTGAGGAGTCCGGCGACCCGGGCGCGCAACCGGGGCAGGTCGATGGTCATCGGGGGAGTCCGACCGCGTTCGCGGCGTCCGCCTCGAAGTACTCCGTCGTCGCGTACGCCCCGGTGGAGGCCTCGAAGAACTCCCGGACCCCGGCGACGGAGTCGTGGACGATCACGTTCACCGCCTGGGTGCCGTCCTTGCTGGCGACGGCCAGGACCCACTTCGCACCCTTGGGCAGCTTCGAGTGCGCCTTCTTCAGCGCGTTCCAGAACTTGGCGTCGTCCGAGACGGCCGACACGGTCAGCACGTGCATCACGCTCTCCCTTCCTCGCAGCGGTCTTTCCGAATACGGAAAAGCTACGTTGCGTTTTCCAGCAAGGCAACATAGGAACGCGCGAAATGCCTTGCTAGAAGCCAATCGTTGCAACAGAAATGTGAGTGAACGCAATGCCGACCGCGAGCCGTTGCACTGTACTGTGAGTGAACGCAAGGAGAGGAGCCGCCGATGCCAGGAGGCAGGCTGACCCAGGAGGACCGCCGGCAGATCGCGGTCTGGCTCGCCGACGGAATCGGCTACGCCGAGATCGGCCGCCGGCTCGGCCGCCCGACCTCCACGATCAGCCGCGAGGTCGCGCGCAACGGCGTACCCGGGGATTATCTGGCCGAGCACGCACAGCAGGCCGCCGGCGACCGGGCGCGTCGTCGCAAGCCGGCGCGACCGCCCGGACTCGCCGCGGCCGGGAGCGATGCGGTCCGTGAGTTCGTGGAGGAGTTCGCGGTCCTGCTCGCCGCGACCGGCCTACCGCGGATGACCGCCCGGGTGTTCGGCTGCCTGCTCACCGCGGACGCGACCGGCCTGACCGCAGCGGACCTGGTCGGGCGGCTGCACGTGAGCCCGGCGTCGGTGTCGAAGTCGATCGCCTACCTCGAAGCCATGGACCTCGTCGTCCGCCGCCCGGCCGCCGGCCGCCGGGAGCGTTACGTCATCGACGACGACGTCTGGCTTCGAGCCTGGCAGACCGACACCAGCGCGCATGGAGACATCGCGACCGCGACGCGGCGGGGCATCGAGATCTTCGGCGCGGACAGCACCGCCGGCCGGCGGCTCGGGCAGATGGGCCAGTTCTTCGGCCGGCTCAGCGAGCACATGAGCGGCAGTACGCTCGCCGAACCCGTCGTCTACGACGCGTTGACGGTGCTCGCCGCCCTGATGTACGCCGCCCGCCCGCTCACCCCGGCCGAACTGGCCGCCGCGCTCGGCTGGCCGCCGGATCGGGTGACCGCCGCGCTCGACGCGATCGACGGGCAACCCGCGATCGCCGATCCCTTTGCCCTCCAGGCGATCGGCGCTACTTATGCCCTCGTCCCCCGACTCGACCGCCTCAGCTCCGCCCAACGCGAGGCGCTCACGGCGCTCGCACCGCTCAGCTCGTGAGCGCTGTGATCATTGCGTCAGCCATGCTGTTTGAACGGGCAAATCGCCGCGCGAAGCAGCATGGGTGACGCGATGATCATGCGAGGGCGAAGACGACCAGCAGCAGGAACGGGAGCGCGCCGAAGATCCAGCTGGCGACGGCGGTTCCGACCACGACGCCGTGACTCGACCGCCCCGGATCGGACCGCGGGAACAGGCCACCCGCGAGCGCGACGGCGGCGAAGGCCGGCAGCATCGCGATCAGCCAGGCCGCATAGGCGCCTTTCGAGCCGCCGCCCCGGCCGCTGGTGAAGTGGTCCGCGACGACGTCGCCGAAGAACCACGCCAGCGCCGCGACCAGCGCGCCGTGCCCGAGTGCCAGGCCCGCGTTCCGCCAGCCCAGCCGCACCGACCGGCCCACGCCGCGGGCCCAGAACGAGAGCAACACCGTGCCGAGCGGCACGGCGACCGCGTACAGGCAGATCAGGACGTAGCCGATGCCTTGCCATCGGTCCCGCGCGTCGCGGAGCACGGCGACGTCGTCGGCCGCCACGGTCAGCCCGGCGGTGGCGGCCGTGGTCAGGACAAGGGCCGCGATGCTCAAGCTGACGCGCAGGTCACGTCGGTACGCGGGCGCGGGGGTCTCGCTCACGGCAAGATCGTACGCAGCGTCCGCCGCCCGACGAAGAGCCGGTCTTTGCCGACAGAAGCCGCATACCCCCGCATATGCTGAGAAGATACGGGAGTGTCCGACCCGAGCCGACGGCTCCGCTACCGAGCCGGTGCCCGCGACGTACGCGACGCCCTGCTCGGCCTGATTCCGACGGCGTTGGCGCTGCTCGTGGCGTCGTGGCTGGTGGACGGCTTCGAGCTGCGGCCGTGGTGGGCCGCGATCGTGCTCGCCGCCGCGACGGGTGTGGTCGACGCGGTCGCCCGGCCACTGCTCCGCCTGCTGGCCGGCCGCGCGGGTGCGGTCGCCGCCCTGACCGTCGGCCTCGTCGTCCAGCTTCTGGTGCTCTGGGTCGCCGTCGTGATCGTGCCGGGCGCGTCGATGAGCGGTGTGGGCGCGTTCTTCGGCACGTTGTTCGTGGTGGCGATCGTCCTGGCGGTCACCCGCTGGCTGCTCGGCGTGAACGACAGCTCCTACCTGGTGTCCGACCTGATCCGCCGGGGCGCGCGGCGGCATCGGGCGCGGGCCGGCGACGGCGAGGGTGTCGTCGTCGTCCAGATCGACGGGATGCCCTATCCCGTGCTGCGGTTCGGGGTGCTCTCCGGCGACCTGCCGACGCTGGCCCGCTGGGTCCGGTCGGGCAGCCACGACATGACGTCGTGGTGGGCACGCGTACCGTCGACCACCCCGGCGAGCCAGGCCGCCCTGCTGCACGGCACCAACGACGGCATCTGCGCCTTCCGGTGGTACGACAAGGATCTGGGGCGGCTCGTCGTCACCAACCGCCCGGCCGACGCGGCGCTGGTGGAGGAGCGGTTGTCGGACGGGCGAGGCCTGCTCGCCGACGGCGGCGTCAGCGTGTCCAACATGTTCAGCGGCGACGCCGGCACGTCCCTGATGGTGATGAGCCGGGTCTCCGGTACGCAAGGCCTCGGCCCCGGACGGGCGTACCTGCGGTTCTTCGCGAGCCCGTTCGTCTTCGCGCGGGCGCTGGTGCTCACCGTCGGGGAGATGATCAAGGAGCTTTACCAGGGCCGTCAGCAGCGCCTGCGCGGCATCGAACCCCGGATTCGGCGGCACGGTTCCTACGTCGCCCTCCGGGGCGCGACCAACGCCGTCCTCCGGGATCTCAACGTGGCGCTGGTCGCCGAGCACATGATGGCGGGCGCCCCGGTGATCTACGCCGACTTCGTGGACTACGACGAGATCGCCCACCACGCCGGGGTCGCCCGAGCCGAGTCGCTCGACGCGCTGCGCGGGGTGGACCGTGTACTGAGCACATTGGAGCAGGTCGCCGCGGCCGCACCGCGCCGGTACCGATTCGTGGTCCTGTCCGATCACGGCCAGAGCCAAGGCGCCACCTTCCTGCAGCTCACCGGGCGTACGCTCGAAGCCGCCGTGCGGGAACGCATCGGGGCCGCGCCGTCGACCTCGGTGGACGAGACCCAGGCCGTCGAGGCGTGGGGCCCGGTCAACGCCATGCTCACCCAGCTGCTGAGCGTCACGCGTACCACCTCGCAGTGGACCGCTCGCCGCGAACAGCAGGCAGGCGGCGCGGGCATGGTGCTCGGACCTCGCCATGACGTGAGCGTGACCGATCGGCCGGAGCTGGTCGTGGCCGGTTCGGGCAACCTCGGCCTGGTCTGGTTCCCTCGCCTGCCGGGCCGTGTCTCGTGGCGGACGCTGGAGCGAGAGTTCCCGGACCTCGTGCCCGGCCTGCTCGCGGAGCCGGGAGTGGGGTTCGTGGTCGTCGACAGCGAGCGGGGACCGCTGGCGATCGGAGCGGCCGGCGTCCACGTGCTGACCGACGGCGTCGTGGAGGGAACCGATCCGCTGCTGCCGTTCGGCCCGCGCGCCGCCGCGGATCTCGCCCGGGTGGCGGCCATGACGACCGCGCCGGACATCTTCGTGCACTCCACCTTCGACGATCGCACGGGCGAGGTGCACGCGTTCGAGGAGCTGGTCGGCTGCCACGGCGGCCTGGGCGGCTGGCAGAACCACGCCGCGCTCGTGCACCCAGCCGACTGGCCGCTCGACGACGACCTGCTCGATCGCAGCGTCGACGGGGAGGCCCTCCTCTACGGCGCCGACGTCGTGCACCGTCAGCTCGTCCGCTGGCTCGAACGAGGCGGCATCCGCAAACCACCATCCGCGAAAGCGATGGACGCGGGACCGATGGACGCGGGACCGATGGACGCCAAGCCGATGGACGCGGCGTGAGGCTCACCTGGCTGGGTCACTCGGCGGTGCTCGTCGAGGTCCCCGGGCTGCGGCTCCTAGCCGATCCGCTGGTCCGGCGCCGGATCGGCGGCCTCGTCCGCGCCCAGCCCCTGCCGGCGACGGCGGACCGGCTGGCGCGGCACGACCCACCGGTCGACGTCGTCGTCCTCTCGCACCTGCATCACGACCACTGCGACCTCCCGTCGTTGCGGGCGCTGCGGGCGACGACGGTCCTCGCGCCGCCGAAGGCGGGAGGCTGGCTACGCCGCCGCGGCGTCGACGGGGTCGTCGAGGCAACCGTGGGCGACAGTACGCGTCTCGGCGGGGGAGTGACCGTGACCGCCGTCCACGCCGAGCACCAGGGCCGCCGTGAACCGCGAGGACCGTCAGCGGTAGCGGTCGGGCACGTCGTCGACACCCCGGACGGATCGATCTGGCTGGCCGGCGACACCGGACTGCACCCGTCCTTCCGCGGCCTCCGGTACGCCACCCGTACCGGACGGCTCGACGTGGCCGTCGTTCCCGTGTGGGGCTGGGGTCCCACCCTCGGCCCCGGGCATCTGGATCCGCGGACGGCGGCCCGCGCGGCCGTGTTGTCCGGTGCCTCCCACGCGGTCCCGGTGCACTGGGGCACGCTGCACCCCTTCGGAATGCGGCGATTCATGGCAAGCGTGCTGACCCAGCCCGGGCCGCTGTTCGCCGAAGCCCTCTACGGAACCGGAGTCCGGCCGCACGTCCTGCCCGTCGGCGGCCATCTCGACCTGTGATCGGCCGTGTCCGTCGAGCACACCGGACGGCCAGCCGATCAGAGCGGGGGAGGGGCAGTGCTTTCGCGTACCGTCAGCGTCGTGCCCAGTTCGAGCCCGACCTGCGGCGTGCGTTCGCCCCGGCCGAGCGCGAGGGCCAACTCGGTCGCGGCGACGGCCATCTCAGTCAGCGGCTGGTGAATGGTGGTCAGCGGGGGATCGGTCAGCGCCGCGATCGGCAGGTCGTCGAAGCCGACCACGCTGAGATCCGCCGGTACGCGCAACCCCGCCGCCCGAGCGGCCTGGTAGACGCCGAGCGCCTGCAGGTCGTTGCTGGCGAAGATCGCGGTGGGCCGATCCGGCCGGCTCAGCAGAGTCTGCGCCGCCGCGTAGCCACCTTCGCGGGTCAGTTCGGCGTGCACGACCAGGTGCGGCACGAGCAGCCGCCCCGCCGTCTCCAACGCCGCGCGGTATCCGTCGAGCCTGGCACGGCAGTAGAGCTGGTCGCCGGGTCCGGCGATCATGCCGATCTGGCGGTGGCCCAGTTCGAGCAGATGACGGGTCGCCGTTCGCCCGCCGTTCCAGTTGGTGGCCCCGACGAACGGAACGTCCTCAGGCAGTTCGCCGCTCGGGTCGAACACCACGAACGGGATGCCCTGGGCCTTCAACTGGCTGCGCTGCTCGCCGGACAACTGCGCCACCGTGACCACACAGGACGGACGGCGGGCCAGGGCGTCGTCGATCCAGTAGCGGATGGCGCCCCGATGCGGCCCGAACTCGGTCAGCACCACGCCCATGCGGTGCTCCCGGGCGACCCGCTGCACACCGTGGATGATCTGCAGTCCCCACTGGTGTTCCAGCTCGTCGAAGACCAGCTCCATCAGCTTGCTGGGCGTCGGTCCGGTGCTGGGCTTGCGATAGCCGGTCTCGCTGATCACCGCCTCGACCCGGGCCCGGGTGTCGGCCGCGACGCCCCGGCGGCCGTTGATGACCTTGGACACCGTCGGGATCGACACCCCGGCCGACTCGGCGATGTAGGAGATCGTCACGGGCCGGGCGTCGTCGTCGGCTTCGGGCACCTGGCATCCTCCTTCCCCGCCGTGCGCCGGTCCACGGCCGACGTGCTCGTGAACGTGGCTGCGTGGCGGACCGGCGTACGGCGCAAAGGATACTGCTAAACCGGGTCTACGCAGGGCCGGCGATGGGTTCGGCGAGGGGTTCGTAGTCGAACCAGTCGAATCGCACCGTTCCGGCGGCGGCGTACATGCCGATCACCCGGCCGGTGAAGCCACCGGCGACCTCCGTCGACAGGTAGCGGCCGTCGAGCTCGGCCAGCACGTCGAAGACGCCGTCGGCGGACTCGACCCCGAGGCGCAGCACGTCCGGCTCCTTGCACGGAGTCCAGTCACCGGGGTCGGTCGCCGATACGTCGACCCGCAGCCGGATCTCTTTACCCGGCATCGCTTTCGATGCGACAGTGGTGCGTACCGAGCCGAGCCGGGCGAGCACGCTCACCCGGCCGTCGCCCGCCTCGATCTCGTAGTGGTGCCGCTCGTCCAGGCGTACGGCCAGGCCGCCGCGGCCGTCCGTGGTGTCGATCAGGGTCCGCGCCCGGCACGACAGGTGCTGCTGACGGCGGCCGACGAACATCACCTCCGGGTGGTCCAGCGAGTCGCTTCGCGCGCGCAGCGTGAGCCGGCCCTCCGGATCGGACAGCGACCAGTACGCCTCCGGCCGAGAGCGTACGGAGATCCAGCGCGGGTGCAGCCGATCGGCGTCGAAGTCGTCCCGGACGGGCGGTTCGGGGACGGGCGACGGCGGCCACGACGGGACCGTCATGGCCGGGGCGACCTCGCCCACCACCGGCCAGCCGTCCACCCAGCTCACCGGGGCGAGGAAGGTCTCCCGGCCGAGCACATGCCAGCCGGGCGTCCCGCCACGGGGGCGTACGCCGAGCAGCACCAGCCACCACGACCCGTCGGCGGCTTCGACGAGGTCGGCGTGCCCGGTGTTCTGGATCGGCCGGTGCGTGCCCCGATGCGTGAGGATCGGATTGGCCGGGCACGGCTCGAACGGCCCGTCCGGTGCGTGGCCCCGGGCGATCGACACGGCGTGTCCCCGCTCGGTGCCGCCCTCGGCGATCATCAAGTACCAGTAATCGCCGATCCGATAGAGATGCGGGGCCTCCGGGGCCTGGGCTCCGGGCGTACCGGACCACAGCCGCCGCCGCTCGCCGATCACCCGCCCGGTCGCCGGGTCGAGTTCGACCTGGGCCACCCCGGCGGTGGTGCAGAAGCAGCGGCCTTGCTCGTCCCAGGCCAGATCGGGATCGATCCCGGCCACACCGGGCAGCAACGTCGGCTCCGACCAGGGTCCGGCCGGATCGGCCGCGGTGACGAGCAGGTTGCCGACCCCGACGTTGGTCGTGATCAGCCAGAACCGGCCGTCGTGGTGGCGCAGCGTCGGTGCGTATACGCCGGCCGACGACGGCATGTCCGCCGTCAGCATGAGGTGGCTGGACCGGTCCAGGGCGTTGCCGATCTGCTCCCAGTGCACGAGGTCGCGGCTGTGGAACACCGGTACGCCGGGGAAGTACTCGAAGCTCGAACAGGCCAGGTAGTAGTCGTCGCCGACCCGGCAGACGCTGGGATCGGGGTGGAACCCGGCGATGACCGGGTTCGCGAAGGTCTGCTCCGGCCAGGCGCTCGCGGTGGCGGCGCCGGCCGGGGCGGGTTGGGGGGTCGGACTCACGCGCAGAGTTCCTTTCACTGTCCGGTGCCGTGCTTCTCGCGGATGACCTCATAGAACTTGCGAAGCTCGTCGCCGCCCTGCTTGCGCCAGGCGACGACGGCGGCACGGTAGTCGTCGATCGACTTGCGGCCCGACCGCACATCCTTGATGGTGTCCTCGACCTGCTGGCCGATCGAGGCGTACTGGGCGGGCTCGGTGACGTTCATCGCGAAGAACATCGGCCGGACCGCGTGCTTGACCGCGTCCGCCTGCCACGCGGCGTAATCCTGGACGACCTGGGTGAACCCGTTCTTGACCAGCGACACCTGCGGCCCGCTGACGAGGAACTGGTAACTGGTCGCCACGTCCTTGGAACCCCGCTGGGTCAGCACCGGGTTGCCGCCGGTCATCGTGTAGTCGACGTCCGCCGCGCCGAAGTTGACCAGCAGATACTCCTTCGACCCGTACGGCGCGGCGAGGAAGTTCGCGATGGCCAGCGCCTCGCGGATCTGCTTGTCGGACAGCTTCCTGTTCAGGTAGCTGAACCAGCCCGCGCCGGGGCCGAGCTGGATCTGCGGCGTACCGCCGTTGGCGCTGAAGACCTTGACCAGCTGGCGGCTGTACGCCGGATTCGCCGCGGTGCCGCCCTTGTGGTCGTCGCCGTCCATCGCGCCGGTGCCGCCCGCGCCGATGGCGACCTTGCCGCTCCAGAACCGCTGCTGGCCGTTGCCGGTGTTGCCGGCGAGCGCGTCCGGGTGGACGTAGCCGGCCTTGGCGAGCCGGGCCGCGAACGACATCGCCTCGACGATCCCGTCGGTCTCGTACTGGTGGACCAGCTTGCCGTCCGGTCCGGGATTCCAGGTGCTGACCACACCGTACGGGAAGAGCAGAAACGGCCACAGGTCGTCGAAGGCCCAGCGACCCGCATTCGCATCCGTCAGCTGCTTGCCGGCCGCGAACAGGTCGTCGGCCGACTTCAGGTCCGGCGAGACCCCGGCGGCTTCGAGCAGGTCTTTGCGGTAGAACAGATATCCCGGGAAGTTGTTCGGCGAGGAGAACGACGGGATGCCGTAGAGCTTGCCGTTCCACACCCCGGCCTGCCACGCCGCCGACGGGATGTTGGCCAGGTTCGGGTACTGGGCGACGTTGTCGCCGGACAGATACGGGGTCAGGTCGACGAACTGCTCGACCGCCGTGCCGAGGTTCAGCTTCTGGTTGCCCCAGGACGGGATCTGGAGCCAGTCGGGCAGTTTGCCCGCCGCGAACAACGCCGGCAGGGTGTCCACATAGGTGTTTCCGTCGGCGGGCTGCATCGTCATCGTCGAACCGAGGGCGGCGTTGACCGCGTCGTAGTAGGTGTTGCCGCTCGACGGTGGAATGGCGCCCCACAACGGCGTACGCGTGGAGAAGACGCCGCCTGCCCCCGGTTTCGCGGCGACCGTCTGGGCCGGATTGGCGGGATAGCTGAGGAAGGCCGGATCGGACGCGGCGCCGGCGGCGCCGGTGACGCTGGGGATGTCCGGCGTGACCGAGGTGCTCGGGATGTACTTGGGCAGAGCCCGCTTGAGCTCGTCGGCGCCGGTCGTGCCCGGGGCGTTGGTCTTGTCGCCCGGACCGCAGGCGGTCAGGCCGCCGGTCGTCAGCGCACCGGCGACGGCCGCCGCACCGGTGAGGACGGCCCGCCGGGAAAGTCGCGTTGTCCTGGGGAACCACGTCATGGGAAACCACCTTGAGAAAGAGGGGGGCCGGTGGCGGCCTGGCAAGACCCAAGCCGGGCCGCCACCGGCAGCTGAGGAGGTCGGCCCGTCCCGGCCGGGTGTCAGCCGGTCGCGGGGCGAGCCGTTGAGGGTTCAGCCGGTCGTGCAGGGCGAACCGTTGAGGGCGAAGCTCGTCGGGCTGGCGTCGCCGGCGGTCCAGGTGCCGGTGAAGCCGAACGACTGCGAGCCGCCCGCCGGAATCGTGGCGTTGTACGCGGCGTCGACCGCCGTGACCGTGGCCCCGGATTGGGTGACCGTGGCGTTCCAGGCGTTGCCGACCCGGGTGTCGCCCGGGAACGTCCAGGTGAGCCGCCAGCCGGTGATCGCGCTGCTCCCGGTGTTGGCGACGGTCACGTTCGCCACGAGTCCGCCGGGCCACTCGCTCGACTTCACGTACGCCACCCGGCACGAGCCGCCCTGACTCGGACTCGTGCTCGGTGACGCGGAGGCCGAGGCGGAGGCCGACGCCGACGCGCTGGGACTGGTGCCCGTCCCCGGGTGCAGCTGCACCACGACGATCGAGTACGCCGGCACGGTCTGCGTCCCGGAGCTGCCGGTCGTGGCCGATCCGATGCCGGACGCGTTCTTCAGGTACGAGTAGACCGTCGGGCTGCCCGCCGCCGCGGTGAACCCACTGTAGGACAGGCCCACGGTCACGTCGTTGTTCGGATCCTTGTTGATCAGCATGACCGACAGGTCGCCGTTGGCGCGCTTGACCGCATGCGCCGACAACAGCGACGACGAGCTGGTGGCCTGGACGAGCGAGTCGCCCGGGGCGAACAGCTTCGTCATCAGCTGGATGCCGTAGTACGGCGCGAACGGCGTGTTCGCCGCCGGTTCGCAGGAGGCGCCGCTGGAGACCACGCCGCCGTCGTTGTAGTCGGTCGCGCCCTGGATCGTGGTGACCTTGCTGCAGTCGGTCCCGTTACGCAGGTTCCACCAGTCCATGGTGAACGCGCCGTTCTCCAACCAGGTCAGGTAGGTGTCCGGGGCGTACAGTCCGGCCGGGGAGGTGTCGACTGCGTACTGCGAGTTGCCCTCGGTCACCGCGATCCCGACGTTCGGCGCGTTCGTGCCCGCGTACTGGGCGATCAGCGTACGCAGCGCGCTGGTCATCGCCGGGATCTCCGCCTGCGGCTTGCCCAGCAGCTCGGCTTCGCTGGTGCTGTACGGGTAGTGGTGCACGATCACGTAGTCGATGCGCGGCCCGGCGATCGACAGCACGGTGTGGTTCCAGTCCATGGTGTCGCCAGGGCCGATCACTCCGTCTGGCCAGTTGTTCGGCGTCGTCAGCACTGCGCCGATCTTGATGGTCGGGTCGACCGCCTTCATCGCGGTGATGAACTGCAGCAGATTTGTCGCGTACGCCGCCGGGCTCTTGTCGGCGTGGTTGTCGGTCTCCCACTTCGCGCCGTAGTGACCGTTGCCGTACAGCTCGTTGCCGATCTCCCAGTACTTGATGCCGTAGCCCTTGGTGACGTTGGCGTAGCGGACCCAGTCGGCGGCCTCCTGCGGGGTGCCGGAGCCGTAGTTCGCGGTGATGATCGGCTGAGCGCCGGCCGCCTTCACCGTCGCGACGTACTGGTCGAACTCGGTGTTCGGCGCGACGTAGCCGCCCCCTTCGACGGTGTGCGTCTGCCAGTGGTAGCCGTCGGCGTACCCGCCGCCGGGGTAGCGCACGAGTTTCATGCCCGCCGCGGCGAGCAGCTGCGTCGTCTCGGGGGTGTTCATCCGGCCGTCCCACACGGCCACGTTCATCCCGACGGCTTCGGCGGGAACAGTGGCCAGGCGCTGACCGGCGTTGACGGACACGGTCGCCGCCGTCGCGGCGGCTGCGGGCAGGGTCATCGCGGCGGCGGTTCCCGCGGCGATCACCAGGACGGCGAGGACGGGAGCTAAAGACCTTCGGAGGTTCGTGGAGCCGGACATGGGGCCTCCCAAACGAGAAATGGGCGTTTCTCGGCTTCGGACGGTCGAGGGGCACGGCGTTGTGTCCAATTAGGGGTTAATGCCTGGAAACTTTCTCGACATCAGTCCGATAGTTTCTGGAGAGTAGTGTCGCCGCCCCGCCGCGTCAACGCGTTCCACTGAGGACGTCCCGAAACCCCTGGCGCGGCGGGGTCCGGGTCCCTACGCTTGGCGCCCATGACGCCCTTCGATCTGACGACCGGCACCGACGACGACTGGGCGGACATCTACCGGCTGCACGCGGACCATCGCACCCAGGCGGCGCCGGCCGAGTCCATCACCACCGAGGCCGACTACCGCGCCCGGCTCAGCTGCCTGCCGCCCTCGGAACGCCCCGCCGCCTGGGCCCATCGCGCCCCCACCGGCCACATCGTGGCGTTCGCTTGGGCGGTCCTCCGCTCCACGAGCACCGTCTGGGTCTCGGACCTGATCGTCGCGCCCGAGCACCGCCGCCAGGGTCACGGCCGCGCGTTGTTCAGGCTCATCAAGGGGTACGCCGAGAGCAACGGCTGTCGTACGGTGGCCGGTTCGGTGCTCACCGAGCCGGGCCGGGCCTTCGTCGCCGCCCTCGGCGGGCGCGAGTCCAATCGCAGCCGCCGCAGCGTCTGGCGCCCGCCGCTGGACCCGGACCTGCGCCGCGACCTCCCGGACGGCTACCACCTGCGATCATGGATCGGCGGCGCTCCGGACGATCTGCTCGACTCCTTCGTTCGCGCCCGAGCGGCGATCAACGACGCGCCCCGCGACGCCGCGATCGCCCCCGATCTCTGGACGCCCGACCGCCTCCGCGAAGTCGAGCAAGCAGCCGCCGAGCGGGGCAACGAAGTACGGGTCACCGCCGCCCTCACCGCCGACGGGACGGTGGCGGGCTTCACCGATCTCCGCGTGGCCGGCACTCAGGCCAAGGTCGATGACACCGCCGTGCTCGCCGACCACCGCAACCGGGGCCTCGCCCACGCCGTGAAGTACGAGTCGCTCCGCCTCCTCGTCGCCGACCATCCGACGGTCACCACCGTCTCCACCAGCAACGACGCCACGAATACGGCGATGATCGCCGTGAACACCAAACTGGGCTTCACCGAGACGGCGATCTGGACCCACGTGCTCGTCGCCGTGTGACGCGCAGCTCGCCGATCAGGTTCTCGACCCGGTCGCGGATGTCGTCGCGGATGATGCGGACGGCGTCGAGGCGTTGCCCGGCGGGGTCGTCGAGGACTCAGTCCTCATGCCGTTCTGCTCGAAGCCCGGCGGTCGAGGTCGGCGAACGGCAGCGGGCAGCGGTCGGTGGTAGCGCAGGCGGCCAGGTCGTCGCAGCCCGCGTCGAGCGCAGTACGCAGGCTGGCCGCGACGACCTGGAGGTCGGCGATCTTCGCCTCGATCTCGATGAGCTTGGCCGACGCCCGGCGCTGCAGACCGGCGTCCGCCCGACGGCTGTGCCGGTGGGTGCCGAGGTCGACCAGGTCGGCGACCTCGGCCAGGGTGAAGCCCAGGCGCTGCGCAATTTTGATGACACGCAGGGTGGTCAGCGCTTCGGGCGGGTAGAGCCGGTGACCGCCGGGACTGCGAGTCGGTTCGGCCAACAGCCCCCGGCGTTCGTAGTACCGGAGAGTCTGCGGGTTCACCCCGGCCGCCTCGGCGAGTTCGCCACTGCGAAGCGGACTCACGCTCGGCTCCCAACGGCCGCCGCCCGCGCTTCGAGCGCGTCGAGCACGTCGACGTGGCCGCTGGGGACCTCGACGTCGAGGCGTACGACACCGGGCTCAGGAGTGGCGACGGTGAAGGTGAAGAACGAACAGCATCGCGTCTCGCGGGCGGCGAGGTCGCGTACGGCGTCCGCCAGGCTGTCGTCGGCCGGGCTGGCGTCCGCTGGTTCGGTGCTACAGGCCAAGGTGAGACGCAGACGCGTCGGCGTACGGCGTTCCGCATGGCGCAGCGAGGCGGCGAACAACGCGTCGAACTCGGCCACTCGCAGGGGCTGCTCGGCGGTCGGCAAGGTGCACGCGTCCGGCACCCAGCCCAGCTCGGCAGGGGTCTCGTTCATCTTCTGACGGTAAACCCGTACCCGGGTACCGGATGCAAGCCGCGGGGGAGCCCGGCGAAAAGGGGCATGGCGCGAAAAGGCATGGCGGAATCCCGTCGATCCGGGCACCATGGGCTTATGGCTACTTCTGGCAGCTCCGTGCACGTGGGCGTCGACCTGTGATCACCCGTCGACGTATCCGTTGGAGCACCAGGAGACATCTTGACCACCACAGACATGACATCGAACCCTGCCCTGGAGATCGCCTGCGACGAGTCGGGCTGGGAAGGTAGCAACTTCGCCGCGGCGAATTCCGACCTCATCGCGTACGCGAGCGTCCGGCTGTCCGTCGAGGACGCCGAGGAGTGCGTCCGGCTGCTCCGCGGCCGAGCCGAACGGCATCGTCACGAGTTCAAGGCCGGCCATCTGATCCGCAGCACGAACGGCTCCGGTCTCGCCGCGTTCCTGGGCCCGGAGGGCCCTGTGCACGGCCGGGCTCGCGTCCACCTGACCCACAAGTCCTGCTTCATCATCGGCCGAGTGCTCGACATCTTCCTCGGCGACTTCGCCGATACGGCGAGCCTGGGTCTGCGCCCCGACCCCCGCCTCGCGAGCCACGCGACCGAGCTGTGCCGCTCCGGCCGCGAAGTCTTCGGCCCCCAGCGCTGGCAGGGATTCCTCGCCGCCACCAACCTCGTGCTGCGGGAGAACCGCCACCCCAAGGTGCACGCCCCGGTCGACGCCTTCTTCGAGCAGGTCGACGCGCTCCGAGAGACAGCACAGCAGACCGTCGGCGGCTGGATCGCCGAGATTCTGGACGAGCTGGCCGACGCCCGGCCCGACGGCTACACCGCGCGCATACGCCTGCTCGACAATCACGTTCTGCAACCAGTCCTGGAGCCATTGCTCCCAGCATTGGCGCGCACCGTGCTCCACTGGAGCGGCGGTACGCAACCGATCGCGATCGTCCACGACGAGCAGTCCGCCCTGACCGAGCGACGAATCCAGCGGCTGGAACAGGTGCTGGCGACACCACCGCTGGAGCTGATCAGCCCGCCCGCCACCGGTCCGTTCCTCCGGTTCCGGCAGACCGATTCGCGAACCGAACCCCGAGTCCAGGTCGCCGACGTCCTGGCCGGAGTAACCCGCACGATCGCCTCCGGCGGCGCACACAGCGCTGCCCATCCGGAGCTGGCCGAGCTGCTCGAGCCCTACCTCGATCCAGCCTCATGCTGGTGCGGTTGGCCGGCCGGCCGAACGGTCTGACCGCAGCAGTCCCCGGCATCATTCGCCTGCGTATGCGTTCAGCAGCCGCTTCGCGCATACGCAGGCTTCCCAGCGCGTCTCGACGAAGGTGTCGCCGTTGTGTGCCCTCGGTATGCGATTTCTGCCCGTTTCTGGGGATCATTCGCCGTGGGTGTGCGCTCTGGCCCGGTTTTGCGCATTGGGAGGGTGAATGTCGTCGCGACCCGGCCTCAGATCGCAGATGTAGGGCGCATTGCGGCGGTTGCGCGGCTGGCGCGTCAGCATCTTCGGTGGAGGGTGTTGCGGACGGGCCTTCGTTGTGGGTCGATGAAGGTGGGTGGGAGGAATTCGGGGAAGCCGTCGGGTCGGATGCGTACTTGCCAGTGTCCGTGGTGGATTTCGCGATGGTGGAAGCCGCAGAGCAGGACGCTGTTGGCCAGGCAGGTGTTTCCGCCGTCTGCCCATGCCTTGAGGTGATGACCGTGGCACCACTGGGGTGGCCGGTCGCATCCTGGGAACGCGCATCCCTTGTCGCGCAGCACGAGTGCCCGCCGGAGTGGTCCGTCGATGAGGCGTCGGGCGCGGCCGATGTCGAGGATTTGGCCGTCGCCGCCGAGTACGGCGGGGATGATCATGGCGTCGCAGGCCAGCCGCCGCACCGTCTCGGGGGTGAGCAGGTCGCCAGTGTCCAGGAGGCCGGCGCCGACTTTGGCTTGCAGGGCGTCCCAGGGCAGGGTGACCGTGAGGTGTGGTTTCTCGCCACCGTTGTCGGGTAGCTCTGCGGCGTTGAGGATCCGCTGGCACAGCTCGATCAGCGCGTCAGCCCGCCTTGCACCGGCCGAACGCAGATCCGCCTCGCCCGGCAGTGCCCGGCCAGCTGGTCCCGCAGCACCGTTTCTGCCCGCGCCGCCTCCGCCCGCGTCGCCTTCCCAGCCCGCGCCGCCGTCTCCGCTCGCGTTGCCGTTGCCTCTGCCGTTGCGGCTCGCGCTGCCGCCTCCGCTCGGGCCGCCTCCGCTCGCGCCGCCGTTCCAGCTCACGCCGCCGTTCCAGCTCGCGCCGCCGTTGCCGCTTGCGCCACCGGGACCGGCGAACGCGCCGCTCGCGCGACCGGCAGCGGCGCGGTCGCCGGAAGCAGATGCGGATGTGGCTGCGGCGGTCGGGGCGGGTTTGCGGGGCGCGGACAGCGGGTCGAGGGCGGTCCGGACGATCGCGGCCATCTCCGCGTCGAGGACACCGCGTACGCGGTATTCGCCGTCGCCGTAGGGGACGAGGGTGAAGTCGCGCCGATCGTGGGCGGATCGTTCGGCTCGTTCCAACTCCCGGCGCAGGCGTTCCTCGGCGATCTCGGGTGCGACCATCTCCAGGATCTGCGACCGGTGCTTCTCCAGCACCTCCGGGCGGAGGCGATCGTCGACAGCCAGCCGAGTCAGCGCGTCGGCGGCCTTCGCCTTTCCCACCTCGCCGACTGCGGAGGGCAGATCGTGGACGGTCTTGGCGATGACCCGCGCCTGCTCCACGTTCACCCGGCCATCCGAAAGCGCCGACTCCACCACGGGAACCGCGGGCAGCATCGACGCCAACGAGGTCCACGCGCGGGCGTCCTTATCCCGCATCGCCAGCAGGAACGTCAGCCAGTTCACCGTCCCCGTCGCACCCGCGTTATACGGAACCTCACGCCCGTCCGCGGTAGCGATCAACGCCGCCAACCGACCCGACAGACGTTGAATCAACGCGAACGTACGCCGGACTTCGTCGGTGATCTCGGCGTCCGAAAGCGTCCACAGGGGACCGGCGAGCAGCTCGGCGACATCCGCCTCCACCTGCGCCAACACCCCGTTCACAGGCCAACATTAGAACGAAGGTACGACACCTTCCAGGGGGTCAAGGTCACGAGAATGTGCCACGATCGATCCACAATGGATGTCCAGCGAATCGGCCGCGTGACGGCGGCGGCCGTCCTACGCTGAGGTCATGGCTGACGACGATGGCCGCCCGGCCCGCGTGGACGACGTGCACGAGCTGGCAGTCGCGATGCCGCACGTGACCGTCGAGAACGGTACCGGCGACAATCCGATTTACCAGGTCGGTGGAAAGTCGTTCATCTTCTTCCGCAACCCGCGGCCGGACGCGTACGACCCGGAGACCGGCGAGCGCTACGCGGACGTCATCGTCTTCTGGGTCGCCTCGGCGGCGGACAAGGAGGCGCTGGTCCAGGACGAGGATTCGCCGTTCTTCACGACGCCGCACTTCAACGGGCACCCGTCGGTGCTCCTCCGCGCGAGTCGCATCGGTGAGATCTCCCGGGCGGAGCTGGCCGAGGTCGTCCAGGACGCCTGGCTGGCCCGCGCTTCGGCTCGCCGTGCGTCGGACTGGCTGGCGAGCCGGGACGGGCCGCGCTGACCGGCTCGCCCTGGTACGCGGGTGTGGTGCGAGAGCTAGTCGCTCCGGCGCTGGCTGATCAATCGGCTGAGCAGCAACGTGATGACGCCGAGCAGGATGGCCGCCGCGCCGAAGAAGATCATCGGTGACGGGAAGGTGCCGGTGTTCGCCAGCGCCGGGCCGGACGGGCTCGGTGAGGTGGCCGGTGGCGTCGACGGCGTGGGGGTAGGCGGAGGCGTGGGTTCGGTCTCGACGGTCACCGATTGTTCGGGCGACACGACGCGGTCGTCGTCACCGGCTGCCGTTGCGGTGTTGGTGATGCTTCCGGCGAGCACGTCCTCGCCGGTCACCGTATAAGCGCCGGTGCAGGTGGTGCTGTCGCCGGGCTGACCGGCCGGGGCGAGCGAGGTGCTTCCGCAGGCGATACCGGTGATCCGGTCGTCGATGATCCGGATGTCCGGCACCGGTACGCCGGTGAGGTTGGTGACCGTGTAGGTGTAGTCGACGACGTCGCCTTCGCGGTATGCCTGGCTGGTGTCGGCCGACTTGGCGAGGCTCAGCATCGCCAAGGGTTGCAGGGATCGGACCCGCACGTTCCCGATCAGGTGGACGTCGGTGAACAGGCCGGTGGACGCGCCGAAGCCGAACTTGTAGGTGGCGGGCACCGGGTTCGGCGCGTCGAACTCCAGTACCCGCTGCGCGCCCGCGCCGTCGTTGAAGTCGATGTCGATGGTGACGTGCGGCGACGGGCCGGGGCTGAGCTGGATGGTGACCGTTCGCCGGGACGGCTCGAGCAACTGGGCCGCCTGCTGGGCTGTCGTCCCCGGCGGGAACGCGGTCAACGGTCCCTGCAACTGGCCGGGCAGCGTCGAGGGCCAAGGGCCGGTGGTGGTGAAGTTGCTGGTCGTGGCGGTCAGGAAGCAGTATCCGTCGGTGCCGTTGCCCGGTCCGCGGACGGTCACCATGTTCTGGCCGGGCGCGGGGATGCGGAACGGCGTACCGGCGGGGGACTGCCGGGCGCAGCCGCTGCCGCGCTGCTCCCAGTCGCCGAAGTAGTTGCCGAGGACGTCGAACCCGATGCCGAGATATCCGTTGTCCACGCCGGGCAGGAACGGGTTGGCCGGGTTGTCGTCCGGCAGCTTCTTGCCGTAGCCCAGGCTGCCGCCGAACGCGCCGGGAGCGCTGAGCCCACCCGCGCCGTCGACGAGGAAGAACGAGATCCCGTCGGCCGGCGTGGCCGGTGTCGTGGAGCCGTACTGGTACTGGTCGAAGACGACCTCGAGACCTTCGTCCGCCGGAAGGGCCTGGTCGAAGAGGACGGCGCCGGACTGGTCGTTGAGGTCGTCGGTGAGGCGGAGGAAGCCGAACGGCGCGCCGCCCGACGGTGGCACGGGCCCGACGGCGGACGCGCAGCCGCCCAGGGGATGCAGGCCGTCGCCGATGCCGGTGACCGACGGTGCTCCGGTGAGACAGGCGGAGCCGTAGCCGGCGAACCGGGCATCGGCGGAGACGCCGGTGAACGGCTCGTCCACCAGGAGCGTCCCCTCCGCTGGAGCCGCCCAACCGATCCCACCACCGGTCAGCACAGTGATCGCCAAGGCGACGCCTCCGATGAGGACGCGCCGAAGACGTGAGATCGGTTCCGGTTGATTGAGCGGCATATGCCTAGAATATCCAGTTTGCCGGGTTTCACCGGTTGAGAACACACCGGCAAGCGTGGACGTTCCTGGGTGCGGCACGCCGCGGCAGATGCCCCGAGCGCGGCATCATCCCCAGCGCTCCGGTGATATCAGCGAGTGATGGGCAGCCCGGCCCGGGACCACGCGTTCATCCCGCCGGACAGGTTGGCCACCTCGCGGCCTTGGGTCGCCAGGTACCGGGCGGCCTGGGCCGAGCGCATGCCGGACTGGCAGACGGTGACGACCGCGCGACCCGCGGGCAGTTCGGCCGACCGCGCGGAGAGCTGGCCGAGGGGGATGTGGCGCGCCTTCGGCGCATGGCCCGCCTGCCACTCGTGCTTCTCGCGTACGTCGAGCAGGATCGCACCGCCGCGCTGAAGCTCCTGCGCCTCGGCGGCGCCGATCGTCCGGTACGGCTTGGCGAACAAGCCGCTCAGCCAGGTGGTGAAGCTCATGCGGATGTCTCCTTCAGGGAAGCGGAGGCGTAGTCCCCGTCGACGTGGACGACTTCGCGACCCGCCGCGTGCAGCAGGGAAGCCGCGATCGAGGCGCGGTAGCCGCTGGCGCAGTGCACCCAGACCTCGCCGTCGGGGACGTCGGCCAGACGTCGGGGCAGTTCGTGCAGCGGGATGTGCACCGCTCCCGGCACATGCGACTCCTGCCACTCCAGGTTCCGGCGTACGTCGAGGACGACGATCGGCCGGTGGTGGCGTACCTGCGCCAGCTCGGCGAAGGTCGCCCGGGGATAGGTCGCCGGCGGCTGGTCGCCCGTCCATTCGCGAGGGTCGCCGGTGGCGTGGGCCGCGGGCCGGTCGATGCCGATGCGTACCAGCTCGCGCTGGGCGTCGGCGACCTGGTCGGGCGTCTCGCCGAGCAGTGTCACCGGTGTGCCCCAGGGGATCAGCCAGCCGAGGTAGGTGGCGAAGTTGCCGTCGGCGCCGAAGTTCAGGCTGCCGAAGATGTGCCCGGCCGCGAACGCCGTCCGGTTGCGCAGATCCACGACCCACTCACCGTCGGCGATCCGGCGCCGCAGCTGCTCGGCGTCGGCACGGGCGGGCGGCGACAGGTCCGGTGCGGACGGCCCGGCGCTGTTGATCGCCGCCATGTGCGCGTAGTACGCCGGCCAGGCGTCCAGCCCGGCGAGGATGCTGCGGACGAACTCCTCCTCGGTCTGCGAGAGCACCGGGTTCGCCGCCTTCTCGGTGTCGAGAGTGGATGACGAGGCGGAGGACTGCGTGGCCGCGCAGAAGCTGCCGAATCCGTGGGTCGGGTAGACGTCGGCTGGCCCGGGAACCTCAGCCGCCAGCCGATGCGCCGACGCGTGCTGAAGGCGTACCAGATCTTGAGTGTGCTCGGGACCCAGCAGGTCGGGCCGGCCCACCGAGCCGAAGAGCAGCGAGCCGCCGGTGAAGACCGCGACCTGGTGCCCGCGCTCGGACAGTGAGTAGGACAGGTGCGTGAAGGTGTGGCCGGGCGTGGCGAGGGCGGTGACGCGCAGCTCGTCGCCGACGCGGACCTCGTCGCCGTCGGCGATCGGCGTGCGGTCGAACTCCACCGCGTCGGCCGCGTTGACGTGATACGCCGCTCCGGTGGCGTCGGCTAGGGCGCGACCGCCGGTCACATAGTCGTTGTGGACGTGGGTCTCGAAGACGTGCGTGATCCGCACTCCGGCGTCGGCCGCGAGATCCAGAATCCGGTCGATGTCTCGCTGCGGGTCGACGACGAAGGCCACCTCGCCGTCGTGGACGAGATAGCTGCGATCGCCGAGCGTCGGGGTGTCGATCGCGATGACGTGCGCCATGGCGCCTCCTCACGAATCAGAGTGTCGCGAAGTCGGTCAGTGCCCACCCGGCCGGCTGCCGGTGACGGTGGCCCGGCCCGCTCGCTCCCAGGCGCTGGTGCCGCCCGCGACCGAGACGGCGTCGAAGCCGGCCCGGGTGAGCAGGCTCACGGCCGCCTTGCTGCGATTCCCCGCCGCGCAGATCAGGTAGATCCGCTCGGCGTGGGGCAGCTCACCGACGTGCTGAGGCAGCCGGCCGAGGGGGATCAGGCGGGCTCCCGGCACGTGGCCGCGGACGTACTCCTCCGGCTCGCGGACGTCGACGACCACCGCTCCGGCGGCGTGCGCGGCGGTGAAGCCCGCGAGATCGATCTCGGACATGTGGTTCCCTCCAGCGTGCGGTCTCGATACCCCAGGGGGTATTGCTACCAGCAACAATAGCCCGACCGGACGGGTCATCGTCAAGGTGACCTAGATACCCCCAGGTGTATCGTTCAAGCGCAGCCCCCTCGGGAAGGAGAAGCAGATGCAGATCGAAGGCGAGACCGTCGGCGACGTCGTCCGCCGCCTGCGCCGCGCCGAAGGCCAGATCCGTGGCGTCATCGCGATGCTCGAGGAGGGCCGTGACTGCGCGGACGTCGTGACTCAGCTCGCGGCAGTCTCCCGCGCGCTCGACCGGGCCGGCTTCAAGATCGTCGCCAGCGGGCTCCAGCAGTGCATGTCGGCCAAGAACGACGGCTCGGACCAGGCGGCCGACATCGCGCAGATGGAGAAGTTGTTCATGTCGCTCGCCTGAGGGCGAGAGCGGGCCCTGCCACTCCGACCCACCGGCGGCCCGCGCCAGGCCCCGCGGGAGGCATCAGCTGGGCGAAGCCTGAGCCGACCGCCGCAGCCGGGGCAGTGGCAGCGCGCCGCGCGTAGCCCACAGCGCCACCGCGATGTAGAGGATCTGCTCCGGGATCCGCTGCCACAGCGGAGTCGCCGGCCCGCCGTCGAACGGGACGTCGGCGACGGCGGCGTACACGTTGGCGGGGAGCATGAGGACGAACAGCAGGGCGAGGCAGTAACCGGCCGCCCGGCGGGTGTGCCCCAGGATGAGGCCCACTGCGCCGAGAAACTCCAGTACGCCGGTGGCGTACACCATGGCGGACGGGAACGGCACGACCGGCGGCACCATCGCCAGCAGATCTTCGTGGGTCGGCATCACGGTGACGTCGCCGGGGACGAAGTGCGCGCTGGACGTCATGAACAGCATGACCGCCAGGGCGTGGGCCGCGGCGGCGGGCCAGGTCGCGAATCGGCGTACGCCGAGCGCGCCGAGCCCGCGAAACACCGCCAGCGCGATCAGCAGGACGAGCATTGTCATGGCGGACCTCCAAACTAGTCACCGTCAAGATATGGTCGAAACTAGCCCCGGTGCGCTATCTTGTCAATGGCAAGTTAAGCCGAATGTCGAGGAGAGAACGCCGTGACCAAGGCTGGATACCACCACGGAGACCTTCGCCGGACGATCGTGACCGCCGCCGTCGCGGCGATCGGGGAATCCGGTCTCGACGGGTGGAGTCTGCGGGAGCTGGCCCGCCGGGCCGGAGTCTCCCACGCGGCTCCGGCGTACCACTTCGGCGACAAGGCAGGCGTGCTCACCGCCATCGCCGCCGAGGGATTCGGCCTGCTGGCGGACGCGCTGGAAGCCGCGGAGACGGACTTCCTCGCCGCCGGGGTGGCCTACGTCGGATTCGCCGTCGGCCACCCGGTGCACTTTTCGGTGATGTTCCAGCCGGCTCTCTACCGGCAGGACGACGAAGCCCTCCAGGCAGCCGAGACCCGTGCGGCCGAAGTGCTCCGCAAGGGCTCAGTCGCGGTGCCGGGCGCCGCGGCGCGGCCGGAGGACGCCACTCTGGCGGCGTGGTCGATCGCGCACGGCTTCGCGAGCCTGTGGATCAGCGGGGCGCTGCGGATGCCGCCGGACGCCGATCCCGTCGACGCCGCCCGTCCCGTCCTGCGTACTCTGATCGCCCGCTGATCCGGCCATCTCGTCGCCTGGCTTCGCGGCCGGCTGAGCTGCGGTGCATCAGTCGCCGAGGTCGAGTTCGTAGGACGCGGTGAAGCCCAGCACCTCGCGGGCGGGCCGCAGATCGATCGGCACGGTCCGGCCCGGCAGGTCCGCCCGGCGCGGTACGCCGGGATGGAACCGGTCGAGCAGCTCAGCGGTCGGGTAGGGGGCCACCGTCCGGGGCGCGGCGACGTAGAACACCGAGGCCCCGGAGACGGGAGCGCCGAGGGCGAGGTACGCCGCGCGGGCCGCGTCCCGTGTCTCCAGATAGGACCACAGATCCCGGGCGCCCAGCTCCGGCCGGTCGGCGATCTTCGCGGCCCAGGCGGGGAGTCGTTCGTCGTAGCCGCCGACGAACGGGTAGCGCAGCGCGACGACGGTCATGCCGTGCCGGTGGGCCATCATCGCCGCGGTGAGTTCGTCGGTCTGCTTCGACAGGGCGTACGGGTCTTCGATCTCGGTCGGCATGGCCGGATCGACCGGCACGTACGCCGGATGCAGCAGCGTACGCGCGAACGGCAGCCCGGTCGCGGCGTAGCTGCTGGCGATGACCGCCCGCCGGACGCCGGCCCGGCCCGCCTCTTCGAGGACGGCGAAGGTCGCCGAGACGTTGGCGGTGAACACCTCCAGCGCCTCGTCGCGTTCGGGGGTCGGGATCGCGGCGAGGTGGATCACGCCGTCCACCCCGTCCAGCGCCGCTCGCACGAGCCCGGGATCGGCGGCCGAACCGGTGAAGACGCGTTCGGCGGCCAGGTCGCCGGGATCATCGAGGACCAGGGCGTGCGCGGCGACCCCGTGCTCGGCGAGCCGGGCGAGCACCGCCCGGCCGATCCGCCCGGCCGCGCCCGTCACCAGTACGCGCGAGACTGTCATGCGGGTAAGCCTCTCACCAGTTGGTGAAGGCGCCGTCGGTGGCGCGCAGATGCGGGCGTTCGGCCGCCCGAGCGTGCAGCTCCCGGGCGGCGGCCCGGTCGATGTCGACGCCCAGACCCGGCCCGGTGGGGATCTCGGCCCGGCCGGGACGCACCTCCGGCCGCTGGGTGAAGACCGCCGCGGTGACCGGTTCCGGGTCGTTCTGGTGCTCCTGGACGCCGACGTTCGGGCAGGCCAGGTTGAGGTGCAGCGACGAGGCGGCGGTCACCGGCCCGAGCGGATTGTGGGTGGCCAGCTTGATGTAATGGGCTTCGGCCATCGCGGCGATCTTCTTCGCCTCGGTCAGCCCCGACGCCACGCCGACGTCCACCCGCGCGTAGTCGATCAGATCCTGTTCGAGCAGCCGCTGGAACTCCCATTTGGAGCCGAACTGCTCGCCCGCCGCCAACGGCACCCCGGTTCGCGTCCGGAGCATGCGGTAGCTGTCGAGTCCTTCGCTCCGAAGGGGATCCTCCACGAAGTACGGTCGCGCCGATTCGATCTCCCGGCACAGGGTCACCGCCTCCGGCGGGTCCAGTCGCGTGTGGACGTCCAGGATCAGCTCGATCTCGTCGCCGACCGCCTCGCGTACTCGATGGAAAAGCTCGATGCCCGCGCGCATGCTCGCGCGCTGGTCCAGCCGATCGCCCTCCTGCGGCACCGCGAACCGCAGGTGGCGCCAGCCTCGGGCCACCAGGTCGGCGGCCCGGTCCAGGAGCACGGTCACGTCGTCGCCGAGGTGGGTGTAGCAGGGCACGAAGTCGCGATTCGCGCCACCCAGCAATTGATAAATTGGTACGCCCAAAGCCTTGCCCCGGATGTCCCACAGCGCGACGTCGAGGGCGGCGATGGCGGCGCCGAGGATGCGGTCGGCCGGGAAGAAGCCACGGCGGAACATGATCTGCCACAGATGCTCGACACGCATCGGGTCTTCGCCGATCAGCAGCTCGCCGAGGTGGTCGATGCCGCCCGCGACCGCCCTTTGCCGGGATCGGATGCCGACTTCGCCGAGTCCGTACACGCCCTCGTCTGTATCGACCACGACGAGCATCATGCTGTCGCCGTGATCGGGCAGGGTCAGGATCTCCCACCCCGTGATCTTCATGCCGTGTCCTCCCCAGAGAGCGATGAAAACGTTCCCGCAAATCATGGGATCGTTCGCGGAACAAGGTAAACGGCTGCGCTGACCGGCGTCAACAGCAGGGATTTTTCCGTGGCGTAACGCCCTTGACACTTGCGGGAAGGTTTGCAACGATCCTCGGGCATCGGATCAAGCCGACGAAGCACGGCGGCGGAGCAAGCGAGGAGGGGTGCGGGTGGCGGTCACCATTCGTGAGGTCGCCAGCGCGGCGGGAGTCTCCATCTCCACCGTCTCGCGGGCGTTCACCGCCCCGGACCAGGTCGGCGAGCGTACGTTGCAGCGCATCCTGGAGGCGGCCACCCGGCTGGGCTACTCGCCGAACCCGGCGGCGCGGTCGCTGCGCGGCGGGCGTACCGGGACGCTGGGTCTGGTCATCCCCGACATAGCCAACCCGTTCTTCCCACCGATCTTCAAGGCGATGCAGGCGCGAGCGCGCCGTCAGGGCTACACCGTGCTGGTCGCCGACAGCGACGAGCGTGAGGCTGACGAGATCGAGACGATCGCGGCGGTCGTGAAGAAGGTCGACGGGCTGCTGCTGTGGGCGTCCACATTGCCCGACGACCGGCTCGTGGAACTGTCCCGGCAGGTGCCGCTGGTGCTGGGCAACCGGCACGTCGACGGGATCAGCGAAGTGCACGTCTCGCTGGCCGCCGGGCTGACCCAGGCCGCCGAGCACCTGCGGGCGTACGGGCATCGCCGGTGCGTCTTCGTCGACGGATCCCGCCCCGAACTGTCGCGGGGCAAGTCCATCCGCGAATCGTTCGCCGCGCACGATCTCGCCCTGATCGAACTCGGCCCCTACGAGCCGCGCTTCGAGACCGGCGTCCACGCGGCGACCCTGGTCGCCGCCAACGAGGCGACCGCCGTGGTGGCCCACAACGACCTCGTCGCGCTCGGCATCCTGCACCAACTGGCCCGGCTCGGCATCGACGTGCCCGGTCAGGTCAGCGTCATCGGCATCGACGACACACTGCTGGCCACCACCGCGACCCCGTCGCTGACCACCATCCGCATCTCCGCCGAGGAGATCGCCACGAAGGCGGGCGACCTGCTCGCCGAGATCGTCGCCGATCCCGATCAGCCCGCCCGCAAGGTCGAGATCGGATCGCGGCTCATTCCCCGGGCGTCGACCGGTCCGGCCGCCGCCTGACATCTGAACATCCGCAACGGCAGGGGCCACCGGCCCCGAGCCGGCAGCCTTTCGCGTCCCGCGTACGGACGCCCCACCCCTGGGAGTGCGAACATGAGAACCACCCGACGGTCGGCCCTCGCGCTGTTCGGCGGCGCGGCGGTGGCCGCGTTGACCGGCTGCGACTCGCTCAAGCCCACCAGCAACGGCACCGGCGACACCATCGTCCTGCGCGTGCAGGGGATGCCGCCGGCGACCGAGAAGGCGAGCCTCGACCAGTTCGCCAAGTTGGTCGCCGACTTCGAGAAAGCCAACCCGGGCATCAAGATCGAGGGGTCCACCAACGTCTGGGATGCGCTGACCTTCTCCGCCAAGCTGGCCGGCGGCAGCATCGAGGACGTCATCAGCGTCCCGCTCACCGAGCCGCAGGGGCTCATCGAACGCAAGCAGGTCTCGCCGCTCACCGCCGACATGCGCGGGTGGGACCACTATCAGGAGTTCAACCCGCAGGTCCTCAAGCCGATCAGCGACGCCGCCGGCGAGGTGTACGGCGTACCGGAGGCTCCGTTCGCGCTGGGTCTGGTCTACAACCGCGCGCTGTTCGCCCAGGCCGGTCTCGACCCGGACAAGCCGCCGACGACGTGGGCCGAGGTCCAGGCGTACGCGAAGCAGATCGCCGCCAAGACCGGCAAGCCCGGCTACGTCCAGGAGTCCAAGGACCACCAGGGCGGCTGGCAGCTCACGATGATGACGTACGCGCACGGCGGCTCGATGGAGCGCCTCGACAACGGCAAGTACGTGGCGGACTTCAACAACGCGCCGACCAAGAACGCGCTGAACCTGCTCAAGACGATGCGCTGGACCGACGACTCGCTGGGCCGCAGCCTGCTCAACAACCAGAACGACGTGATCAAGGCGTTCGCCGCCGGTCAGGTCGGCATGTTCCTCGGCACTCCGGGCACCTACCGGCTCGCCAAGGTCACCTACGGCATGACGAATACCGGCGACTACGGCATCGGCGCGATGCCCCAGGCTGGCGGCAACGCCACGCTGTCGGGCGGCAAGATCTACATGGTTCCCGCGTCGGTGTCGGCGGCCAAGCGCGCCGCGGCGGTCAAGTGGCTGCTGTTCGCGTACGCCCAGCCGCAGTATGACCCGGCGGTCGCAGCGGCCAACGCCAAGGCGCTGGCGGCTGACCCGAAGGCGGCGGTCGGCGTACCCACGTTGCCGCTGTTCAACCAGGCGCAGCAGGACAAGATCAACGCGGCGATCCAGCCGTACGTCAACGTCGAGCTGCCACACTTCGCGCCGTACCTGACTGGAACTCCGGCGCTGACGCTGCGTCCGGAGCCGGCGGTGCAGGCCCAGGCCCTGTACGCCGCCCTCGACACCGCGATCCAGGCGGTGCTGACCGACCGCAACGCCGACGTCGACGCCCTGCTGGCGAAGGCCGAGTCCGACGTGAACGCCAAGCTCGCCGACGCCCAGAAATGAGCGCCGACCTGACCGCGGTCCCGGCCCGGTCCACCGAACGCTCCGGCGGCGCCACCGCCGCCGGAGCGGCCCGGTCGCGCCGCCGCTCGGCGTGGCGGGCCGACGCCGTCGCGTTCGTCCTGCTCATCCCGGCGTTCGTGGTGTTCGGGCTGTTCTCCTGGTGGCCCATCATCCGGGGCCTGCTGATCAGCTTCCAGGAGACCAACCTGGTCGAGCCGGCCCGCTGGGTCGGCCTGGACAACTTCCACGCGATCTTCGCCGATCCGCTGCTGGGCAAGGCCGTCGGCAACACGGTGCTGTTCGTCGGGCTGGGCTTGCTGATCGGCTTCCCCGCGCCGCTGATCCTCGCCGCGATCATGTCGACGGTACGCCGGGCCGGCGGCGTCTACCGCTTCCTGGCGTACCTGCCGGTGGTCATCCCACCGGTGGTGTCGGTGCTGCTCTGGAAGTGGTTCTACGATCCCGGATCGGGTCTGTTCAACGCGGTCTTCGGGCTGGTCGGGCTCGGCCCGTTCCCGTGGTTGCAGTCGCCGGACTCGGCGATGCTCAGCCTCGTCCTGGAGTCCACCTGGGCGGGCATGGGCGGCGCGGTGCTGATCTACCTCGCCGCGATGGTCGGCATCCCGGCCGAGCTCTACGAGGCGGCCGAGAGCGACGGGGCCGGCATCTGGAAGCGGATCTGGCACGTGATGCTGCCCCAGTTGCGTCCCACCATCGGCCTGCTGCTGCTGATGCAGCTGATCAGCACGATCCAGGTGTTCACCGAGCCCTACGTGTTTACCGGCGGTGGCCCGCGGGACTCGACGGTCACCGTGCTGCTGCTGATCTTCCGGTATGCCTTCCAGAACGGCGCGTACGGCCAGGCCGCCGCGCTGTCGTTCCTGCTCGCCATCGCGCTGGCCGTGCTGTCGGCGGTGTACCTGCGCGCCACCCGAAGCTGGAGCCGCTCGTGAGCACGACCACCTTCATCTCCACCCACGAACGGCGGCGGCCGGGCACCCGGCTCGGGCTGCGGACGATCCAGCTGCTCACCCTGCTGGCCTTGGTCCTGTTCGGACTCGGTCCGCTGTACTGGACGATCAAGGGCGCGGTCTCGCCGCCCGCCGAGCTGTCGGCCGACCCGCTGCGACTGTGGCCGGCCGACGCCCGGCCGGAGAACTTCGGCACCGCGCTGAGCGACCTCGGCGTCGGCGCGTACCTGGCCAACACGTTCTGGATCGTCGCCGGTTCGTGGGCGGTGCAGTTGTTCGTCGCCGTGACGGCCGGCTTCGCCCTGTCGGTGCTCCGGCCCCGGTTCGGCCGCTACGTGTACGCCGCCATCCTGGCCACGATGTTCGTGCCGTACACGGTGTCGATGGTCAGCCTGTTCCTGACCGTCATCGACGTCCCGGTGCTCCACCTCAACCTGGCCAACACGTACTGGGCGATCTGGTTGCCGGCCGGGGCCAACGCCTTCAACGTCCTGCTCGCCAAACGATTCTTCGACGCGCTGCCGGCCGAGTTGTTCGACGCCGCCCGCGTCGACGGCGCGTCCACCTGGACCCTGCTGCGCCGGATCGTCCTGCCGATGAGCCGGCCGGTGCTCGCCGTGATCAGCCTGCTCGCGGTGGTGCACAGCTGGAAGGACTTCGTCTGGCCGCTGGTGGTGCTGTCCGACCCGGCCCGCCAGCCGATCAGCGTCGCCCTCGTCAACCTCGCCGAACAGGCGCCGCAGGACCTGCTCATCGCCGCGATGGCGATGGCCCTGCTCCCGCCGGTGATCGTGTTCGCCTTCGCCCAGAAGTACGTCGTCGCCGGGCTCGGCTTCACCGGCGTCAAGGGCTGACGCACCACCGAGGAAAGTCCCCCGAAAGTCGCCGTCCCCCTGGAAGGCCGTCTTCCTGAAAGGAAGAAAGCGATGCTTCGTCGCCGCACCCTCCTGCAAGGCGCCGCCGTCGGCGTGACCGGCGCGGTGCTGCCTGCCGTCGCCGCCCACGCCGATCCGATCACCGTCTCCGCCGACGGCATCACCCTCACCGCCAACGCCGACGGCAGCATCACCGTCAACGACGGCGCCGCCGACCGGATCACCCTGACGCACTTCCTGTTCAAAGACTCCGTGCTCGGCACGCAGCGCACCTTCGGCGGTACGCCGTCGCTGATCACGCTGCCCGACGGCCGTCCGGCCATCAAGGTCGCGTACAAGCTGCCCGCGTCGGCGTCCGCGCTCACGATCACCGGAACGTTCGACGTGACCGGGCATCGGGCGCACCTGCGCTACGACGTCAGCGGCTCGGCCACCCTCACCCCGACCGGGTTCATGATCGGGCGTACCGTCCTGAATCCGGCCGCCGCCGAGGCGTACACGGCGTTGACGCGCTGGACGCGCGATGCCGGCGGCGGGATTCCCTACGAGATCAACGCCGGCGGGCTGTACGCCGAGACCTGGTCCGGCGCCCGCGGCTACTTCCGGCTGACGGCCACGACTCCGGCGTACACGAATGCGACCTGGCTGCACGCCCCCGGCACAGCGACGGGGACGAGCAGCGCGACGACCGAGGCGACCCTGGTTCTGGGGGAGTTGCGGCCGCAGGCCGCGGCGACCGTGGCCGATCAGAGCGCGCTGGGCGCGGAGATCTGGACCGACCAGTCCTTCAACCTGTGGGACGCGGGCGGTCAGCCGATGGCCGTGCACGCGCAGGTCGTCAACGGCGGAACGGCCGCGCGCACGGTGACCGTTGGGTTCTGGGCGCGCGACTTCGACGGCGCGCTGGTCGCGAGCCAGACCGTCACCGCCGAACTGGCCGCCGGAGCCGCGTGGAGCGGGGACTTCACCGTGACCGCGCCCCCACAGGGCATCCTGCTCACCGAGGTCACCGCGACGGCCGGGGCGGACGAGGCGCTGGCCCGCACCACGCTGGCGGTCCTGCCGCCGTACGCCTATCAGGCCGGGCAGGACAGCATGTTCGGCATCTCCAACTACCCGTGGCTGCTCGCCCCCAGCCAAGCCGACGTGGCGAACCTGTTGCAGCGCATCGGCGTCAAGTGGATCCGCATCGCCTACGACGGCGCGCCCGGCATCCCGGTCGCCGATCTCGACGATCTCGGCATCTTCCACAATGTCCAGAAGGGCGGCATCCCGATCGGCGGCACGGCCGAGGCGAAGGCGGCCTGGGCGGCCGAGATCACCGCCCTGTGCACTGCCGGTGGCGCGCGCTACTACGAGGCCGGCAACGAGCTGAACCAGCCGTGGATGTCGGGCCTGGGCGCGGCCCAATACGCCGCGGACGCGTTGATCCCACTCCGGGCGGCGATGGAAGACGCGGGCGCCACGTTCAAGGTGATGAACTGCGGGCTCGGCGGGATGGACTACAACTGGCTGGCGAACTTCGAGGCGGCGGGCGGCTGGCCGAAGATCGACGCCTTGGCGATCCACCCCGGCCGGGGCAACTTCACGCCCGACTACGCGCCCGACCCGTCGACCTGGACCGAGGGGTCGACCGGCAGCTACTGGAACTATCTCGGCTCCCTGCGCAAGGCCCGCGAGGTGATCGCCGACTACGACGCCGCCGCCGGCAAGACGACGCCGACCGAGCTGTGGTTGACCGAGGCGTACGCCTCGACGAAGCCGAACGTGTGGTGGACCGACACGCCGCGGCACGCGGCCGAGAACGTGCTGCTGTCCCTGGCGCTGGCCAAAGCCGAGGGCGTACGCGGGGTGAACTGGTACCAGCTGCACGACAGCACCATCCACCATCCGCAGGCGGCCGACCCGGCCAACATCGAGTTCCACCACGGGCTGATGAACCGCGACACCAGCGCCAAGCCCTCCCTGCTGGCGTACGCGACCGCCGCTCGCGCCCTCGACCAGGCGACCTTCGACCGCTGGGTCGCCTTCGACGATCCCGACCTGCACGGGCTGGCCTTCACCACCCCGGACGGGCCGCTCTACGTGCTGTGGAGTCGCAAGGACGGGTACATCTTGAACGCCGACCACGCCGACGGGACGAGTGCGTACGCGACGCCGGAGACGTGGGTGGACACGTGGCAGACCAAGACCACGGTGCGCCTGGCCGCCACCGGCACGCACGTCCGCCAGGTCGACTGCGTCGGCCGCGAAACCCTGCTGCCCAAGACCCAGGGCCGGGTCAGCGTCGTCCTCGACGGCGCGCCCCGGCTGTACTACGGACTCTGCACGAACCTCGGTGAGGACTGCTGACCATGCGAAACGAACACGCGTACCACGACGTCACCGTCATCGGGGGAGGTCTGGCCGGGGTCTGCGCCGCGATCGCCGCCGCCCGGCTCGGGCGTACCGTCGCGCTGGTCACGAACCGGCCGGTGCTGGGCGGGAACTCCAGCAGCGAGGTGCGCGTGTGGGTGGTCGGGGCCACCGGGCACGGCAAGAACCACTACGCCCGTGAGGGCGGCATCATGGGCGAGCTTTTCCTGGAGAACCAGTACCGCAATCCGGAGGGCAACCCCTACTTCTGGGACGCGGTGGTGCTCGACGCCGTGCGCGCCGAGCCGAACATCTCACTCTACCTCAACACCGACGTACGCCTCGTCGACGCGAGCGGCCCCGAGGACGCGCGGGTCGTCGAGGCGGTGACCGGCTGGATGATGGGTTCGGAACGGCTGATCCGGTTCACCTCGCCGGTGTTCCTCGACTGCACCGGCGACGGTCTGGTCGGGCACCTGGCCGGGGCGCGCTACCGGATCGGCCGCGAGAGCCGCGCCGAGTACGGCGAGCCGTGGGCGCCGGAGGTGGCCGACGACATCACCCTCGGCAGCACGCTGCTGTTCTACACCAAGGACGCGGGGGAGCCGGTCCGCTACGTCCCGCCGTCGTTCGCCAAGGACATCACCACGACGTCCATCCCGGAGCGACGGATCATCAAGGCCGGGGACAACGGCTGCGCGTACTGGTGGATCGAGTACGGCGGCGAGCTGGACACCGTGCACGACAACGACCGCATCCGCGACGAGCTGTGGTCGGTCATCTACGGGATCTGGGACTACATCAAGAACTCCGGCAAGTTCGACGCCGACACGATGACTCTCGAATGGGTCGGCGCGCTGCCCGGCAAGCGGGAGTACCGACGGTTCCTCGGCGACTACGTGCTCACCCAGCACGACATCCTCGGCCAGACCCCGTTCGACGACCGGATCGCCTTCGGCGGGTGGTCCATCGACCTGCACCCGCCGCAGGGCATGTACGCCACCGAGGCGGGCGCGAAACAGCGGTACGCCGACGGCGTCTACCACATCCCGTACCGCAGCCTGTACTCGGTGAACACGACGAACCTGCTGTTCGCCGGGCGGGACATCTCGGCGAGCCACGTCGCGTTCGGCTCGACCCGGGTGATGGCGACCTGCGCGACCCTGGGTCAGGCGGCGGGAACCGCGGCCGCCCTGTGCGTCGCCGCCGGGGTCGGTCCCCGGCAGCTCGACCGGGGACTATTGCAGCGGACGCTGCTGCGGGCGGACGCCTCGATCATGGGTCTGCCGCTGACAGAGGACGGGCTGCAGGGCACCGCCTCGGTGACGGCGTCCTCGACACTGTCCACGGTGGCGGCAACTGATCCCGGTGAGCCGTGGGCGCTCGACGCCGACGCGGGCATCGTTTTGCCGGTCGATCCGGCGCTCGGCGGCGTACGCCTGCTCGTCTCCGCGACCGAGGCGACCGAGCTGCGAGTGGAACTCCACGACCCGGAGCTGGGCCAGAACTACGTGCCACGCCGGTTGATCACCGCGGCCGGCGTCGCCGTGACGGCGGGGGAGAAGCAGTGGGTGGACGTCCCGCTGACCTGGCGACCTGACGCGCCCCAGAACGCTTTCCTGGTCATCGCGGCGAATCCGGTGGTCTCCCTCTGGTCGGCCGGTACGCCGACGCCGGGAGTGCTGTGCCTGACGCGAGTGCCGTTGCGCCCGCAGGACGAAGCCCCGCAACTGCTCCGGGAATGGACCGACGCCCCGCACTTCTGCGTCGACGGCGGAGCGACGGCCGCGTACGCGCCGGAGAAGGCGGTCGACGGCTATCAGCGGCCGTTCGGCGGCCCGCACCTGTGGGTCTCGGCCGAGCTGCCCGCCTCGCTCACGCTGGACTGGCCGGAGCCGATCACGGTCGCCCGCGTCGACGTCCTCGCCGACGACGACGTCAACGTCGACCTCATCAACCTGCATCACCACCGCACCCCGGACGCGATCATGCCGACGCTGGTCCGCGACTACCGGATCGAGGCGCGGAACGCGGCCGGTGAGTGGCACGTCATCGCGGAGGTCACGGGCAACCGGCAGCGACGCCGCGTCCACGACCTCGCGCAGGTCACCGTGACCGACGCGGTCCGGATCAAGGTGACGGCGACGAACGGCGTACCACGGGCACATCTGGCGGCGGTCCGGGTCTACGGCCCCGACGCTTAGGGCACCGGCCGATCCGCGCCGACGGCGGGGAACGCGATCTCGACCGTGAGCCCGCCGCCCGGCCGCGCGGACGCGGTCAGCTGACCGTCGTGCGCGGCCACGATCGCGCGGACGATCGACAGGCCGAGCCCGTGCCGGTCGTCGTCGGCGACCCGATGCAGCCGCTGGAACGGCTCGAACAGACGCTCCACCTCGTCCGGCGGGATCACCGGCCCGGTGTTCGCGACCACCAGCACCGCCAGCCCCGTGTCCACCCGAGTGCCGACCTCGATCACGCCACCGGCGACGTTGTAATGGAGGGCGTTGTCGCACAGGTTGGCCACCAGCCGCGCCAGCAGCGCCGGATCACCGAGCAGGTACGCGGGCCGCACCGACTTCTTGACGCGCACCTCCTGGCGGCCGGCCACCGCAGCCCGGTCCAGCAGCGCCTGCTCGACGAGGACGGCGAGGTCGACCGGCTCGGCGTGCTCCCGGCCGTGCGTACCGCCGTGTTCACTGCCCGCCAGGGTGAGCAGCGACTCCAGCAGCCGCCCGCGCTCCCGGTTGACGGCGAGCAGGCGCTCGAAGTTCGCCCGGTACGCCTCGACGGTGGCGTCCGGGTCGATCAAGGGTTCCTCGATCAGCGCGTGCTCGACCGTCAACGGCGTACGCAGTTCGTGCGCGGCGTTGGCGACGAACCGCTTCTGCCCTTCGAGAGCCGCCTCCAGGCGGGCGAGCAGCCCGTCGATGGTGTCCCCGAGGTCCCGGAACTCGTCGCGGTGACCGGACAGGGCCAGCCGCTCGTGCACGTTCGACCCGGAGATCTGCTGGAGGCGCCCGGTCATCTGGCGTACCGGCCGCAGCATCCGCCCGGCGTACAGCCAGCCCAGCCCGAGCGACAGCGGGGCCATGACGGCGAGCGCGATCCCGCACACGAGCACCACGTCGGCGCGGAAGTCGAGGAAGACGGCGGGTGGGACGCCCAGGCCGGACCCGGCGGGCGGGCCGCCGGGTGGGGCCGGTACGTCGGCCGGGGGCAGATCCCGGGCGAGCACGAAGACGATGCCGAGCAGGATCACGCCGGACAGGACGGACATGACGCCGTAGAGGACGGTGAAGCGGCGGCGGAGGCGGTGCGCTGGCGGCATGGTCACACCCGGTAGCCGGAACGGTTCACGGTCTCGATCACCGGCGGGTCGCCGAGCTTGGCCCGCAGCCGATTGATCGTCGCCTTGACGGTGGTGGTGAACGGGTCGGCCGCCTCGTCCCACACCCGGTCGAGCAGTTCCTCGGCGGAGACCACCCGGCCCTGTGCGGTGAGCAGGTATTCGAGGACGGCGAACTCTTTCGGGCTCAACGACAGGCGCGCGCCGGCCCGGGTCGCGAGGCGTTGCCCCGGATCGAGCCGCAGGTCGCCGTGCACGAGGATCGGCGGTGCGGCCGGGGTCGTGCGGCGGCCTACTGCCCGGATGCGGGCCACGAGTTCGGCGTACGCGAACGGCTTGGGCAGGTAGTCGTCGGCGCCCAGGCCCAGCCCCTCGACCCGTTCCGCGATCGTGCTCGAAGCGGTCAGCATCAGCACACGCGTCGGCGCCGCCCGGCCGACGAGGGCGCGGCAGACGTCGTCACCGTGGACCTCGGGCAGATCCCGATCCAGGACGACGACGTCGTAGTCGACGACGCCCGTGCGGTCCAGGGCGGCCGCGCCGTCGTACGCCACGTCGACGGCCATCCCCTCGCGCCGCAGCACCCGCGCCACCGAGTCGGCCAGCTCCGCCTGGTCCTCGACCACCAGCACCCTCATCGTCGAAAGGTTATCGGGGTCGCCGTCACAACGGGGTCACAGCGGAGCGGACCGTGCTGTGACCGCCCGCTGTCTACAACTGCTCCCATGACACCCATCATCGAGACGCGAGATCTCGGCAAGCACTACCGCCAAAAGGCGGCGCTGACCGAGTGCACTCTCCGCGTACCAGCTGGGCGAATCGTCGGCCTGGTGGGCCCGAACGGCGCGGGGAAGTCCACGCTGCTGGGGCTGACCTGCGGCCTGCTCGCGCCCACCACCGGAAGCATCGCCGTGCTGGGCGACCGCCCGGCCGCCGGAGCGGCCCAGCTCGCGAAGGTCGGCTTCGTCGCGCAGGACGCCCCGGTGTACGCCGGGCTGTCGGTAGCCGATCACCTGAAGCTGGGCCGGAAGCTGAACCCGCGGTGGGACATGGGCCTGGCCCGGCGGCGCGTGCAGCAGCTCGGCCTCGACCCGGCGCAGAAGGCCGGCCGGTTGTCCGGGGGCCAGCGTGCTCAGCTCGCCTTGACCGTGGCCGCCGCCAAACGAGCCGAGCTGCTGATCCTCGACGAGCCGGTGGCCTCGCTGGATCCGTTGGCGCGCAGCGCTTTCCTGCGGGACCTGCTGGAGTTCGTCGCCGAACTCGGGGTCAGCGTCGTGCTGTCCTCGCACCTGCTCGGCGACCTCGAACGGGTCTGCGACCACCTCGTCGTGCTCGCCGCCGGCCGGGTCCAGCTCGCCGGAGACGTCGCCGACCTGCTCGCCGAGCACTACCGGCTCCCCGCCGGGCAGGCCGATCCGGCTCGGCTGCCGGCCGGGGCGGCGATCATCCACGCCGACGACTCGGCCCGCGAGGCCACCGTCGTCGTGCGCAGCGCCGAGCCGATCCCGGGCGCGGCGCACGCCGACCTCGAAGACGTCGGGCTGGCGTACATGACGCGGGCGGCCATCGCGGCCGTGCGGGGAACGGAGGCACTGCGATGATCTGGCTCACCTGGCGGCAGTTCCGCACCCAGGCGACGGTCGCGGCCGGTGCGCTGGCCGTCCTGGCGATCTATCTCGTCATCCTCGGCAACCAGATGCGCCATGCGTACGCCGACGACATCGTCGGCTGCCTGGCCGACGCCTGCACGGCGGCCCGACGTGACTTCGAGGAGGCGTACGGGGTCCCGGTCGCGCTGGCCGGGGCGCTGCTACTCGGTGTGCCGGCGCTGATCGGCGTCTTCTGGGGCGCGCCGCTCATCACCCGGGAACTCGAAGAGAAGACCGACCGCATGGTCTGGAACCAGAGCGTCACCCGGACCCGCTGGCTGGCCGTCAAACTCACCCTGCTCACGCTGGCGAGCATGGCCGTCACCGGGCTGTACAGCCTGCTGCTCACCTGGAGCGCCGGCCGCTACGACCAGCTCGCCGGTGGTCGCTTCGCCGCCATGACGTTCGCGGCGCGCAATCTCGTCCCCATCGGGTACGCCGCCTTCGCGTTCCTGCTGGGCGCGACGATCGGCCTGCTCGTCCGGCGTACGCTGCCCGCCATGGCGCTGACGCTCGCCGTCTTCGCCGTGGTCCAGATCGTCCTGCCGATCACCGTACGCCAGCACCTCATGACCCCGGTCACCACGACCGTGCGGCTGGACGTCGAGGCGATGGGACGCTCGGACTTCATGGGCGTCGGACCCGACGGAGCCCGGATCGACGGCTACACGATGCCGGGCGCCTGGTCGCTGACGACCACGAGCAAGCTGTACAACGCGGACGGCACGCCCTACACCGCCGCGCAGACCGAGCAGTGCCACGGGAGCAACCAGCAGGAAGACATGGCCTGCACCGCCGCGCAGAACATCCACTTCAGCTACACGTACCACCCCGCCGACCGGTACTGGCGCTTCCAATGGACCGAGCTGGCGGTCTTCGGCGGCCTGTCGCTGGCCCTCGCCGCCTTCTGCCTTCTGCGCATCCGCCGCTACTCCAGCTGACCCGCCCCAACCACCCCCGCACGCTCCACTGACCGAGCGTGATCATTGCGTCAGCCATGCTGTTTGAACGGACAATTTGCTCCGTGAAACAGCATGGCTGACGCAATGATCACGAAGCGAAGGGTTGACGAATGTGGATGTGAGCGTTAACACTCCGGTATGTCCTCGTTCCCGCTCAGTCGCCGCGGCCTGTTCCGAGCCGCCGGAGCGACCGCCGCCGCGGCGGTGCCCACGCTGGAAACCACCGCAGCCCAGGCTGCAGCAGCCCAAGCCGCGGTGCCGCCCGCGCGTTCCGACATCGGTGTCGGCGCGTACGCCTTCGAGCTCGGCCAGGTGCAGCTGACCTCGGGCCGCCTGCTCGACAATCAGAACCGGACGCTGGCCTATCTGCGGTTCGTCGACGTAGACCGGCTGCTCTACAACTTCCGGGCAAACCACCGGCTCTCGACCAACGGCGCCGCCGCCACCGGAGGCTGGGACGCGCCGACGTTCCCGTTCCGTACGCACGTCCAGGGTCACTTCCTGACCGCTTGGGCGCAGGCGTACGCCGTCCTCGGCGACACGACCTGCCGGGACAAGGCCGCATACATGGTCGCCGAGTTGGCCAAATGCCAGGCGAACAACGGCGCGGCCGGATTCGCCGCCGGCTACCTGTCCGGCTTTCCGGAGTCGGATTTCACCGCCTTGGAGGCGGGCAACCTGTCCAACGGAAACGTGCCGTACTACGTCATCCACAAGACCCTCGCCGGTCTGCTCGACGTGTGGCGCTACCTCGGCAGTACGCAGGCCCGAGACGTCCTGCTCGCGCTCGCGGGCTGGGTCGACACGCGTACCGCCCGGCTCGGCTCGGCGCAGATGCAGTCGGTGCTCAACACCGAGTTCGGCGGGATGAACGCGGTCCTGACCGACCTGTACCAGCAGACCGGCGACGGCCGCTGGCTCACCGCCGCCCAACGCTTCGACCACGCCGCCGTGTTCACGCCCTTGGCCGCCAACTCCGATCAGCTCAACGGCCTGCACGCCAACACCCAGGTGCCCAAGTGGATCGGCGCCGCCCGGGAGTACAAGGCCACCGGCACGACCCGCTATCGCGACATCGCCGTCAACGCCTGGGCGATGACCGTCAACGCGCACAGCTACGTCATCGGCGGCAACAGCCAGGCCGAGCATTTCCGGCCCGCGAACGCCATCGCGGCGTACCTGAACCAGGACACCTGCGAACACTGCAACAGCTACAACATGCTCAAGCTGACCCGCGAGCTGTGGCAGCTGTATCCGGATCAGGCGGCGTACTTCGACTTCTTCGAGCGGACGCTGCTCAACCACGTCGTCGGCGCGCAGAACCCGGCCGACGGCCACGGCCACGTCACCTACTTCACCCCGCTCAACCCGGGTGGCCGCCGGGGAGTGGGACCGGCCTGGGGCGGCGGCACGTGGAGCACCGACTACACCACGTTCTGGTGTTGCCAGGGCACCGGTGTCGAGGTCAACACCAAGCTGATGGACTCGATCTACTTCTACAGCGGCACCACGTTGACCGTGAACCTGTTCGTCCCGTCGGTGCTGACCTGGTCGCAGCGCGGGATCACGGTCACCCAGACGACCACTTACCCGGTCGGCGACACCACGACGCTGACGGTCACCGGCAGTCTCAGCGGCTCCTGGTCGCTGCGCGTACGCATCCCGGCGTGGGCGTCGGGGGCGACCGTCGCCGTCAACGGCACGGTCCAGAACATCACCGTCACGCCGGGCGCGTACGCGGTGCTCACGCGATCTTGGACGACCGGCGACACGGTGACCGTACGCCTGCCGATGCAGGTCGCCGTACGCCCGGCGAACGACAACGCGGGTGTGGTCGCCCTGACCTACGGCCCGTCGGTGCTGGCCGGGAACTACGGCAACTCGACGCTGTCGGCGCTGCCGGCGCTGACGACGTCGTCGGTCACCCGGACCAGCACCAGTTCGCTGGCGTTCACCGCGACCGCCAACGGGGCGACGGTCAACCTCGGCCCGTTCTCCGACGCGCAGGGCTTCGCCTACACCGTCTACTGGAGTACGGACTCCGCGAGCTACCGCCTGGTCAACGCGGCCAGCGGCCTCGTCCTCGGGGTGCAGAACATGTCGACCGCCGACGGCGGGCTCGCCTTGCAGTGGACGGACAACGGCACCGCCGACCACAACTGGGAGCTGATCGCCGACGGTTCGGCCGTACGCCTCCGCAACGTCAACAGCGGCAAGGTGCTCGGCGTACAGAACATGTCCACTGCGGACGGCGCGGTCGTGCTGCAGTGGACGGACAACGGCACCGCCGACCACCGGTGGACGATCGTCGACAACGGCGACGGCACGCACAAGCTCCGCAACGCCAACAGCGCCAAGCTGCTGGGCATTCTGAACGGCTCGACCGGCACCGGCGCGCAAGCCGTCCAGGACTCGGACAACGGCACGGCGGACAACCTGTGGCGGTTCCTTCCGAACGGCGCTCGGCGTATCCAGAATCTCGGGAGCGGGCTCGTGCTCGGCGTACAGAACATGTCCACAGCGGACGGTGGGCTGGTCGTGCAGTGGGCGGACAACGGCACGGCCGACCATCTGTGGACCGCGGTGCCCGACACCGGCGGCTACTTCCGGCTGCGGAACGCGAACAGCGGCAAAGTCCTGGGCGTGGAGGGCGCGAGCACCGCGAACGGTGCGCGAGCGATGCAGTGGGCCGACAACGGCACCGCGGACCACCGCTGGCGGTTGCGGTACGGCGCGAACGGCTACTTCCGGATCCAATGCGCCAACGGCGGCCGGGTGCTGGGCGTCTCCGGCGCGTCGACGGCCGCGGGCGCGCAGATCGTGCTCTGGGACGACAACGGCACCAACGACCACCTGTGGCGGTTCGTCTGACGACGGATCCGCGAGGACGGCCAACGTTTCGCGTTTCCGGGAAAACGTCCCCTCCGGGGCCATAGGAGGCCGCGTTATCCGGGAAAACGCGACACGATCCGCGAGACTGGTGATTTCGCCGATGCGCGGCGGGCGGTGTTCGTCAACATTCACTCCCTAGACCTCCGTCGGAAGGGAACCGTTGGTGACGCCGCCCCGCCTCCGTCCCCGCAACCGCGCCGAATGGCTGCTCGCGATCCCCATCGTCGTCCCGTTGCTGATCCCGTTGTACAACCGCGTCGATCCCGTCCTCTTAGGCGTGCCGTTCTTCTACTGGTTCCAGATCGCCTGCGCGGGGCTCGCCGTCGTCGTGATCACCCTCGTGCACCGGCTCGGCCGGGGGCGGCACTGAGATGACCGCCGATCGGATCACCGAGATCACGCTGTTCGTCCTGCTGCTCGGCGGCATGCTCGCGCTCGGCTACAGCGCCGCGCGCTGGCGACGCCCCAAGACAGTGGACGCGCTGGAGGAGTGGGGCGTCGGCGGCCGTGCCTTCGGCAACTGGGTCACCTGGTTCCTGCTCGGCGGCAGCATGTACACGGCGTACACGTATGTCGCCGTCCCAGCCGTCGTCTACGGGACCGGTGCCGTCGGCTTCTTCGCGGTGCCGTTCGCCGTGATCTGCGCGCCGCTCATGTACTTCCTGAGCACGCGTACCTGGTCGGTGTCGCACGCGCACGGCTTCGTCACCTCGGCCGAGTTCGTCCGCGCCCGGTTCGGCTCGCGTACCCTCGGCGCGCTGGTCGCGCTCACCGGCATCGCGGCGACCATGCCCTACATCGCGGTCCAGCTGGTCGCGCTGAAGGCCACGTTCACCACGATCGGCTTCTCCGGCGAATGGCCGCTGCTGGTCGCGGTCACCGTCGCCTCGGTCACCACGTTCAAGTCCGGCCTGCGGGCGCCGACCCTCCTGTCCATCTTCAAGGACCTGCTGCTCGTCTGGCTGGTCCTGATGATGCTCGCGATGATCGCGCTCACGGGCGGGTTCCAGGCCGCGTTCACCACGGCGAGCCAGCGGTACGCCACGGACGCGTCCGCCGTCAGCAACCTGCTGCTGCCGGAGAACGGGTACCTCGGGTACCTGACGCTGGCCGTCGGGTCGGCGCTGGCCGTCTTCGTCTACCCGCACGCCGTCACGGTCATCCTCGCGGCGAAGGACCGGACCGCGATCAAGCACAACGCCGCCGCCTCCCCGGTCTACTGTCTCGCCCTGGGCCTGTTCGCCCTCCTCGGGGTGTACGCGATCGGCCAAGGCGTCGTCCCGCTCGACGGCGACGTCAACACCATCACTCCGCAGGTCTTCCATGACGTCTTCCCGACCTGGATCGCCGGCATCGCGTACGCCACCATCGGCGTCGCCGCGCTCATCCCGGCGGCGGTCATGTCCATCGCGACGGCGAACCTGTTCACCCGCTGCATCTATCGCGAGTACCTGCGACCGGAAGCGACACCGGCCGAGGAGGTGCGGGTGAGCCGCTACCTGTCGCTGCTGGCCAAGGTCGGCGCGGCACTGTTCATCGTGCTGCTCGACCCGGCGTTCTCGATCGACCTCCAGCTCGTCGGCGGCGTCCTGATCCTGCAGACCGTCCCGGCCGCCCTCGTCGGCCTCTATACCGCCTGGCTGCACCGCTCCGCGCTCATCGCCGGTCTGCTGACCGGGCTCGGCTCGGGAGTGCTGATGCTCTACCTGATCCCGCAACGCGCCGCCGACGGCCGCGTCCTCAAGGCGCACTTCGGCGGATCGAGCTGGCCGTTGCGGTGGCTCGGCCTCGACTCGCCGGCAACCGTCTACGTAGGACTCGTCGCGCTCGCCGTCAACCTCGGGGTCGCCGTCGTCCTGACCGTCGTCCTGCGGGCTCTGGGCGTACCGGGTGGGCGGGACGCGACCAGCCCGGACGACTACTACGCCGACGCCGGGGACGAGGACTTCCAGCGCCTCGGCGATCTCGTGGACGGCGAGCAGCGTACGGCCGTCGGCGCGCACGCGCGAATTTAGGAACGGTCGTTCTTGACTGATCGTTCCTAATCTTGCTACCGTCTTCGCATGGGACGGCCGAGAGCGTTCGACGAGACCGAGGTCATCAAGGCGGCGGCGGAGCTGTTCGCCGGCCGGGCCTACGACGGCGTGTCGGTCGACGACCTGGTGACCAGCCTCGGAGTGCACCGCAACAGCCTCTACAAGGTGTTCGGCAGCAAACGAGGGCTGTACTTGGCGGCGTTGCGCTGGTACCTGACCGAACAGGTCCAGCCGATGCTGACCGGCCTCCGGAGCGGGCCGGATCCGGCGGCCGAGCTGCGGGCGCTGCTCGGTGGCACCGATCGGCACGACCTCGACCTGCTGCTCTTGGCGGTGGTCGAGCGGGCCCCGGTCGACCAGGAGGTCGCCGACCTCGTCGCGGAGGCGTTGCGAGACCTGGACGCCACCGTGGCGAAGGCGCTGCCGGGGCAGCCCGGCGACGACGAGATCGCGGTCGCGTTGACCGCCACGATCCTCGGCCTGCGGTTGCGGGCTCGGGCCGGTGGCGTCCCGCCGGAGGCCGGAACCGTTCTGCTGCACCACATTCAGTCACAAGCATGAGGAGACCCATGGCACAAGTAAGCGTCGACGCCGGCACCCTGGTCGTCGAGATCGAGGGCATGGACAAGTTGTGGGCGCTCAAGAGCCGGCTGGAGATCCCGTTGGCCAACGTCCGGGGCGCCACCGCCGATCCCGGCGTCATCCGGGAGTCCAAGGGCATCCGCACCGCCGGCACCTACATGCCGGGCGTCATCACCGCCGGCACCTTCCGCGTGGACGGCGAACGCATCTTCTGGGACGTCCGCGACCCGGCGAAGGCGGTCGTCATCGAGCTGCGCGACGAGCGGTACGCCCGGCTCATCGTGCAGGTGGACGACCCGAGGGCGACGGTGGCGATGATCGAACGAAGCATCCCGGCGCCGCGCCCCTGACCGTGCTGCTCAGGTCGTGCGGGGGTGGATCTCGTCGCCGGGGTCGGGATCGATCAGCAGTCCGGCCTGATATCCGATGAACCGGTACGCCACCTGCCGCAGCGGCCACATCACCCAGGGCCGGTCGGCCGACGCGATCGTCGCCCCGTCGGCATGGGCGCTGATGCCCACCAGCACCCAGGAGTGGGAGGTCGACAGCACGGTGATGGCGGTCTCCGACGTCGGCTTCGCCAAGGTGTCCCGGACGATGTCGGCGGTCTCGTCGTCGGCGTACAGCACCGCCCACAAGCTGGCGACGGCGTCGCTGTCGTCGGTCCGGTAGGCCGCGTGCACCGTGAGGATGCAGTGCTCGCGGTTGAGCGGCGAGTCCTCGGCCAGCACCCCGTCGCAGCCACGCTGATCGCCCGCGGCGGTACGCGTCAGGACGTCGTCGTTCATCTCGAGGACGGCGGGAAAGATCTCCTCCGCCTTGACGCTGCTCGGATAGGTCTTGGAGATCGCCACCGGGACGGCCGCGATCAGCAGCGCCGCCGCCAGGACCCCGGCGATCACGGTGAAGTGACGCTCGACCGCGGGCGCCTTCCGGCCGACCAGCACCAGGAGGAAGACGACGGCCAGTGCCGCCCCCACGGCGCCGGCCGCCCACAGCAGTCCGTCGCCGAACTGATCGGCGCCCGGCCCTTCGAGGATGTCGGAGAGGCTCTTGCGACGGCCCGGGATGAACATCAGCGCCACCAGTGTCGTGACGGCGCACAGCGTGAAGAGGATTCGCCGGGTGGTCTGGCCGACCAGCTTGCTCACGGCGACGGTGGTGCCGATGAGGACGGCGGGCAGGGCGACGACGAGCCAGCCGGCGATCACCATGCCCTCGGTGGCGCACGCCGTCGCGTCGCAGGCGTATGCCAAGATCATCGGGCGTACGACGCCGCCCAGCAGGGCGTAGCCGATGAACGCGGCGAACAGCCCGACGAGCATCCCGAGCCCGCCCAGCCAGGCGAAGCGGGACGGCTTCTTTGGGGCTTTCGGCTTCTTCTCGCCGACGTAGTCGATCGGGCCCGGGTTCGTCACGGCGACGATCTTACGAGGCCCGCGCTCGTGGGTATCTGATGAGGAGGGCGGCCAGCACGATCTCGTCGCCGACCGCGGCGTACACGTGGGGCACGTCGGAGACCCAGGAGTAGTGCTCCCCGGCGCGGACCTCGTGGGGTGCGTCGGCCGGCCCGGTACGCAGCGTGCCGGCGTACACGGTGAGGTGTTCGGTGACGCCGCGCGGATGCGCAGGTGAGTGCTGCGTCCGTCCGGGGTGCACTTCGAGCCGGTAGAGCTCCGAGGTGACGCCGGGGTCGGTGAAGACCTCCAGCAGGGTTCCCCGGACGGCGGCTCCTGGGACGAACGCGGGCGCCTGATCGCCGCCCGGATCGGTGAGCAACGCGGCGAGCGGCACGTCGAGCTGCGCCGTGATCGCGTACAGCGTTTCCAGGGTGGGGTTCCGGGTGCCGTTCTCCAGGCCGGACAGCGTCGCCTTGCCGATCCCGGCCGCGCGGGCCAATGCCGACAACGTCAGGCCCCGTTCTTCCCGGAGCCGGCGGAGGCGCTGACCGACGGCCACGTTCGTCGGATCGGGACTGGCGGGCGGTGGGGCCATGCGGCTATGGTGCCAGAGTCGAGCGTTCCGTATACGGAACGACGCTGGTGAGGGGATGAGTCGTGGGGAAGTCCGTGCAACCGTTGCTGGCCGGGGTCGTCACCGCGCTCGTCGGCTTCGCCAGTTCGTTCGCGGTGGTACTGGCCGGGCTCCGCGCGGTCGGCGCCGACGACCGGCAGGCGGCCTCCGGCCTCTTCGCGTTGTGCATCGGCATCGGGGTGACCGCGATCCTCCTCTCCGTACGCCGCCGGATGCCGATCACCATCGCCTGGTCGACGCCGGGCGCCGCGTTGCTCGTCTCGACCGGTCCGGTCGCCGGGGGATTCGCCGCCGCCGAGGGCGCGTTCCTCGTCGCGGGGATGCTGATCGTCGCAGCCGCGTTGTTTCCCGTCCTGAGTCGCTGGATCACCGCCATCCCGGGGCCGATCGCCTCGGCCATGCTGGCCGGCGTACTGCTGGAGCTGTGTCTGGCACCCGCGCACGCGGTCGTGCAGGTGCCCTGGCTGGCGGTCCCGGTCGTGCTCGTCTGGGCCGTGCTCTATCGCTTCGCGCGGGCCTGGGCGGTGCCCGGAGCGCTGGTGGCGGCGATCGCCGCGATCGCCCTGGCCGGGACCGACCGGCCGCTGTCGGGCGGCTTGTGGCCGGAGCCGGTGCTGACCGCGCCCACCTTCACCGCGTCCGCGCTGATCAGCATCGCCCTGCCGCTGTTCCTCGTCACGATGGCGGCGCAGAACATCCCCGGCATTGCGGTGCTCGCCGGATTCGGCTACCACCCGCCGATCCGTCCGCTGCTGGCGGCGACCGGTGTCGCGAGTATCGCCGCGTCGCTGTTCGGCGGGCACGCGCTCAACCTCGCCGCGATCAGCGCCGCGCTGGCCGCCGGGCCGGAAGGCGGTCCGGACCCCAAGCGCCGCTGGATCGCCTCGGCCACCGCGGGCGTCGGCATGATCGGGCTCGGCCTGGCCGGGGGACTGGCCATGGCCCTGGTGACCGTGTCACCGCCGATCCTCATCGAGGCGGTCGCCGGGCTGGCGCTGCTCGGCGCGTTCGCGAGCGCGCTCGTCGCCGCCGTCACGCCGGTGGAGGGTCGCGACGCCGCCATCGTGACGCTGGTGGTGACGGCCTCCGGGATGAACCTGTTCGGCGTCGGCGCCGCGTTCTGGGGCCTGGTCGCCGGTGGCCTCATGTACCTGTTGCAGCGCCGTCGTCCGGTGCGGCGGAGCGCCGACACGGCTCAGCCGGTGATCGAGACACCGTCGGCGCAGGCCGGGGCCGAGCCGGTGGTCGGCGCGGGACTCCGCCGGTGACCGACCCCGGTACTGGGTGATGCGTTCGGGGGGTGGGGAGAGATCAACTAGCCCCCGAACGCATCACCCGGGAGATCCGGACCCAGGCGTGCACCCGTTCCATGAGCAGCGCCAGGCCGAACCCCGGCCCGCGCGCACACCGCGGTTCTTCCGGTAGATTGCCGGTCGATGATCTCCGACATCCATCCGGCGTGGCTGCCCGCCGAGGCCTTCCGCGCGCTCGGCTCCCGGCGGGTCCAGGTCCGCGGCGACGGCCTGCTGCTCGACACGGTACGCGCGGAGGTGGCGGCCGCCTGCCGCCGGTTCGGTGGGGCGCCGGCCGACTCGGGTCCGTGCGACCTGTCCTTCGCCGTCTCCTCGCAGGCGGACCTCGCGCCCGAGGAGTTCACCTACGCCCGGGGCCACGGGGTGACCGTGGTCCGGGCGGCCGACCCGGCCGGGCTGCTCCACGGGTTCTTCCACGTCGTACGCCAGGGGGAGCGCGCGTTCGCCGGAGACTTCGACGAACGGCACGCCCCGGCCCTGCCGATCCGGCTGGTGTCCCATTGGGACAATGTGGACGTTCATCCGGTGATGGGCCAGGTCGAGCGGGGGTACGCCGGAGGCTCGATCTTCTGGTCGGCGGGCCGCCTGCGGGAGGACCTGAGCCGGGTGCGGGCGTACGCCCGGCTGCTGGCCGCCGGTGGGATCAACGCGGTGGCGATCAACAACGTCAACGTGCACGAGACCGAGGCGCACCTGCTGACCGACCGGATCGGGGAGGTCGCCGCGCTCGCCGAGCAGTTCCGGGCGTACGGGATCCGGGTGCACCTGAGCGTCACCTTCGCCGCCCCGATGGCGCTGGGCGGGCTGCCGACCGCCGATCCGCTGGACGACCGCGTACGCGCCTGGTGGGCGCAGGCGACCCAAGCCGTGTACGCGAGAATCCCGGACTTCGGCGGCTACGTCGTGAAGGCCGACTCGGAGGGGCAGCCGGGGCCGTCCGCATACGCCCGCAGCCACGCCGATGGAGCGAACCTGCTCGCCGAAGCGCTGGCCCCGTTCGGGGGCGTCGTGCATTGGCGGGCCTTCGTCTACAACCACCGGCAGGACTGGCGCGATCGGTCGACCGACCGGGCGCGGGCGGCGTACGACCACTTCGCCCCGCTGGACGGCCGGTTCGCCCCGAACGTGATCCTCCAGGTGAAGCACGGCCCGATGGACTTCCAGGTACGCGAGCCGGTGTCGCCGCTGCTCGGCGCGATGCCGTCGACGCGGGTCGCGGTGGAGGTCCAGGCGACCCAGGAGTACACCGGGCAGCAGCGGCACGTGTGCTACCTCGGTCCGATGTGGAGCGAAGTGCTGCGGTTCCCGTTCGCGCGTCCGGTCGCCGAGCTCGTCCACGGCATGGTGACCGTCGCCAACGTCGGCGACGACCCGTTCTGGACCGGGCACCCGCTCGCCCAGGCCAACCTGTACGCCGCCGCCCGGCTCGGCTGGGACCCCGCGCTCGACCCGCTCGCGCTGCTGGACGAGTGGATCGCCCTGACCTTCCCCGGGCACGACCCGGCATTGCGGGAGGCGTTACGGGCGATCATGGACGAGTCGTGGCAGGCGTACGAGCGCTACACCGCGCCGCTCGGCGTCGGCTTCATGGTGCGGCCGGGCCACCACTACGGGCCGGACGTCGACGGATACGAGTACACGCCCTGGGGCACCTACCACTTCGCCGACCGCGACGGGATCGGCGTCGACCGGACCAGGGCCACCGGGACGGGGTTCACCGGGCAGTACCCGGCGCCGTGGCGCGACGTGTTCGAGTCGCGCACCGACTGCCCCGACGAGCTGCTGCTGTTCTTCCACCACGTCCCGTACGCGCACCTCCTGCGCAACGGCGCGACCGTCGTGCAGCACATCTACGACACGCACTTCGCCGGGGTCGACCGCGTCGAGGCGATGATCCTGCGGTGGCAGCAGGTCGCGGGGTTGGTGGACGAGGCGGTCGCGGCCCGGATCTCCGAGCGCCTGGCCGAACAGCTCCGGTCGGCGGAGGAGTGGCGGGACCAGGTCAACACCTACTTCTACCGGAAGTCCGGCGTACCGGACGCGCGCGGCCGCCGGATCTACTAACTGACCCGGGTCAACGCCGGGGCCGCTTCGGCTGCCGGGTGGTTTGGCCGCCGCGAACCGGCGGGCCGGCCTGGCCTTCGCGTACCGGGGCATGCTTGCGGCGGAGCAGGTCGAAGCAGAGCACGGCGGCGGCGGTCGCCACGTTGAGCGACTCGACGCCGCCTTCGAGCGGGATGGCCACCCATTCGTCGACCAGCGCGGCGGTGGCCCGGGACAACCCCTCGGTCTCGTTGCCCAGGACGAACGCCGCCTTCGGGGCGAACACCCGGTCGTCGTAGAGGCTGCGCCGGGCGTCCCCGTCGAGGCCGTAGATCCGGAAGCCGGCCTCCCGTAGCGTCTCGGCCGACTCCGCGCCGGTCCGGGCCCAGATCACCGCCGCCCGATACGCGACTCCGGCGGACGCCTTGATGACCAGGGGATCGATGCCGGGGGAGCCGACCCGGGGCAGCACGATGCCGGACATCCCCGCTCCGGTCGCCGCGCGGATGATCATGCCGACGTTGGCCGGGTTGTTGACGCCGTCCAGGATCAGGACGCGGCTGGTTCGCCGGGACTGGGAGTCGCGGGCGAACTCGGCGATGTTGCGCATGCGCGGCGCGACGACGTCGGCGATGATGCCCTGGTCGTGTTTGCCGTTGCCGGCCAGCACCTTCACCCGGTGCGCGGTCGCGTGCTGGACGGGCACGCCGCGCCGATCGGCCAGATCCAGGATCCGGTCCAGGTTCTCGCCCCGGGCGGAGTCGGCCACGACGAGCTTGTCCACCTGCAGGTCCCGGTTCTGGAGGACCTCCAGCACCGGCATGCGGCCGTAGACGGTGATGAACGACTCTCGCGGGGACCGGTCGAGGCTCTCGGCCGGTTCTCGGTTACGCATCCGACCAGTATCCAGCGTCGCCGGTCACCGGCCGCACAGCCCCGCCGCCGGGCGTACTAGGCGTCCGGGTGTACTAGGCGGCCGGGCGCGACTCGGCGAGGACGAGCACGCCCGTGGGCTCCAGCCGCAGCACCGTCCCCTGCTCCACGCGTACGCCGGTGAGCAGGTCGACGCCCGAGACGACGGCGGGCGCCTCGACGGCGCTGCCGGAGTGGTTGAGCACGAACAGCAGCGGCGTACCGTCCGGCGTGACCCGGCGGGCCACCTCCACGTCCGGGATGCCGGCGTACGGGCCGATCAGGCCGTGGCGGTCGAGCACCTGGCGGACGACCCAGGACACGCCCCCCTGGTCCAGCCCCGCTCCGACGTACCACCCGTGGCCGTCGCCGAATGCGTTGCGGGTGACCGCCGGTGTTCCGGCGTACCAGTCGGCCTCGTAGACGCCGACGACCTCGGCGTCCTCCGGGAGGACGAGTTCGAAGAGCAGCCGGGCGTCGGCGGTCACCTCGTCGGCGAGCCGGACCGGGTTGGCGAACGACGCCTCGCGCGCGTCCCACTCGTCCACGCGTACGCCCATCAGCGCGCCGAGGGGACCGGGAACGTCCATGAGGAAGGCGTTGTCGTCGGAGTCGACCCGGCCGGACAGGTACGTCGTGACGACGGAGCCGCCGCGCTCGGCGACGGACTCCAGCCGGGCGGCGAGGTCCTCCTTGACCATGTGCAACGCCGGGGCGAGCACCACGTCGTACCCCGAAAGGTCGGCGGACACCGGGATGACGTCCACGTCGGCCCCGAGGTCCCACAGTGCCCGGTGGTACGCCAGCACCACCTCCTGGTAGCGCACCAGCCGCGACGGACCGTCCGACAACTCCAGCGCCCACCAGCTGTCCCAGTCGAACAGCAGGGCGACCCGGGCCGGCGTACGCGCGCCCAAAGTCGCGTCGCCGAGCCGGGCGAACTCCGCGCCGAGCTGCGCGACCTCGGCGAACACGCGCGTGTCGGAGCGGCCGGCGTGCCCGATGACCGCGCCGTGGTACTTCTCGCACGCGCCCCGGTTGGCCCGCATCTGGAAGAACAGCACGGCGTCGGCCCCGTGCGCGACCGCCTGCCAGCTCCAGAGCCGCAGGACGCCGGGCGGTTTGAGCGGGTTGACGTCGCGGCTCGCGGTGACGCTCGGGGTCTGCTCCATCAGCCAGAACGGCTGCCCGTCCTTCAGCCCGCGCATCAGGTCGTGGGTCAGCGCCATCCGAGCGGCCGACTTGTCGTCCGGCGGGTAGTTGTCCCAGGACACGAAGTCCAGGTGCGCAGCCCAGCGGTGGTAGTCGATCGGCCGGTACATGCCCATGAAGTTCGTCGTCACCGGCGTGCCCGGATCGGACTCGCGGATCGCCGCCTTCTCGTCGGCGAAGTTGGCGAGCATCGCGTCCGACATGAACCGCAGGTAGTCCAGGGTGATCCCCTGGAACGCGGTGTGGTCCGGGCCGCGCCAGTGCTCGGTCAGCGCCGACGGCGGCTCGATCTGGTCCCAGTCGGTGAAGGTGTGCGCCCAGAACGTCGTGCACCAGGCGTCGTTGAGCCGGTCCAGATCGCCGTACCAAGCGCGCAGCCAGTCGCGGAAACCGGCCGCGCACAGGTCGCAGTAGCACGCGCCGCCGTACTCGTTGCCGACGTGCCAGGCCACGATCGCCTCGGTGCCGGCGTACCGGTGGGCGATCCGGCGCGCCAGTTCGGCCGACAGCCGCCGGAAGACCGGTGAACTCGGGCACGAGTTGTGCCGCTGCCCGAACCGATGCCGGCGGCCCTCGAAGTCGACCCGGGTCACCTCGGGATGCGCCTTGGCCAGCCATGGCGGGTGCGCGCCGGTGCCCGTCGCCAGGCAGATCCGGCGGCCCTCGGCGACGGCCTTGCCGATCACCGCGTCCAGAGTGGAGAAGTCGTAGACGCCCTCGGCGGGCTGCGTGAGCGCCCAATCGAACACGCCCAGCGTCACCGTGTCGATGCCGGCCAGGTCGAACAGCCGGTAATCCTGCTCCCACACCTCTTTCGGCCACTGCTCCGGGTTGTAGTCGCCGCCGAACAGGATCTTCGCCGCGCTTGGCTTCACAGTGTGAACTCCTCGCGGATGTCGTCGGTCATCGCGCGGCTCGCCCGCAGCAGGCCCAGCACGAACAGGCTCGCCGTCAGCGCCAGCGCCGCCTCGGCGAGCAAGACCGTGACGCCCAGGGCCAAGACCAGCAGGCTCACCTGCGCCAGCGTGCCGCGCCAGCTGGCGATCAAGTGGTACGCCGAGAGCCGGGCGACGTCGCGGACGCGGAAGGCGAACAGCGACGTGATCACGAGGGCGTTGACGCCCCACGCGACGGCGATCGCCGCCACGGCCAGCAGCAGCCCGGCCCACCAGACGGGCACCCCGGCCGCCTCGCGATGCGTGACGATCACCCCGACGACGGTCAGCCAGGCGAGCAACGGCGTCCACACCCGCAGCACACCACCGGCGTTGACCCGATACCCCCGCCAGTACGCCGCCGCCGGCCGCAGGTCGGTGATGTCCCCACGCCGGTGGTGCAAGGCATAGAGGGCGGCCGCGGCGGCCGGTCCGACCGGGAGCGCGCAGAGCGAGGCCAACGGCAGGTTGCTCGCGTCCCGGTCCAGCAGCAGGAGCAGGACGTATCCGGGCGCGACGCTGACGAGCAGGAGCCCTTCGACGACCAGAACGGTGTAGACGAACGCGGTGATCCGGGAGAGCGGGCCCGCCCCGAACTCCCGCCGGGCGTCGGCTGTCATCGGGCGTCACCGCCCAGCAGCCGGCCCTCGTCCCACCACTGCGGAGTCTCGTCCGTCACCGGGCTGAGCTCCACCAGGGTCACCTCGTTGGCGTCCAGCCGGAGCTCCAGCTCGACCCGGCCGCCGACGACGGGGAGCCGGGCGTGGCGGCGTACGGGTTCGGCGGTCTCCCGCAGGATGTCGAGCTGCCGTGCGGTGGGCGAGGCCGGGCGGCCCAGCTCACCCCAGGCCGCCCAGGCGTTGCCCATGGTTTCGCTGACCGACGAGCGCAGCAGGAACGCCGCGCCCTGCGCCGGGGTCTGCGCCATGGGGGTCGACAGGGGGATCGACAAGCTGATCCGGTGCCCGGCGATGCCGCCGACCGGGCCGGTGACCTCCACGGGCGCCCAGGCCAGCACGGCGATGCGGCCCGACGAGTCCCGCGTGACCAGGCAGTCGTCGCCCTGGCACAGGATCGCGCTGCCGAGTCGCCGCAGGAAGGCGTACACGTGGAAGGTGGGTTTCTTGATCTGCCGATGCGTGAGCAGCCCGAAGCCGCCGTGGAACAGCGCGGCCGGCACCCCCGCCTCCTCGAACATGTCGCTGAACGTCCAGTAGGAGTACGAGTCGGCGTGCTCGCCGCCCCGCGCGATCACCGGCGCGAGGTACGCGGCGTGGAAGGCGGTGTCGTGGATGGGGTTGTCCGGCCGGTAGGAGGAGTTGAACTCCGTGATGTGGACGGGCAGGCCCTCGAACGGCGTGCCGCGCAGCTGCTCGCGGGGCTTGCCGAACTGCTCCAGCAGCGTCTCCGCGGGCGCGAGCGTCTGGTACACGCCGAACGGGACGTGCTGAGACGGCCCCGAGCTGTACGCGTGCCGGCTGACGAAGTCCACCGGGACGTCCTTGGCGGCGCAGAAGTCGGCGAAGCGCACCATCCAGTCGTCCGAGCCGGGCGAGATGGCCGGCCCGCCCACCTGGAGTCCGGCGTCGATCTCCTTGATCGTGGTCGCGGTGACCTGGTAGAGGTGGTGGTACGCGGCCTCGTCGGCGTCGCGCCAGAAGTCGTTGAGATTGGGCTCGTTCCACACCTCGATCGGCCAGGTGCGGACCTGGTCGAGCCCGTAGCGGTCGACGAGGTGGCGGACGGTGGCCCGGACCAGCTCGGCCCATTCGGCGTAGGAGGTGGGTGGGGTGACGTTGCCCTGCCACCAGAAGACCGTCTGGTCGCCGGAGGCCAGAGTGGACGGCATGAAGCCCAGCTCCACGAAGGGGGCGATGCCCAATTCCAGGTACGCGTCCACCACCTGATCGACGTAGGTGAACACGTGGCGGACGTCGCGGCGGCCGGCCCATTCGTAGGGCCGGTGCACGCCGACGGCGTCCCCGAGCAGCCCGTGGCCGCGGATGTGCCGGAAGCCGATCTCGCGCTGGATCAGCGCCAGCGAGTCCTGGTAGTCCCGCCGCAGGGCGAGCGGGAACTCCCCGGTGCCGACACAGAATCGCCAGGCGTCACTCAGCGTGCCGATGGGCTGCTCGGGAACGTGGACCGTCATCGTCAGGGGTGCGCCTTCTTGAAGCGGTCGTACGCCTTGTTCACCAGCTCGACGTACTGGTCGGAGTTCTTGCCCTTCAGTTCGGCCACGTAGGAGTCCCAGTCACCCAGCGGCCGCTGGTTCAGGATGAACTTGAGGGTCTGCTGGTTGACGTAGTCCTTGATGCCGGTCTCCCAGAGGGTGGCCTGCTCCCGCTCGTCGGCGCTGAACGGGTGCGGCGGCGGCACCGGCAGCGTGGCGCGGGTGTTCATCTCCTTCTGGAACTCCTTCTCCTCGTCGGAGTAGAAGGACTCCCGCAGCTCGGTGCTGCCCCCGTACGCGAAGACGCCGTTGTAGAAGCCGAAGTCGACCTGCAGATGCTTGGTGCCCGACGGGTTGAGCCCGACGACGTTGACGTCCGGCGTGAGAGTGCGCTTGCCGGAGCCGTCCTTGGTGAACGTGACGCCCTCGACGCCCCACTTGGCGAACTCCTCGCCGGCGTCGGAGTACCACAGCCAGTCGATGAACTGCATCATCGCGACGAAGTTCTTGCTCTCCAGCGCCTTCTTGGAGATCATGATGCCGTTCTCCAGGCGGGCGGTGCCGGGCTTGTTCGGGCCGTTCGGGCCGACCGGCCGCGGGATCTTGACCACCGTCGCGCCCGGGATCTTCGCGATGTCCTTGCGCAGCTCGTTGACCAGGGTCTGAGTGTTGCAGCTGATCACGAAGGACTTGCCGTTGGCGAACTTCTGCCGGGCCTGGTCGTCCTGCTGGGTGAAGCTCTCCGGGTCGAGCAGCTTCTCCGAGACCAGCGTGTTGAGGAAGGTCAGCATCTGCTTGTACTGATCCATCGCGCCGGTGAGCACGAACTTGCCGGAGTTCTTGTCCCACCAGGCGTTCTGGTAGTCCCAGCCCGCTCCGGTGCCGAACGCGTTGCTGAGCAGGGCGAGCAGGTTGTTGCCGCCCGGCTGCGGGGGAGTGGACCACCGGTCGGACATCGGATACTGGTCCGGGTATGCCGTCTTCATCGCCTTCAGGACCGCGTGCAGGTCGTCCCAGGTCTTCGGGACCTGAAGGTTCAGCTTCGTGAGGATGTCGGTCCGGATCGCCAGCGAATAGTCGACGTAGACGGTCTCATGGACCCCGGGCAGCAGGTAGAACTTGCCGTCCTGCTGGCGGTAGGTGTCGAGGTCGCTCTCCAGCTTCCACTTGGCGACCTTGTCCTTGAAGTTCGGCATGAGGTCGAGGTAGTCGCTGACCGGCAGGATCGCGCCGCCGGCGATGAGCGCCTCCTCGTCGGGGTGGTACGTCTTCGGAATGATCATCGGCGCGTCGCCGGCGCTCACCATGACACTGCGCTTCTGGTTGTAGTCGCTGCCGGGGATGACGGTCGGCTCGAGGGTGACGTTGGTCCGCTTGGTCAGCTCCGACCAGAACAGCCAGTCGGCCTTGTACGGGTATCCGGCGTTGCTCAGCAGCATGATCGAGAACTTGACCGCCTCGGTCGCCTTGAACTGGTCGCCGGCGGCGTACTTGTCCATGGCGCCGGCCTTCTTGCCGGAGAGGTCGGTGTCGCCTTCCTCGTCGTCACCGCAGCCGGCCAGGGCGAGCGTGGAGGCGGCGGCACCGGCGGCGAGGAGCACCTGGCGCCGGGAGAGCTGGTACATGGTCACTCCATTTCATGGGGCGTTCATGGGGTGGTGGTCCGTGGAGGGCGCGCTACCCCTTGACGGCGCCGAGCATCACGCCGGAGACGAAGTAGCGCTGGATGAACGGATAGACGAGCATGATCGGTAGAACGGTGAGGACGATCGTCACCGACTGGATGTTGGCGGCGATCTGCAGCGCGGCCTCGCTGGCCGTGCCGACGTCGGAACCGCCGGTCGCACCGGCGATGAGGTTGCGCAGATAGACCGTGACGGGGAACATCTCCGCCCGGTCGAGGTAGAGGTACGCCGAGAACCAGGAGTTCCAGAAGAAGACGGCGTAGAACAGCACCATCGTGGCGAGCATCGCCTTGGACAGCGGCAGCACGATGCGCAGCAGGGTCTGATACGTGTTGAGGCCGTCGACCGCGGCAGCCTCCTCCAGCTCCACCGGCATCGACTCGAAGAACGACTTCATGACGAGCAGGTTGAAGACGCTGATCGCGTTCGGCAGCACCACCGCCCAGATCGTGTTACGCAGGTCGAGCCCGCTGATCAGGACGTAGTTGGGGATCAGGCCGCCGTTGAAGAACATCGTGAAGACGGCGATGCCGACCAATGCGCTGCGGCCGCGCAGGTGCTTCTTCGACAACACGTACGCGTAGCAGACGGTGAGCACCATGGAGATCGCGGTCGCCACCACCGTGTAGACCACGGTGTTCCGGTAGTTCGTCCAGAACGCGGGGTCGGACATCACCCGGCGGTACGTGGTGAGGTTGAAGCCGCGCGGCCACAGGTTGACCTGGCCGGATCGGATGTAGTCCTCGGCGCTGAACGACCTGGCCACGATGTTGACCAGCGGATAGAGCGTGAGCACGACGACGCCGGTGAGGACGAGCGCGTTCACCGCCTGGAAGACGCGGTAGCCCCGGCTCGGGCGCTGACCCCGGTTGCGTTTCGCGGGCGCGACCGCGACCTTCTCCGGCGCCTCGACGGTCACCACAGGCTCGTCCCGACCGTGCGGCGGGAGATCGCGTTGGCCGACAGGACCAGGATCAGCCCGATCACCGACTCGAACAGCCCGATGGCGGCGGCGTAGCTGAAGCTGCCGGAGACGACGCCGACGCGGTAGAGGTAGGTCGAGACGACGTCGGCGGTGGGATAGGTCAGCGGGTTGTAGAGCAGCAGGATCTTCTCGAAGCCGACCGCCATGAAGGTGCCGATGTTGAGGATCAGCAACGTCACCATGGTGGGCCGGATGCCGGGCAACGTCACGTGCCAGGTCTGCCGCCAGCGGCTCGCCCCGTCGATCCGGGCCGCCTCGTACAGGTCGGGGTCGATCGTCGTCAGCGCGGCGAGGTAGAGGATGGTGCCCCAGCCGACGGTCTGCCACGCCTCCGAGGTCACGTAGATGGTGCGGAACCAGCCGGGTTGCTGCAGGAACGGAATCGCGTCCTCGCCGAGCGCCTTCAAGCCCTGGTTGACGATGCCGTCGACCGAGAGCACCTGGAAGACGATGCCGGCCACCACCACTATGGACAGGAAGTGCGGCAGGTAGGAGATCGTCTGCACCAGGCGCTTCAGCGCGCCGGTGCGTACCTCGTTGAGCAGCAGCGCCAGGATCACCGGCAGCGGGAACAGCACGACCAGCGTCAGCGCGCCCAGGATCAAGGTGTTGGTGAAGACCTGCCAGAAGGTCGGGTCGTCCCAGAACATCTCGAAGTAGTGCAGGCCGACCCACCGCTCGCCGAAGATGTCGCCGCCCGGCTGGTATCGCCGGAACGCGATCACGTTGCCGAGCATCGGCAGGTAGCGGAAGATCACGAAGAACAGCAGGGGCAGGATCGCCAGTGAGTAGAGCTGCCAGTCGCGGCGTATCGCCTGGCGCCAGGTCCGCGCAGCCATCGCATCCTCGAAAATTTTCCGAAAATTGCCGTTACATTTGGCGGCACAGTAGGCGTCCGCGGACAGCCGTGTCAAGGGTTTCTGGACGGCGTCCATGTATGTGGACAGTGCATCGGATGCTGCACGGAGTGCTACAGTCCTCCGAAACTTCCGAACGGCGTTGGGAAAGTTTCATGGCCTTGTTCGACCTTCCGCTCGACCAGCTTCGCCGGTATGCGCCTGAGGTCGCCGAGCCGGCCGACTTCGCGGACTTCTGGGCGGCCACCCTCACGACCGCCACGGTCAAGCCGGTGCTGATCGACGTGCGACCGGAACCGTCCGATCTGGCCCTGGTCGACTGCTGGGACGTCACCTTCGCCGGATTCGGCGGCGATCCCGTCCGGGCCTGGTACTCCCGGCCCGCCGGGCGGACCGAGGCGTTACCGGCGGTCGTCGAGTTCCTGGGTTACGGCCGCGGCCGCGGACTGCCGCACGAACGCCCCACCTACGCCGCCGCCGGCTACGCCCACCTGCTGATGGACAGCCGCGGCCAAGGCGGGCAGTACGGCACCGGCGGTGACACGCCGGACCCGGGCGGCACAGCGTACGGGGGACCCGGGCCGGTCACCCGAGGGCTGCTGGACCCGGCCGAGTACTACTACCGCCGGTTGATCACCGACGCCGTCCGCGCCGTCGAAGCGGTACGCGCCCTTCCCGGCGTCGACCCGGACCGGGTGGCGGTCGCCGGAAACAGCCAGGGCGGCGGGCTCGCCCTCGCCGTCGCGGGCCTCGTCGGCGACCTCGCGGCGGTGCTGACGACCGCGCCGTTCCTGTGCCACATTCAGCGAGCCGTCGAGATCACCGACGCCGAGCCGTACGCCGAGATCGTCCGGTTCCTCGCGATCCACCGGGAGGCCGAGGACGCCGTCCGGCGTACTTTGTCGTATGTAGACGGAGTGTCCTTCGCCCGCCGGGCGACCGCGCCGGCCCAGTTCGGCGTCGGACTGCGGGACACGGTCTGCCCGCCGAGCACGGTGTTCGCCGCCGCGAATCAGTACGCCGCCGAGCACGAGATCCACGTCTACCCGTTCAACCACCACGAGGGCGGTGAGGCCGTCCACGTGCGGCGGCAACTGCGCTGGCTGCGCTCGCGCCTAAGCTAGGTCGTCGCCGCCCGCGAGCAGCTCGGTGAGCGCGGCCCAGGAGTCGACGGCGGTCGCCCAGTCCGGCAAATGATCGGCGACGGGCTCGTCGGTGCCGCCGGTGAACAGGAATCGATGGCCGACGGTCGCCAAGTACGCCAACACATCCAGCCGGTCGTCGACGAAGTGGGTGAGCCCGAGTCGCTCGCACACGGGAGCCTTGTCCCGCCGCTCCCGGACGAAGTGCACGTTGCCCACGCCGACCCCGGTACGCGCGAAGAAGTCGTGGTGCTGCAGCCAGGCCCGGGTGTTCGCCTCGACCTTCGGGCCTGCCTTCGACACCACGTGCACGCGCCCGGCGAACGGCCCTTCGGTGAGCGCCGCGAGCGCCTCGAAGACGCCCTCGGTGGCGGGCGTCTCCAACGGACGGGTGCCGAAGAACGACGTGTCCTCCGCACGCCCGGCCAGCGCCACGATCACCCCGCCGACGTCGACGCCGAGCGCCGGCTGATGCTTCCAGCCCGGGCCGCGATAGGGCGCGCGCGCCGGTGGAGCGGGCCGCCGGCCCCGGTGCTGCCGTGCCACAGTGGACCTCGCTCTTCTGAGCGCTGTGCTTCCGCGCTGGATCAGGGTTCCGTGTCGAATCTTGCGTCATGATTCGACCGGGAACCCTGATCCGGCGTCAAGCGGATTGCGCGGCGGAGACGATGGGTTGGGGCCGAGGGAAGCAGCGGACGAACCACTCGGCGGCCGGGCGGTCGCCGTCGACCCGGATGTCTTCCCCGAGGGGTCGACCGCCGAAGACCACGGAGCGTAGGGCGGCGACTGTTCCGGTGAGCGTCGCGTCTGGTGCGGCGGCGGCGCCGCGGGCGACCGCGAACCGGCCGTCGCGGATGGCGGCGTGGAAGACGTCGTCGTCGATCCGCAATTCGACCGAACCGCCCGTGCCGGCTTTCACGGAGGACGGGTCGAACGTCGTCCGCAGCGCGAGGACGAAGGCGTCGGCGCTCATCGAAGTCTCCGTCGGCGGCAACGGCAAGCGGCTGCCGAAGGCCGCCAGCGACGTCAGCACCGGATCCAGCAGCTCGCCGAGGTCGGTCAGCTCGTACGCGGTCGCGCTCACCGGCGGCCCGAGCCGCCGTTTGCGGACGACACCGGACTCCTCCAGCTCGCGAAGCCGTTGGGACAGCACGTTCTGGCTGAGCCCGGGCAGTCCCCGGCTCAGCTCGGTGAACCGCTTGGGTCCGAGGAGCAGCTCGCGCACGACGAGCAGAGCCCACCTCTCACCGACGACGCCGAGCGCCCGTGCCACTCCGCACGGGTCGTCGAACCTGCGTTTACCGACCACGTAGAAATCATACGGCTGCCTCTTGCATTCTGGTAGTGGTTACTCCTAATTTAGGAGTATGACCATGAAGCAAGGAGACCTCGGACTGCTGACGACCGACCTCGCGCAGCGGCTGCTCGCCTCGACCGAACTGGCCCGGGTGGCTTACGTGGCCAAGGACGGCACGCCTCGCGTGTTCCCGGTGATGTTCCACTGGACCGGCGACGAGCTGGTCTTCGGCACCTTCGCCGGAAGCGCCAAGATCACTGCGTTCCGGTCCCGGCCGGCGGTCGCGATCACCATCGACACTCCCGGCCCGCCGCCGGAAGTCCTGCTGCTCCGCGGCCGGGCCACGGTGGTCGACGTGGACGGCATCCTCCCGGAGTACGTGGCGGCACACCATCACTACTACGGAGCCGAACAGGGCGCCCGCAACATCGCCGACGTCGAGCAGTCGGGGCGGAAGATGGTGCGCATCGGGCTCAAGCCCGACTGGGTCGGCACGCTCGACTTCGTCAGCCGCTTCCCGGGGGCGCTGTCATGACCGACTTCGTCCTCGTCCCGGGGGCCGACGGACGAGCCTGGTACTGGCATCGCGTCGTGCCGCTGCTGCGCGACCGTGGGCACGACGCCATCGCCGTCGACCTGCCACAGTCGAACGACGCCGGATACGACGAGTACGCCGAAGCGATCCGCCAAGCGACGTTCGGCCGCCATAATCCGGTGCTGGTGGCCCAGTCGCTCGCCGGGTTCCTCGCGCCGGTCGTCGCCGCGCGTACGCCGGTCGCCCGGATCGTGCTCCTCAACGCGATGGTCCCAGCGCCGGGGGAGACGGCCGGTGACTGGTGGGGGAACGTGGGGCACGCCGAAGCCCGGCACGGCAAGCAGTTCGACCTGCTCGACGACTTCTTCCACGACGTGCCCCCGGAGGTCACCGCCGAAGCGACGGCCGGTACGCCCACCGGCCCGTCGGAGACGCTGTTCACCGAGCCGTGGCCGCTCGACGCCTGGCCGGATGTGCCGACCACGTTCCTCCAAGGCGTCGACGACCGGTTCTTCCCGCTGGAGTTCCAGCGCCGTCTCGTCCGGCGACGCCTGGGCCTCGACGTCGAAGAGATCCCCGGCGGGCATCTGGTGGCGCTCAGCCGTCCCGACGCCCTCGTCCATCGACTGACCAGCATCTGATCACCGCTTGACCAGGACCGGCGAAGAGTAAGATCAGGACTCAGGGGCGATCGTCATCGCGGGACGGCGTGATCGTCGGAGCGGACGTCACCCGAGTCCGCTGAGGAGCCCCGTACCGCATCGTCGGGCGTACTTGTAACGACTCTGTAGGGCGAATGTATGACGCCGCCTTACCGTCGGTCGCAGCGCATCGGGCGCTGAGCGTACCGAGGAGGGTGACGGTGAAGAGGACTCTCATCGTGGCGGCAACCGCCGTCCTGTTGGGTGCCATGGTCGGTGCGGCGCCGGCCCAGGCCGCGAACGCGCGCAACGGCGTGTGCGAGGACGGCGAGATCTGCCTCTACTACAACAGCGACAACGCGGGGTCGTTGGTCGACTTCGCCGGATCGATCCAGGACTACGGCACCGGCTCGGGCTGCGTCACCTTCATCAGCTCGGGCAGCGGCCGGGGCCAGTGTGTGAAGAACAACGCGGCGTCGGTCTGGAACCGCAAGTCCGTCCCGGTCACGATCTTCTACAAGAGCGACTGGTCCGGCGCCATCGACTCGTTCATCGCGGGAGCCAAGGGCAACCTGCGGCCGGAGTTGAAGAACGAGAACGCGAGCCACGTCGTCGGCGAAGCCGGTAACGACCGTCTCGAGTTCGGGCTCTACCACGACGACGCCGGGGCCATCTCGGCGTACTTCGACGGGTATCTGTCCACCTCGGGTCGGCACGAGGGCATCGACCTCGCCCGCAGCGCCGGATCGGCGGTGTACGCGCTGACCTCCGGAACGGTCATCTACAAGAACGAGGGCGGCGGCGGGCTGTCGACGCTGTCGATCTACAACGCGGATCTGGACAAGACCGTGATCTACCTGCACACCGACCCGCTGGACGGGCTGAGCGTCGGCGAGCACGTCGACAAGGGGCAGCGCATCGCCACCGAGGCGTCCCGGGGCGCCAGCTCCGCGCACACCCATGTCGAGATGCGCCCGGGGCGGCACGAGCTGGCCGCGGTCAGCGTCGGCGACTCCACCCTGAGCAACCCGATCCCGACGACGTTCTGGATGAACCGCGGCTACAACATCTGCTGCCAGTAGGCGGCCGACCCGGCCCGGCCCGCGACCGCCATGCCCGGCGGAGCGGGCCGGGTCTGGGAGTAAGTACTCTCTCGCTATGCCTGAGATCTCCACCCGGCAGCGCATCATCGTGGCGGCGTCGCGGCTGTTCGCCGAACGCGGGTACGCGAAGACGAGCGTGGCCGACATCCAGACCGCCGTCGGGCTGACCGGGGGATCGGGGGCGTTGTACAAGCACTTCGGCTCCAAGGAGGAGCTGCTGCGGGCGGTCGTCGACGAACACGTGGCGCACTACGAGGCCGAGAAGAGCCTGCCGTTCGACGGTTCGACTGAGGACGTGCCCGCCGTGCTGGAACGACTGGGCCGGGTGATCCTGGCCCGGCTGGAGCTGAGTGTCGAGAACGTGCGGATCACCTTCCGCGAGCTGGATCAGTTCCCGGAGCTGCTGGAGATCCTGCACGCCCGGCTGATGCGGCCCCTGTACGCCCAGGTCGCCGAGTGGCTCGCGCAGCAGGCGGCGGCGGGACGCGTACCGGCGGTGGACGCTCCGGCGACGTCGGCCGTGCTGGTCGGCTCGCTGACCTACTACCCGATCTACCGGATCCTGCTGGGCGAGCCGGAGGCGGGCGTGGACCAGGACCGCTTCCTCGCGGCCTGGGTCGCGGTCGGGACGGCCGCCCTGACGGCGTAGGCCCCGACCGCGTACGCCTCCTCAGTGGACGTGCGGCCCCGGGGGCACGGCCAGTCTGCCCTTCGGCATCAGGAACAGGGCGACGACGGCGGACACCCCGGCGACAGCGGTGGCGGCCCAGAACCCGTCGGCGAAGCCGGCCACGCTGCCGCCGGTGAGCCCGGCCGCCGCGATCGTGGAGAGCACGGCGACCCCGATGGCGCCGCCGAGTTCGTGGAACGTGTTGACGAGCCCTGACGCCAGGCCGGACTCGTGGTGCTCGACGGTGGCGAGCGCGGTCGTCGTGGCGGCGACGAAGACCGCGCCGAGGCCCACCGAGGTGACCGTCATCCCGGTCAGCAGTCCGGTGTAGACGCTGCCGGTCGCGTCGATCCGGGTCAGCAGGCCCAGGCCGCCCGCCGCGACGAGCAGGCCGCCGACGGAGATCGTCCGCCCGCCGAGGTGACCGACGAAGCGGCTGCCCAGGTGCGCGCCCAGGCCGATGCCGACCGCGACCGGCAGGAACAGCAGGCCGGTGCCGAAGGCGCCGTAGTCGCGTACGTGCTGGAGGTAGAACGAGCCGAGGAAGAACTGCCCGATCAGCAGCCCGGTGGCGGCCAGCATCAGGAAGGCCCCGCCGGCGATCGCCGGACGGCCCAGCAGGCTCAGCTTCATCAGCGGCGTCGCCACCGTACGCTCCACCACGGCGAACGCGACATACAGGAGAACGGCGGCGGCCAGGGCGGCGAGGGTGAGCGGATCCGACCAGCCCGCATCACCGGCGCGCACCATGCCGTAGATCAACGCCGCCGTGGCGCTCGTGACGAGCAGGGCGCCGGGGACGTCGATCGTTGTGCGTACCCCTTGATTCGGGCGAAGAACGGCCGGAAGCGTGGCGAGGAGAGCGAGCCCCACGGGCACGTTGACGAAGAAGATCCACCGCCAGCCGGGACCGGCGGTCAGCGCCCCGCCCACCAGTACGCCGATCGCGGACCCGGCGCCGCCCAGCGCGGCCCACACCCCGAGGGCCTTGGTGCGTTCGGCGCCGTGGAAGGTCGTGGTGACGGTGGCCAGCGCGGCCGGGGACAGCAACGCGGCGCCGATGCCCTGGCCGACGCGACCGCCGATGAGCAGCGCGGCCGATCCCGCGAGCCCGGAGGCGAGCGACCCGGCGGTGAACACGGCGAGGCCGGCGAGCATGAGCCGGCGGGCGCCGAACGCGTCGGCGAGACGCCCGCCCAGCAGCATCAGACCGCCGAAGAACACCGTGTACGCGGTGACGACCCAGGTCAGCGTCGACCGGGTCAGGGTCAGGCCGGCGCCGATGTCGGGCAGCGCGACGTTCACCACGGTGACGTCGAGGACGAGCATGAACTGCGCGACGCTGATCAGCGTCAACGCCAGCCAGCGGCGCGGTGGCACGGCCGGGACGTCGGGTGCGTGCACGTGGGCGGTGGAGGGGTGAGTCATGGTGAGAGAGTACTCCCTCACCAACATTGCGTCCACAATGCAACGGCCTGGACCGGCCGCCGCGATGGCGGTCCGGCCCAGGCCGTTGAAGGGTGCTAGTGCGTCAGCTCGCCGAGCAGGACGGGGTCGGCGCGGTGTTGGTGCCGTTCCACGACCCGAGGAACCCGAAGCTCGTGGTGCCCGCCGCGGCGAGGCTGCCGTTGTAGCTCACGTTCCGGGCGGTCACGCTCGCGCCGCTGGTGGTCGGGGTGGCGCCCCACATCTGAGTCACGGTCTGGCCGTTGGCGAACGTCCAGCTGACCGCCCATCCAGAGATCGCCGCGCTGCCGGCGGTGACCTTGACGTCGGCCTGGAAGCCGCCCGGCCACGAGTTCACGATCGTGTAGGTGGCCGTGCAGGTCTTGCCGCCGCCCGACGTCGGTGAAGTGGTGGGCGACGTCGTGGGTGAGGTCGACGGGGAGGTCGACGGCGAGGGAGACGCCGACGCGGACGTCGACGCGGACGGGGAAGTGACGCCGCTGAAGATGCTGGCTTCCTTGGCGGTGGCCTTGATGCCGTTGGTCCCGTTGAAGATCCGCTGGCCCCAGGTGGTGAGCTGGGCCGGGTTGAAGCTGGTCGCCATATCCAGGATCGGATCGGTGTTGCCGCTCCACGACCAGCCGAGGTAGCCCAGCCCGCGGGCCTGCGCCTGGGCCAGGATCGTCTCGTGGTCGACCTCGCCGGAGCTGAACTGCCAGCCGAACTCGCCGATCACCAGCGGCAGCCCCTTGGTCTGGAAGGCGTCGAAGTAGGAGGTGATGGTCGAGGCCTGGTTGTAGACGCTGTACATGTGGATGGAGAACAACGTGTTCTTCAGGGTGTCCGCGTTCCAGATCGTCTGCGCGTTGTCCCGCATGATGTTCTGCCAGTCCTGGCCCCAGTTCGGGGCGTCGACCATCAGCATGTGCTCGAACCCGTTGCTGCGCATCTTCTTGACGGCGTTCGCGGTCGCGTCGATCCACTGGCTCGGGTTGGTGTTGCCGATCGGCTCGTTGCCGATGTTGATGATGACGTAGTTCTCCTGGCCGGCCAGCACGCTCTTCTGGGTGATCCAGTAGTTGACCGCCTCGTCCAGGGTGGCGGCCGCGCCGTCCTCGCCGTAGCCGGTGGTGTCGTGCACCTCCAGGACGCAGATCATCTTGTTCTGCTTGCACAGGTTGACGACGTTGGCGACGTCGCTCGACGGACCCCAGCGCTTGCCGCTGCCGAGCACCACCCGAATCGTGTTGGCGCCCAAGGCCTTGATGTTGGCGAACGAGCTGGTCTGGCTGGTGTACCAGACGTGCGGGTGGTTGACCCCGCGCATGATGAAGTTCTGGCCGTTGGCCTCGACGACGTTCCGTCCGCTGATGTGCAGCCCAGTGGCGGCGTACGCGGGCGGGGCGAAGACGAACAACGACGCGGCCGCTGTGAGCGCAGCGGCACTGAGGGCTAGCAGTGCTTTCTTCATGACCCTTCCTTGGTTGTAACGTTTGTAAGCCGTGGAGAACGTGAACGATACGCTTCTATGTAGAGGGCGGCAATCGGGGAGGCGCGCCATGACCGGGCGAAACCGTCGCAGTGGGATGCGCGAAGTCGCGCGAGCAGCCGGAGTATCGGTCTCCACAGTGGCCAATGTGCTCAGCCGGCCGTCGATCGTCGCCCCGGCGACCCGTCGCCGGGTCGAGGAGGCGATCAAGGGAGTCGGCTACGTTCCGCACGGTCCGGCCCGGCAACTGCGGGGTGTGCCGAGCCCCATCGTCGGCAGCGTCACCCTGGATCTGGCGAACCCGTTCTACGCGGAGGTCAACCGGGGCATCGAGGACCGGCTCGCGGCCGCCGGCTGCCTGCTCCTGGCGTGCAGCACGGACCTCCGGGCGGAGAAGGAGACCAGGCTGCTCCGGCTGCTGCAGGCACAGGCCGTCCGAGGAGTGATCATCTCGCCGATCGAGGTCGACCCGACCCGGCTGCTGACGCTGAGCCGCCAGGGCACGCCGGTCGTCCTGATCGACCACCCGCGCGGGGACCTGGACCTCTGCGCGGTCACCGTCGACGACGTCCTCGGCGGGCGGCTGGCCGGGGAGCACCTGCTCGCCCTCGGGCACCGGCGGATCGCGTACCTGGGGGACATCGTGGACCCGGCCCCGGTGGCGGGCCGCCGCGAAGGCCTGCGCCAGGCGATCGCCGACGCCGGGCTCGATCCGGCCACCGCGCTGCTCGACCTACGCCTGCGCATGCGGCCGCCGTCGCTCATCGACGCCGCAGCGGCCGCCGCAGGCGCCATCCTCGCCGCGACGCCCAAGGTCACGGCGGTGGTCTGCCTCAACGACACCGCCGCGCTCGGCCTGCTCGACGGCCTGGAGACCCTAGGGGTACGCGTACCGCAGGACCTGTCGATCGTCGGTCACGACGACCTGAGCTTCGCCCGCCGCCTGACCCCGCCGCTGACCACCGTGCGGCAGCCCCCGTACCAGGTCGGCCAGGCGGCGGCGGAGCTGCTGCTGGCCGAGTCCGAGCCGGATCACGACCATCGGGAGATCCGGTTCCAGCCGGAACTGGTGGTACGCGCCTCGACGGCACCACCGAGCTGACGGCGTCTCACGCCTCCTGCTCGGCCGGTTCCGCGTGCTCGGCGTGCGGGTGCTCGGCGTGGTCGGCGTGGGAGTGGTGGTGTGCGCTGTGCGGGAGCATGTACTCCGCGGGGCGCAGCAGCATCACCCCGGCCATCGCCGCGAACATCACAACGTGCCCGAGGGTCGACACGATCATCCGGTCGAGCACGTCGGTCCACAGGAACGGCAGCAGGATCAGGAAGGGGACGTACATCGCGGCGGCCATCTCGGCGATCGGGCGCCAGCCGTGGCGGCGGATCAGCATCCAGACGGTCATCCCGATGACCATGGTGGTCGCCATGACCAGCAGCATGACGTCGCCGCGGGCGTACGCGTCCTCGGCGCCGAGCGCGGTGAACAGCAGGCGCGTCAGTGGCGCCAGGGCCATGCCGAGCAGCATGGCGATCACCATCTGCGCATAGTGCCACCAGAATCGCCGCCACGATCCACCGGCCGCGATCGCCTCCGAAACCCTGCCCATGTCGCTCCCTCCGTCGACCTCGATGGTGCGGGGAGATCGCCTCCAGGGAAAGGGCGATGTCCGGAATCTTGGTCTTCCCTGCCGAACCGTTGCGGTCTGCGGCACCATCGGGGCATGGAGATCCGCGTACTCGGCCCGGTGGCGGCGTACGCCGATGGCACGGCGATCCCCTTGGGCCCGCGTAAACGACGGTATCTGCTGGGACTGCTCGCGTTGGAGGTCAACCGGACGGTGCCGGTGGAGCGCATCGTCGACTTGATGTGGCCGGTCGATCCGCCGCGGACGGCGGTGCACGCCGTGCGGGTGTGCGCGTCGGATCTGCGTACGGCGTTGCACGGCTGGGCCGAGATCGAGGCGCGCGGCGGTGGTTATCTGCTGCGGACGGATCCGTCGGCCGTCGACGCCCACCGGTTCCGGCAGCTCGTCCAGCTGGCGGGGCAGACCGGGGACGACGCCGAGACGGTACGCCTCCTCGATGAGGCGCTGTCGTTGTGGCACGGCGAGGCGCTCGCCGGTGTCGTCCCCGCCGAGGTACGCGATCAGCTCTGCCTCGGCCTGACCCAGGCGCGCATCGGAGCGGCCGACGATCGAGCCGATGCCCTGCTCCGGCTGGGCCGCCACGCCGAACTGCTGGTGGAGTTGTCCGCCGCCGTCGCGGCCGACCCGCTGCGGGAACGCCCGGCCGGGCAGCTGATGCTGGCGCTCTACCGGGCCGGTCGGGCTCCTGAGGCGCTGGCGGCGTACGCCGCCGTCGAGCGGGCGCTCGGCGAGGAGGTCGGCCTGGATCCCGGCCCGGAGCTGCGGCGGCTTCGTCAGCAGATGCTGCTCCGCGATCCGCAGATCGACCTGCCGCAGCGGCGGCCGAGGCAGCTCCCGGCGGCGATCACCGGGTTCGCCGGCCGCGCCGAGGAGCTGTCCATTCTCGACAAGCTACTCGACGAGGCTGCTCCGGTCGTGGCGATCAGTGGGACCGCCGGGGTCGGCAAGACCTCCCTCGCCCTGCACTGGGCGCATCGGGTCGCGGATCGGTTCCCGGACGGCGTACTGCACGCGAACCTGCGTGGCTTCGACGCCGCCGGTCCGGTGCCGGCCGCCGACGTGGTGCGCGACTTCCTCAGCGCGTTGGGGGTGGCGCATCCGGAGGGCGGGGACGCGCAGGCCGCCGCGTTGCGCAGCCGGCTCGCGGGCCGCCGGATGCTGCTCGTCCTCGACAACGCCGCCTCCGCCGACCAGGTCCGGCCGGTGCTGCCCGGCACGCCGGGCTGCTTCGTGCTGGTCACGAGCCGCCATCGGCTCACCGGTCTGGTGGCGGTCGACGGGGCGAACCCCGTCCCGCTCGACCTTCCGTCCTTGGACGACGCCCGGCTGCTCTTGGCGTACCGGCTGGGTGACCTGGTGGAGCGCGAGCCGCAGGCGGCCGACGAGCTGATCGCCGCGTGCGCCCGGTTGCCCTTGGCCCTGGCCGTGGTGGCCGCGCGGGCCGCGACCACCGGGTTGCCGCTGCGCGCGCTGGCCGCGGACCTGGCCGATCTGGACGGGTTCGACGGCGGTGACCCGGCCGCCGACGTGCGGGCGGTGCTGTCCTGGTCCTATCGGGCGGTGAGCGAGCCCGCGCGGCGGATGTTCCGGCTGCTCGGGCTCCGGCCGGGCCCGGCGGTGAGCGCGGCGGCCGCCGCCAGCGCCGCCGGGGTCCCGCTCGGCGAGGCGCGACGGCTCCTGCGCGAACTGGCGAGCGCACAGCTGCTCAGTCACGGTCCGCGCTTCTCCAGCCACGATCTGCTGATGTTGTACGCCACGGAGCTGGCCGAATCCGATGCCGACGCGGCAGCCGCCCGGTATCGGCTGCTCGACCATTACCTGCACAGCGTCGAGGCGAACGCCGCCGTCCTCGACGCCTTCCGGGACCCGCCGGGGCTGCCGCCGCCGATCGACGGCGTGACGCTGGAGGTGACGGCGGACGACGCCGCCGCCCTGGACTGGTTCACGACCGAGTACCCGGCGCTGGTGAACGCCGTGTCGCTGGCCGAGCGGTCCGGTTTGGACAGACACGGGTGGCAGCTGGCCTGTGGGCTCACCGAGGTGTTCGAACGGCTCGGGCGCTGGGAGGACTGGTCGGCCACGCACGAGATCGCGCTGGCCGCCGCCCGGCGGCTCGGCGATCGGGCGGCCGAGGCGCGGTGCCTGGTCGGGTCGGGCCGCGCCGCGATGTGGCGGCGGTCCTGGGCGGAGGCGCACGAGCGGCTCGGCCTCGCCCTGACCCGGTACGCCGACCTCGGTGACCCCGACGGCCTGGCACATACCCATCACAATCTCGGCTACCTCTACGAACAGCAGGGCGGTGACCTGGAGCTGGCGTTGCGGCACAGCGTGTCGGCGTTGGAGCTGTTCCGGGAGTGCGGCGACGAGCCGGGCGAGGCGCGGGCGCTCAACGCCGTCGGCTGGTACGAGTGCCTGCTGGGACGGCCAGGGGACGCGGTCACCCACTGCCGGGCGGCGCTGGACCTGCTGCATCGGCTGGGCGACCGGCGGACCGAGGCGTTGACCTGGGACAGCCTCGCCTACGCCTACCTGGCCCTCGACGAGGTACGCGAAGCGGTCGGCTGTCTCGAACACGCCGTCGGCATGATGGTGGAGCTGGGCGATCCCTTCCACGAGGCCGAGGCGGCCGACCATCTCGGCGACGCGTACGCCCGGCTGGGCGACCCCGAGGCGGCGGCCCGCTCCTGGCGGCGCGCGGTGGACCGGCTGGACGGCCTGGGCCACGCGCGCGCCGACGAGGTCAGGGCGAAGATCAGCAGACCATCTCCACCGTGATGTTGACGGTGTCCTGGCGGGTGTTCCCGGCCGGATCGGTGGCGGTGAAGCTCAGCACGTGGCTGTAGATGCCGCAGCCGCCGGTCAACCGGGCGGTCACGGTCGGGCCCGTGCCGATCAGGACGCCGTTGTCGTACCACCGGGTGGTCAGCGGGAAGCCTTCGGGATCGGTGGCGGTCGCGCTCAGCGTTCCCGACCAGTAGTACCCGGCGGCGTCCATCCCGGTGACCCACAGGTGCGCGCCGTTCGCCGGGCTGGTGATGTGCACGATCGGCGGCTGGTTCACCGGATTGGCGACGAGCGTGATCGGCACGGTGGCGAAGACGCACACGTTGAACGGATCGCAGCCGCGGACTTTGACGGTGTGCGCACCGACGGCCCCGCCGGTCACCACGGTCGGGTTGTGCCCGGTGGCGAACGGAGTCGTCGAGCTGTCGAGGAACCACTGCACCGCCGAGTCCGCCAGCGGACCGCCCTCGTCGTTGCTGACCGCGTGGAACGGGATCGGCTCGGACACCCCGAACGCGGGCGACGTCGTGGTCGGGTTGGTGATCGTGATCGTCGGCGCTCCGTTGTAGACGGTCACCTGCACCGAGTCGGTCGCCTGCACGCCGTTCGGGAACACCGCCGTGGCCGTGATCGTCTGCGCTCCGAGCGGCGGCGTCGCGGAGAGGGAAAGCCCGGTGCCGAGGTAGGAGCCGTTGGCCCGCCAGGTCACCGTCGGGGTGCCGTTGCCGTCGGCGTACACCGTCGCCGCGAACGGGCTCGGTGACCCGGCCGGGAGGATCCAGCCGTCCTGCGGCGTCGTGATCCGGATCGTCGCCGGCATCGCGTCCCGGACGGCGGTCAGCGCGGTGATCACCTTCTGCTTCACCTTGGGATCCGGGCTCGTACGCAGATGCCGCAGCAGGATGTCGAGCACCTCGTCGTTGTCCAGGCCGGGATCGGCCGCCCAGATCAGCGCCGCGACGCCGAGGGCGTACGGCGTGGCGACGCTCGTGCCGTCGGCCTGGTATGCCGTGTTCGACGCCGAGTGCACCGGGTCCGGCCCCACCAGCACGCTCCACGGAGCGAAGACGTCGACGTCCTCGTGGCCGTAGTTGGAGTTCGGATCGTGGTCGAGCGAGTTCTTCTTGAGGCCGCCGACGCAGGTGACCCCGGCCAGCTCGCACGGCGCCCAGAGGTACTTCTCCCAGCACCCGAGGAAGCAGGTCTCCCGGTCGACGTCATCGCCGTCGTTGCCCGCCGCGGCGAAGATGAGCACGTTGGCGACGCCGTGGAGGAACACGGTCACGTTCTCCATCGGCGACATCGTCCACGACCAGGCCCAGTGCACCGACTTGTAGCTGCTCAAGTTGATCAGCTGGACGTTCCACGAGCCGATCAGCGCGTACACGATGGTGAACAGGTCCTGGCCGGTGAAGGTCAGCGTCATCCGGCCCACCGGTCCGGCCGGGCCGGCCGCGGCCCAGTAGTTGCCGGGCACCCCGGCGGCGGCGTTGGCGACATTGGTGCCGTGCCAGTGCGCCCACGACTCGGGTGAGGGGTCGCCCGGGTCGGCGAACGGCACCATGCTCTTCATCGTGTAGCCGGGCGGGATGTCGCCGTTCACGACGGGGGAGAAGCCCTTGTCGAGGATGGCGATGTCGACCTTGTTCGGCCCGAGCAGGCCGACCGAGTCCATCTGCGTCCACGCCTCGGTGACGCCGATGTCCTGCACGCTGCCGCTGTTCAGGAAGTTCCACTGGTACGGGTCGCGGTCGTAGGGGCCGGCCGCGGTGAACCCGGTCGGGCCGACACCGGCCTCGGCCAGCGACCGGGAGGCGTACGACGCCGAGCGGAGGAGCCAGTTGACGCCGACCGCCATGCCGTCGGCGTCGACCGCCTCCTGGGCCGCGATGGTCAGCAGCCCCAGTGCCTCCTTGCTCGACACCGCGAGCGAATCGGCCTTCCGGCGCCCCTCGTTGAGCTTGGCCAGGTTGTCGCTCAACGACTTCGGGTCGGCCAGATCGCCGCGTACGCGGACGGTGTAGGTCGTCACGTCGGACTTGTCCGGCCGCGCCTCGGCGAGGATCGTGCCCTTCCACCGTTCAGCGAGGTCCTTCACCCTGGTCTCGTCGGCCGAGCCGACCAGGATCTCGTCGGCGACGAACTCGGTGATCACCCCGTCGGCGTCGCGCATGGCGGCGACCGGCCGGGTGGTGTCCCGCTCGAATCCGGGCAACGGCTCGGTCGTCGGCGTCACCGACGGGTCGGCGTACACGGTGATCGGGCCGTCGCAACCCTCCTCGTCGGGCATGGCGGCCAGGATCTTGCCGCGTTCGGCCTCACTGCCCGCCTTCGCGGCGGCCACGCACGGATCGTCGGCCGCGGCGAACACGGGTTGCGGCGGCGACAGCACGAGCAGCAGTGCGAACGCGGCGGCCGCACCCCGGAAAGTCCTCATCGGACGATGCTCGCCCGGCGGGTTCACAATCCGATCACAGCGGCGAGTCTCGTGAGCCGTTCCAGTACGTCTAGCTCCAGTACGTGATGTCGTAGTTCATGTAGAGGCGGAAGGCGAAGTCGTCCCCGGACGCCCACGGCCGTGCGGTGTAGGTCAGCCCCTGCAGGTTCACCGTCTCCAGGCCGCGCCCGACCGGCATCGGCAGGAAGCCCGGGGCGTACGGCTCGCTGCTGGCGTGCTCGTTCGACTCGCCGATGCCGTCGTACTCGGTGCCGCTCGCGACGACCCAGACCTCCGCGAAGTCCGGGGTGACCACCTTGGGGCCGATGACGATCGGCGTCATGTTGGTGGCGAACCAGTCGCCGGTGGAGACGTCGCGCGGGTTGTCGTCGTCGCCGAGCTGCCGGCCGTCCACCCGCACCACCGGGCCGTTGCTCCGGCCCTCGAACACGGCCACCGCGAACTCGGCCTCGCCGCTGCCGGCCGGGTCGCCGTCGTTGACCACCTCGATGACCGGGAATCGCAGCTCGATCCGGCGGCGCTTGGTGCGGAACGGATTCGGGTCGCGCTCGGTCCACTGGCCGGTGGTCGTGTCGACGATCAGGATGGTCGCGAAGTAGACGTTGCCGGGCAACAGCGGCTTCGCCTCGACCGCGTGGTTGCCGCCGTACGGACTCCACACGGTCACCAGTGGCTGGGCCACGATGTTCTGCCCGTACGCGTCGCGCACCGGTGGGTCGGCCCCGATCTGCAAGCGCAGCACAGTCGCCCCGTGCGGGAACGTGTCGAGCTGGTGGAAGTAGTAGGTGCCACCGATGTCGATGTACTCGTCGCCGATCCAGTCGGCGTCGGTGTGCTCGCCGAGGCCGATGATCGTGATGCGGCTGACCATCTCGCCGGCCAGGGCGCCGACGTTCGGGTCGAGGTCGGGGTCCATCATGATCCCGTACTCGAGCTGCTGTCCGGGATGGATCGGCGCCGAGGTGAACCGGCCCTCGTGCTCGGCGCGCTGTTGCTGTTGCGGCGTCGGGTCCGGATAGGTGTCGAGCAGCTTCTCCAGCAGGCTGACCTTGCGCCAGGGCTGCGGCACGCCGGGCTGCCCGGGCAGTCCGACGTATCGGTGCCACAGCGCGTAGGAGTGGCCTTCGAAGTCGTATTTGACGGTGGTGAACCCGACGGTGGTGGTGTTGACATCGATGACCACCGTGTAGTCCGCGGCGACAACCTCGGTCATGACGCACCCCCCGCGCTCCAAAACCGATGATCCATCGTAGATCCGAGGCTTCGGGTGGGACCGGAGAATTCTCCAACACGAATCCGCGGAGGCGCAGGCTCAGCCGTGGTGACGCTGGTAGTGCCGAGCCACCCGAGCCCGGTTGCCGCAGGTCGCCGGGGAGCACCAGCGGCGTTGCGGATGAGCGGGCAGGAACAGCAGACGGCACCGGGCCCCTTCGCAGGCGCGTACGCGACGGACGGCCGGATCGGTCACGAGGTCGACCGCCGCTTCGGCCAGCTCGGCGAGCAGGTCGCGACCCGGTACGCCACTGCGATCCACCCGTCGCACGAGCGTGCCGTCGACGACGGTGAGCTGCGCGTACGCCGGGGCCGCCCGGACGGCGTCGTTGAGCGCGGCCAAGGCCGCCGGGGGCGGGGCGGTCGCCTGACGGGCGGCGTCGACGCAGCCGGCGACGTGCTCGCGCAGCTTCCGCAGCTGTGGCAGGTCCAGATCGGCGGGGCGGATGGCGGTGAGGCGATCGAGGTCGTGCTGCGCCGAAAGCCACGCGGAGGCGGTCGCCGGTTCGGCGAACAGGTCCACCGCGACTCCGTCCGGCCGGGTGGCGAGCGTGTTGACCAGGTCCAACGCGAGCGGTTCCCCGACGAGGGGCGGCGGTGTCGTCTCGATCACATGGCTAATGGTACCTCAGCTCCTTGACGCATTAGATGCCGTCGCCGAAGATCTAATGCATCACGACAGGAAAGAGGCATTAGCTATGACCGCGCTGCCGATCCCCTCGCAGGTGCACCACCGATACGCCGACGTCGACGGCGTCACCGTCTTCTACCGGGAGGCCGGACCCGCCGACGCGCCGGCGGTGCTGCTGCTGCACGGCTTCCCGAGCGCCTCGCACCAGTACCGGCGGCTCATCGAGGTGCTGGCCGCCCGCTACCACGTCATCGCGCCGGACTACCCGGGCTTCGGGTTCACCGAGGCTCCGGCGGACTACGCGTACAGCTTCGACGGGCTGGCCGACACGATCGAGAAGTTCACCGACGTCCTCGGGCTGCGCCGGTACGCCCTGTACCTGTTCGACTTCGGCGGCCCGGTCGGGCTGCGGCTGGCCGAACGACGGCCGGAGCGAGTCACCGGGCTGATCGTGCAGAACGCCAACGCGTACGCCGAAGGGCTGTCGGAGCTGGCCCAGGGCATGATCGCCAACCAGCCGGGTGTGCCCGGCGCGGAGGACCAGGTCCGGGGAATCCTGACGGCGGCGGTGACCCGGGGTCAGTACGAAGGCGGCACGGCCGACGTCTCGCGGGTCGACCCGGCCGGCTGGACGCTCGACCAGCACTTCCTCGACCAGCCCGGCCGCGAGGCGGCCCAGATCGCGCTGGCACTCGACTACGGGAGCAACGTCGAGGCGTACCCGCGGTGGCAGCAGTACCTGCGCGAGCACCGGCCGCCGGCGCTCGTCCTCTGGGGACGCAACGACGCCTTCTTCCCCGAGACCGGGGCGTACGCGTACCGCACCGACCTGCCGGACGCCGAGGTCCACGTCTTCGACACCGGGCATTTCGCCCTGGAGGAGGCGCTGCCCGAGATGGTCCCGCTGATCGACGCCTTCCTGGCCCGGCTGCCCCGGCGGATCGCGGTCGTCGGCGCGGGCGGACGGCTCGGCGGGGCGGTCGCGCGGGAGGTCGCCGAGCGCGGCCACCGGCTGACGCCACTCGGACGGTCCACGATGGACGTCACCGATCCGGACTCGGTCGCGACCGCCGTCGCCGGGCACGACGCCGTCGTCGTCGCCATCAAAGGGGAGGACTCGCTCGTCCCCCGGGGCGCGCAGGCGTTGCTCGACGGGCTCGGCCGGGCCGGCGTACGGCGATTGGTGTTCGTCGGCGGCGGAGGCAGTCTGCAGGACCCGGCGGGGCAGCGGTTCGTCGACTCGCCACAGTTCCCCGCGATGTATCTGCAGACCGCCCGCGACCAGGCCAAGGCCCTCGATCTGCTACGCGCGTCGACCGGCCCGGTGAGCTGGACCTACGTCAGCCCGCCCCCGGTCCACCTCGTCGAGGGTCCGCGTACGGGCGACTATCTCGTCGAGGCGCGGGACACTCCGATCGTCGGAGCGAGCGGCGAGAGCCGGGTCAGCATCCCCGACTTCGCCGCGGCCGTCGTCGACGCGGCGGAGACCGGGCGGTTTGACCGGCAGCGGGTGACGGTCGCCTACGCCTGACGGTTCCGCCGCGCTCAAGATCAGCGGAGGATCAGGGATCAGGGTCGAATCTTGATGCGAGATTCGACCGGGATCCCTGATCCGCCGCACTAAGCCGCGTCCAGAGGGCGGCCCCGCGAGGTGACGACCGGCCTCAGGCGAGGTCGAACCGGTCGAGGTCCATGACCTTGGTCCAGGCCGCGACGAAGTCGGTGACGAACTTCTCGCGGGCGTCCTGGCTGGCGTAGACCTCCGCGAGCGCGCGGAGCTGCGAGTTCGAGCCGAAGATCAGGTCGACCGCGGTGGCCGTCCACTTCACCTCGCCGGTACGCACGTCGCGGATCTCGTAGACCTGGTCGTCGGAGGCGGACGCCGTCCACTTCGTCCCCGGCGAGAGCAGGTTGACGAAGAAGTCGTTCGTGAGCACGCCCGGCCGGTCGGTCAGTACGCCGTGCGCCGTGCCGCCGACGTTGTTGCCCAGCGCCCGCAGACCACCGATGAGAACGGTCATCTCCGGTGCGGTCAGGTTCAGCATGTACGCCCGGTCGATGAGCAGCACCTCGGGCATGGTCTTCTCGCCGGGCCGCAGGTAGTTGCGGAATCCGTCGGCCCGGGGTTCGAGCACCGAGAAGGACTCGACGTCGGTCTGCTCCTGCGTCGCGTCCGTACGCCCAGGGTGGAACGGGACCGTGACCGGCACGCCGGCGTCGCGGGCGGCCTTCTCGACGGCCGCCGAGCCGGCCAGCACGATCAGGTCGGCGAGGGAGATCTTCGCCCCGCCGGCGCTGTTGAACTCCTGCTGGATACCCTCCAGAGTGGACAGAACGGTGGCCAGCTGCTCGGGCTGGTTCGCCTCCCAGCCGCGCTGCGGGTCGAGCCGCAGCCGGGCGCCGTTGGCGCCCCCGCGCTTGTCGGTGGACCGGAAGCTGGCGGCCGAAGCCCAGGCGGTCGAGATCAACTGCGCCGTGGTGAGCCCGGACTCCAGCACCTTCGCCTTGAGCGCCGTGACGTCGGCGTCGCCCACGAGCTCGCCCTCGGCGGCCGGCACCGGGTCCTGCCAGAGCTGTGCCTCGGGCACCCAGGGACCGAGGAAGCGGCTGACCGGTCCCATGTCGCGGTGCAGCAGCTTGTACCAGGCCTTGGCGAAGGCCAGCGCGAACTCGTCGGGGTGCTCGAGGAACCGGCGCGAGATCTGCTCATACGCCGGGTCGACGCGCAACGACAGGTCGGTCGTGAGCATCGTCGGCCGGTGCTTCCGGCCGGGATCGTGCGCGTCCGGAATGATCGCCTCGGCGTCCTTGGCCACCCACTGCTTGGCCCCGCCCGGGCTGGTGGACGGCTCCCACTCGTACCCGAACAGGATCTCGAAGAAGCGGTTGCTCCACTGGGTCGGCCGGTCCGTCCAGGTCACCTCGAGACCGCTGGTGATCGTGTCGGGACCCTTGCCGGTGCCGTGCGTGCTGAGCCAGCCGAGCCCCTGCTCGACCAGCGGAGCGGCCTCGGGCTCCGGGCCGACGTGGTCGGCCGCGACCCCGGCGCCGTGCGTCTTGCCGAAGGTGTGGCCGCCCGCGATCAGCGCCACGGTCTCCTCGTCGTTCATCGCCATGCGGCGGAACGTCTCCCGGATGAACGCCGCCGCGGCGAGCGGATCCCCGTTGCCCTGCGGGCCTTCCGGGTTGACGTAGATGAGACCCATCTCGGTCGCGCCGACCCCGCCGATCATCTCCTTCTCGGAGACGTACCGCTCGTCGCCGAGCCAGGCGTCCTCGGGACCCCAGAAGATCTCCTCGGGCTCCCAGACGTCCTCCCGGCCGAAGCCGAAGCCGAACGTCTGGAACCCCATCGACTCCAGCGCGACGTTGCCCGCGAGGACGAGCAGGTCGGCCCAGGAGATCTGCTGGCCGTACTTCTGCTTGACCGGCCACAGCAGCCGCCGGGCCTTGTCGAGGTTGGCGTTGTCCGGCCAGCTGTTGAGCGGGGCGAACCGCTGGCCGCCGTCGCCCGCGCCGCCGCGCCCGTCCTGGATCCGGTAGGTGCCCGCGGCGTGCCAGCTCATGCGGATCATCAGGCCGCCGTAGTGGCCGAAGTCGGCCGGCCACCAGTCCTGCGAGGTGGTGAGGGCGGCGACGATGTCCCGCTTGAGCGCCTCGACGTCGAGCTTGGCGAACTCCTGGGCGTAATCGAAACTCGGCCCCAGCGGGTTGCTCTTGGACGAGTGGGCGTGCAGCACCGAAAGGTCGAGCTGATTGGGCCACCAGTCGCGATTGGTACGCGGCCGGCCGCCGGTCTTCGGCGTCGGCGAGTCGATCGCCGGGTTCTCGCTCTCGCTGCCCTGCGCGGTCACGGAATCCGGTGCGACCTGGCCGGCGCCCTGGGTGTCGCTCATTGCTTCCTCCGAGTTGGCGGTTCACCGGGGAACTGCGGGCAGGCGTCGGCAGTTCCCCGCGAAACGGAATTAAACTGGAACAAGTCAACTTAACGCACAAAGTCTACCGGCGCTGTGTTCGGCCCGACGGGTTTAGGCAGGTTCGCCGCGGTCCATTCGCCGCGGTCCAGCAGCTTCCGCTGGGGGATCGGGCGGCCGTCGCGCCGGAACCTGTACTGACGACACAGGCCCGCAACCGTCATCGGACTGTCATGGACCGGGGCCGGCGGACCGATACCGTGAAGTGATGACCGGCTCCGGCGACTGGCTGACGGGCGCGTACGACGATCACCACCGTGAGCTGCACGCGCACTGTTACCGCCTCGCCGGCAACGTTGCCGAGGCGGACGACCTCGTGCAGGAGACGTTCCTGCGGGCGTGGAAGGCGCGAGACGCCTTCGAGGGACGCTCGTCGGTCCGGACCTGGCTGCACCGCATCGCGACCAACGTGTTCCTCGACAGCCGCAAGCCCGCCGAACGGCGTACGCGGCCGGTCGGCGACGTGCTGGAGTGGAGCACCGAGATCGGGCCCTACCCCGACTGCCTGTTCGACGCCGGTCCGCAGGCCGAGCAGGCCGCCGCCGAGATCGTCGAACTGGCGCTCGTCGCCGCCCTCCTGCACCTGCCGGCCCGGCAGCGGGCCGCCTTCGTGCTCCGGGACGTGTCGGGCTGGACGCCGGCGGAGGTCGCCGACGCGCTGCAGGTCGCGGTCCCGGCGGCCAACGGCCTCGTCCAGCGCGCCCGCGCGACCGTACGCCGCCATGCCCCGGCCGATCCCCGCGACTGGCGGCGACCGCACTTGACCGCGGCGGACCACGAGATCCTGCGCCGCTACCTCGGCACGACCGATCCGGCCGAGCTACGCGACCTGCTCGCCGCCGACGTACGCCTCACGATGCCGCCGGATGCGCCGGTGCTCGGTCGCGACGCCGTGGCCGAGTTCCTCACCCGGCCGCTGGACTGGCGTACCTTCCCGGTCTCGGCGAACGGGCGGCCGGCGGTGGCGAACTACCTCCGGCAACCCGGGCGTACGCGGTACGACGCGCTGGTCGTCGACGTGCTCCACATCGTGGACGGGCGGATCGCCGAGATCAACGCGTTCGTCGGCGGCCGTCACGTGACCACGTTCGGCCTGCCGCGACTACTGGACTGACGCACCCCGCTGGACTGACGCACCCCGCGGAGGCTGGGCTGATACGGCCGGTCAGCCGCTCTTCGCGTCGAGGTACTGGAGCAGCTCGTGCGCGGCCAGCTCCACATCCTTGTGCCGATACTCCGACGCTCGGTAGACGCACGCGATCAGTCCCGTGCGGTGCAGCCGGCGGAGGTCGCCGTAGACGAAGGCGTACCGGGCCTTGGTCTCGTCGGCCGCGCCGATGGTCAGACCGAGGTGCCAGGCGGCGTACTCGGCCCAGTCGTGCCTGTCGAGGTACGCGTTCTGCGCGTCGGCCTTGGGCTGGACCGCGCCCCAGTCGCTGTCGAGCACGTACCGGCGGGAGTCGATCAGCTCACGGGCGAAGGCGACCGCTTCCGGGTTCAGCTCGTACTTGTTGGGCATGCCCGCCGCTTACCCCAAAGCGGCGCCCCGGATTCGCCGGCCGATGATCGACAGCTCTGCGTTCGGCGGCTACCCTGATTACGGCCGGGGCCGTAATCGCGATGAACGCGGAAGATCGCGAGCTTCCGGCTCCGTACGGCAGATATCGGAAACGCCCTCAACCCGAGCCGACGGCATGCGCCGCCGGCCCCACCGGCAGGAAGCAGGCACCCTCATGTCCCTCGTTCGCCGGTTCATCGCCTTCACGGCGGTGGCAGCGACAGCCCTCACCCTCGGCGGCCCGCCGGCCGCGCAAGCCGGCCCCACCGGCACCGCCACGACCGCGGCGGCGGTCACCGTCGAATCTCTCGGCATCCCCCTGCGCGACGTGCTGATGATCGGCGGCATCGTCGCGCCCGGCCCCGACGGGCGGCCCGTGCTGTGGTCGGCGATCTCCGGCGAACCGGCCCACCTCGCCGCGATCGACCCGGCCACCGGAACCACCGTGTCCGTGCAGGAACTGACCGGTGCACCCGGCTCGTACGCGGTGGCGGCCGCCCCGGACGGGACCATCTACGTCGGCGCGTACGGCACGGGCGACCTCTATCGGCGTAAGCCCGGCAAGGACAGCCCGATCGAGAACCTGGGCCGCCCGCTGCCGTCCGAGTCGTACATCTGGCGGCTGTCGGTGGACTCCGCCGGGATCGTCTACGGAGGCACCTATCCGGGCGCCCGTGTGTTCGCGTACAATCCGGCGACCGGCGCGACCCGCGACTACGGTCAGGTCCTCCCGGGCGTGCAGTACGTCCGCAGCATCGCGGTCGCCGACGGCAAGATCTACGCCGGTACGCAGCCCGACGCGCACCTGTTCGAGATCGACGCCGCCACCGGTACGCGTCGGGAACTGCCATTGCCGGACGGACTCGGCAGCGGCACCGGACTGACCGTGTACGACCTCAACGCGTACGACGGCCGGGTGTACGCCCGGTACGGCGCGGCCATCACCGGCAAGCTGGGCGTCTACGACATCGCGGCCGGGCGCTGGACCGACCTGATCGCCGACGTCGCCGGGCTCGACGTGTCCGAGCCGGGTCCGAAGGGGATGGTCTACCTCACCCGGGCCGGTCACCTGACCGGATATCAGCCGGAGACCCGGGAGTTCGTCGACACCGGACTGTCCTTCGCCGGGCGCGTGGTCAACAACCGCGGAATCGGCTGGGTGACCCTGGCGGACCGCGACTGGCCGGGGCGTACGCTCGTCGGCCTGCTCTGGCGCGGCGAGATGTTCCGGTACAACCCGCTGACCGGCCGGTCCGACGTGGTGCGTACGGACGTCCCCGGTGAGCCGATCCCGCTCGCCGCGCTCAGTGCGGGAGCCTCCGGCACCGTGTACGCCGGTGGCTACCTCAACGGCGGCCTGGCCAAGATCGACCCCGACACCGGCAAGGCCGACTTCCAGCGGTTCTCCCAGGTGGAAAGCGTGCTCGAAGTCGGCGACCAGGTGTACCTGGGGGCGTACCCGGATTCGCGGCTCTACCGCTACGACCTCGGGAAGGCGTGGAGCAGCTCCGAGTACTCGCCCGGTCCGGCCGGAACGCCGGAGAACCCGGTGAAGCTGGTCGACCTCAAGTCCTACGACCAGGTACGCGCCCGGGCGCTGACCGACGCGGGAGACAAGGTGGCGTACGGGACGATGCCGAACACCACCCTCGGTGGCGCACTGGTCGTCGTGGACAAGGAGACCGGTACCTCCACAGTGCACCGTCCGGTCGTCACGGACTCGTCGATCGTCAGTCTGGCGTACCAGTCGGGCCTGATCGTCGGTGGCACCTCGAAGGACGGCGGCTACAGCGTGCCGCCGCCCACCCAGACCGAGGCCCGGCTCTTCGGCTGGGACGTCGCCTCGGACAGCAAGGCGTTCGAGTTCGTGCCGGTGCCCGGCGCGACCGCCATCCCGGCGCTGGCCCTCGATGGCAGCGGCCGGTTGTGGGGCCTGGCCGGCGGGCAGCTGTTCGCCGTCGACGTCGCGTCGCGGACGGTCGTCCAGCGCATCCAGCTCGCGCCCGGCGTGGCCGACAGCCGGGGCCGGCTCGGCTACGATGCCACCCGCAACGTGCTGTACGCCCTGGTCAACGGCCACCTGCTGATCCAGGTCGACCTCGCCACCGGTACGCCCACCCAGCTGCTCGACCGCTCGGCGGAGTTCCTCGCCGTGCACCCGGACGGGCGGCTGTTCCTCGGCGACGGCCCCGAGGTCTTCCGGGTGACCGTCGGCTGACGCGTTCCGTCCGCCCGCTGACGCGGCAAAGCGCCAGATCAGGGATCTCGGTTGAATCATGCGCCAAGATTCGACCGAGATCCCTGATCCAGCGCCGAAAAACGGCAGCGCCAAAGTGTGCGACCGCTAGAGCTGGACGCGGACCAGGTTCCGGCCGCGCAGGGCGTACAGGGCGGTGCCGTCCGGTGCGGCGGCCAGCAGCGCCGATCCGCCGTACCACTGGGCGTTGAGCCCGGTGACGAAGGCGGCGACGGTCATCGTGGCCGGGTCGAGCCGCCAGATGTCCTTGCCGGTGGTGCCGTAGACCACGCTGCCGACCTGGACCATCCGCCCTTGGCCGGGCGCCACCGTGGTGGTCGCGACGACCGCGCGCCGAGCCGGGTCGACGGCGAAGAGCACGCCGGTCTCGGTGAGCCCGACGACCCGGTTGCCGGTGGTGACCAGGCTGACGATCTGGCCCGCGCCCGGCACCGGGACGATGTCCCAGGTCTTGGTCCGGGTCGCGAGGTCGAAGCCGGCCAGGTGCGCCTCCGTCGTACGCGGAGTGGTGCCGAAGCCGTTGTTGATGCTTCCGCCGAGGTACGCCGTGCCGTGCTTGACGGCGACCGACCGGACGGACTGGTCGGGCAGCACGTCCCGGTACGCGTCGAGCGCACCTGTCCGCGGGTCGTAGAACGCAACCGCCCCTCCGTAGCGCCCGTACTCCGGTTCTGTGCCGACGACGAGGAGCTTGTCGGCGGGGGAGTAGTCGGCGTCGAGCGGCCGGGTCTGGTCGTGCCCGATCGTGGCCATCCGCACCGGATCCCCGTCCGGAGCCAGCTTGAACAGGTACGCCAGGGTGTAGACCGACAGCCAGACGTCTCCGCCGATCGGCGTCATCGCCTTGGCCTCACCCGGCAGGAAACGCCGCTCGGACGTGCCCGCGACCAGGTCGTGCACCTGGACGCCGGCCTTGCCGGACACGTAGACGCGTGGCCCGTCGGTCGTGACCGCCATGGCCAGTTCGGGGGCGGGCGGCATGCCGGCCTGGGTCAGGTCGACGCCGCTCAGCTCGCCGGTCGTGAGGTCGTAGGTGACGATCGTGTTGGTGACGACGCCCCGCAGCTGATCGCCGGTGACGAAGAGCCGGCCGAACGAAGCCCCGTCGTAGGGGATCGCCAGGGTGCTGAGTTCGCCGGTGTCCCGGTCGTACTTCCGCAGTGTGCCGGACGGGCGGGTGCCGAGGTAGACGTCGTTGCGCGCGGGGTCGATCGCGATCGCGGTGACGTAGTTGTCCGCGGTCTGCACGACCTCGTACCGGGTCGGGTCGGCGGTGTCGATGAGGAGCATCGTCCCGGTCGCGGACAGCCCGGCGGCGAGGATGCCGTTCTCCAACGCCAGCGTGGCGACGAACGTGCGGTCGGCGTACGCGGCCGGCAGGATCTCCCGCTTGGCGCCGGTCGCCCGGTCGATGGCGATCAGATGCGCGTGGGATCCGACGCCGGCGTAGATGGTCGTGGCGTCGACGGCGATGCTGCGCACGTACTGCTCGCCGGGCACGGCCGCGCCGTAGTCCCGGAGGACGCCGGTCGCCGGGTCGTACTCGACGACGCGGCCGCCCGGGTACGTGCCGCCGTACAGTTTGCCGTCCGGCGAGGCCACCAGCGCCCAGATGAACGAGTCCGGCGCGACGCTGGCGACCTTGGTCACGGTGGTCGACGTCGTGTCGATCCGGTAAAGGTCACCCGGGGTGTACGTGCCGACGTAGAGGTCGGTGCCGACGGCCGCGGTCGCCCACGCGCCACCGCCGGTCGGCAGGGCGTACCGCCGGTCGACGACCTGCTTGTCCAGGTCGTACGCGCCGACGATGGTGGGGGAGACGCCGCCGGTGGCGGTGTAGACGGTGCCGTCGATCAGTTCGGCGCCGTTGACCGAGGTGACCTCGGACGCGGGACCGAGATCGGTCACCGTCCCGGGCGGGCTGGTGAGGCCGGCTGTTTCAGCGGCGGCGGGGCCGGCCGGTAAGGCCAGTGCCACGGCCGCCAAGCTGAGAAGCAGGGGCAGAGTTCGGCGTCGCAACGGTTCCTCCGATACGTTATTATGGTTTCGGCCTGATCCGTAATGAGGATCTAGCTCACCACATTCGGGAAGCTGCGTCGAGTGGTGGAGTTTCGGGCGTACCCGTAATAGAGTCGGCGCAACCCCTTCCCGATCGGAGGCCCGATGATCGGCCGTATCGTCCGAAGTGGACTCGCGCTCGCCGTCGTCCTGTCCGTGACCGCGCCACTACCAGCGCAGGCTGCCGAAACACCCGGCACTGTGACCGACTTCGGCGTACAGCAGACCGCCCTGACCGTGTTCGAGAGCTACTACGGAAGCGCCGGCGGCCGTGCGGTCGCGTACGGCGTCCAGATGGGCTCGCCCGGCGTGCTCAGCGTGGTCGACCCCGTCACCCGCGAACTCGTCGACACCGCGTACCTGGCCGACTCGTCCGGCGCGTGGGGCATCACCCAGGCGACCGACGGCACCGTCTACGCCGGCAGCTACCCGAACGCGCACGTGTACGCGTACGACCCGCAGACCCGGACGACGACCGACCTCGGCGCGCCGGTGGCCGGGCAGACCGTCCTCTACGGACTGCGGCCGGGCGCGGACGGCCGGATCTACGGCGGCACCTACCCCGGCGCGCACGTCTTCTCCTACTCGCCGTCCGAAGGATTCCGCGACTACGGCTCGATGTTCCCCGGCGAGCAGTACGCCGTCGACGTGGCCGTCGACCCGGTTCGCGACGTGATCTGGGCGGCGATCGGCAGTCACGGGCACCTCGTGCGGCTCGACCTGACCACGGGCGAGAAGCGGGACATCCTCCCGGCCGCGCTGCAAGGCGACGCGAGCTACCCCTATGACATCAACCTCGCCGGTGGGAGGCTGTTCGTCAAGCGCAGCAAGCTCGAGGCTCTCGTGCTCGATCCAGACTCGGGCGCGGTCCTCGCCGACGGCTTCACGATCAGCTCCCGGGGCACCTCCCCGCTGGCTCCGGACGGCCGCTCGGTGTACTTCACCTCGACGTCGAATCAGCTCTGGCGCTACGACGTGCAGAGTGACACCTACGGCGCCGTCCTGACCTCCAGCGGAACCCCGGTAGCCGCCGGTGGGGCGGGGATCGGCTTCGGCTTCGGGCCCGGCGACCGGCTGTACGCCACCATCGGCAACTACGCCGGTCAGGCCTTCTCCTACGACCCGGCCACGGGAGCGAGCGAGCAGTATCGGCTGCCGTTCCCGCCGCAGGCGCTGGACATCAACAGCATCAGCGCCGGACCGGACGGCCGGATCTACACCAACCTCTACATCAACGGGAACCTGTCGGTCCTGAACCCGGCCACGGGCACGCCCGCCAACCTCGGGCGGCTCGGGCAGGCCGACGGGTTCGGCTGGCTGAACGGCAAGATGTACCAGGGGGTCTACCCCTACGGCGGGGTGCTGGAGTACGACCCGGCCAAGCCGTACGTGGTCAACACGAACCCGAGGGAACTGTTCCGGCTGCAACCCGACGGGCAGAACCGGCCGCTCGCCTTCGCCGGGGCCGGGACGAAGGTCTACATCGGCAGCACTCCCGACTACGGTCTCTGGGGCGGCGCACTGACCGTCTACGACGTCCGCACCGGTGTGCGTACAACTCGGAGAGACATCGTGGCCGACCAGGGCGTGATCTCGCTGGCGGTGCTTGGTGACCGCCTCTGGGCGGGCACGACGATCGGCGGTGGCGGCGGCACGGTGCCCAAGGCGACCGAGGCCAAGGTCTTCACCGCGGACCTGGCGACGGGCGAGAAGATCGCGGAGTACACGCCGGTGCCCGGCGCGAACTCGATCTCATCGCTCGTGGCCGGGCCGGACGGCCTGCTCTGGGGGCTCGCGGACGGCGAGTTGTTCCTCCTCGACCCGGCGACCGGCGCCGTCGTGCACCGGCAGGACATCCCGGGCCGCGCCTCGGGCGTCCAGGACGAGCTGATCGTGAACTCGGCCGACGAACACGTCTACGCGTCGCTCGACGGCAACCTGCTGCAGATAGACCCGCTGTCCAAGCAGGTCCGCGTGCTCCGGGACACCGAGACCTACCGGCTCACCCAGGACCCACGGGGCAACCTGTGGTTCCGTAACGGGGTCAAGGCGGCCAACGGCGCGGTCCAATACGGCTCGCACCTGCTGCGCTACGTGCCCGAGCCGGACAGCTGCGTGGGCTCGGACCTGCGCGCCCACATCACCGTGGGCGACATCGACTCCACTGTGGTCAATCGCTACGCGGGCGACGGCTGCACCGTCAACGACCTGATCCGCGACGAGGCGGACTGGCCGGGCCACGGCGCGTTCGTCGCGCACGTCGCCCAGGTCACCGACCAGCTGGTACGCACAAAGGTGCTGACGGAGTCCGAGAAGGACGCCATCGTGGCCGCCGCCGGTCGGTCAGACGTCGGCTGACCTCCGCGACGGGGCGCCCTGGGAGCGGGGCGCCCCTGTTGATGTTGTTTGGCGTCGCCCGGTCCGGGGGTAGATGGGGCGGCATGCGGCGCGCTGGGGTGATCGACGACGACTCGGTCGGCGCGCACGACCACGTCTGCTTCGTGTACGCCGAGCGCACCGAGTGGCGAGCCGCGGCCCGTTCGTTCGCCCTCGCCGGCCTCGACGCCGGTCAACGCGTCCTGATCGTCGCCGGTCCCGGGGAGGAGCACTGGTGGACCGAGGACGAGGCGCTCGGTCCCGCGGTGCGTACCGGTCGCGCCGAACTGCTGCCCGAGCGCGTGGCGTACCCGCACGACCTGGTCGACCCGGCCGACCAGGTCGCCTTCTATCGTGAGGCCACCGAGCGGGCGGTCCGTGACGGCTTCGCCGGGCTGCGCGCGTTCGCGAATGTGACCGGTCTCACGTCGACGCCTCCGGCAGTGGATCGGCTGCTCCGCTACGAGCAGCTCGTCGACGCGTACATGGACGGGCATCCGTTCCAGGGCCTGTGCGGTTACGACCGGACGGTGGTGCCGCCCGCCGACCTCCGCCTCCTGGCGTGCCTGCACCCCAGTGCGAGCCCGGGCTATGCTCCGTTTCACGTGTACGCCGATTCCGGCCGCCTGCGGTTGGCCGGTGACATCGACTATGACAACGTCGAGTTGCTGGCCGAAGCGCTGCGGGCGGTGGGCCTGCCGTCGGCGGGGCCGCCGCTGGAGCTGACCGGCACCGGTCTGGGCTTCGTCCACCACGCCGCGCTGGTGGCGTTGGCCAAGCTGGCCCAGGAGCACAGCGGGCGGATCGTGCTGCGTGGCGGACCGAGCGTCGCCAAGCGCCTGTCCGACATGTTGGGGCTGGACGACGCCGGTCTGGAGGTGATCGTGTGAGGAGCGGGGCGGCCGCGGGGCACACCGGCTACTTCCACGAGGCCGCGGTCTACGACTCCGAGCGCGAGCTGCTCGACATCGCGGTGCCGTTCTTGCTCGGCGGAGTCGCCGCGGGGGAGCCGACGCTGGTCGCCTTCGGCGGCCCGCACGCCGACCTCCTTCGCCGGGCCATTGGCGGGAACTCCGGCATCGTGTACCTGGCCGGTGGCGACATGTACGCCCGCCCGGCCGCGGCCATCGCCGAGTACCGCAGGATCCTGACCCAGTTCGTCGCCGAAGGGGCACACCAGATTCGGATCATCGGTGAACTGGACGCCTCGGCGTTCGGGGCGACCTGGGACTGGTGGGCGCGCTACGAATCGGCCATCAACCACGCGTACGACGAGTTCCCGTTGTGGAGCATGTGTGCGTACGGAGCGGGGACGACTCCGCCCGGCGTGCTGGCCGATGTCCTGCGTACGCATCCCCGGACGGCCGACCCGGACGGCGGGCACACCCTCAGCGAGACCTACGTCGACCCGATGAGCTACCTCGGCGAGCCCCGGCCCGCGGCGGTGGATCCGTTGCTGCGCCAGGCGCCGGCGTGGACCCTCGTCGACCCGACCCCGGCCGCCGTCCGGCAGGCGGTGCGGACCACGGCTCCGGCCGCGCTGAGCTCGGCGGGCGCGGATCTGGGCGGCTTCATGGTCGCCGTCAGCGAAGGCGTGACCAACGCGATCCGGCACGGGCGCGGGCCGGTCCGCGTACGGCTGTGGATCTCGTCACATCGGATGGTCCTGGCCGTCACCGATCAGGGCGCCGGGCCGAAGGACCCGTTCGCCGGGCTGCTGCCGGCGCCCGACGCCGATCCCGGCGGGCTTGGCCTGTGGCTGAGTCACCAACTGTGCGACCACGTCGGCATGCATCGGGACGCGTCGGGCTTCACGATCCGTCTCACCGCGGGCGATCCGGACGCAGATCGTTGACGCGACGACCGTTCCGGTAAGGTTGACATACAGACAGCTCGATGGTCCGATGTGTCCTTACGTTGGCCGGGTGGCGCCCGGCCCGACGGGAAGGACGCTCGGTGAAGCGGCACACCTCACCTGAACTGCCCGGCGAAGGCGACACCGACTACGCGCGCTATATGCGCCTCGACACCTTGCTCAGCCTGCAACGACACCCTGACGACGTGGTCCACCGGGACGAGTTGCTCTTCCAGGTCGTGCATCAGTCCAGCGAACTCTGGCTCAAACTGGCGGTCGCCGAGATCGACGAGGCGGCCGTCCTCGTCGGCCGGGACGACCTCGCCGGAGCCGAGTTGCTGCTGGGGCGGGCGTCCCTGGCGATCCGGCTGGTCACCGATCAGCTCGACATGTTCCGGTATCTCAAACCGGCCGACTTCGAGGCCATGAAACCGGCGCTGGGCAACGGTTCCGGCGCGGAGTCACCGGGTTGGCGCGACGCGCAGAAGGCCAGCCGCCGGCTCGGCCAGGCGTTCCAGGCATACCTCGACGATCAGGCGATCGACCCGGCGACGCTGTATCCGGGCGTCGCCACCGATCCGGCGTACCGGCTGGCCGAGGCCATGGTCGACTGGGACGAGCGGGTCGCCCTCTGGCGCGTACGCCACTACACGATCGCGATCCGCATCGGCGGGCACGGCATGATCGGCACCCCGAACAGCCCGGCCGACTGGCTGGCGAAGCTGATCGACTACCGCTTCTTCCCGGAACTCTGGCAACTACGGGTGCTGGGAGGCCACGGGGGTGCGTGAGCTGGCGTCGTGGCTGTCCGGCGACCGCCGCCCGGACGCGTTCCCGTACGACGCCGTCGTGGCGGAGTTCCGGCGTACCGGCAAGCACTTCGTCGCCAAGGACCTGCTCGTGCAGCTCGATCAGGTCCGGCGAACGGCGGTGCCCCCGGCCCGGGCGCAGGCGGCCGACTGCTTCCTGCGGGACTTCCTGGACGTCACGCTCGACAAGTTCGACGGGCGCTACGACTATCAGACCTATCTCGCGCTGAGCCTGATCCGGCTGCCGGACGACCCGGCGACCGTACGCCGCCGCCACGACGAGCTGACGGTGCAGTTGATCGCCGACGCCCTGCGCTTCGAACTGGCCGCCGCCTCGGGCGCCACCGAGTCGCTGCCCCGGCAGCGGCCCGGTCTGAAGCTCGTGACCAAGCGGTACCGGCTGGGCGTCCGGGCGTTCGCGCCGGCGCTGGGCCGGCTCGGTCTGCTGACGACCACGGCGACCGATCCGGCCGCCACCGCCGCGCAGCTGTGCGACGTGGTGCTGTCGGCGCAGGGGGCCACCGAACGCCGGGCGCTCGACGCGAGCATGCTGCCGGTCGACCAGGTCCACGACGAGTACCTGTTCATCCGCGTACTCCAGGGTTACGAGACGACCTTCGCGGCGTTGGCCGTCGAACTCGGCCAGGCCGTCGCGGAGGTGACCGCCGGGCAGGCGGACGCGGCGGCCGAGCGCCTCGCGTACGCCCGCCGGCTGCTGGACGGGGCGGCGCCGATGTTCTCCCTGATGGCCACCGTGCAGCCGGAGTCCTTCCGGACCTTCCGGGTCTACACCGAGGGCGCGAGCGCCATCCAGTCCCGGTCGTACAAACGGGTGGAGTCCCTGTGCCGGTCGCCGGAAGCGGATCGGCTGGACTCGATGGCATACCGGTCGGTGCCGGAGATCCGTGACACCGTGGTCGCCGGTCAGCCGTCGCTGGACGAGGCGTACCGGTCGGCGGGGCTCAGCGGATCCCAGCGGGCGCTGCTCGGCCGCCGGATGACCGAGTTCGGGGCGGCCCTGCTGCAGTGGCGGCAGACGCACTACCGGATCGCGGTGCGGATGCTCGGCACCCGTCCCGGCACCGGGTACACCGAGGGCACGCCCTACCTCGCCGCCGTCCGCGATCTCCCGGTCTTCGCTCAGCAGCACGAACCCCGGCAGGAGGAACCCACGTGAGTCATCCCCTCCGCCAGGAGTTTCCACTGCTGGCGAGCTGCGTCTACCTCAACAGCAACTCGACGGGCGCGGTGCCGCGGGGTGCGCAGGCGGTGCTAGAACGCTACTGGGACACGCTGCGCAGCTGGCGCGACGACGTGTGGCACGGCTGGCACGAGGAGCTGGACGCATATGTGTCCACTCTGGAACGGTTCATCGGGGCGGCTCCGGGCAGCGTCGTCACCGACGCCAACCTCAGCACGCTGTTGTCCCGCGTGGCGTCCTGTCTCACCTTCCGATCACCCCGGAACCGGGTGGTGATCACCGATCGCGAGTTCCCCACGATCCCGTTCGTCTGGCAGGCTCAGCGACGGCTCGGCGCGGAGGTCGACATCGTCGGCGACGGCGGTCCCGTCATCGACCAGGCCGAGCTGGAACGACGGATCGATGAGCGTACCCTCGTGGTCTGCGTGCCCCACGCGAGCTTCTCCTCGGGCGCGACGCTGGACCTGGCGAGCCTGGTCCGCCGGGCCCGCGAGGTGGGCGCGCTGGTGATCGTCGACGCCTTCCAGAGCGTGGGTGTGATGCCGCTGGACGTGACCGCGCTGGGAGTCGACTTCGTGCTGGGCGGCTCGCACAAGTGGATGTGCGGCGTAGGTACCGCGTTTCTGTATGTGCGCCCGGAGCTGGCGGACGGGTTGGAGCCCACCGCGACCGGCTGGCAGGCGGGCGAGCACGCGTTGTCGTTCCAGCCCGCGACCGCCTGGGCGCCCGGCGCGCAACGGTTCGCGGGCGGCACTCCGTTTCCGCTCAGCGCGCTCATCTCGCGGGTCGGCCTGGACCTGCTGGCAGGCGTGGGCATCGAAGCGATCCGCGCGCACTCGCTGGCGGCGACGGGGCGGATCCTGGACCGAGCCGCGGCCGCGGGGATTCCGGCGGTCAGCCCGCACGGACCGGACCGCGGCGGGGTGGTGTGCCTGGACGTGCCGGACGGCGAGGCGGTGAAGCACCGGCTGGCGAAGCGGAACCTGATCTGCAGCTGGCGCGGCTATCTGCGGATCGGGCCGCACATCTACAACACGCTGGACGAGATCGACGAGTTCATGGACGCCGTGGAACAGGAGTGGCACCGATGACGGAGGTTTCCCCGCGAGCGCTGATGAGTCTGCTGTTCAACGGGGCCAAGGCGGTCGACGTCCTGACGACCGCGCTGGACCTAGGCCTGCTCGACGAGCTGGAACCCGGCCCGGTACGCCTCGCCGACCTCGCGGAGCGGCATGGTCTGAAACCGTTGCGGCTGTATAAGTTCCTGGACTGCGTCGAGAGCCTCGGCCTCCTACGGCGTGAGGACGGCGACGACATCGGCGACACTCAGTACCGGGCCGTCCCCGGACTGCGGGAGGCGGTGGTGGCCGGGCTCGGGCCGGACGCGATCGAACGGGACCGGGACCGGTATCCGTGGCGTCTGTTGCACGGCCGGCTCGCCGGCAGCCTGCGCGGCGAGGTGGGCATGACCGACGACGACTTCGCCTGGCCGCCGCGGACCGACGAGCAGACCGCGTCCTTCGAGAGCAGCATGTCGCTCGGGCTCGGGCCGGTCCTCGAAGTCTTCCACCGGTACGCCGGCCGCCTGTGGTCCGGCCGGACTCGGTTCCTCGACGTCGGCGGCGGCGCGGGGACGCTGGCCGCGAGCGTCGTCGCCGACGTGCCCCACGTCCACGCCGACGTCTACAACCTCGCGGCGGTCGGCCCGCTCGTCGAGCAGACCCGTACGCAGTGCGCCGACCCGGCCCGGCTGGGCTTCGTCGCCGGAGACTTCTTCGCCGAACCGCTGCCCGGCGGCTACGACACGATGGCGTTCGTCCGCGTCCTGCACGACTGGCCGGCCGACGTCGCCCGGCGTCTCGTCGAATCGGCGTACGCGTCCCTGGAGCCGGGCGGTCAGCTGCTGATCTGTGAGGAGTTCCGGACGCCCGACCGGCTGGCGATGCAGTTCTTCTGGTCGTACTTCCTGATCGGCGTCGACAGCTGTGTCAGCCGCCTCCGGGAGGTGTCGTTCTACACGACGCTGCTGGAGAAGACCGGGTTCGATCACGTCGAGGTGCTGCCGTCGGCGTGGGAACTGGTGGTGGCCCGGAGGCCTGCATGACCGGGTTTCGGCCCAAACAGAACATCGCTACTAATGGGGCATTTATCGGCGACTCCGCGTATGCCCCCGGGTGACGGTGACGAGAAGGTTTAGCCGCGGCTCTTCCGGTAAACAGTGTGTAGTCATGCCGTCACCTGGAGTGAAGGAGCGCAGGCGATGACTCAGACGATGGAACGGCCCTCAGCCCGTCCGCCGGAGAGCGGAAAGCCGGCGACGACGGGCACCGACCGTCTCACCACGCAAGAAGGCAAGATCAGTGTGGCGCAGGGAGTGGTCCAGAAGATCGCCGGCATGGCCTGCCGGGAGGTCTCCGGGGTCTACTCGATGGGCAGCGGCACGACGAGGGCGTTCGCGGCCATCCGGGAACGCATCCCCGGCAGCTCGGGGCCGAACGTGTCGCAGGGCGTCGGCGTAGAGGTCGGCGAGACGCAGGCCGCGGTCGACCTCGACATCGTGGTCGACTACGGAGCGAGCATCGCCGAACTCGGCCACAGCGTGCAGCGCAACGTCAAGCAGTCGGTCGAGCGGATGACCGGCCTGGAAGTCGTCGAGGTCAACGTGAACGTCGACGACGTGCACCTACCCGACGAAGATCAGAACACGCCCGCCCGGGTGTCGTGATGACGGCGCCGGCCGTGACTCCGGGCCAGCTGACCGACGACGTGGACGTCGACGCGATCGTGGAAGCGGTACGCCGCTGCCCCGGAGTGGAAGACCTCTACGCCGGATCACCAGTCGAACTGGCGACCTACCTACCAGGTCGCCGGGTGGTCGGCGTACGCGTCACCGAATCCGCGGTGGAGGTGCAGATCCGGACGCGCTGGGGCCGGACCATCCCGGAGATCGGCGCGGCAGTGCTCGCCGCGGTCGCGCCCCTATCGGGCGGACGGCCGGTGGACGTGCTGGTGGCCGACGTGGTCGGTGAACCAGGCGAGGACGCCCCGGCGGGCACCCCGGCGGCGAAGGAGCCAGTCGCGCCGGAACCAGTCACGTCGAAACCAGCCTCGTCGGAACCAGTCACGTCGAAACCCATGGCGACGGAACCCATCGCGGCGGAACCGATCGCGAAGGAGCCGGTCGCGCGGGAAGCAGTCCCGCAGGAACCGGGAACGGCCGGTAGCGCCGGTCGGCGGAGCAAGGGGAGGGGCACATCATGACCAGAACAATCGTCGGCACGGCCGTCGGCCTGATCCTGGGCCTGGTCGTCGTCCTGGTCGGCTTCGGCCAGATGCTGATCGTCGGACTGTTCGCGTTGGCGGGCTGGGCGGTCGCCAAGGTGCTCGGCGGCGAACTCGACCTGGGCGCGCTGAGCAGCTTCGGGCAGCAGCGACGGAGTGCGCGGTGACCGCCACGGTAGCGACGGCCGCACCGCCCGATCAGGATCGGGCCGGTCGCGAGCTGGGCGCCATCCACATCAAGGAGGCGGTGGTGGCGAAGGTCGCGGCGTACCTGGCGACCGAGGTGCCCGACATCGGCGGCCGGTCGGGTCTCGACGACCGGCCGGCCGTGTCGGCCCACGTCGACGGCGGCCGGGCGTACCTCGACGTGACGGCCGGCGTCCGCTGGCCCGCGTCGGTCGTCCAGGCGACCACCGACCTCAGCCGTCACCTGCGGACCCGGGTGCACGAGCTGACCGGGCTGGAAGTGGGCGAAGTGCGGATCGACGTGACCGACCTGATCACGGAGAAGCCCTCACACGCCCGGGTGTCGTAGGGGGAGGGGACCATGAGGAAGATCGTCAACCGGTTGCTGGGCATCGTCGTCGCCCTGGCGCTGATCGCGGTGTCCGTCGTCGCCATCATCGAGGTCGTGGCGGCCGCCGTCGGCGCTCGGCCCGTCCTGGTGGACTGGCCCAGCGCGCTCGACTGGGCCCGGCGTACGCGCTGGGACGACACGGCGCTGAAGGCGACCGGCTTGCTGCTCGCCCTCGTGGGGATCGCTCTGCTGCTGTTCGAACTGTGGCCGTCGCGCATACGCCGGCTGCCCGTCGACAGCCCGGACGCCAACATGGACGCCGCCGTGACCCGGCGTGGACTCGCGCAGGACATGACGGCCGCGGCCGGAGAGGTGGACGGCGTGACGCCCGAACGGGTCAAGGTCGGCCGGAACCGGATTCGCGTGCTGGCCTCGGCCCGCGACAGCCTCCCCGAACGCGTCACGCTGCAAGAAGACGTCGCCGCGTCCGCCGGCCGGCATCTGGACCGGATGCGCCTGTCGCGCCGGCCGCGGCTGAACGTCACCGTCGCCGGGAGGTCTTGATGCACGCCGATCGCACCAACCGCACCGTCCTCACGATCATCGGGTTCCTCCTGCTCGCGGCCGGAGTGGCCACGGCGACGGCCGCCTTCGGCGGATTCGGCGACGACCGGGCCGCCCGTCTGCTGGCCGCCAACCGCGTCTGGACCTACGCCGGGGACAACGGGCGCTGGCTGTGGCCGGTGGTGGGCGTACTGGCCCTGATCGTGCTGCTCCTGGCACTGCGCTGGCTCGTCGCCATCCTGTTCAGCACCGATCGGGTCCGGAAGTTGCGGTTGCGGGCCGACGAGGGCCGGGACCGGGTGACCCTCGCCGCACCCGCCGTCGGCGACGCGGTCCAAACCGAGGTGCAGAGCTACCGCGGCGTGCGGTCGGCCCACGCCCGGCTGGTCGGCGAGCCGGACGATCCGGTGCTGGCCATCGAGGTCGACACCGATCTGGACGCCGACCTGGCCGCCCTCCGCGATCGCATCGAGCAGGACGCGGTCGCCCACGCCCGGCAGGCGCTCGACCGGCCGGACCTGCGAGTGCGACTCGACCTCGAAGCGCAGCGGCAGGCGGGCGTACGCGTCCACTGAGATTTTCTCCACCGTGCAGCGGCCCGAACTGGGCCGCTGCACTGTGTGTCTACTTAGGATATTGACGAGACGCTACGGCGGGCTTTAGCGTGCTGCTCCAGCATCGCTCAATTCACGGGGGAGCAACATGCTCGCTGGTTCAACTGCGCCCAAAATCAGTCGTACGCTCCTAGCGATGACCTTGGTCGCCTCATCGATCGCCGTCCTGGCCCGGACCGAGGTCGCCGAGGCGGCCCCGCCGACCGCGACGTACTGGCCGCAGGCGGCGTACGAGGCGGCCTACAAGTCGGGCAAGCCGGTAGAGATCCTGTCCCTGACCACCGCCACCACTCGCATCTGGGCCGAACCCTCCGGCCGTGCCTCCGCCGACATCAACGCCGTGCCGGTCCGCCTCGAGCGCGATGGCAAATGGCTCGATTTCGACATGACGTTGGAGCGGAACGCCGACGGCACGATCCGGCCGAAGGTGCATCCCAAGGACTTGGTGCTCGCCGGACCGGCCGCCGAGGGCGAGCACGACCTCGCGACCATCTCGGTCAACGGGCAGCGGCTGGGGCTGGGCTGGCAAGGCCGGATCCCGGAGCCGCGGCTGGACGGCGACACCGCGACCTATCCGGAGATCCTGCCGGGTGTGGATCTGACCGTCCAGGCCCGCTCCGGCGGTTTCGAGCAGTTCTTCGTCATCAAGAACGTCGAGGCGGCAGCCCGGGTCGCGGGCTTGGAACTACCGGTCCGCTCCGGTCGCGGAATCTTCGCGCCGAAGGCTGACGGGACCGGCGAATGGCTCGGCGACGGTGGCAAGGTCGTCGCACGGATGCCACTGCCATTGACCTGGGACGCGCAGCCGGCGGGCCGGTCCGGCGAGCGGCCGCGGCAGACTCGCATGGGTCTGAGTCTGCGGCAGGGCAAGGCTCGTCTGGGGCTGGACCTGGCCTGGTTCCGGGACCCGGCGACCCGGTACCCGGTGACGGTCGACCCTGGATTGGTGCTAGACCCCGGTGCCGGCTTCGACGAGTTCGTCCAGAACACCTACAGCGTCGGCGACAACCAGTCCTCCAGCGAGCTCAAGCTCGGCTTCTCCGACGACACCGCGCACGGCTGCACCGCCTGCAAAGCGCGGTCCTACCTGCGGTTCGACAATTTGGCGGGCTTCAAGGGCGCGAAGATCTACTCGGCGAAACTCCAGCTCTGGGAGTTTCACTCGTGGTCCTGCACGGCGTTCGGATGGCGAGCCACCCGGACCGACTCGGTCAGCGGCTCGGTGCAGTGGGGCAACGAGCCGACCTGGCGCGAGGACGCGCCGGCCAGCACCGAGACGAAGGGCTACAGCGGCAGTTGCGCGGCCGGGTGGGTCTCCACCGACGTCGCGCCCGTCATCGACGACGCGTTCGCCAACGGTTGGAGCACCGCAGCCATGGTGATCCACGCCGTAGGCGACGACAACAAGGACAACTTCACCCTCACCAACGACCTGAGCTGGAAGAAGTTCGACTCCAACGAGGGCGAGCACAAGCCGAAGATCCACCTGGAGTACGACCACATTCCGGCCGTCTCCAGCGTCCGGGTGCAGGACGACGGCTCCTGTGGCGTCGGTGCGGCGTACCGCAAGTACCTCCCGACGACCACGCTCCAGCCGACGTTCAAGGCGTACGTCAAGGACGACGACAAGGCGCCGCAGCCCTCGACGAACGTCAAGATCGAGCTGGAGCTCGTCTCGTCGTCCGGCACCAAGACGACGGTTTACTCCGACCCGGGCGCCCCGAACAGCACGCTGTCGGCGGCACCTGCCGCCCCCCTCGACGTGGCCAAGATCTACACCTACCGCGTACGCCCTTGGGACCTGTATCCCGACGGCTCGCTGATGGAGGCGGGAGCCTGGAGCGCGGTGTGCGAGCTCGCCTTCGACTCGGCGACCCTTACCGACCCGCCGATCGTGGAAGGGCTGGAGACGCAGCAGCCCGAAGGCCCAGGTACCGAGATCTTCAACATCCTCAGGTACGGATCGACGACGTGGCTCACGTTCCGGCCGACGCAGACAGACCTGGGCCGGGTCGCGGCCTACCGCTACGGCTTCAGTCAGCAGGCCGTCGAATCACCGAACGCGCAAACCGTCCCGGCCGGGCCGGATGGCACGGCGACCGTGCCGGTCGCCCGATGGGAAGTGGACGGCGACGGCTATCCCACGAGCTCGGGACAGCTGTTCGTTCGCGCGGTCACGATCACCGGAAGTCAGTACAGCACCAACGTGCTCGACGTCTACGATCCGCTCGACAGCACGACCCCGCCGGTCACCCATGTTCGTGGCGATGTCAACGGCGACGGCAAGGCTGACGTCGCCGGGTTCCGCGATCTCTCGGCGACCGAGGGCGTCTACTACTCCTTCTACGGCCGCGGCAACGGCACGCTGGAACAGCGCGCGTACCTCATGCGGGCGCCCTACAGCAGCGCCAACGCCAAGGTGGCACAGGGCGACTTCACCGGCGACGGCAAGACCGACTTCGCGGCGTTCGTCGCCGACGGCGCCAACGACGTCGTGCTCAAGGCGCTGACGTCCGACGGCACCGGCCTGCGAGAGGTCGAGGTCTGGAGTTCGAAGACCGCCGGCACGGCGTACGCCGGCAAGTGGGCGTTGGCCTCGTTGAAGGTGCTCGCCGGGGACGCCGACGCCGACGGCCGGGACGACCTGATCGTGGCGACCGGCACGACGAGCAGCTGGATGCTCAAGACCTTCGTGGCCTGGGTCGACCCCGGCACCGACGCCGACACGCCCAACGACGACCAGCTGCGGTTCGGCAACCCGTCGGACTGGCTGGCGCAGCTCGCGATGTCGGACTGGAACAAGCTGAAGCTCGTCGTGGGCGAGTTCGACGGTCAGCCCGGCACGGACGTCGCCGAGTTCTACGACCACGGGTCCTGCCGCACCGCGATGTACCTGCACGAGAGGCTGTCCGGGCAGGCCCTCTTCGCCGCCGGTCACCTCATCTGGGACTCGACCAACACCAGCGCCTGGTGCTGGGCGAACTCCCAGTTCGCGAGCGGCCATTACGGTGCGTCGACCTCGCCCTACTCGGGGATCGTGGCCACCTACGACTTCGGTGGCTGCAACATGGGGATCTACACGTTCACCGTCGAGGACACCGACCAACCCGGCCATTGGTACCCGCACACCCAACAATGGACGTCCGGTACCGGCACCGAATACTGGTGCGCGGGCTCGACGGAGCTGACGCTTCGTGACACGACAGGCGACGGCCAGGAGGACTCGGTCCTTACCTACCGCTGCTGTGGGGCCGCTCAGCAACGTGTGTGGACGATGACCTCCTCGTCGCCAACGATCAGAGTCTCGGTCAGACGCGCTCCGGACGGCACAACCACAATCATCTATTCGCCAAACGTCGATCTCTTCCCGGCGCCTGTACTGAGAACGCAGGGCGCGGTGGGACCGGTCGGCGTCGGCGACCTCAGCCATTCCGGAGCCACCCGCTACCAGGTGGTCTCGAAGTACTCGGGCCTCTGCGTCTCCGTGCACGACGGAGTCAACGGGGCGTGGTCCACCGAGGGCGCCATCAATACTCAGCAGCCGTGTGCGGCGGGCATCCTCAGTGGGCAGTACACCCTGGAGCAGCGTGGGGCGGCGTACGTCCGGCTACATCCAGTGCACGACCCGGACAAGTGCCTGAACATCTCCGGAGCGCTCTCCGACGACGGACGTCCGCTCATCCAGAACACCTGCACACCCGGGCAGAGCAACGAATCCTTCCAGATCGAGTACGTCACCGGCGCCAGTTCCACGGCGCGGGACCCGAATGAGATCGCGGTCCGGTTCGTCTCGAACCTCTCCGGCAAGTGCTTGGACATTCAAGGCCCCAGCATCGACGCCGGAACCAAGATCCATCAGTGGCCGTGTCAGTCCATCGGCTATGCGAGCCAGACCTTCTTCCTCCGGCCGGTGGCGCCGACGAACAACGGCCTTCTGGCGAACTGGAACATGACCACGAAGCGCCTCTACGACAATCCGATAGGCGATGCCTCAGGCCGCCAGGCTTCGGCCGCCATCACCGCCAATGGGGTAGCCAACCACCAGATGAGCGGTGTTCTGACCCTGGACGGCAGCACCGGGTACGCGCGGACCAACGGAGCGGTGATCAACACCCGGCAGAGCTTCACCGTCTCCGCCTGGGTCAACCTCGACACGACCGGCCGGTACCAGACCGTCGTGGCGCAGGAAGGCTCCGTCTACAGTGCCTTCTACCTTCAAGCCACACCGGCCGGGAAGTGGGGCTTCACCCTGTCCAACGCCATCTACGGCGGTGCGTACAGCGGATCCGCCGTGACCTCGACGACTCCGAGCGCGACCGGTACATGGGTCCACCTCGTCGGGGTGTACGACCTGTCCATGGGGCAGGCCAGGCTCTATGTCAACGGCGTCCTGGAAGGCAGCGTCGCCGTGACAACAGGGGTCGCGGCCAGCGGAAACCTTGTCATCGGAGCCGCTCGGTCCAACAGCACCCGGGTGGACTTCGTCGACGGTCAGATCGACGACGTACGCGCCTGGGAGCGCGCGTTGAGCGATTCGGAGATCGCTGCCCTGTACGCGACGGGCGCAGCCTAGCCGCAGCGGCGGGGACGACCTCGAAGCAATGCTTCGGGGGCGTCCCCGCACATCAGGCATCCATTTATGCGCAGGTAAAAATGCCAAGGCCGACCCGACCGGCCTGAGGAAATCCGTAGCACCTCGTCCCCTCCGAGGAGTTGTCATGACACTTCAGTTATGGAAGCCCCGGCGACGATCCCCGCGGTGGGTGTTCCTGACCGCGGCCGCGCTGCCGGTGATCTTGGCAGTGTCGCTGATGGGCTGGACGCCCGAGGCGAGAGCCGCTATCGCCACCGACTCGGGCGCGCCACCGCATGAGCCGGCGGCGACGCGTACGACCAATCACGCGCCCATTCCGCGCGGCGAGAACCGGGCGGAGAAGGCCAGCCTCAAGGCGGGCAGCCGACCGGCCTGGCCGACGCCCTCCGCGGTCGAGGTGGACCTCTCGGCCGCCGCCGCGCAGCGATCCACCGCCGCGGTGAAGGCCGATGGGTTGCCCGTACGCATCGGCCCGGCGCGGGGAACCGCGGGGGGAGGTGCCGATCGCCAGGCGACGCCGACGCCCGCGAAGGTACGCCTGGAGATGCTGGGTCACGACAAGGCAGTCGCAGCCGGCTTCGACGGCGTGCTCTTCCGGATGTCCCGAGTGGACTCGGCCGCTAGCGTGGCAGCGGTCTCGACCGAGGTCGACTATTCGTCGTTTCGCGACGCATATGGCGGGGACTGGGCCGGCCGGCTCCGTCTCATGGTGGTGCCGGACTGTGCGCTGACTACGCCCGGACGCGCGGAATGCCTGGGTACTGTGCTCCCCAGCACGAACGACACCGCCCAGCACACCGTGCGCAGTGACATCACAGTCTCCGAAGCCGGCGTGATGGTGGCACTCGCTTCGGGCGAGAGTGGCGAGGGCGGCGACTACGCGGCGTCCAGCCTGTCGCCGTCGGCGACCTGGAAGTCGGGCGGTTCGACCGGCGACTTCTCCTGGTCCTACCAGATGACCATGCCCCCGGCGCTCGGTGGCCCGCTGCCCCAGGTCGGCTTCGCCTACTCGTCGGGAACGGTGGACGGCCGGGTGTCGTCGGCCAACACTCAGCCGTCCTGGCTGGGCGAGGGCTTCGACTACTGGCCCGGCTACGTCGAACGCAAGTACAAGGACTGCCAGGCCGACGGCTGGTCGGCGTACGACAACTGCTGGTTCAGCGACAACGCCACCATTTCGCTCAACGGCCGTGCCTCGGAGCTCGTCAAGGACGACACAACCGGTGTGTGGCGGTTCAAGAACGACGACGGGTCCAAGGTGGAGCGGCTCACCGGAGCCGACAACGGCGACCTGAACGTCGACGGCAGCACCGAGGGCGAGTTCTGGAAGGTCACCACCACCGACGGCACGCAGTACTTCTTCGGGCTCCACAAGCTCTCGGCCCTTCCGGCGAGCGCGGGCGTCACCGGTATGCCGGGCGCACCGAACAGCAACTCGGCTTGGACCGCGCCGGTCATCGGCAACAACACCGGCGAGCCCTGCTTCCGGACCAAGCCGGCCGATTCGATGTGCCAGCAAGCCTGGCGGTGGAACCTCGACTACGTCGTGGACACGCACGGCAACACGATGGCCTACTTCTACGGCGCCGAGTCCAACAAGTACCGGTCCATGACCATGGGCGTAGACAAGGCCTACGTCCGCGGCGGCTGGCTCGACCGGATCGAGTACGGCATGCGCGCCGGGCAGACCTGGACGGCTACCGCGGCGACCGCGCAGGTGAAGTTCGACGCCGTCGAGCGGTGCGTCCCCGGGTCGCCGTGCGCCAAGCCCGGCGACTACCCGGACGTGCCCTGGGACCAAGAGTGCGTCTCGGCGTGCACGAAGCTCGCGCCGACCTTCTGGACCTCGAAGCGCCTCGGCAAGGTGACCACGCGCGTCCTGCGAGGGTCCGCCTACGACGACGTCGACTCCTGGACGTTGACGCACGGATTCCCCTCGACCGGCGACAACATCGGCACGCCGGTGCTGTGGTTGCAGAAGATCGTGCACACGGGGCACCTGGGCTCGACCGACGCCGCCATGCCGGCGGTGGTCTTCGACGGCGCCCCGACGGACAACCGCATCACCAGCTCGACCAACAACCCCGTCCGCAAGTGGCGGATGACCCACATCGACAACGAGACCGGCGGCTCCACGGTGATCACCTACGCGCCGACCGAGTGCTCGCTGAGTAACCTGCCCGCCAGTCCGCAGGCCAACACCATGCGATGCATGCCGGTGTGGTGGACGCCGCCCGGTGGGACCGAGGGGCTCTACTGGTTCCACAAGTACGTCGTCGCACAGGTCGACGAGCAAGACCGCAACGCCATCGGCCTCGGCCTCAACACGACCACCGCGTACAAGTACGTCGGCAATGCCGCTTGGCACTACGACGAGGACAACGGGCTGGTCGCGCCGGAGAAGAAGACGTGGGGGCAATGGCGGGGCTACGGACTCGTCGAGACCAGAACCGGCAACGCCACCGACGGCAAGACCTTGGAGGTGACCCGGTACTACCGGGGGATGGACGGCGACCGCGACAATCCGTCCAATCCCGCGTCGAAGCGCCCGGCGTCCGACACCAACATCACCGACGGCCTCGGCGGCGTCGTCGCGGACCTGCCCGAGTTGGCCGGACAACCCCGTGAGGTCATCTCGTACTCGGCCGACGGCGGCACGGTGCTGACGCGGAGTATCTCCGACGGCTGGGTGTCGACCCCGACCGCAACCGAGACGCACACGTGGGCCACCGTGAAGGCCGCCTTCACCCAGGTGGCTTCGACGCGGGTGCAGTCGAAGACCTACAACTCGACCCGCGTCAACAAGATCACCAAGTCTTTCAACAGCCTGGGCATGGTGACCAAGCTGTCGGACCTCGGGGACGAGACGGTCAGCGGTGACGAGGAATGCACTCGGATCACCTACGCGCCCGGCACGACCTTCGCGATCCGGACGGAGAAGTACGCTCTCGACTGCTCGGCGGTGCCCGACCTGAATCCGGACGGCACCCTGACGGCCGAGGTCGCCAGCGAGCAGGACATCATCTCCGACCAGCGCACCTTGTACGACGGCGCGACGACGTGGTCGTCGACGATGGCCGTCGCCAAGGGCGATGTGACCTCCGTCGAGGAGATCAAGAAATGGACACCGTCCGGCCGGGAGTACATCCAGGTCACCAAAATCGAGCCGGACGCGTACGGCCGGGGTGTCAAGCAGTGGGACTCCGCCGGAAAGCTGACCCAGACGGTCTACACGCCGGCGACCGGCGGGCCGGTCACCGAGGTCAAGACGATCAACCCGCTCGGGCATGAGACCCGGACTCTGTTCGAGGTCGGCAACGGCGCGCCGCTGAAGCAGATCGACGCCAACGGACGTACGACGGAGCTGGAGTACGACGGACTCGGCCGCCTCGTGCGGTCCTGGCTCCCCGGCCGAACGAAGGGCGTGGACCAGCCGAACTCCTTCATCGACTACAAGATCCGGCAGGCCGACGGAACCAACGCTGTGACCACCCGGAGCATTCGCTCCGACGGCTCGTACAACGTGTCGATCGAGCTGTTCGACGGACTTATGCGGTCCGTGCAGACCCAGGTCGCGGCGCCGGGCGGCGGCCGGACGGTGTCCAGCACCTTCTACAACTCGCGTGGCCAGGTAGTCAAGCAGCACTCGGGCTTCTGGGATCCGGCCGCGCCGGCCGACACGTACCAGTCGTTCGACGACGCGACGATCCCCGCGATGGTCAAGACTGTCTATGACGGATCTGGTCGGGTCACCGACCAGATCTATCTGAAGAAGGGCGTCGAGCAGTGGCGAAGCAAAGCCGTCTTCGAGGGCGACCGGATCACGTCCATCCCGCCCTCGGGCGGCACACCGACCCAGGTCACCTTCGACTCTCTGGGACGGGCGACGGAACTGAAGGAGTTCACCTCCGGCAGCGTCACCGGAGCCTTCACCCGTACGCAGTACAAGTTCAATCGTCGTAGCCAGCAGACCGAGATCTGGGACTCCGCGAACAACAAGTGGACATATAAGTACGACGTCCGCGGGCGCCTGATCGAGAGTACGGACCCGGACAAGGGCAAGAGCCGGGTCTCGTACAACGACGCCAATGACGTGGTCTACAGCGAGGGCAACATCGACCCGCAGACCGACGTCGGTCAGAAGACCTACTACGAGTACGACGATCTGGGCCGGGTGATCCGGACCCGGAAGGACTCGGAGACCGGCACGATCCTGACCGAGGCCACCTTCGACACCCTGGTCAAGGGCGCGCCGACGTCGTCCACCCGGTACGTCGACGGCAATCCGTACACCGTCTCGGTCCAGGGATACGACACCGCGTACCGGCCGACCGGGACCACGGTCACGCTTCCTCCGTCGGAGGGTCTGCTGGCGGGGTCGTACACCTTCAGCACGACCTACAACCCGGACGGCTCCCCGGCGACTTCCACCTCACCGCAGATCGGCGACCTCCCGCAGGAGACCTTCACCTACGGCTACACGGCCGAGGGCCTGCCCCTGTCGATGTCGTCGGAGCTCGGGACCTACGTCAACACGGCCTTCTACACCTCGTACGGCGAGGTGAGCAAGCTGGTGCTGGGCACGTATCCGAAGCGGGTCAATCTCAACTACACCTATGAGGAAGGCTCCCGGCGTACCGAGAGCATCTTCGTCACCCGGGACGGTGGTCTGGGCAACTCGCACAAGGAGGCGTACACCTACAACGCGATCGGTGACCTGACGCAACTGGTGACCACCGGTGGCGGCACCACCGACACGCAGTGCTTCAACTATGACGAGAAGCGGCGCCTCAAGCAGGCGTACACACCGAGCAGCAACGACTGCGCCTCGCAGCCGACCAGTGGAACGCTGGGCGGGCCAGCACCCTACTGGCACACCTGGAAGTACGACACCAGCGGCCAGAACAACGAGATCACCGTCGGAAACCGCACCGAACAGATCAAGCACGCCATCACCACGGGCGGCACCGACGTCAAGACCGAGTACGTCTACCCGTCGGCGGGCGGCGACAAGCCGCACTCCCTGAGCCAGATCAAGGTGACGGACGCGGCCGGCACCCGCGCGTACGACTACAAGTACGACAACGCCGGCAACACCACCCAGCGGCCGACCGCGTCCGGTGCATTGCAGCAGTTGACCTGGAACTCCGACGGCACTCTGGCGAAGGTCGTCGAGGGAACCAAGACCACCAGCTACATCTACGACCCGGCGGGCAACCGGCTGCTGCAGAAGGACGGCAGCACCGTCACCGCCTGGATCGGCGACACCGAGGTCAAGCTCAGTGGCACGGTCAAGACGGCCACGAGGTACTACGACTTCGCCGGCCAGACCGTCGCCGCGCGTACGGCCACCGGACTGAAGTGGCTCTGCTCCAACAGCCAGCAGACCGCTGTCGTCTCGATCGACGCCGCCAACACGGCGACGATCGACCGTCGGCGCTACACGCCGTTCGGCGAGCTTCGGACGACCCCGAACTGGACCGGCAGTCAAGGCTTCGTCGGCGGCACCAACGACGCCACCGGTCTCGTGCACCTCGGGGCCCGCGAATACGACTCGCTCACCGGACGGTTCATCTCCGTCGACCCGATCATCGATCAGGGCGACCCGCAACAGATGCACGGCTACGCGTACGCCAACAACAATCCGACCAGCTTCTCCGATCCGTCGGGCCTGATGCTGAAGGAGGACGGCGACGCCGGCGGGACCGGCGGAGACACCACGGACGAGACCGGCGAGGGTGAGATCACCCTGCCGCCGGACATCCAGGCGATGCTGGACGAGGCGAAGCGCATCCAGAAGATGTCGATCCTGGACATCATCCTGGAGGCGGGCGGCGAGATCCTGAAGGAGCTGCTGGGGATCAACGACATCCTCGACTGCTTCCAGAAGGGCGACATCGTCGCCTGCATCTCGATCGTCGCGAACATCATCCCGTGGGGAAAGATCTTCAAACTCCCCAAGCTCGTCAAGGCGATCGAGCGAGCGTGGTCGGCGGTCAACGCCTTCTGGGAGAAACTCAAGTGGGCCAAGCGCATCTTCGCCCAGGTTGAGGAGTACTACCAGCTCGCCCGCAAGGCAGCCCGGGAAGCGGCCGAACGACTAGCCGCGGCACGAAGGGCCAAGGCCGAAGCCGAAGCGGCCGCGAAGGCGGCCAAGGCGAAGGCGGAAGCGGAAGCGCGAAGGGCGGCGAAGGAAGCCGCCGAGGCCAGGGCGAAGCGGGAAGCGAAGGAAGCTGCGAAGGAAGGCGCCGAAAGCTGCAAGCACAGCTTCGCAGCCGGAACGCTCGTGCTGCTCGCGGACGGAACGGTCAAGCCGATCGAGCAGCTGACCACCGGCGACAAGGTGGTGGCAACCGACCCGGAGAGCGGCAAGACCACCGAAGAGACCGTCTCCACCCGGCACATCAACCAGGACAAGGACCTCACCGACGTCACCGTCGTCGATGAGGACGGCCAGACGTCGACGATCTCGACGACCTGGCACCACCCGTTCTGGGACGATACGGCCAAGAAGTGGGTCGACGCCGCCGACCTGAAGGTCGGCCACAGCTTGCGAGTCGCAGACCGGCCCGCCGGCGCTGCCATGCGAGTGGCGTCGGTCGTCAGCTTCGTCGGCGATCGCCAGATGTTCGACCTGACCGTGGACGTCGTCCACACCTATTACGTGGTGGTCGACTCGGCCCCAGTCCTCGTCCACAACTGTGATAGCGCGAAGCTGGGTAGGAATCTCACTCGCAACGGTGAGGCCAAGCCAGCGAATATCGATGCCCAAGCGCATCATATCGTTCCATGCGGGTCAAAACTCGCCGCGCCGGCACAGCGTCTGCTCAAGAAGCATGGTATCGACATCAACTCGGCAGAGAACGGCGTCTGGATGAGTCAAAAGGGACACAGTGCAACGTTCCGTCACACTTACTATGCTTGGCTGAACGCAGAAATTCGAGCAGCGGACCGCGCGGGTGGCAAGCAGGGAGTGCTGGATTTCCTAGCCGCGACGAAGCAAGAACTATCGCAAGTGGATGATTTTATCTGGGGTTGATTTCCTCCGAAAGTTGGCAGTGAAATGGTCTTTCTGGTCGAGCTCGATGTTGATGAGTACGGGATGCTGTTCGGTGGAACTGATGCGCTACCGTTGGACAGTGTCGAGCACGATTGGAATATGCCATACCCCCAGGTTGGAGCGGAGTTGACGTTCGAGTGGGAGGAGGGCGACGCCGGTCGCGTGCCCAATGTGTTCTCGCATGGGGAACTACTGGACTGGGTTTGCGACGACCGGAGCCTCCTCCTGCTCGAGCAAATTGGCAAGGCGGATCTTCGGGATTATGCGACGGGGACGTTCCGGAGCAACCGGCTCACGGCAGTGCAAGTCACTACTGTCCTGGAGGATCTAGTTGATCGCGAAAAATCGATCATCGATAAGTTCCCGACGTACGAGATCATGCGCTTTCCCGCTTTCCGCAGGGCCGCGGCCGACCGGCTGAGAAATCGGATCTTCCGCATTCCAGAGATGTATCCTGACGTATTCCTTGGCGAAGACGTGCGGATAGCGATCGAAGCCGCCGGCATTACGGGGCTTCGTTTCGCGGCCGTGGACTGGGCATAGGACGCATCGACTGTCGGTGTACGAGGCGTGGTCCGGACACTTGAATCGGTCCACGCCTCGTGACCGGCATGCCGTCACGTTCGGGCGTCGTTGCCGCATCTGAAACCGGAGGCTGGCGTCATCACATTTCGCCGGCCGATTTCAGGCGAAGGTGCGCAGGACCATCTCCGTGAGCGCGTCCACATCCGACCCTTGCATCGGTTCGCCGGTCATGCCCATCCGATGCAGCAACGTCCCGGTGACGACGTCGATGAACAGCAGGACCCGGTCGTCGGGCTCGTCCAGGGCCCCCTGTAGCGCATGCCGATAGGGCTCCTGGAAGCGACCGGCCAGGATGGTCCGGAGTGCCGGATCGCTGACGGCGTCGCTGAACACGCCGGCGAACGCCGCGCCGACGCCGGGCTCACCGATCTTCGCCGCGATCCAGCGGATCGCCGTGGCCATGATCTCCTCCCGGCGTACGCCGGAGACGGGCACTGGACCGAGCGCGTCGAGGAGGCAGTCCACGACGAGGGCGCCCTTGGACGGCCAGCGACGGTAGAGCGTCGTCTTGGCGACCCCGGCCGCCTCCGCGATGCGGTCCATCGTCGCTCCCGCGTAGCCCAAGTCGTGCACAGCGCGCAGGGTGGCGGCGAAGACCGTCGCGTTCAAGTCCGTTCGCGGCCGCCCGGCCGAGGACGCGGTGGATGCGGGCACGAGATCAGATTATCCTCACGATTACGCTACCGTTAGTAGCGTAATCGACTTCGGGAGGACCGTCATGCCTGGTAGTGCGCCGCTTCGTGCCCGCCTCGTCCTGCGCGACACGCTGGACTGGGACGCCGTCACCGACGAGGAGGTCGTCGCGATCCGAGCGAAGGTGAATCGGATCCGCGCCTCCCGCGTGGCGCGGATCATCACGGGCTGGCCCGACCGGCGTACGCGCATCGAGGAGCACCAGATCGACCTGCCGGGACGGCGGCTCACCCTGCGAGTGCATCGGCCGAAGAACGCCGCGTCGGCGAAGCTGCCGTTGATCCTGTCGTTGCATGGCGGCGGATTCATCGTCGGCCTCCCGGCCCAGAACGACTGGCTCAACAGTCATCTGGCGGCTAGCCTGCCGGCGATCGTCGTGTCGGTGGCGTACCGCCTGGCTCCGGAACATCCGATGCCCACGCAGGTCGACGACGCGTACGAGACGCTCGCCCGGCTGGTCGGCGACCCGTTCGGCTGGGGAGTCGACCCGGCGGCCGTGGCCGTCTTCGGCGAAAGCGCCGGGGGCACGATCGCCACGCTCGTCGCCTTGCGTGCTCGGAAGGACGGGCCGCCGATCCACGCCCAGGTTTTGGCCTACCCCGGCACCGACTGGTCGGAGACGCGGGCCGACTATCCCTCCGTCGCGGCGAACGGTGGGAATCCGGGGCTGTCGCTGGGGGAGTGGCGTACCGCCCACCGGCTGGCTATTCCGTCCACCGTCGACCCCAGCGCCGTGTCTCCGGTGAAGGCCGACAACCTGGCGGACCTCCCGCCCGCTCTAATCGTGGTGGGGGAGCTGGACGCCGCGCTCGACCAGGGCCGGGCGTACGCGGAACGGCTGCGAGCGGATGGCTCGGCCGCGCGGCTGACCGTGTATCCGCGGGCCGTCCACGGGTTCATCAGTACGCCCGGACTGATTCCGGCTGCCCGCCCGGCTCGCCGGGAGATTCTCGAGTTCCTTCGTGACCACCTGCGCCGCTAGCCGAGCTTGGCGACGGTCAGCAGAACGACCGCGTCCTCCAAAGCGCTCAGCGAATGGGGCTCGTCCGGCACGATCAGCAGATCCCCGGCGAGCCCCTCCCAGCTGGCGGTCGCTCCGGTCAGGCGTACGCGGCCGTCGATGACGAAGACGGTCGCCTCACCAGGGTTCACGTGTTCGGCGAGTTCGGCTCCGGCCGCGATGGCGATGACCGTCTGCCGCAGGACGTGCTCGTGTCCGCCGTAGACCGTGACGGCGGCCCGGCCCGATCCGGACCGCTGGGCCCGGTCCAGCTGCTCACGTCCGGACGCCACCAGCGAAAGCTTGTTCATGGTTCCGACCCTAGACTCGCCGACCTCAGCGGTCCTCGATTTGGTGCACGACCCGGTCGATGCGGCGATCGGGGACGATCCACATGATCGCGACGCCGACGAAGCAGGCCAGTGCGATGGCGACGCCGACGTCGCCGTGCGGGTCGATCACGAGCGCGCTGAAGATGCCGGTGAGGTAGAAGATCGGCGAGAGTTTGCCCTTGACGTCGCGGCCGACGGCCTTGCGCAGCGGCGACTGCGAGCCCTGGTGCCGGATGATCACCGACTGCAGCACGAAGTACGCGATCGCGGCGGCGAGCAGGTTCACGCCGTAGATCACGACCGGGGTGTGCGCGAAGTTCGACTCGTCCATCCACGCCGTCGTGAACGGGAACAGGGACAGGCAGAACAGCAGCGCGAGGTTGGCCCACAGGATCGCCCCGGTGACCCGCTGGACCAGGTGGAACATGTGATGATGGTTGTTCCAGTAGATCCCGACGTAGACGAAGCTGAGCAGGTAGGTCAGCAGGCCGACGCCGGTGGTGTGGAGGAGGTCGGACAGTTCGTGCCCGGCCGGGGGCTTGAGCTCCAGCACCATGATCGTGATGATGATCGCCAGCACACCGTCGCTGAACGCCTCGAGTCGACTGGTTCGCATGGATCCGCCCTTCCGACGATGCCGGCGTGAGTGACGCGTCTTCTACAGCAACGACGCGGAGCGACGACTGTCACAAACCGGCGCCGTCACACCGGCGGCTGTCACAAAGCCGGGGGCTGTCCGGTCTAGGGGGTGAGTGCGCGACACGGCATCACATGGAGGACCGAATGCGAACCATTCTGGTGGTCGGCGGCGGGTACGCCGGTTTCTACACCGCCTGGAAGCTGGAGCGGCGGCTCCGCCGGGACGAGGCTCGGATCATCGTGGTCGATCCGCGGCCGTACATGACGTACCAGCCGTTCCTGCCCGAGGTGCTGGCCGGTTCGGTCGAGGCCCGGCACGCCGCGGTGTCGCTGCGGCGGCATCTGCGCAAGACGAGGCTCGTCGCCGGTTCGGTCACGCAGATCGACCACGCGCACCGCACCGTCACGGTCCAGCCGGCCGACGGTGAACCCTTCCCGCTCGGCTACGACGTCATCGTCGTCACCGCCGGTGCGGTGACCCGCAAGTTCGCCATCCCCGGCGTGGCCGAGCAGGCGATCGGCATGAAGCACGTCGAGGAGGCGGTCGCGATCCGGGACCGGCTGCTGACCGCGTTCGACCGCGCCTCGGCGCTGCCGCCGGGACCGCAGCGGCAGCGGCTGCTCACCGTCGCGTTCGTCGGTGGCGGGTTCTCCGGTGTCGAGGGGTTCGGCGAACTCTTGTCGCTGGCCACGTCGCTGCTCCAGGCGTACCCGGAGATCGACCAGAGTGAGCTGGCCTTCCACCTGGTGGAGGCCCGCGGCCGGATCCTGCCCGAGGTCACCGATGGGCCGGGGCGGTGGGTCGTCCGCTCGCTGGAGAAGCGCGGTGGCCACGTCCACCTGAACGCCCAGGTGCTCTCGGCGACCGGCGGGCATGTGGTGCTGTCGACCGGGGAGGAGTTCGACACGGACCTGATCGTCTGGACCGCCGGCAACGGCGCGAATCCGATGGTCCGCAGCCACACCGATCTGCCGATCAACGATCGTGGCCTGCTCGTCGTGCGCGCGGACCTGCGCGTGGGCACCGAGGCCGAGCCGGTGCCGGACGCGTGGGGTGCGGGCGACGACGCGGCCGTGCCCGACCTGGCGTTGGGTCACGGCGCGATCACCGTGCCGAACGCCCAGCACGCGGTGCGGCAGGGCAAGCTGCTCGCGCGTAACATCCTCGCGAGCCTGCGGGGGCGCAAGGTGAAGCCCTACCTGCACCACAGCCTCGGCACGATCGCCACGCTGGGCCTCGGCCGCGGCATCTTCCAGTACCGCCGGCTCGTCCTCAAGGGCCCGCTCGCCTGGCTCGTCCATCGTGGATACCACGTGCTCGCGGTGCCGAGCTGGGAGCGCAAGGTCCGGGTGGCGGCGATCTGGCTGACCGCCGTGGCGTTCGGCCGCGACATCGTCTCGCTCGCCTCGGTGCAGCACCCGCGCCGCGCCTTCGTCACGGGCGGTGATCCGCAAGAGCACCTTCAGCTGGTACGCGAGGACGCCGCGGCCGGTTAGCGTCAGTCGGGTGGCGCGGCCATGATCGCGGCGAGCTGCTTCGGCGTGAGCGCCGGGACGGGCAGCGGATGGGCCGCGCCGGACCGTAGCCCGTCCACGAAGAAGGCCAGCGTCCGCCGCCACGAGTCCGGAGCGCTCCCGGCGCTCTCCCGGATCACCTGGGACATCGCCCAGATCAACGCGGCGTAGTCGGCGACCTCGAAGTCGTCGCGCAGCGCACCGCTCTGCTTCGCCCGCGCCACCAGCTGTTCGATGTGCTGGAAACAGCGATGGCAGGCGTCGACGACCCCCGGCGACAGCGGTACGCGTTGCGCCAGCGCGTCGTTGAGCCCTCGGTCCTCCGCGTGCAAGGCGAAGAGCGTCTCGGTGAACGCGACGAAGCCCGCCCAGGCATCCGGATCGGCGAGCGCCCGCGCCGCGGCCGCGTCCAGCACGGCCATCCGCGCCGGGAAGATCGCGTCGAACAGGCTGTCGCGGGTGGGGAAGTGGTTGTAGAGCGTGCCGATGCTCACCCCCGCCCGGCGGGCGATCTCCTCCAGCGGAGCGTCCAGTCCGCGCTCGGCGAAGACCTCGCCCGCGGCGGCGAGGAGCCGGTCGCGGTTGCGCGCGGCATCCGCCCGGAGCGGCTTGGTTCCCGTGGTCACGCCCACCATCCTACAAAGTTGAGGGCATCCTCATGTTCGTGCTACGGTCGGCTTAATCTGAGGGGAACCTCAACTTAGGAGGAGATCGTGGGAACAGTCGCAGTCTTCGGCGTCGGACCCGGATTGGGCCTGTCCGTGGCACATCGCTTCGGGCGCGAGGGGCATCGGGTCGCGCTCGTCTCGCGTACGCCGGATCGGCACGCCGGGTATCTCGGCTCGCTCGCCGACGCCGGCATCGAAGCGGACGCGTTCGTCGCCGACGTCCGCGACCGGGCGCAGCTCGCCGCCGCCGTCGACGCCATCGGCGCCCGCTTCGGATCGCCGGACATCGTGTATTACGGGCCCGCCGCGCTCGACCCCGCCGACCGGCCGGCGCCGATCACGCAGGCCGACAGCGACTCCGTGCGTACCGCGATGAGCTGGGTGTACGCCGCAGTGGATCTCGTCGGGCTCGTCCTGCCCGGCATGGTGGAGCGCGGCGAGGGCGGTCTGCTGTTCGCCGGCGGACTCAGTTCGGTGGTGCCGATGCCGGCCTTGGGCAACCTCGCCCTCTCCTCGGCCGCGCTGCGCAACTACGCCGTGACCCTCAACGCCGCGCTCGCCGGTCAAGGCGTGTACGCCGGCACACTGACCATCGGCGGTCTGATCGAACGCGGTGACATCCACAGGTTCATGAGCGCTCAGGCGACCGGCGGCCTCCCGATCCTCGACCCGGACGACCTGGCCGACGCCGCGTGGGAGCTGTACACCAAGCGCGATCGGGCCGAGGCGGTCTTCAACGCGTTGACCTGAGCGGCGCAGGGCGGCGGCTCAGCTCTGGAGCATGACGCGGTCGAGCACTGGAACGAAACCCAGGTCTCGGTAGCGGCGGGCCGCCGCCTCGTCTCCGGCGGCCGCGAAGACGAGCGCATCGTGGGCGACCTCCCGAGCCGCTGCATACGGCGGCGAAGACGGCTTCACCGTGCTGGTCGTCGTGCGTACGCAGGAAGTCGCCCGCGGCGGCGAGGAAGACGTCGATGTCGGTCGTCGTGGACCAGGTCATCGCGCAAACGTATCCCGCGCGTGGTCGCCGGTCATTGTCGTTGTCGGACGGCCTGGTTTCCGGACGGCGTGGTTGCCGATCGGTGGCGTTGTCGGACGGTGTCGTTAGGGTCGGCCGGTGGGAATCCTGACCGATTACTTCGCCGCCACGCCGGCTGAGGCGGCGGCCTGCCAGGAGCACGGTCCGCTGCCGACCGACCTGCCGCAGCTGGCGGCGAAATGGGTGGAGCCGACGATCCTGCTGGGCCAATTGTGGGCGGCCGTCGACGGCGTCAAGTACAACCAGCGCAGGCACCGCGGCGACGAGGAGATGCTGGAGCCGTCCGATGAGGAGGGTCCGTGGGTCATCCGGATCCGGGAGGAGTGCCGGGCCGCGATCGCGGGCATCCCCGACGAGCGGATTCCCGAGCTGGCCGCGAAGTGGAGCGAGGCCGAGGAGTGGATGAGGCCCGAGCCGGACTGGCTCGCGAAGCTCATCCCGGAGTTGCGGGTGGTGGCTCGGGCCGGGATCGGTGACCGCGCGATGTATGTCTGGATCTGCCTCTGACGGCGTCAGCGCCGGAACCTACCCGGTGCGGCAGGCGGGCGGGCGCGACATCCTCGAACTGTGGGTGCCCGCCGAGGAACTGGACGAGTTCAACGAGCACATCGTCGGGTTCATCGAGGTGGTCCACGAGTTCCGGCCGTGATCACGTTCGCGCGGTAACGCGTCGGCGCTGGATCAGGGATCTCGGCCGAATCATGCGGCATGATTCGACCGAGATCCCTGATCCGCCGGCCAAGAGCGCAACCTCAACCTAAGTTCAGGTCGATGCTACGGTCGGTGACATGCCCAGGGCGCATACCCCTTCGCACGAACTCACCGTCGGCCAGGTCGCCGAGCGTAGCGGCGTGGCCGTCTCGGCGCTGCACTTCTACGAGCGCAAGGGCCTCATCAGCAGTACGCGGTCGGCCACCAACCAGCGCCGCTACAGCCGGGACACGCTGCGCCGGGTGGCCTTCATCCGAGCATCCCAGAACGTCGGCATCTCGTTGACGGCGATCCGGGCGGCGCTGGACGAGCTGCCCAGCGAACGCACCCCGACCCGCGAGGACTGGGAGCGGCTGTCCAGCGGCTGGCGAGCCGTCCTCGACGAGCGCATCGCCCAGCTCCAGGCGTTGCGCGACGACCTCACCGACTGCATCGGCTGTGGCTGCCTGTCGCTGCGGGCGTGCCACCTGACCAATCCACGCGACGTGCTGGGCGGCGACGGACCAGGGCCGCGCCGGTTGCTGCGTACGCGAGCCTGACCGTCAGGGCCGCCAGTCCTCGGCCAGCAACCCGAGCAGCACCTCGTCCAGGAACTCGCCGAGCACCCAGGCTGACTTGCGCAGTACGCCCTCGCGGACGAACCCGTTGCGCTCTGCGGAGCGCAGCATCGCGGTGTTGTCGGCCAGCGTCTCGATCTGCAGCCGGTGCAGGCCGCGTACGACGAAGCCGTAGTGGCAGAGCACGGCGACCACGTCGGTGCCGTATCCCTGGCCGCGGGCGGACGGCAGCAAGCCCAGCCCGATGTGCGCCGACCGGTGGTGGGTGTCGATGCCCCACAGGGTCGCTGCGCCGACCAGGCTGCCGCCGGCCAGTTCGACCACGGAGAACGGAACATGCCCGGGCTCCTGGCCGTCCGCCACGAGCCGGGGATCCTTCGACGTGGGCGACATCGGCCGCCACGGCCCACTGTCCGCACGTGCGGCGTTCACCACATCGTTGAACAGCTCGGTCCGCAGAACCGGGATGTCCTCCTCATGCCGGGCGCGGAGCCCGACCTTGCTGCCCGTCAACATGTGATCTTCCTACCCAACCGGGCGCATCCCGGCAAACCAATTGCGCCGCGCGGCGGTCGAGGTCGGCGTGGTCGATCTTGCCATTGGGCAGCTGTGGCAGCTCGTCGAGGATGATCAACCGCAGTGGGAGGGCGGCGGCCGGCAGCGCGTCGAGCAGGTGCCGGCGGACGGCGCGGCGGTCGACCTCGCCGCCGAGATGAGTGGCGACGACGTAGCCGACCAGCCGTCCGTCCGCCACGCCTACGGCGGCGTACGCGATCCCGGGCGCGCCGGTGAGCGCGTGCTCGACCTCGGCCCGCTCGATCCGCATCCCGCCGAGTTTCAGCTGGTCGTCGCCGCGCCCGTGGTACAGCAGAGCACCGTCGGCACGGTGGGTCACCAGGTCGCCGGTCCGGTAGAACGCGTGGCCGTCGAGGGTGGTGCGCGGGACGGTGTCCGGTTCGGCCAGACCGGGACCGTGCACGTGCAGTACGCCGTCGGCGAGGGCGACGCGCGTACCGGGGATGGGGTGGCCGATCGGCACTGAGCGTTCCCCGGCGTCCTCCGGTATGCACTCGTGGACCGTGCACCAGACGGTGCATTCGGTCGGGCCGTACTCGTTGAACATCCGGGTGCCGGGCAACTGGGCGAAATGGTCACCGACCAGGCTGGGCGGACAGGCCTCGCCCGCGACGACGACGGTACGCAGGCTTCGCAGGTCGTCGGCGAGCCCACCGCGCAGCGCGACCGCGTAGAGGGAGGGCACGAGCAGCAGATGCGTCGGCCGGTACGCGCGAGCCGTGCGGCCGAGCGCGACGAGGTCACCCGGCCGGACGCTCGGGATGAGGATGGTGCCGCCGCAGGCGAGCGTCCAGTAGATCCCCGCGACCGAGCTGTCGAACGAGATCGACGAGCACAACAGGAAGCCGCCCACCGGGTCCCGGTAGTACCGGAGCCGGGCCGCCGTCGAGTACGCCAGCGCCGCGGCCGAAATCGTGACCGGCTTCGGCGTACCGGTGGAGCCGCTGGTGAAGCAGGTGTAGGCCAGCCGTCCGGGCCGGGCGGCTCGCCGGGTGGGCGGCGAGGTCAGGTCGATCGCGGCCAGCTCCGGTCGCACCGGGGAGAGCCCCGGTTCGGTGAGGACGACGCGCGCCCCGGCGGCGTCGGCGTACTGGCGCTGGCGGCTCGCCGGGAATGCCGCGTCGACCGGCACGTAACACGCGCCCGCACGTAATGCGCCGAGCATGCCGACGATCGCCCACCGGGACAGGCGCGTGTGCAGGAGCACGGGCTCGCCCTCGGTCACTCCGGCGTCGACGAGCGCCGCCGCCGTCCGGGCGCTGAGGTCCGCCAGCTCGGCGTAGGTCAGCTGCCCGTCCTGGTCGCGGACCGCGACGGCGTCGCCGAACAGGTGCGGCTCGATCAGATTCAGGATGTGATCGGGCCACATCAGGCGGCTCCGGTGAACGACGGCAGCCGCCGCAGGTACGCCGAGACCAGCTCGCCGACGCGGTCAGCCGAGTACGCCCCCACGTCGTAGGTCACGATCCCGGAGCCGCCGGGGTGCAGCGTGAACAGCAGCGGGCAGCCGAGGACGACCGACGGCGGCGTCTCCGGCCCGGCCGGTCTCGCCGTCCACAGTGGCTGGACGATCGGCGGGGTCATCGGGGGCCGCGCGACGAACCGGAAGGCTGGGGCGGCTCGCGTACCGGCCAGGACGGCCAGCAACTCCGGCACCTCGCCCAGCACCGGGACGAGCGGGATGTCATCCGCGTACGCCTGACGGCAGGCCGCGTCGACCCGCCGGGCCAGCTCCGGTGGATCGTCGGAGGTGGGCATCGGCACCCGCATGGTCAGCACGTTGAGCAGGAAGCCGACGGTGTCCCACTCCGACGGGATGCGGCCCGGGGTGATGACCGGCAGCAGCGCCTCGGCCTGCAGCCCGGCCGGATACAGCGTCGCCGCGTACGCCGAGAGCAGCACCGTGAACGGCGTGCTGCGCGCCCGCCGGGCGCTGCTCACCACTGCCTGCCAGAGACCGTCGCCGAGCCGGAAGGGCAGTTCGGCGTACGCGCCGGTGACCGGGCCGCAGCCGGGGCGGTCGACCGCGCCGATCCCGGCCAGCCGCGTACGCCACGAGGGCAGCACCTCCGCGATGCGCCGCTGCCATTGAGGTGAGCGGTCGTCGGCCGCGATCTCGGCGTACTGCATGACCTTGGGGGAGAGCCGGTCACCCCGCAACCGTGCGTGATACGCGGTGGCGACATCCCGGACGATCACGGCGACCGACCACGGATCGGCGGCGCTGTGGTGCGCGGCCAGGTCGAGCCGATCGCCGGCGAGCCGAGCCCGCAGCGCGGGCAGGTCGCCCGCCGGAAAGGGATCGGCGTAGCCGTCCAGGCTGACCGGACCCGGCGGCTCCACCCGGCTGCCGCCGGGCTCCCGGACGCTCCGCAGCGCCTCGTGCCGTGCGACCACGTCGCCGAGCGCCAGCCGCAGCGGCTCGGCCTCGATCACGCCGGTGATCCGGAAGGACTGCTCGACGACGAACCGGTCGCCGGTGGTGCGGCCCGGAGCGTGCCGCTCGACGAGATCGAGCAGCTCCTGGGCATAGGTGAGCGGGATCATGCGGCGCCTCCGCGCAGCCGGACCACGACGGGCAGGTGTTTGAACCCGGCGAGGAACGCCGAGCGGACTCGGCTCGGCGGACCGGCCGGTTCGACGTCGGTCACCTCGGCGAGGAACCGGCCGAAGAGCAGACGCAGCGTGCGGCGGGCGATGTGCGAGCCGACGCAGTAGTGCCGCCCGCTGCCGAAGGCGAGGTGGCGGTTGGGCCGCCGCTCTGGCCGGAACCGGTCCGGGGCCTCGAACACCTCCGGGTCGCGGTTGGCCGCGGCCAGCCACGCGACCACGGGTTGGCCGGCCTCGACGTCCCGGTTTCCGACCCGGACCGGGTGCCGGGCGTGCCGGACGAAATGCATGCCGGGCGTGGCGAAGCGCAACGCCTCCTCGACTCCGCTGTCCAGCGACCGCGGCCGCTCCGCCCACTCCCGATAGGCGCCGGTCTCGGCCAGGTGACAGAGCGTGGCGGCGGGCACGCACGGCAGCGTCACGGCCGCGCCGAGCAGCAGGCTGTACGCGTTCGCGACGACCGAGCCGACCGGCAGCGGAGCCCCCTCGAACCGCATCGTGGCCAGGATGCTGAGCAGATCGGCACCGGGCCGGCGAAGGCGGTCGCGGACCAGGTCGGCGAAGTACGCGAACAGCTCTCGATGCCCCCGCTGGAGTGTCGCGGCGACGCCGTCGGGCAGCTGGACGTCGGGATCGTCCTCCGCCGCGCACATCGCTGCCAGCTCCGCCAGGCGCGCCCAGTCCGACTCCGGTACGCCGAGCAGCGGACCGACGGCGGCCAGCGGCAGCAGCCGGAACACCCCGGCCAGGTCGATCACGGAGCCGGCCGACCGCCGTACCGGTTCCAGGACGGCGTCCACGGCTTCGTCCACAGCGGACAGATGAAGGTCGACGGCGCGGGCGTTCAGCGCCTGCTGCACCGGTGCCCGCATCCGGTCGTGCCGGGGCGGATCGGTCGCGGCGAGCTGCCGTCCGGCCGCGGGATCCGGGCGGCCCAGCAGGTTGAGGAGCGTACCGCGTTCGCTGGTGAACGCCTCGTAGTCCGAGAGTACGCGGTTGACGTCGGCGTACCGGGTCACCGACCAGAAGCCCGGCCGGTCGCCGGAAGGCGCCTGCCAATGCACCGGATCCTCCTCCCGCAACGCGTGGAACACCCGGTGCGCGTCGCCGGAGGCGTACAGGCCGGGATCGGCGAGATCGACGAGCGTGGTCACGCCGACGCCAGCTCGGCGACGATGGCGGCGGCGAGTTCGGCCACGGTCGGACTGAGGAACAACGTCCACGTCGGCACCTCGACGCCGAACAGCTGGTCGATCGCCAGCTGCAGCTCGGCGGCCAGCAGCGAGTCCCCGCCCAGCTCGAAGAAGTCGTCGTGGATCCCGATCGGCTCGACCTCCAGGCGAGCGGCCCACAGGTCGGCCAGCTGCTGTTCGACGGCGTCCCGGGGCGCGGCGTACTCGGTGCTCAGGTCGAGGGCCTGGCGGTTCATCGGCGTACCTCCTGTGGGGTGGTGGCCGGCAACGCGGCCAGCGGAGTGTCCGGCGAGGTCACGAGCCGGTCGGCGGCCGAACGGAACCGCCCGGCGATCCGCTCGACGGTGTCCGCGTCGAACATCGCCGGGTCGTAGGTCACCCGGACGACGAAGGAGTCGTACGGCTCCATCACCCACAGGAAGTCCACCGGCATGACGGGTGTCTCCCGCACGACGTCGGGCGGCAGCGTCAGCCGTCGATAGTGGATGCTCGCGGCGGGGTCCTCGGCGCGGGGGATCGGACGGCACAGTTGCATCGGCGCGGGCACGACGTCCCGTGCGTCGAAGGCCGCCTCGGCCAGCTCCGGCAGCTCCTCCAGGACGCGGACGAGCGGCACGTCGTGCTGGAGCGCCTCGGTGTTGACCCGATGCACATGCGCGACCGCCTCCGCGACCGTCATCGCACCGGACAGGTCCAGCCGCAGCACGTGGCCGTTGAGGTAGAAGCCGATGCCGTCCCAGTCCCCGGCGCCCCGCCCGGCCGACAGCACCGGCACGGTGACGCGCGTCTGACCGGCGTGCCCCGCCATCGCGACGGCGTACGCCGTCAGCAGCAGAGTGAACTCGGTGGTCCGCAGCCGCCGGGCCTGCTCGCGCAGGCCCGCCACGACCGGATCCGGCAGGACGAACGTGTGCAGCGCCTTCTCCCGGCTGCCCGCCGTGCCGGGCGCCGGCCGGGGGCGGTCGGCCGGAATGCCGACCCGGCGTACGCCGGACAGCTGCTCGCGCCAGTAGGGCAGCGCCTCCAGAATCCGCTTCTCCCGGTCGGGCGCGGCCTCGGTCAGGGCGTGGTCTGCGTACTGGGGCACCGGTCCGCTGGGGGTGGCCATGCCGCGGAGGCGACGTTCGTACGCCGCGACGACATCCCGGATGGCGACCTGCATCGTCCAGCCGTCGGCGACCGTGCGGTGGATCATCAGGATCAACGCCGACACGGCCGGACCGAATCGGACGAGGTCGGCGGCGATCAGCGGAACCTGGTCGGGAGGTAGCGGCCGGGTCAGGGCTTCGGCGGTGATCCGGGCGGTGACGCGTACGCGTTCCTCCGCTGTGGACGCGGTGACGTCGTGGACGCGCAACGGGACCGGCGCGGGTTCGGCGACGCGCTGGAAGGGGAAGCCCTCGTCCCGGACGACCAGCGTACGCAGCCCCCCGTGCCGCACGACCAGCTCGTCGAGCGCCTCCTGCAGCAGCTCCGGCGTGACCGGGCCGGTCAGCTCATGCGCGCACCAGTTCACGAATCCGCCGCCGAAGACGCTGCCTCCGTCGTGGACGGCGAACGCGGCGAGCAGTTGCTGGGCATAGGACAGTGGTGCTTCGGCGGTCATGAGCGACTCCCAGTCGGTCTGCGTTCGGTGTTCGGACGCGGCACGTATGCGCTGGATCAGGGTTCTGGGCCGGATCCAGGTCCAAGATTCGACCCAGAACCCTGATCCAGCCGCCGAGACGAGCGCCCATAGCCAGAGCCCGTCAGGCGGCGAGAAGTCCACGGCTGGCGGCGAGGTAGTCGACGGTGGCCACGAACGCCTCCTCGAGCCGCCGGGTGGTGGGCGGTTCGGCCAGCGTGGTCGGAAACCCGGGTACGCCGTCGAACAACGAGGCCAGGGCCATCAGATTGGCGAACTTGCGGCGCTGCGGGGCGGGCAGCGGATCGATGTACGCCGGCCGGACGACCCGGTCGACGAGCGCGGGACGGACGAACCGCGGCGGGTGGACGGTCCGGCCCAGGGCCGGCGCCCGCTCGGCGACCAGTTCGACCATGCGCCCGATCGTGAGCGCGGCCGGTCCAGCGGTCAGCCAATGCTCACTGACGCCGGTGCCGCGTTCCGCGGCGAGCCCGAGCAGCGCATCGGCGACGACGTCGCGCGGCAGGGCGTCGATCGCGGCGTCCCGGGCGAACGGGAGCACCGGCAACAGGTTGCGGAGTACCGCATCCACGGTGGAGTGCAGGCCTTGGAACCGGCTCATCCGCCCGGTGCGGGCGTCACCCATGACGACCCCGATCCGGGCGATCGCTGCGGGCAGCCCCGCCGCGCGTACCAGCTCCTCGGCGGCCAGCTTCGTCTCCAGGTAGCACCGCGTCAGCGGGGCGGCGGTGTCCCGGCGTACGACGAAGGCGGTCGAGGCGAAGACGACCCGTGCCCCGGCGTCGGCGGCGAACTCGAGCACATGCCGGGTACCGGTCACGTTCAGCGCGCGGATCACCTCGTCGGGTGCGGTGAACTCGGTCGCCCCGGCACAGTGGACGACCGTGTCGACCTCGCTGGTGAGCCGGGCGTACTCGTCGCGAGCCAGACCGAGCCGGGATGCGGTGATGTCGCCTGTCACTGTCGCGGCGGCGACATCACCGCGGTGCACCAACGCGACGATCCGCGTGGCCGGCGCTCCGGCCGGGACCGTCCCCAGCACGGCCGCGCCCACAGCCCCGCTGCCCCCGGTCAGCAAAATCGTCATCGTCTGTGCACTCCCCGTTGTGGGGCCCGCCGGCCGGCGGAACCCGGCGGTCCCCGGGGTCGATTGTTAGCCGCGGCAGTTGATCGAGGTCAACGGCGAACGCGTTCGGCATCGTTCGAAGGCGTTCGAGGCCGACGTTCGCGCAGGTGAGAGGGGTGCGGCCGATCAGAGGCGGTCGACGGCGAACACCTGCGCCGGATCGTCGGCCGAGCACGCCGCGAAGACCACCGCTCGCTGGCCGGCCTCTGGGCGTACCGCGAGGCACTGCCCGAGTTCGACGTTGCGGAGCAGGTGCCCGCCGCCCGCCGGGATCGCCGTGAAGAGCTGGTGCTTGACGTCCGTGCAATAGCCGTCGGACGGCCGATCACTGTCCGAGACCGGGTCGACGCCCATGCAGCCCGGCCCGAACTCGGGATGGTCGGTGCGGAAGCGGAACGCCTCGCCCCCGGCGGGCTCCGTCGACAACGCCGGATACGCCTGCTCGCACGGCTCGATGAACAGGTAGCCGCTGCTGCCGGCGTGCTCGCTCAGGCAGCCGGGGCCGCTCATCGGGCGTACCCGCACCGCTGCGGGCGAGGCCGGGACCGGGGCCACGGTTTCGGGCGCACGGTCCGTGGCCCACCAGGCGACGCCCGCGCCGAGCGCGACGACCACAGCCAGCATCGACCACAGGGGTACGCGAGCCCGCAGCCACCGCCGTCGGTTACGTGGTTCCGCCGTTTCCGGCACGGCTGTCGTCCCCGCGGACGCCGTCTCGTCCGGCTCCTTTTCGTCCGGGTCCGTCGGGCCGGCCGATGGTTCGTCCGTAGTGGACGGTGCGCCGAGGACGATCTGCCGGCGCGCGCCGAGCCAGCGAGCGAGCTCGTCTCGGCTGCAACCGCACGCCAGGAGCATCGCGGTGACGACCTCCGGCCGGGGCATCGTGTCCCGGTTGAGCGCCGTCGCGAGCGTGCTGATGGGCAGCGCGACGCCGTGCGCACGGGCGCGTTGCGCGATCTGCCGATAGCTCAGCTCCGAGCTGAGCCGGACGCGGCGCAACAACTCCACGAACTCGGCGGCGGTGGTGGCGGAGGCAGGGTCGATTCCGGGCTCGGGCATCCCCATCGACACGGAGCGGCCGGTGGCCTATTCGGCGCGGGAGACGACGGTGCCCGGCCGGATCCGGTCGTCCAGCTCGAGGTCGACGGCGATGGTGGTCGTCCCGGGCGCGCTGTGCAGTTCGATCGACCGCACCACGCCGCCGACCGGCGGCTGGCCGGGGCCGGCGATGGTCAGCTGGTCGCCGATGTTCAGCGGTTCGCCGTCGAGCCGCCCGGTCACCAGGAGCCAGGGGCGCCCGGTCAGCTTGAACGTCCGCTCGACGGTGAGCTGCGAACTCATCGGGTGTTCCTCCTCCAGGTGTCGACGAAGGCGTCCTCCGCGGCGTACGCCTCGTCCTCCAGCGGCCCTGTCATGGACGATACCCGGCCGTCCTCGTACTGCTTCACGTGCACGCTCTCGTGGCCGAGGGTCCGCACGAGGGTCTCCTCGTCCTGGAACGCGGCCGGGCCGAGCTGGACGCCCATGTCGTCAGTCCGCGCGACGGCTCCCTGATAGTCCAGGTACGCGATGTCGTCCGGCGCCTCGACGATGTCGACGGGCTTGCCGCGCATGTCCACTCCGGCCAGTCGGGAGTAGTGGTCGACCGTCTCCGGCGTACGCGGCAGACCGACGCCCTGCTCCATGACCTCACGGTTGCTCAGCGCGCCGGAGCGGGAGTGGAGTCCCGGGTGCGCGTGGACGGGCGGGCGTGCCGCCCGGGAGACCGACGGCAGCCGGTCGCCCTTCTTGATGATCTTCGCCAGTGGCCGCATCAACCCCTGAGCGGCCTCACCGGCGAGCTTGCCGACAGATCGCTTCGATCCCATGAGCCCTCCCGTGTCCCCCATGCTCGGATCGTCCCCAGCCAAGGTATTGGCTGTGTCGATGGACGGCAATCGGCTGACCGTCGCCTGTGGATGAACACGCCGAAGGCCGCCGACATCGCCAGGCCGACGTCGACGGCCGGATCTCCCCAGGTGTCAGGGTGTTACACCCGCCGCCACAGGGCGGGCGTGTTCGGCGGCTCCCAGCCCGGCAGCGAGGTGTGCGCGATCTGACAGACGTAGCTCAGACCGGCATAGGTGACCTGCGCGCCGAGCGCGTACGCCACATAGGGCGCCCAGGTGCCGCCGGTGGGCGGGGTGGGGCTGGTGGTCTTCGTGGGGGTGGGCGACGGCGACGGCGGCGTGCCCTGGATGTTGAGGACGAAGTCGAAGGTGGCCTGCCGGCCCGAGCCGACGATCTGCACGTTCATCAGCAGCGCGGGATCGAACAGGGTGTCCGTCGAATTGCGGGGCTCGTTCGGGAAGTACAGCTGGGTGGTCAGGATCGGCCGGCCCGGCGCCTGCACCTTGACATGGATGTGCCGGGTACGCCCCGGGTACAGCCCCGGCACGATGCTGGTCAGGGTGAACTTGCCCTGGGTGTCGGTGAGCTGGTGACCCCGGAAACGGTTGCCCGCGTTGTCGTAGTTGCCGCCGTTGTCGGCCTGCCAGAAGTCCAGCAGCGCCCCGGCGATCGGCTGGCAGGCCAGCCCGACGACGTAGCCCGTCAGGGTCAGCGCGGTGCCCGGTCCGTCGGCGATCGAGGTGCGCAGCGGCGACCCCGGCTTGAAGTAGGGGCCCTCGATCTGCGGCGGCGTCAGATCGTCGTCGTCACAGGACTCGGGCGTGGCCGCCAGCGGCTGGCCGGAGGGCGTACGCGCCAGCGCCGGCACCCCGGCCAGCAGCGGCACGGCGGGCGCGATCATGGCCGCGCGCAGCAGGGTCTTGCGGGACACGCCGTTGGCCCGGGACTCCTCGGTACGCGGTTCTTCTTCGTCGCTCATGACTTCTCCGTTCGTGGGGAAGGGACCGGGGACGGCGGCTTCTGGCCCGCCGTCCCCGGCGGTATCAGCAGGCGCCCTGGTCGGACCAGACCGCCCAGGAACCGGGCGCGCCCGGCTCGGCACCGGTCGACCACCAGGTCGACTTCCACCGGTGGCCGTTGTAGGACACCTGGTCGTCCGGCGCATACGGGGTGGCGGCGTTCCACTCCGGCAGGCCGCCGCAGCCGCCGCCACTGCCGCTGACGGTCAGCGTGAAGGTCGCGCTGTGCGTCGCCGACGCGCCGACACCGGTCACGGTCAGGGTGTAGGTGCCCGCCGTCGCTCCGGCCGCCACCGCGACGGTCAGCGTCGCGCTGTTGCCCGAGGTCACCGTGGTGGGGCTCACCGAGGCGGTGACGCCGGTGGGCGCGCCCGACACCGACAGGGCGACCGATTGAGCGCTGCCCGACGTGGTCGTCGTCGAGACCTTGGGGCTGGTCGACGCGCCCGGTGCCACGGTGGCCGACGTCGGCGACAGGCTGACGGAGAAGTCGTCGCCGGTCGGCTGGGTCGTCACCGTCACGGTGTAGGAGGCGGTGTGCGACCCGCTGGCCGCACTGCCGTTGACCGTGACCGTGGCCGATCCGGTCGCCGCCGAGGCGCTCGCCGACAAGGTGAGCGTGCTGGACCCGCCGGAGGTGACGGTCGCCGGGCTGAACGTCGCGGTCACGCCGGACGGCAGGCCGCTGGCGGACAGCGTGACCGATTGGGCGCTGCCGGCGGTCGTCGCGGTCGAGACGGTGGTGGTCACGCTCGCTCCACGCTGGACGGTGCCGCTGGTCGGGCTCACCGCCACCGAGAAGTCGTTGGTGGCCGTCGAGCACTGCGCCTCACCGCTCTGCGCGGGCACGCTGACGGCGTCCCACGCCGCCTTGACCGTGCGGCACTCCTGCGAGCCGGCGCCGAACAGGTTGACCGCCGCGCGCAGCGTCGCGGTACGCACGTTGACGTAACGCCAGCTCGATGTCTTCAGGTTCAGCGCGCCCAGGTAGATCTGGCCGGCCTTCTGGATGCCGATGCCGGTGACCGAGCCGCCGTTGCAGGTCGGGCTCGACGGGTTGCCGCCGCCCCCGGCCGAGCCGATCGCGGTCAGGTAGAACCAGTGGTTGTTCGGCCCGGCCGCCGAGTGCACCTCGGTGTTCGGGATCGCCGAGGAGTAGCAGTTCGGGTCGCCCAGCGCCTGCGGGTTGTACATGTTGCGGATCGGGCCGCTGCCGGTGAGGTTGACCTCCTCGCCGACCAGGAAGTCCGGCGGGTCGTTCGGGTTGTTGGCGTACGCCTCGGTCAGCGCGCCGAAGATGTCCCCTGTGGACTCGTTGAGGCCGCCGTTCTCGTTGCCGGAGCCGGCGCCGCCCGGGGTCGTCTGGAAGATCGCGTGGCCGAACTCGTGCGCCACGACGTCCATCGAGGTGGCCTGCCCGGTGTTCGACTGGTTGTGGCCGAAGTTGGTGTAGCTGCCGTTCCAGTACGCGTTGACCTCGTTCAGCCCGACCCGGGCGGGGAAGCCGCCGCCGTTGCCGTTGATGCCGTTGCGGCCGAGCCAGGCGCCGAGCATGTCCCACTCGCGCTGGACGGCGTACAGGGCGTCGACGCAGGCGGTCTCCAGGCTGGTGCCGGTCCCGTTGCCCCACGAGTCGTCGGTCCCGGTGTACGCGCCACCGCTCTGGCCGCCGCACTGCAGGCCCGGCCGGGTGTTGTCGGTCATCGAGTACGAGCCGCCGGAGCCGCTGGTGCTCAGGGTCACCTGGCCGTTGTAGTAGCCGTTGCCGCTGCCTTCCCGGACGTCGTCCCGGAGATCGAGGACGTGGGCGTCGGCGGCGTCGACGACGACGTGCAGCCGGCTCGGCGCGTTCGCGCGTACGCCTTCCAGCACGACCTCGTAGGCCAGCCGATCGCCGCTCGGGGCGGCGAAGACGACCAGCCGGGCGGCGGTCGCCCGCTCGATCTTGCTGAGCTGCTTTCGTGCGACAGCCGTCGCCCGGCCCGCCGAGATCGCCGGCGTGACCGACGCGAGGCGTACGCCCCGGCCGAGCGCGGAGGCGGTGTCCCGGACGGTGCCGGCCTGGTCGGTCACGACGACGGCGTCGCCGCCGAGCACCGGCAGGCCGCGGAAGCTGCGTTCGTAGGAGACGTACTGGAATCCACCGGACCCGGCGACGACGTCGCGGCGTACGAAGGATTCGTTCGGACCCTTGGCCAGCGCGTCGAGGCCGCCGTCGGCGACCCGGTCGGCGGCCCGCGCGGCGAGCGCGCTCGCCTGAGCCGCTGACGGCGCGGCCGCCGGCGGTGTCTCCGGTCTGGCACTGGCGAGCGAGACACCTGGCATCACCAGGGCCAGACCCGCCACCGCGGCGGTGGCCGCGAGGGTGATCCGGAGTCGGATGGGCTTCACGGGGTTGTTCTCCTTTGTGGGGGTGGGGGGCGCCGGCCTGGGCGCTGGTGGACGCCCAGGCCGGCAGGGGGAGGAAACCGTGAGGTCTCTAGCAGGCGCCGCGGTCGGCCCAGGCGGACCAGGAACCGGGAGCGCCGGGTTCGGCTCCGGTGGACCACCACGTCGACTCCCAGCGACGGCCGTTGTAGGACACGTCGTCACCGGGGGCGTACGCCGTCGTGGCGCTCCAGCCGGGCAGGCCGCCGCAGCCCTGCGGCGGAGTCGTCGGCCCACCGGTGGGCCCGGTGGTCGGCGTGCTGGTGGGCGGGGTGCTGCCGCTGACGGTCAGCGTGAGTCCGTACGCCTGGAGGATTTCGTTGACCGGCTGGAAGTACGTCGTGCCGCCGGAGGAGCAGTCGCCCGAACCGCCGGAGGTCACGCCCTGCGCCTGGTCACCGGCGATGAGCGAGCCGCCCGAGTCGCCCGGTTCGGCGCAGACGTTGGTGCGGATGAGCCCCGTGACCGTCCCCTGGGAGTAGGTCACGGAGGAGTTGAGGGCGTTGATGGTGCCGCAATGCCACCCGGTCGTCGAGCCCGATCGGCAGACCGACGCGCCGACCCCGGCCGCCTGCGATCCGGCGACCGGCACCGTGCCCGGATAGCGGTTGACCAGCGCCCGCGAGGTGTTGCCGGCGGCGGTGCGCACCCAGGAGTAGTCGTTGCCGGGGAAGCTCGATCCGGCGAACGTGCCACTGGGCTGCGTCGTCGTGGCGCCCGTCGTGCCGCAGTGCCCGGCCGACACGAAGCCGCCCGTCACCGCGAACCCGACCGAGCACCGGGTGCCCGCGCCGATGTAGTACGCGTTGCCGCCGATGACGTCGATCAGCGGCCGCGGCTGCTCCACACTGGACTCGAAGCGTACGGAGCCCGACGGCACGCCGCTCGCCGCCGCCCAGGACCGAGCCGCGGCCAGGCCGCCGTCGCGGTAGAGCACGACGACGCGGTTGGTGCGCACATCGGCGTACCAGCCGGGAATCTGCCGGGGTGCCGACGCCGCGTGACCGTCGAGCCGCCCGCTGGCGGCGAGCAGTTGCGCCTCGCTGCGGTCGACCACGACCGGGACGGCCCCGTCCGCCCGGACGCGAGCGCCCTCGGCGGCGCTCGTCACCGCGACCGTCAGCACCGAGGCGTCGTCGTTGAGATACGCCCCGCCGAACCGATCACCGAGGCCGTGGCGCAGGCGCTCCTCCGTACGCGCGAACGCCGCCTGCCGGCCCAGGCGGGCCAGCGCCTGGTCGGGACTGACACCCAGGGTGCGGGCCAGTTCCTCGACCATGCCGCGGTCGGCGGCGACCGGCACGGTCGCGGGTGCGACCGAACCGGCGGAGGCCGCCGACGTGATCACCATGGCGGCGGCCACCGCGGCCACGGCGATCAGACATGTTGTCAGCTTGGATCTGTTGACCATTCCTGGAATCTAGGAATGAAACTGATAACTTTATATTTCCAAATTGGTTATAGTCTTAACGATAAGACGGCGTGAACACCACGGTCCACGGCCGGGGCGCCGTGACCGGCTCGATCTGTGCCGCGGGGGACGGGCCGGCCAGCGTCTCCGCCGCGATCCGGCCGAACCGTTCGGCCGCCGGATGCGGCGACTGTGCCGGCCAGGCCGCCGACACCGTACGCCGCAGCGGGCTTCCCTCCAGGGCACGCCAGACGACGCGCGGTTCCCGGCGGGCGGCCGACTCCGGCTCGATCGCGACCCCTCGGCCCGCCAGAACCAGACCGAGCAGGAACTCCGGGTTGCTCGCGTGGCGTACGCGGTTGGGGATGAAGCCGTTGTCCCGGCACACTTCCAGCACGTGATCGTGCCAGCCCGGCGCGGTCGCCCGCGGTGGCAGGACGAGATCCTGACCGGCCAGATCAGACAGCCGGACCGCGCCGAGCCGGGCCAGCGGCGACAACCGCGGCACCAGTACGCCCAACGCCACCGTGACCGGCGGGCCGAACCGCAGATCCGGCGCGTCGACCGGATGACTGATCAGGCCTACGTCGAGCCGGGCCTCGGCCAGCAGCCGAATCTGTTCGCCCGTCGTCAGCTCCTGCAGGTCGACGTCGAGCCCCGGCGCCTGTGCGCTCAGCTCACGCAGCAACGCCTGCAACGTCGCGGCCGGGGTGTCCGGCTGCACTCCGGCGCGCAGCGTACCGAGGTGGCCGTCGCGGGCCAGCCGCATCAGCGACCGCAGCCGCTCCTCCCCGGCGAGCAGCGTACGCGCCTCGTCGAGGAGCAGCCGTCCGGCCGCGGTCAGCTCGATTCGGCGGCGCGACCGGTCGAACAGTTCGACCGCCAGCTCCCGTTCCAGCCGCTGGATCGACTGGCTGAGCGGCGGCTGGGCGATGCCCAGCCGGTCGGCGGCCCGGCCGAAGTGCATCTCCTCCGCGGTCACCACGAAGTACCGCAGATGCCGGAAGAGATCCATTCCCCGACAATACGTCGGTGGAGATCTTCGACAACCTCGGCGTGGACGCCTGGCTGCACGCGGTCGACCTCGGCACCGGCCGCGAGATCGGGTCCGGCTCCGACGACCAGGTGGTGATCGCGTCGGTCGTCAAGATTCTGCTGGTCCTGGAGTTCGCCCGGCAGGTCGCGCAAGGGCAGCTCGATCCGGCCGAACGAGTCGTCGTCCGGGCCGCCGACCGGCTCGGCGGCTGGGGCACCGCCGGCTGTGCGGACGACGTCGAGCTGTCGCTGCGCGATCTGGCGTACTTCGCCATGTCTGTCAGCGACAACACCGCCGCCGACCTCCTCGCCCGGCGGGTCGGCCCGGACCTGCTGCCGGTGCTCGCGGCCGAACTCGGCCTGACCCGCACGCACATCATCGGCAGCCCGCGCCAGGTCCTCGAATCCGTTTTCGCCGACGTGGGCGCGAACGACGCCGACGAGTTCGCGCGTGTCTTCCGCGACCTGCCCGACGATCAGATCCGCGCGTTGCGCGTCTACGATCCCGCCCGGACCAACTCCAGCACGCCTCGCGAGCTGACCCGGCTGCTGACCCTGATCTGGCAAGACCGGGCCGGACCGCCGGTGGCCTGCGCGATGGTCCGTGACTGGATGTCCCGGCAGCTGTCGCGCACCCGCCTGCCGTCCGGCTTCCCGCCCTCGGTCCAGGTCGCGGGCAAGACCGGCACGCTGCCCGGCCTGCATCTGGAGGCGGGTGTCGTCGAATACCCCGACGGCGGTCGCTACGCGGTCGCGATCGGCGCCCGCACCCGGCGGCCCGACACGCGCGGCATCGACGTGGACCTGGCGATCGGTCAGGCCGCGCGCGCGGCCGTGGATACGTTGCGCGCGCTGTGATCAAGGCCTCATCTGCTCGTACGCACAACGCCCCGTCGCTGGGCCGATACGCGTACGGATATCGCGACCGCGATCCGATCGTCTTGGACCGCGCCGGAACGGCGGTGTTTGCCTGGGTCATGACTTCTTCGCAGGAAACGCCGCTCGGCCGCCGCCGGTTCATCGGCGCCGCCGCCCTCGTCGGCACCGGGGCCGCCCTGGCCGGCGCCGCCGCTCCGGCCGCAACCGCCGCCCCGTCGCCCCTCCGCCGCGCCGCCGGCGCTACCGGAGCCGCGGGCGCTTCGGGTGCTTCGGCGAAGGCGACCTTCCGCTGGCTGGGCACCTCCGGCTGGCGGATCGACATCGGGGACAAGACGGTGCTGGTGGACCCGTATCTCAGCCGCTACTCGACGGGCCTGTTCGACGGGCACTTCGATCCGGCGACTCCGCTGACCGTGGACGAGGGGCGGATCGGCGACCACCCCGGCACTCCGGAGACCATCCTCGCCACCCACACGCACTGGGACCACTACAACGACGTCCCGCACATCGCCCAAGGGTCCGGCGCGCGGGTGTTCGGCACCTTGACGGCGTACCACCTCGGGCTGGCGTACCAGCTTCCGGCGGGGCAGCTGAGCCCGGTCAAGGGCGGTGAGGTGATGGACTTCGGTGCGTACACGGTGGAGGTCGTGAGTTCGTTGCACAGCCGGAACGGCTCCTACTCCCTGGCCTTCCCCGGCGTACGCGTGGCGGTGCCGCCCCGGCCGCAGACAGTGCAGGACCTGCCGGAAGGCGACACTCTCGCCTACCAGGTGAGCGTCGCGGGCGGCCCGAAGGTGTTCTTCATGGGCGCCAGCGACTTCGCCGAGCGAAACCTCACCGGGCTCGCCCCAGACGTGGCGATGATCGCCGTGCCGGCCACCGACGTGACCCACGCCTACGTGCCCCGGCTGCTGGCGGCCCTGGACCATCCGGCAGTCGTCGTCCCGGTGCACTGGGACGACTTCGAGACGCCTTTGCAGAACCCGCCCTCGGTCAGCCCGAGCGACCGCAAGCGGCTGGACCTCTTCGTCGCGAGCCCGAGCCCGGCCGCCG
>NZ_JBFAHM010000013.1:0-259489 GCF_040654195.1 Hamadaea sp. NPDC050747
AGCCACCGCTCCAACTGCGCCCGATGCTCGGCGTTCTCGCGTACGCCCGGCAGCGGCACCTGATGCGCCCGGAACGTGCCCTCGACCGGCACCCCATCCACCTCCACCGGACCGGTCCAGCCCTTCGGCGTACGCAACACGATCATCGGCCAGCGCGGCCGGCTGCCGTCGTGCTCGCTGCGCGCGCGCCGCTGAACCTCGCGGATCTCGTCCAGCGCCCCGTCCAACGCCTGGGCCAGGTCGTGGTGGACCTTCACCGGATCGTCCCCAGCGACGAGGATCGGCTGATAGCCGTAGCCCTGCATGACCTGGAGCAGGTCTTCCTCGGGGATGCGGGCGAACAGCGTCGGGTTGGCGATCTTGTAGCCGTTGAGGTGCAGGATCGGCAGGACCGCCCCGTCGGTGACCGGGTCGCAGAACATGTTTCCCAGCCAGCTGGCGGCCAGCGGGCCGGTCTCCGCCTCACCGTCGCCGATGACGCAGGCGACCACCAGGTCGGGATTGTCGAACACCGCCCCGTACGCGTGCATCAGCGAATAGCCCAGCTCACCGCCCTCATGGATGGAGCCGGGCACCTCCGGCGCGGCATGGCTCGGGATGCCACCAGGAAAGGAGAACTGCCGGAACAGCCGGGCCATCCCCGCCTCGTCCGGCCCGACCGCCGGATACAGCTCGCTGTAGGTGCCTTCGAGCCAGGTATTGGCGACCATGGCCGGGCCGCCGTGCCCCGGACCGGCGATGAACAGCGCGTTCAGATCCCGCGCGATGATGGCCCGGTTCATGTGCGCCCAGATCAGATTCAGCCCCGGACTCGTGCCCCAGTGCCCCAGCAGCCGAGGTTTGATCTGCTCGGCCGCCAGCGGCTCCCGGAGCAGCGGATTGTCCATCAGGTAGATCTGCCCGACGGTCAAATAGTTCGCCGCCCGCCACCAGGCGTCGACGGTGTCCAGCGTCTCATCGTCCAGGTACATGTCGGTCCCTTACCCTTTTGCGGTGCGCTGCCCTCTACGGTGGCCTACGTGAGTGACGTACGGGTGCTATATCGCAAATTCGACGGCCGGCTGCACTGGCAGACGACCCTCCGCCACCTGGGCGAGGACGAGCACGGCGTCTGGCTGGGCTCCCCGCCCGGCGGCGCTTGGCGACGCGACGGCGGCCCGTGGATCACCGTGCACGGGCCGCGGCTCATGGTCGCGCCGCGCGATCGCTGGTGGACGGCCCGCTTCAACAGCGAACCCGACTCCCGGACGGCGATCTACTGCGACGTCACCGCGATCCCCGAGTGGACCGCCCCCGACGAGCTGACCATCGTCGACCTGGACCTCGACGTGATCCGGCTGCGGACCACCGGTGAGGTGTCGCTGCTCGACGAGGACGAGTTCGCCCTCCACACGTCGCTGTTCGGCTACCCGGCCGCCGTCGTGGAATCGGCACTTTCGTCGGCATCATGGCTTTTGTCGGCTGTCGCGAACTTCGACGAGCCGTTTCACACGGCCCCCGACCGCTACCTCGCGCTGCTCGGATGACACCCTTCGACGCCACCGCCTACGAAGAGCGGGTGCGGGCCGGCTGCTTCGTCTGCGCCTTCCTCACCGGCGAACCCGGCTACGAGCACGAACTGCTCTACGACGACGGAGATCACGTCGCCTTCCTCAGCCGCTACCCCACCCTGCCCGGGTACGCCCTCGTCGTGCCGCGCCGCCACGTGACCGACGTGATCCGCGACCTCAGCCCTTCGGAGTATCTCGGCCTGCAGGCGGTCGTGCATCGGGTGGCGCGGGCGCTCAACGCCGTCGTCCCGACCGAGCGGACCTACGTGCTGTCGCTCGGCAGCATGCAGGGCAACTCGCACATCCACTGGCATGTCGCGCCGCTGCCGCCGGGCGTGCCCTACTCGCGACAGCAGTATCACGCTCTGATGCACGAGAACGGCGTTCTCTCGCAGTCGACTGCCGAGATCGCCGCTCTCGGTGCCGCCATTCGGGCTGCGCTGAGTGATCTTGAATAGAAAGCGCTGCCAGGGCGACGTTTTCTATCCAAGATCACCGAGCCTGGCGGGCATCAGAAATGATCTAGGCGAGAAACGGCGGCCAGGGCACCCATTTCTCGCCTAGATCGACAAGCACATGCGGTCAGACGTTGAAGCCGAGCGCCCGGAGCTGATCCCGGCCCTCGTCGGTGATCTTGTCCGGGCCCCACGGCGGCAGCCACACCCAGTTGATGCGGATGTCCGCGGCGAGACCGCCGCCCGGGCCGCCGCACAGCGCCGACCGGGCCTGGTCCTCGATGACGTCGGTCAATGGGCAGGCCGCCGAGGTCAGCGTCATGTCGAGGGTGACGACGTTGTCGTCGTCGACGTGGACGCCGTAGATCAGGCCGAGGTCCACGACGTTGATGCCCAGCTCGGGGTCGACGACGTCCTTCATCGCCTCCTCGACCTCGGCCTCGGTGGCCTTCGAAACCGAAGGCGCGGCCGCAACAGTGTCTTCGCTCATGAGGGAACCTCCATCGCACCGGCCCGCGCCAGCGCGTCCTTGAACGCCATCCAGGAAAGCAGCGCGCACTTCACCCGCGCCGGATACTTCGCCACCCCGGCGAACGCCACCGCGTCGCCGAGGACCTCCTCGTCGGGCTCCACCTGGCCCTTGCTCTGCATCAGCTCCACGAACGTCTCGTGCACCTTCAGCGCCTCGCTCACCGCCGAGCCTGTGAGCAGTTCGTGCAGGACGCTCGCCGAGGCCTGGCTGATCGAGCAGCCCTGCCCCTCCCAGGAGACGTCGACGATCTTGCCGTCGTCGGCGTTGACCCGCAGGGTGATCTCGTCACCGCAGGTCGGGTTCACGTGGTGCGCCTCCGCACCGAAGGGCTCCCGGAGCCCCCGGCCGAGCGGGCGCTTGTAGTGATCGAGGATGATCTCTTGGTAGAGCTGATCGAGCTGCATGGCTACGCGAACACCTTCCGGACCTGAGTCAGGCCGCGCACGAGGGCGTCGACCTCGTCGGTCGTCGTGTAGAGGTAGAAGGAGGCGCGGGTCATCGCCGCGACGCCGAAGCGTACGCAGGTCGGCCGGGCGCAGTGGTGACCGACCCGGACCTGCACGCCGAGGCTGTCGAGCACCTGGCCGACGTCGTGCGGGTGGATCGGGGCGCCGTCGTCGGCGGCCAGCGAGAACGAGATCGTCCCGCCCCGGCCGACCGGCACCGTGGGGCCGAAGACGTGCAGCCCCGGCACGGTGGCCAGCGCGTCCAGGGCGTACGCCGTCAGCTCCTTCTCGTGCCACTGGATCGCCTCCATGCCCACCCCTTGGAGGTAGCGCACGGCGGCGGCCAGCCCGACGGCCTCGGCGATCGGCGGGGTACCCGCCTCGAACCGGGCCGGCGGGGGCGCGTACGTGGTGCGCGGCATGGTCACCGTCTCCACCATGGAACCACCGCCGAGGAACGGAGGCATGGCCTCCAGCAGCTCGTAGCGGCCCCACAGGACGCCGATCCCGGTCGGCCCGAGCATCTTGTGCCCGGTGAAGGCGATGAAGTCCACGCCGTAGTCGACGACGTCGAACGGCAGGTGCGGCACGGACTGCGAGCAGTCCAGGAGCACCAGCGCGCCGACCTCCTTGGCCCGCTTGGTGATGCGGGAGGTCGCGTTGATCGTGCCGAGGATGTTGGAGTAGTGCACCAACGAGACGATCTTGGTCCGCTCGGTGACCAGTTCGTCCAGGTTGGACTCGTCGAGCCGGCCCTGGTCGGTCACGCCGAACCACTTCAGCGTCGCGCCGGTCCGCTCGCAGAGCAACTGCCACGGCACGAGGTTGGAGTGGTGCTCCATCTCGCTGATGACGATCTCGTCGCCCGGCCCGAGGCGGAACCGCGGGTCGGCCGCGGTGCCGGAGAAGGCATGTGCCACGAGGTTGATCGCCTCGGTGGAGTTCTTCGTGAAGACGACCTCGTCGGCGCGCGGAGCCCCGATGAATCCCGCGACCGTCGCCCGGGCGCCCTCGTACGCCTCCGTCGCCTCGGTACCCAGCGTGTAGATCGCCCGCGACACGTTGGCGTTGTGGTGGAGGTAGTGATCCACCATCGCCTCGACCACCTGACGGGGCTTCTGCGAGGTGTTGCCGGAGTCGAGGTACACCATCGGGTGCCCGTTGATCGTGCGGGACAGGATCGGGAAGTCCGCCCGGATCGCCTCGACGTCCAGGCGCGGCTTCTCCGCGTACTGGGGCATCCCCTCAGGGATGGTGATCACCGACATGACGCCTCCTCAGGCCGCCGCACCCGTGACGTAGCGCTCGTAGCCTTCGGCTTCCAGCTTGTCCGCCAGCTCCGGGCCGCCTTCCTCGACGATCTTCCCCGCGACGAAGACGTGCACGAAGTCCGGCTTGATGTAGCGCAGGATCCGCGTGTAGTGCGTGATGAGCAGGGTGCCGATGCCGGTCGTCTCCTTGACCCGGTTGACGCCCTCGCTGACCACCCGCAGCGCGTCGACGTCGAGGCCGGAGTCGGTCTCGTCGAGGATCGCGATCTTCGGCTTGAGCAGCTCCAGCTGCACGATCTCGTGCCGCTTCTTCTCGCCGCCGGAGAAGCCCTCGTTCACGTTGCGCTGCGCGAACGCCGGGTCCATGCCCAGGCGCTCCATCGCGCCCTTCAGGTCCGCGCCCCACGTGCGCAGCTTCGGGGCCTCACCGTCGATGGCGGTCTTGGCGGTACGCAGGAAGTTGGCGACCGAGACGCCGGGGACCTCGACGGGGTACTGCATCGCGAGGAAGAGCCCGGCGCGGGCGCGCTCGTCGACCGACATGGCCAGCACGTCCTGCCCGTCGAGGGTGACCGTGCCGCCGGTGATCTCGTACTTCGGGTGCCCGGCGATCGAGTACGCCAGCGTCGACTTGCCCGAGCCGTTGGGGCCCATGATCGCGTGGGTCTCGCCCGACCGCACGGTCAGGGTGACGCCCGCGAGGATCGGCTTCAGCTCGCCCTCGGGCAGCTTGACCGACACCTGCAGGTCACGGATCTCCAGAACGCTCATGGGGTAACTCCATTACTCGACGCCAGGCTGACGTAGACAGAACCGTCGCGGACTTCGACGGGGTAGACGGGAACGGGTTCGGTCGCGGGCAGCCCGGTCGGCTCTCCGGTCCGAAGGTCGAAACGCGAGCCGTGCAGCCAGCATTCCAGGGTGCAGCCGTCGACCTCGCCGTCGGACAGCGGGATCGAGGCGTGCGAGCACTCGTCGTGGATCGCGTAGAACTGGTCGTCCTCCGCGTGCACGATCGCGATCTCGACGCCCTCCACCTCGACGTGCAGGGCCGAGCCCTTGGCGACGTCGTCGGTGGAACAGGCCGGAACGAAACTCATGCCGAGGCCCCCTGTAGGCGCGCCTCGATCACGTCCCCGAGCCGGTCGTGCAGCTCCGGGACCGGGATCTTGGCGAGCAGCTCGGCGAAGAAGCCCCGGACGACCAGCTTGCGGGCCTCGCCCTCGGGGATGCCCCGGGCCATCAGGTAGAACAGGTGCTCGTCGTCGAACCGGCCGGTGGCGCTGGCGTGCCCGGCCCCGGCCACCTCGCCGGTCTCGATCTCCAGGTTCGGCACCGAGTCGGCCCGTGCGCCGTCGGACAGCAGCAGGTTCCGGTTGATCTCGTAGGTGTCGGTGCCGGTCGCCTCGGCCCGGATCAGCACGTCGCCGACCCACACGGTGTGCGCCTGCTCGCCCTGCAGAGCGCCCCGGTAACCCACGTACGAGCGGCAGTCCGGCACGGCGTGGTCAACGAGCAGACGGTGCTCGAGGTGCTGGCCTTCGGTCGCGAAGTACAGACCGTAAGCGCTCATGTCCCCACCGCGATCGGCGTACTCGACCGAGGTGTACTGCCGGACCAGGTCGCCGCCGAGCGACACCTGCACGTGCAGAACCTTGGCGTCGCGGCCGAGCCGGAACTTGAGGTGCTGCGCCTGCACCGCGTCGCGGGCCCAGTCGGCCACGGTGACGAGGGTCAGGTGCGCACCGGCGCCCACCGAGATCTCCACGTTGTCGGCCAGCGTGGCGCTGCCGGTGTGCTCCACGACCAGCGTCACCTCGGCGAGCGCGCCGACCTCGACGAAGGTGTGCCCGTACGCGATCCCCTCGGCGCCGCCGCCGACCAGGCGTACCTGGATGGGCTCGGCAGGCGTGGCCTCGCGGGCGACACTGATCAGTGTCGCGTTCTCGAAGCCCCCGTACGCGAGCGCGCTGATCCGGTCGAACGGCGTGAGCACGCTGCCGATCCGGGCGTCGTCGCGGCCGACGGAGGTCACAGTGACCCCGGCCGGCAGTGTGGGGATCTCGTACTTCGGCGCCGCCCCCGTGGCGACTGCGCCGGACCCGGTGGTGGCCAGGCCGCGCAGCCGCTTCAGCGGGGTGAACCGCCACTCCTCCTCCAGCCCCGTCAGGGCCGGGAAGTCCGCGACGTCGTAGGAGCGCAGGGCCTGAGACTTCGTCTTCGGCGGTGCGCTGGTCTCGAGGGTCGTCATCAGCCGACGGCACCTTCCATCTGCAGTTCGATCAGGCGGTTCAGTTCCAGGGCGTACTCCATGGGGAGCTCCTTGGCGATCGGCTCGATGAAGCCGCGCACGATCATCGCCATGGCCTCGTCCTCGGACAGCCCACGGCTCATCAGGTAGAAGAGCTGGTCCTCGCTGACCTTGGAGACGGTGGCCTCGTGCCCCATCGCCACGTCGTCCTCACGGATGTCGACGTAGGGGTAGGTGTCCGACCGGGAGATCGTGTCGACCAGCAGCGCGTCGCACTTGACCGTGGACTTGCTGTGGCTGGAGCCCTCGAGCACCTGGACGAGACCGCGGTAGGAGGTGCGGCCGCCGCCCCGGGCGATCGACTTGGAGACGATGGTCGAGCTGGTGTGCGGCGCGGCGTGCACCATCTTCGCGCCCGCGTCCTGGTGCTGGCCCTCGCCGGCCATCGCAACGCTGAGCACCTCGCCCTTGGCGTGCTCGCCGACCATGTAGACGGCCGGGTACTTCATCGTGACCTTGGAACCGATGTTGCCGTCGATCCACTCCATGGTCGCGCCCTCGTGCGCCACGGCGCGCTTGGTCACCAGGTTGTAGACGTTGTTCGACCAGTTCTGGATCGTGGTGTAGCGGCAGCGGCCGCCCTTCTTCACGATGATCTCGACGACCGCGCTGTGCAGCGAGTCGGACGAGTAGATCGGCGCGGTGCAGCCCTCGACGTAGTGGACGTACGCGTCCTCGTCCACGATGATCAGGGTCCGCTCGAACTGGCCCATGTTCTCGGTGTTGATCCGGAAGTACGCCTGCAGCGGGATCTCGACGTGCACGCCCTTCGGCACGTAGATGAACGAGCCGCCGGACCAGACCGAGGTGTTGAGCGCGGCGAACTTGTTGTCGCCGACCGGGATCACCGTGCCGAAGTACTCCTGGAACAGCTCCGGGTGCTCCTTGAGGCCGGTGTCGGTGTCGAGGAAGATGACACCCTGCTCCTCGAGGTCCTCACGGATCTTGTGGTAGACCACCTCGGACTCGTACTGCGCCGCGACACCGGCGACGAGGCGCTGCTTCTCCGCCTCGGGGATGCCCAGCTTGTCGTAGGTGTTCTTGATGTCCTCGGGCAGCTCGTCCCAGCTCGCCGCCTGCTTCTCGGTCGAGCGGACGAAGTACTTGATGTTGTCGAAGTCGATGGTGGACAGATCCGCGCCCCAGGCCGGCATCGGCTTGCGGCCGAACAGGCGCAGGCCCTTCAGCCGGAGGTCGAGCATCCACTCGGGTTCGTTCTTCTTCGCCGAGATGTCGCGTACGACGGCCTCGTTCAGGCCGCGCTGCGCCGACGCGCCCGCGATGTCGGAGTCGGCCCAGCCGTACTCGTACTTCCCCAGGGCAGCAAGATGCTCTTCCTGCGTGATCTCGGTCATCAGTTATCCCTCACCGTGACTTGGTGTAGTTGACCGGGGATGTGGGTGGTGCACACCCCGTCCCCGTGGGCGATCGTCGCCAGACGCTGCACGTGCGAGCCGACCAGACGGGCGATCACCTGGGTCTCGGCCTCGCAGAGCTGCGGGAACTCGGCGGCGACGTGCGCCACCGGGCAGTGGTGCTGGCACAGTTGGCCACCGCTGGCGATCACGGAGGCGCTGGCAGCGTATCCCTCGGCGGTCAGCGCCTGAGCCAGCGCCTCCGCCCGGGCCAGCGGGTCGTCGCCCGCCGACGTCATGGCCTCGCGGCAGCGGGCCTCCAACTGCGCGACCTGTGCACGGGCGAACTCGGCGACACCCTTCTCGCCGTTCTGCGCCGCGATCCAGCGCAGCGCCGCCGCGGCGAGGTCGTCATAGGTGTGCCCGCCGAGGCCTTCCCGGCCCTCGCGGGTCAGCGAGAAGATCTTCGCGGGCCGACCCCGGCCCTTCGCCGGCTGGTCCCGCCCGGTCACCAGACCGTCGCAGACCAGCGCGTCCAGGTGCCGGCGGATCGCCGCCGGCTTCAGCCCGAGCGCGTCGCCGAGCTGGGCCGCCGTGGCGCCGCCGAGCCCCAGCAACTCCAGCACCCGGTCGCGGGTACGCCGATCGGCGCCCTCCGCCGGGGCGTACTGGAGCCCAGAAGATCGGGCCGCGGCGATTTCCACTACACCAGTGTGACTTATTTACGCTGGGGTGCGCAAACCGCGCTTCCGGTGATCCACAGCACCGAAAGTTAGCCTACCCTTGGTCCCCGATTGTCCGTTACAGCCGGCCCGCTTCCACGATGCGGCGGAGGAACTGCTGCGTACGGGGTTGCTCGGGGGCGCCGAAGACCTGCTCGGGTGGACCCTGCTCCAGCACCCGGCCACCGTCGAGGAACACCACCCGATCGGCGACCTGCCGGGCGAAACCCATCTCATGGGTGGCCAGCACCATGGTCATCCCCTCGCCCTTGAGCTCGCGGATCATGGTCAGCACCTCCCCGACCAGCTCCGGGTCCAGCGCTGAGGTCACCTCGTCGAGCAACAGCAGGCGTGGCGAGTTCACCAGCGCGCGCACGATCGCGACGCGCTGCTGCTGCCCGCCGGACAGCCGATCGGGGTACTCCCCCGCCTTGTCCGCGAGACCGACCCGGGCCAGCCAGGCCATCGCCTGCTCGCGGGCCTCGGCCCGGGCGCGGCGATGCACGCGGGTCGGCGCCAGCGTGATGTTGTCCAGCACCGTCATGTGCGGAAACAAGTTGTACGCCTGGAAGACGATCCCGATCTTGCGGCGTACGCGGTCGGGGTCCACCCGGGGATCGGTGATGTGCTCGCCGTCGAGGTGGATCAGGCCGTCGTCGATTTGTTCCAGCAGGTTCACACAGCGCAGCAGGGTCGACTTGCCCGAGCCGGAGGCGCCGATGAGGGCGACGACCTCGTGCTCGGCGACGTCCAGGGTGAGGTCGTCGAGCACCAGATTGCCCCGGAAGGCCTTGCGGAGGTTCTCGCAGCGCAGCACCGGCGTCATCCGCGTGCTCCCTGGCGGCGGGCGGCCCGCAGGGTCACCCAGTCGGTCACGCCGATCAACGGCAGGGCGAGCAGCACGAACAACACTCCGGCCACGATGTAGGGGGTGAAGTTGTAGGTCTCGGCGACCTGGATCTGCGCCGCGCGTACGGCGTCGATGGGGCCGGCCAGCGAAACGAGTCCGACGTCCTTCTGCAGCGCGACGGTGTCGTTGAGCAGCGGCGGGGCGACCCGGCGGACGGCCTGCGGCAGCACCACGTGCCGCATCGCCTGCCGGTAGGTCAGCCCCAGCGAGCGGGCGGCCGCGATCTGGCTGGGATGGATCGACTCGATCCCGGCCCGGAACACCTCGGCCAGGTACGCCCCGTAGGTGATGACCAGGGCGACACCGCCCAGCACCAGCGTCGACGGCATGCCCTGCAACCGCAGGCCGGGTACGCCGAGCGTCATCACGTACAGCACGATGATCAGCGGCACACCCCGGAAGGTGTACGTGTAGCCGGTGGCCAGCGCACGGACCGGGAAGGCGACCGGGCCCCGCAGCGTACGCAGGACGGCGATGACCAGCCCGAGGAGCAGCGCCCCGACGGCGCAGAAGACCAGCAGCTGAATGTTCAGCACCAGCCCGTGCAGGATCGCCGGCAGCGACTCCTTCGCGGTGTGCCAGTCCAGAAAGGACGTCTTGACCCGGTCCCATCCGGGGGCGCCGGTGACCGCGACGGTCAGAAGCATCCCGACGACGGCCGTCGAGACGGCGGCGATCAGGACGGACAGGACCGCCCGGCGGCGCCGGTACGCCATCCGCTCGCGTTCGACCGCGCTCGGCTGCCACAGCGCTCGGGCCGTGGCAGCCGGGGGTGTCAGGCGCTCGGTCACGACAGTTCGGGCGCGCCCGCGGACTGTGCGAGCCAGGTCTGCTGCAGTTTGGTCAGGGTGCCGTCGGTACGCAGGGCGTCGACGGCCTGGCTGACGCAGGAGGTCAGCGCGGAACCCTTGTCCAGCACCAGGCCGAACTGCTCGACCTGCCCGGTCGTCGCGGGCAGCTGGCCGACGATGAGCGAGTTCTCGATCTCCGCGCCGGTCATGTAGAACGCCGTCGGCAGGTCCACGACCAGGCCGTCGATCTGGCCGTTCTGCAACGCCTTCTTCGCGTCGTCGTTGTTGTTGAACACCGACGGCTGAGCGCTCGGCTTGATCACGCCGGTGATCGCGGTGTAGCTGCTCGTGCCGACCTGCGCGCCCAGCTTGGCGGACTTGAGGTCGGCGATCGACTTCGCGCCGGCGATCTTCGACGACTTCAGCGCGATGACGGTCTGGCGGACGTCGTAGTAGGGCGAGGAGAAGTCCACCGCCTTCTTCCGGTCCTCGGTGATCGAGAACTCGTTGATGTCGAAGTCGTAAGGCTTGGCGCCGGGCGCGATGGCGTTGTTGAAGGTCACCCGAGTCCAGACGACGTCGCCGGCGGCATAGCCGAGCTTCCCGGCCACGGCGTACGCCACGGCGCCCTCGAAGCCCTTCTGGTTGTCCGGCTTGTTGTCCACGAACCACGGCTCGTAGACCGGCTCGTCGGTGCCGATGGTCAGCTTCCCGGCGGTGAGCGTCTTGAGGGAGTCCTTGGTGCAGGCCGCGCCGGAGGCGGAGGCGGAAGCCGACGACGACGGCGTCTCGTCGGCGGGGGCGCACGCGGTGAGCGCGGCGGCAGACAGAAGGGTGACGGCCAGCACGGCCGGAGGGAGTCGGCGGAACATGGATCGCAGCATAGAGAACCCGCCGAAGATCGCCGGTGAACAGGGTGTGACCGTTCCGGCAGCCGGACACGGCACGGTGAGGCAGCCCACACCGGCGCGCTGGCTATGCTCGGCGACGTGGGTGAGCTGCGTGAGGTTTGGGCGGCGCCGAAGCTGCTGCGGGGCACCGCCCTGGCCAGCCTCGCGGCGAACGTCGGCATCGTCGTCACCGGCGGCGCCGTCCGCCTGACCGGATCCGGGCTCGGCTGCCCGACCTGGCCCAAGTGCACCGGCGAGTCCCTGGTCGCCACCCGCGAGATGGGCGTCAACGGCGCGATCGAGTTCGGCAACCGGCTGCTGACCTTCGTGGTCGCCGTCCTCGCCGTCCTCGGCTTCCTCCTGGCCCGGCAGGCGGCCAAGCGAATTCGCGCGGCCGGCGGCGACGCCGGACAGGCCCGGTCGATGGTGCGCTGGTCGTTCTGGACCGCGCTGAGCATCCCGGCCCAGGCCGCCTGGGGTGGCCTGACCGTGCTGACCAACCTGAACCCCTGGATCGTGGGGCTGCACTTCATGGTCAGCATCGGCATCATCTTCGCCGCCTTCGGGTTCTGGCGCAGCACACTGGACGCCGACCCTGACCTCGCTCCCCGGCGCGAGACGGTCGCCCGGGAACTGCGGTGGCTGGTCGGCCTCATCCAGGCCGCTGCGGTGGGCGTACTCGTGATCGGCACGATGGTGACCGGCAGCGGACCGCACGCGGGCGATCAGGGCGCGGCCCGCAACGGCCTCGACCCCGCCCAGATCTCGCAGGTCCACGCGGACCTGGTGTTCCTGCTGTTCGGCCTGAGCGCCGCGGCCTGGCTGGCCCTGCGGGCAGTACGCGCGACCGACGCCGCGGCCGCGACCCTGGTGCTGCTGGCCGTGCTGGCCGGGCAGGGCGTCATCGGCTTCGTCCAGTACTTCACCCACCTGCAGCCGGTGCTCGTCGGCGTGCACATGTTCGGCGCGAGTCTGGTCTGGATCGCCGCGCTGCGTGTGTGGTGGGCGGTCCGCCCGGCCCGGCCCGTGCCGCTGGTCCGTCAGTCAGCCGGTCGGTCACTGGAAGATAACTTGACGGTTGCAAACCCGGCCGGTGCGCGAGAAAGGTCGTGACCGCGAGCACCGGGCGGTGCATGATGTGCGGCGTGTCCCCCTCTCTGCGCCGGCGTGCGGTGATCGACCCCGCGGCGCTGGCTGGCGCGGTCGAAACGGCGTTCAGCGCCGACGCGGAGCTCGACTACTGGGGCGCCATCCGGTACGCCGAGGCCGCCGGGCGGGTCGTCGAGGCGATCGCCGCCCTCGTCCGGCAGGGCGAAGCGGCCCAGGCCGCGCCCCTGTTCGAGCGCGCGGCCGAGTTGCTCGCGATCGCCCAGGAGAAGGCCGACGACACGGCCGGCTGCCTGGAGGATCTGCAGCGGCGCCTGCGCGACGGCCTCGACGAGGCGCGCGCCTTCGGCGACTCCCCCGCCTGACTCCCTGCCTGCGTGCCGTACTTGCGCGCCTTACTTGCGTGCCCTACTTGCGTGCCCTACTTGCGTGCCCTACTTGCGCGCCTTACTTGCGTGATCATTGCGCCAGCCACGTCGTTTCAAGCGGCGATTCGTCCGTTGAAACAGCATGCCTGACGCAATGATCACGCGTCACGCGTCACGCGTCACGCGTCACGCGTCACGCGTCACGCGTCAGTCTCGGCGGAGGCGGGCGACGATGGCGTCGGCGAACCGCTCCGCGGCCCCGTCCGCGTACGCGAGGAAGACGCTGGGCTCGGTCAGCTCCAGTTCCACCAGGACGGGCGAGCCGTCGGGGCCGGGGATGACGTCCACCCGGGCGTAGAGCAGGTTGACCGGCGCGGCCGCCAGCACCTGCCGGGCCAGCTCGAACTCCGCCTCGGTCGGGACGCGCGGGGTGATCGCCTCGGGCACGTAGAGGCTTTCGGTCCCGGTGTCCGGCCCGGCCAGCATCGGTCCCTTGCGAATGGCGTGGCTGTATGCCAGCCGCCCGTCCACCGGCGACGCGAAGTGCAGCAGCGCCGTTTCGCCGTACGTGTCGACGGCGGGCAGGTAGGGCTGCACCATGACCAGCCGGCCGGCCTGCTGAAGCCGCTGGACGTGGGCCAGGGCGAGGTCGGCGTCGGCCGGGCCGTAACGGCCGGTGTCCTTGCTCCCCGCGCTGACGGCGGGCTTGACGACGTACTCACCGGCGGGCGGGGTGAACGTGTCGTCCGCGCCGATCCACTGCGTCGGCACGACCGGCACGCCGGCGTCGGCCAGCTCCCGCAGATACCGCTTGTCGGTGTTCCAGCGCACGACGTCGGCGGGGTTCAGCACCCGGCCGGCGGGCAGCCGCCCGATCCAGGTCAGGAACTCGTCGTAACGGTAGAAGTAGTCCCACGGTGAGCGGAGCACGATCAGGTCGTAGGCGGCCCAGTCGGCCTCGGTGTCGTCCCAGATCACCGGTTCGGCCGTCACACGGCGCTCGGCCAGCGGCGCCAGGAGGAGGCGGTCGTCCTCCTCCAGCTCCGGAAGGTCGCGGCAGGTAACGAGAGCGACCCGGGCCGGGGCCCGGGTCGCGTCGCCTACGAGTAAGGGGTTATTCACGCTGCAAAGATTACAAGAGGGGCTGTGCTGAACGATCAGCGGGCGAGCTGCCGCCGGCCCATCGAACGCCACAGGTCGTTGCTCGGCCGCATCAGCTCCACGAGCTCGCGCTCCCAGCCGTTTTCCACCGGCACCCCGGCCTCCTCGCACGCGGCTCGTGCGACATCGGTGCTCGGCGCGACCAGGTCTCCCCAGCCGCCGTCGTTGCCGACGAGTACGACGCGCGCCCCGCGCCGCCCGAGGTATTCGATGACCGCCTTCGCCCCGCCGTGCTCACCGGCGAATCCCTTGATCCCGGAGACGAGGTTCTTCTCCTGGGCCGGAGATTCGAGGGTGAGGGTCGTATCGGAACCATCTGCCATGCCAAGCACCATAAGCAGAACGTCACGCCCCGCGGCGCGTTCGCGGGCCTTCTGTGACACGTGTTACGACGCGACACCAGAGTGGTTAACGGGGAATGTCCAATTTCATCCGGGCCAATACCGGACATAGCAGACCATCAAAGTGGCACGTGCAATCGCCGCTCGCCAAATCGGGCGTGTCCGGACAGGCGGGTTAGATCACGGCATCGATGGCGATCGCGACAAAGAGCAACGTCAGGTACGTGGTGGACCAGTGGAACATCTTCATCGGCCGCACCTTCTCCCCGCGGCGGGCCTGAGCGTAGAGGTCCCAGGCCTGCTTGAGGAAGAGGACGCCGAGCACGATCGCCGGAACGCCGTAGATGAAGCTCATCCCGAACGGCCACAACGCCACCGACGCCACCAGCGTCAACGCCGCGTAGATCACGCTCTCCAGGCCGACCCGCTTCAGCGAGCGTACGACCGGCAGCATCGGGATGCCGGCGCGGGCGTAGTCGTCACGGAACTTGATGGCCAGCGCGTAGAAGTGCGGCGGCTGCCAGAGGAACACGATGGCGAACATCAGCCAGGCCGCCCACGACAGCGAGCCGGTCACCGCCGCCCAGCCGATCAGCACGGGAGCCGCTCCGCAGGCGCCGCCCCAGACCGTGTTCTGCCAGGTGGTCCGCTTCAGCCACAGGGTGTAGACGACGTCGTAGTAGACGACCGCCGCGACCGTCAGCGCGGTCGCCAGCCAGTTCGTGAAGACCGCCATCAGCACGGTGGACACCGTCGCCAGGGCGAGCCCGAAGACGAGCGCCGACCGCGGCGACACAGTGTGCCGCGGCAGCGGCCGCCGCGACGTACGCCGCATCAGCTGGTCGATGTCGCGGTCGATGTAGCAGTTGAGTGCGTTGGCCGCACCGGCCGCCAGCGATCCGCCCACGAGCACGACCAGCATCAGCCCGATCGAGGGGACGCCACCGGCGGCGAGCATCATCGCCGGGACGGTCGTGACGAGCAGCAGCTCGACGATGCGCGGCTTGGTCAGCGCCACGTACGCCGATACGACGCCACGCACGGAACGCCGCGCCTGCGAACCCTCGATGACTGCGGGTTCGTCGGTGGTGGCGGCGTCGCGCGGGGGGAGATCAACAGGAGAGGCCGGCTCAGCGGCGAGCGTGCTCACCGCTAGAGGGTAAGCCAAGCACCTGCGCAGACCTTTTCAGCCCCGCCGAGGTGCGACCGATCACACCTACCGGTCGGTCCGGCTCGATGCGGCGTGGTCAGCCGCGAGGACCGGGCTCGACCGGGGACAGCACCGTTACAGCGCCCGATTCCGCATAGCACGCCGCGCCCGGGGGAAGTGAGGGAGATCGCGTACGCACCGTGCACACGATCTGTAGGGTCTGAGGGGAAAGGCGACACCGTGGCCGCCCGAGACACACTCCGGCCGGAAGCTCACGCTGTTCCTGCACATCTGGCGAACAGCCGCGAGCGCTGGCCGGACCAACACATATGCAGGGAGCAGGAAGCACCGTGGCCGAGTTGAGTTGGTCTGATCTTGATAAGCGCGCCGTCGACACGATCCGGGTGCTGGCCATGGACGCGGTCGAGAAGTCCGGCAACGGGCATCCCGGCACGGCGATGAGCCTGGCGCCCGCGGCGTACCTCCTCTTCCAGAAGGTGATGCGCCACGATCCTGCCGATCCGCACTGGCTGGGCCGGGACCGGTTCGTCCTGTCCTGCGGGCACAGCAGCCTGACCCTCTACATTCAGCTCTACCTGAGCGGCTACGGCCTGCAGCTGTCGGATCTGCAGCAGTTGCGGCAGTGGGGCTCGCTGACCCCCGGCCACCCCGAGTACAAGCACACCCGAGGCGTCGAGACCACCACCGGCCCGCTCGGTCAGGGCATCGCCAACGCGGTCGGCATGGCGATGGCGGCCCGCCGCGAGCGCGGCCTGCTCGACCCGGAGCCGGCCGTCGGCCAGAGCATCTTCGACCACCACATCTTCGTCTTCGCCTCCGACGGCGACATCGAAGAGGGCATCAGCCACGAGGCCAGCGCCATCGCCGGCCACCAGAAGCTCGGCAACCTCATCATGATCTACGACGACAACGAGATCTCGATCGAGGACGACACCCGCATCGCCAAGTCCGAGGACGTCGTCGCGCGGTACGCCGCGTACGGGTGGCACACCGCCCGCGTCGACTGGACCCGGACCGGCAAGTACGAGGAGGACGTCGAGGCGCTCTGGCAGGCGCTCCAGGACGCCAAGGCGGAGACCGACCGCCCGAGCTTCATCGCACTGCGGACCATCATCGGCTGGCCGGCGCCGAACAAGCAGAACACCGGCAAGATCCACGGTTCGGCACTGGGCGCCGACGAGGTCGCCGCGACGAAGAAGATCCTCGGGTTCAACCCGGAGGCCAGCTTCGACGTCGCCGACGAGGTGCTCGCGCACGCCCGTGAGGTCGGCGACCGGGGTGGCGAACTCCACGCCGCCTGGCAGAAGAAGTTCGACGAGTGGAGCGCGGCCAACCCCGAGCGGACCACCCTGCTCAAGCGCCTCCTCGCGCGTACCCTCCCGGAAGGCTGGACCAAGTCGCTGCCGGAGTGGGCCGTGGGCAGCAAGGCGATCGCGACCCGGGCCGCCTCGGGCGAGGTGCTGACCAAGCTGGCGCCGGTCCTGCCGGAACTGTGGGGCGGTTCGGCGGACCTCGCGGAGAGCAACAACACCACGATGAAGGGCGAGCCGTCGTTCATCCCCGCAGAGTTCGCGACCAAGGAGTTCCCGGGCGACGAGTACGGCCGGACGCTGCACTTCGGCATCCGCGAGCACGCCATGGGCGGCATCCTGAACGGCATCGCGCTGCACGGCAAGACCCGGCCCTACGGCGGCACCTTCCTGGTCTTCAGCGACTACATGCGGCCCTCGGTCCGCCTCGCGGCGCTGATGGGCCTGCCGGTGACCTACGTGTGGACGCACGACTCCATCGGGCTCGGCGAGGACGGCCCGACCCACCAGCCGATCGAGCACCTCTCGGCGCTGCGGGCGATCCCGGGGCTCGACGTGGTCCGCCCGGCCGACGCCAACGAGACCGCGTTCGCCTGGCGGGCCGCACTGGAGCACGTCGACCGGCCGACCGGGCTGGTGCTGACCCGGCAGGCGCTGCCGGTGCTCGACCCGGCCGACGTGTCCTACGAGGACTTCATCAAGGGCGCCTACGTCCTGGCCGAGGCCGGCAACGGCAAGCCGCAGGTGATCATCATGGCGACCGGGTCCGAGGTGTCGATCGCGCTCACCGCGCGGGAGCGCCTGGAGGCCGAGGGCCTCGCCACTCGCGTCGTCTCGGTGCCGTGCCAGGAATGGTTCCGGGCGCAGGACCGCGAATACCGTGACCAGATCCTGCCGCCGAACGTCAAGGCGCGGGTCAGCGTCGAGGCGGCCGTCGAGATGTCGTGGCGCGACCTGGTCGGCCCCGACGGCGAGTCGGTGAGCATCGAGCACTACGGCGCGTCCGCGCCCTACCAGGTGCTGTTCGAGAAGTTCGGGTTCACCCCGGACAACGTGGTGGCGGCCGCCCGCGCGAGCCTCTCGCGTACCGGGGCCATCAAGGGCGAGACGACCGGGAACTGAGGAGACTGGTGATGGCAGGCAACCTTGCGAAGCTGTCCGCCGCCGGAGTGGCGGTCTGGCTGGACGACATCTCCCGGGAACGGCTGCACGGGGGCGGATTGGACAAGCTGCGTACCGAGCAGCACGTCGTCGGCGTGACGAGCAACCCGACCATCTTCGCCGCCGCGCTGGCAGGCTCGGAACTGTACGCCGAGCAGCTGCACGACCTCGCCGTCCGCAAGGTCACGGTGGACGAGGCCGCCCGGATGATCACGACGTACGACGTGCGCTGGGCCTGTGACGTGATGCGCCCCGCGTACGACGCGTCCGAGGGCACCGACGGCCGGGTCTCCATCGAGGTGGACCCGCGGCTGGCGATGGAGACCGACGCGACCGTCGCCGAGGCGAAGCAGCTGTGGTGGCTGGTGGACCGGGAGAACCTCTTCATCAAGATCCCGGCGACCGTGCCGGGTATCCCCGCCATCACGCAGACCCTCGCGCACGGGATCAGCGTGAACGTGACGCTGATCTTCTCGCTGGAGCGCTACCGGGCCGTCATGGACGCCTGGCTGACCGGGCTGGAGCAGGCCAAGGCCAACGGGCACGACCTGACCAAGCTGGAGTCGGTCGCCTCGTTCTTCGTGTCCCGGGTGGACACCGAGGTCGACAAGCGCCTGGAGAAGATCGGTACGCCCGAGGCCCTGGCGCTGCGGGGCAAGGCCGCCGTGGCGAACGCCCGGTTGGCGTACCAGGCGTACCTGGAGGTGGCCGGCGGTGAGCGCTGGGCGGCGCTGAAGGCGGCCGGAGCGCGACCGCAGCGGCCGCTCTGGGCGTCGACGGGCACGAAGAACCCCGACTACTCCGACGTGCTCTACGTCGACGACCTGATCGCGCCGGGGACCGTGAACACGATGCCCGAGAAGACGATGCGGGCCGCCGACGATCACGCGACCGTCTCGGCCGACACCATCACGTCCCACTTCGCCGACGCCCAGCAGGTGCTGGACGACCTGCGCGCGGTCGGCGTCGACATGGACGACGTCGTCGAGGTGCTGGAGTCCGAAGGCGTGGACAAGTTCGAGGCCAGCTGGACCGAGCTGCTCGACGGAATCGCGGCGAAGCTGGAGCAGGCATGACATCCGGAATCATCGACAACTCCCGCCGGACGGTGATCGCATGAAATCGCGGAGCGAGTTCATCATCAGGCACAGTGCTGCTCAGGCGAGCGCCGGCCGCAGGTCGGTGATCGCATGAAATCGCGGAGCGAGTTCATCATCAGGCACAGTGCTGCTCAGGCGAGCGCCGGCCGCAGGTCGGTGATCGCATGAGTGAGGTTGAGTTCGCTGCCGGGTTGGCGGTTCGGGCGGACAGCGTGGACGCCCCGGCCGCGACGCAGGTCCGGGACGAGCTGGTCGCGGCGGGCGTACCGGCGAAACTGGCGGCCCAGGATCCCTCGCTGTGGGGTCCGGCCGCCGAGGCCGAGGCGTCGATCCGGCTGGGCTGGCTCAACGCCGCCGAGGTCAGCCGGGCGCTGCTTCCGCAACTCGCCGAGCTGGCCGCCGAGCTGGCCGACCTTGATCACGTCGTGCTCGCCGGCATGGGCGGCTCGTCGCTGGCCCCCGAGGTCATCTCGCGTACGCTCGGCCGCCCGCTCACGGTGCTCGACACGACCGACCCCCACCAGGTACGCGCGGCGATCGCCGACCGGCTGGACCGGACGGTCGTCGTCGTCGCGAGCAAGTCGGGGTCGACCGTCGAGACCGACAGCCACCGGCGGGCGTACTGGCAGGCGTTCCTGGACGCCGGGCTCAGCGAGGCCGAGGCGGGCCGCCGGTTCGTCATCGTGACCGATCCGGGCTCTCCGCTGGCGGAGACCGCCCGCGAGATGGGCGCGTACGTGGTGCTCGCCGATCCGAACGTCGGCGGCCGCTACTCGGCGCTGACCGCGTTCGGCCTGGTCCCCACCGCGCTCGCCGGGGTGGACGTGGCCGAGCTGCTCGACCAGGCCCTGGCGTTGACGCCGAGCCTGGCCGAGTCGGACGGCAACCCCGCGCTGGCGCTCGGCGCCCTGCTCGGCGCGGCCGCGCAGGCCGGCCGGGACAAGGTCAGCCTGGCCGAGGATGGCAGCGGCATCGTCGGTCTCGGCGACTGGGCCGAGCAGTTGATCGCCGAGTCCACCGGCAAGCAGGGCCTCGGCATCCTGCCCGTCGTGGTGGAGTCGCCGACCGCGCCCGGCGCCACCGGCGACGACGTGCTCAGCGTGCTCGTCGGTGGAGCGCAGGACGTGACCGCTCCGGCCGCGCCCGGCACCGTGGCGGTCAACGGCCCGCTCGGCGCCCAGTTCCTGGCCTGGGAGTACGCCACCGCGATCGCCGGCCGGATCATCGGGATCGACCCGTTCGACCAGCCGAATGTGACGGAGTCCAAGGAGAACACCAAGAAGATCCTGGGGTCCGGTACGCCGATGGTGGCGGCCACCTTCACCGACGGCCCCGTCGCCGGCTACTGCTCGGCTGACGTGTCCGATGTGGAGTCAGCGCTGCGGTGGCTGACCGAGCAGGTCGGCCCGGACGGCTACCTGGCCGTCATGGCGTACCTGGACCGGGTCGCCGACGCCCAGGGCGCCGAGGTGCGCCCGCTGCTGGCGACCGCGACCGGGCGGCCGGTCACCTTCGGCTGGGGTCCGCGCTTCCTGCACTCGACCGGCCAGTTCCACAAGGGCGGCCCGCAGGTCGGCGCGTTCCTTCAGATCACCGGGGCGGTCACCGACGACCTGCCGGTGCCGGGGCGCCCCTACACCTTCGGCGAACTGCAGGCGGCGCAGGCCGCCGGGGACCGCCAGGCGCTGGCCGGCCGGGGCCGTCCCCTGCTGCACCTGCACCTGACCGACCGGCGGGCCGGGCTGGCCCGTCTGCTCGACGCCGCCCGTACCTTGGGAGCCTGACGTGTCTCTCACCCGGAGAAAGGAAGAGTCGGGGCCGCGCAATCCGTTGCGCGATCCGCAGGACCGGCGGCTGCCTCGCATCCCCGAACCCTGCGCCCTGGTCATCTTCGGCGTGACCGGTGACCTGTCCCGCAAGAAGCTCCTTCCCGCGATCTACGACCTGGCGAACCGGGGGCTGTTGCCGCCCGGCTTCGTCGTTCTCGGGTACGCCCGGCGGGACTGGGGTGACGGCGAGTTCGAGGACTTCGCCCGCCAGCACGCGCAGGAACACGCGCGTACGCCGTGGCGGGAAGAGGTCTGGCAGCGCCTGGTCGGCAACATCAAGTTCGTGGCCGGGTCGTTCGACGACGACGCCGGCTTCGACCACCTGGCGGCCACCCTGGACGAGCTGCGCGAGACGCACGGCATCAAGGGCAACGCCGCGTTCTACTTCTCCATCCCGCCCGCCGCCTTCCCGACCGTGCTCAAGCAGCTCGAGCGGACCGGCATGGCGAGCAACGAGCAGTCCGGCGGCTGGCGCCGGGTCGTCGTGGAGAAGCCGTTCGGCAACGACCTGGAGTCGGCGAAGAAGCTCAACGACCTCGTCGACGACGTGTTCACCGCGCCGGACGTCTTCCGGATCGACCACTACCTCGGCAAGGAGACCGTCCAGAACATCTTGGCGCTGCGGTTCGCCAACGCGTTGTTCGAGCCGGTCTGGAACACGAAGTACGTCGACTCGGTGCAGATCACCATGGCCGAGGACGTCGGCATCGGCACCCGGGCCGCGTTCTACGACTCCGTCGGCACCGCCCGGGACGTGCTGCAGAACCACCTGTTGCAGTTGCTCGCGCTGGTGGCGATGGAGGAGCCGACCAGCTTCGACGCCAGCGAGATCCGGGCGGAGAAGCTGAAGGTGCTCCGCGCCATCAAGCTGCCCGGCGACATCGCCACCGGCACCGTACGCGGTCAGTACACCGCGGGCTGGGTGGCCGGCGAGCCGGTGGCCGGCTATCTGGAGGAGTCCGACGTCCCCCCGACCTCGACGACCGAGACGTATGTCGCCGTCGAGCTGGGCATCCAGAACCGCCGCTGGGCCGGGGTGCCGTTCTACATCCGGTGCGGCAAGCGCATGCCCCGCCGGGTGACCGAGGTGGCGATCCTGTTCAAGAAGGCGCCGCACCTGCCGTTCAACCCCGACGACGTGGAACTGCTCGGCAACAATCAGCTGGTCATCCGGGTGCAGCCGGACGAGGGCGTCGTGCTCAAGTTCGGCTCGAAGGTCCCGGGCACCGCGATGGAGCTGCGGGACATCGCGATGGACTTCTCCTACGGCGAGGCGTTCACCGAGGCCAGCCCGGAGGCGTACGAGCGGCTCGTCCTGGACGTGCTCATCGGCGACCGGACGCTGTTCCCGACCGCCGACGAGGTCGAGGAGAGCTGGCGCGTGGTCGACCCGCTCGAAGAGGCGTGGGCCGGCACGAAACCCGACCCCTATCGGGCCGGCACCTGGGGGCCGATCGAGGCGGACGAGATGCTGGCCCGCGAGGGCCGCACCTGGCGCCGGGCTTAGGAGGACTGGAACATGTTGGCTCTCTGGGACACGACCGGGGCCGAGGTCGTCCGCAAGCTCGCCGCCGAACGGCACTCGGCCGGCGGTGTCGCGAGTGGACTGGCGTTGACGCTGGTCGTCGTGGTCGAGGAGGCTCGCGTCCGCGCGGTCGAGGACGCCGCGACGATCGCCGCCGCGTCGCACCCCTGCCGTCTCATCGTGGTCAGCCGGATCTCGCCGACCGCCGGGAAGTCCCGGCCCGGTGTCGACCCGGCCAAGGACCGGCTGGACGCCGAGATCATCGTGGGTGGGCGGCTCGGCCCGGCCGAGGCCGTGGTGCTGCGCATGCACGGCGGCGTCGCCCAGCACGCCGAGAGCGTCGTCATCCCGCTGCTCGCCCCGGACGTCCCGGTGGTGACCTGGTGGCACGGCGCTCCCCCGGACCGCATCGCCGAGGACCCGCTGGGCGTCGTCGCCGAGCGGCGGATCACCGACGTCGCCCAGGCGGCCGATCCGATGGCCGCATTGCGCCAGCGAGCGGTCGACTACGCCCCGGGGGACACTGACCTGGCCTGGACGCGTACGACGCCGTGGCGGACCCTTCTGGCGGGCGCGTTCGACACCGTGGCCGAATCCGCCACGGCGGTCACCGTGACGGCGCCCGAGGACGACCCGGTGGCCGCGTTGCTGTCGGGTTGGCTCTGCGCCCGGCTCGGCGTCAGCCCGACCCTGAAGCCCGGAGCGCGGCTGGATCAGGTCGCGGTGTCCCTCGGCGACGGTTCCGAGCTGTCGCTGACCCGTAACGAGGGCACCGCGGTGCTCTCCCGGACCGGTTCGCACGATCGGGTGCTGCCGCTGGTGCACCGGCGACTCGGCGAGGAACTGGCCGAGGAGCTGCGCCGGCTCGACGCCGACCAGATCTACGCCGCCGCGCTCGAGGCCGCCACCGGCACCAACGGGCTCAACGAGCGCCTGGGTCAGCGCGTCGGGGTGAAGGACCTGGTGAACGCGTGAGCGCGGAGCACGCCGTCATCGTCCACGCCGACGCCGACCTCCTGGCTGAGGCGGTCGCGGCGCGGCTGATGGTCAAGCTGATCGACGCCCAGTCGGCCCGCGGCAGCGCGAGCATCGTGCTGACGGGCGGGCGCGTCGCCGCCGCGGTCTACCGGGCCGTGGCGGCCAGCCCGGCCCTCGGGGCGGTCGACTGGTCGCGGGTGGACGTCTGGTGGGGCGACGAACGCTTCCTGCCGGCCGGCCACCCTGATCGCAACGAGACGCAGGCGCGCCAGGCACTGCTCGACCAGGTTCCGCTCGATCCCGCGAGGGTACGCCCTATGGCGCCGTCGGACGGGCCGGACGGGGACGATCCGGAGGCCGCCGCCGCTCGGTACGCCGCCCAGCTGGCCAGGGCGGCGGAGGGCTCGGCCGAGCTGCCCTACTTCGACCTGCTGCTGCTCGGTGTGGGCGAGGACGGGCATGTCGCCTCGGTCTTCCCGGAGCAGCCGGCCGCCTACGAGTCCCGCCCGGTCGCCGCCGTACGCGGAGCGCCGAAGCCGCCGCCGGTGCGGGTCACCCTCACGCTCCCGGCGATCAACACGGCCGACGAGGTCTGGCTGATCGCCGCCGGGGCGGGCAAGGCGGCCGCCATCGGGATGGCGGTGTCCGGCGCCGGAGCGGTGCAGGTGCCGGCCGGTGGCGTCGAGGGCGTCGGGCGTACGTTGTGGCTGCTCGACCGGGCCGCCGCGGCTCAGCTGCCGGCGAAGGCGCTGAGCCTGCGGTCCTGATCGGGACCCAGAACCGCGAAAGGCCCCCGCACCAAACGGTGTGGGGGCCTTTGCGTGAGTCTGATCAGAGCGGGCGGACCTGCTCGGCCTGGGGGCCCTTGGCTCCCTGAGCGATCTCGAACTCAACCCGCTGGTTCTCCTCCAGGCTGCGGTACCCGCTGCTCTGGATGGCCGAGAAGTGAACGAACACATCCGGGCCGCCGTTGTCGACCGAGATGAAGCCGAAGCCCTTGTCCGCGTTGAACCACTTGACGGTTCCCTGTGCCATGTTGCGCCTAACTCCCTTGGTGGGTTACTTCCACGTGCGTCTGCATCGTGACCTTTAAGCTGCGGAGCACGCGAAACCTTCCCAAAAGTGCTGGTCAGGCGGCGCGAGTGAACCACGTACGCAAAAAGATGCCATCAGCCTAGCGCATCCCTGCGGCCTATGGGTGCACGGTGGGCCGGAACACGCCGAACGGGTGGATGATTACTTGACTTCCAGCTTGAGCCAGAGGCCCAGACCGACGATGCACGCGAACCAGATGACACCGACCAGAACGGTGTAGCGGTCCAGGTTCTTCTCGGCCACGGACGACCCGGCCAGGTTGGAGGAGACGCCGCCGCCGAACATGCTCGACAGGCCGCCGCCCTTGCCCCGGTGGAGCAGGACCAGCAGGGTCAACAGGCCGCTCGTGATGAGCAGGATCACGATCAGCGTGTAGGCGAACCAATTGGGCACGGGAGGTCCTCTCGGAGGGCGTTGTCGGGGATCAGAATAGCCGGAGCGAGGCGCGGGAGCACACCCCGGTGGGCATGCTCCCGCGAAGACTCGGCTCAGCCGGCGATCAGGCCGAGCCGGACTGGCCCGGGTTCTTCAGGCCGATGGCGCTCAGGTCGGGCTGGGCGAACATGGGCGAGATGAAGACGTTCGTCACGTTCGAGCCGTAGATCCTCTGAGCCACGGCGTAGACGACCGGGATGGCGGCGGCCTTCTCCATGATCTTCTGGTCCAGCTCACCCCAGAGCTTGTACTGCCGCTCCAGGTCGGGCTCGGCGACCGCCTCGTCGATCAGCCGGTTGATCTCGTCGTCGTTGAAGAACGAGTAGTTGTTCGTGCCCGTCTCCCCCGGCGCCGGCAGGTTGCGGCCGTCGAACAGGGCCGGCAGCACGGCCGAGCCGTTCGGGTAGTCCGGCACCCAGCCCGCGAAGATCAGGTCGAAGTTGAGGCTGGAGTCGGAGACGTCGTGGTAATACGTCTTGTAGGTCACCGGCACCGCCTCGACCTGGATGCCGATCCGGAGGTACATCTCGACGACCGGCTTCATCAGCCGCTTGATCGCCGGGCTGTCCCGGTACGCCACGCGCAGCTTCTTCGGGCAGTCCTTCGCCTGCTTCAGCAGCTCGGCGGCCCGGTCGATGTCGCCGTCCGGGCGGGTGTTGGTGCCGTAGACGTCGAAGTCCTTGTGCGCCGCCAGCGACGGCGGGATGAACGAGGTGGCGAGCTCGCCGGAGATCGAGCCGCCAAGCGCCGTGCGGAGCTTGCGCTTGTCGAAGGCGTACGAGAGGGCCTGGCGGCACTTGACGTCTTTGATCTTGCGAGTGTTGATCGCGAAGAAGCGCACCGCGCCGGTGGTGCCGGTGGCAGTCCGGGCGGCCAGCTCGGGGTCGTTGACGACCTGCTGGAGGAAGTTCGGGGCCACATCCTGGTCGATCATGATCCCGGAGTGCTCCGGGCCTTGATCGGCGATCAGCTTGTTGGTCTCCTCGGCGGAGTCGTTCGCCGCCTGGACGATGATCTTGTCCGGGTACGCCTTGCGCACCGAGTCTGTGCCCGCGTCCCAGTTGTCGTTGCGGACCAGGGTCAGCGTGGTGTCGCTCCGGTCGGAGATCTTGTAGGGCCCGGACGAGAACGGCTTCTCGTCATAGGCCGGCCGGTCCTTGCCCTCGATCTCCTGACGCACCGGGGCGAGCCCGGTGAGCGCAGCGACGTAGCCGAAGTCGCCCACCGCCTGCTTGAGGTGGTACTGCACCGTCTTCTCGTCGACGCACTCGACGGCCTTGATGCCCTGGCCGCCGTTGTTGCCGTTGAGGAACGGGCCCTTGTAGTCCTTGGGCGCGTCCAGGTAGCTGCGGACGTAGGGCAACCCGTCCTGCATCAGCTCGGAGAAGTTGCGCTCGGCGCCGTACTTGAGGTCCTTGCAGGTGACCGGGGTCCCGTCCTCCCACTTCACCCCGTCGCGGAGCTTGAACTCCCAGGTCTTGTTCCCGTCCGACGGCCGCCCGGTGTCGGTGGCCAGGTCGGGGACGATCTCGCTCGCGGCGTCGCCCGGCTCGGCCTTGGTGGTCGTCAGCGTCCGGGTGATCAGCCGGCTGATGTTCACCTCGAGCGCCGCGTTGATGATCTGCGGATCCAGGTGATCGGGCAGGGCCCCGACGAAGACGGTGAGGGTGCCGCCCTTCGCGGGGGCGTCGGCCTCCGTGCTGGCGGCCGAGTCGCAGGCGGCGACGCCGCTCAGGACCAGCGCGGCGGTGACCCCGTATGCGGCCCGGCGTCGCCAGGAGGGGGCGGTGACATGGCGGTGCATGCGCGTCCTCATGGGGGGTGGGGATGGGACGCCAGACACTCTATGGTTTACGCCTCGCGCGCGGGAACCCGGGCGGCCTTTCGCAACCAACTCCTGACCTTGACCTGACGCAAGGTCAGGAGTCGATGACTCAGCGCGTCAGCGCCGGATCACAGCAGCCGGAAGCAGCGCAGCTGGTTGAAGTCGTTCCGGGTCGCCCAGTACATGACCGACCGGGTGTTCGGCCCGTAGACCCCGTCCGCGCTGATGCCGTACGCCGACTGGATGGACGCGACCTTCGCCTTGGTGGCCGGGCCGTAGACCCCGTCCACGGTCAGGCCGGTCTGGTAGCAGTCGTTGAGCTCCCGCTGGAGCACCTTCACCGCCGCGTTGGCGATGCCGGACTGCAGGTGGCAGTCGACACTGCTGCCGTAGGACGGGACGCTGGCGGACAGCCGCTCGCCGGTGTAGGGGTCGATGCCCGTCGTCGCCTTCAAAACCGAGCTCGTGCAGACCGGCGTCGCCGCCGCGGCCGGTGACGCCGGCACCAGTACCGTCGCGCACACGACGAGCGCGGCCGCCACCGCGATGACTCGTTTCATGGTTCCTCCCGTGAATTCGGTCCGAAGTGGACCTTGACCTCGCGATCGTCGGATCGCGACAACGAGAGTTTTCCATGAAGCAGTTCGGCGCGACGCCCCACCGGGACATCGCGCCGAACTCCGCTGCAAGCCGGGCGGATCAGGCCGCCTTGGCGTACCGGACGATCCCGGCGAACTCCTCCGGGACCAGGCTGGCCCCACCGACCAGGGTGCCGTCCACATCGGGCTGCTCCATGATGCCGGCCGCGTTCGCCGCCTTCACCGAGCCGCCGTAGAGGATGCGCACCTTCTGCGCGACGTCGGCGCCGAAGGTCTCGGCGATCCGGCCCCGGATCGCGCCGATGACCTCCTGCGCGTCCTCCGCGCCGCAGGTCTTGCCGGTGCCGATCGCCCAGACCGGCTCGTACGCGACGACGACCTTCTCGACCTGCTCGGCCTTGAGTCCGTCCAGACCCCCGTCGAGCTGGGCCAGGGTGTGCGCCACGTGCTCGCCCCGCTCCCGGATCTCCAGGCCCTCGCCGACGCAGAGGATCGGCGCGATCTCGTTGGCCAGCGCCGCCTTGACCTTGGCGTTGACCAGCGCGTCGTCCTCGTTGTGGTATTCGCGCCGCTCGGAGTGGCCGACGGCGACGTACTGGCAGCCGAGCTTGGCCAGCATCGCCCCGGAGATCTCCCCGGTGTACGCCCCGGACACGTGCGCCGACAGGTCCTGCGCGCCGTAGCCGATGAGCCACTTGTCGCCGTCGATCGCCGTCTGCACGCTGCGGATGTCCGTGAACGGCGGCAGCACGACGACCTCGACGTCGGTCAGCTCCTTCTCGGTCAGCGTGTGGGCCAGCTTCTGGACCAGCGCGATGGCCTCGAGGTGGTTGAGGTTCATCTTCCAGTTGCCGGCCATCAGGGGCCGGCGCTTCGCCTCAGCCATTCACTGCTCCAGTGCTTCGATGCCCGGGAGGTCCTTGCCCTCCAGGAACTCCAGGGACGCGCCACCGCCGGTCGAGATGTGGCCGAAGCCGCTCTCGTCGATGCCCAGCGCGCGCACCGCCGCCGCCGAGTCGCCACCGCCGACGACGGTGAGCCCGTCGACCTTGGTGATCGCCTCCGCGACGCCCCGCGTCCCGGCCGCGAACGGGGCCAGCTCGAACACGCCCATCGGGCCGTTCCAGAAGACCGTCTTCGCGCCGGACAGGGCGTCGGCGAACTCGGCGACCGAGGCGGGGCCGATGTCGAGGCCGAGCCGGCCGGCCGGGATCTCGGTCGCGGACACGGTCTGCGTGGCGGCGTCAGCGGCGAACTTGTCCGCCACGACGACGTCGGACGGCAACAGGATCTTGCCGTCTGCCCGCTCCAGCAGCCCGCGGCAGGTGTCGACCATCTCGTCCTGCAGCAGCGAGGCGCCGACCTCGTGGCCCTGGGCCTTGAGGAAGGTGAAGCACATGCCGCCGCCGATGAGCAGCCGGTCCACCTTCGGCAGCAGCGCCTCGATGACGGCCAGCTTGTCGGAGACCTTCGAGCCGCCGAGCACCACGACGTACGGCCGGGCCGGGTCGCCGGTGAGCGTCCGTAGCACCTCGACCTCGCGGAGCACGAGGCCGCCGGCGTAGTGCGGCAGGCGCGCCGGAACGTCGTAGACGCTGGCGTGCTTGCGGTGCACCGCGCCGAACGCGTCGTCCACGTACGCGTCCCCGAACGCGGCGAGCTGGTCGGCGAACGCGCCCCGCTCGCCGGCGTCCTTGCTGGTCTCACCGGCGTTGAAGCGCAGGTTCTCCAGGAGCGCGACCTGTCCGTCGGCCAAGCCGGCGACGGCCGCCTGAGCGGACTCCCCGACCGTGTCGGTGGCGAACGAGATCGGCGAGCCGAGCAGCTCACCCAGCCGCTCCGCGACCGGCTTCAACGTGTACGCGGGGTCCGGAGCACCCTTCGGGCGACCGAGGTGCGACATGACGACGACCTTCGCGCCCGCGTCCCGCAGGGCCACGATGGTCGGCAGGACGGCCCGGATGCGGCCGTCGTCAGCGATTTCCGCCGGGTCCGATCCCTTGACGAAGGGGACGTTCAGGTCGGCGCGCACGAGCACGCGCCGACCCGAGACTCCCTCGTCCAGCAGAGTGTCGAGGGATTTGATCGTCACAGCGAGGCGCCCACGAACTTCACGAGGTCGACCAGGCGGTTCGAGTAGCCCCACTCGTTGTCGTACCAGCCGACGACCTTCACCAGGTTGCCCCCGGTGACCTTGGTCAGGCCGGCGTCGAAGATGCAGGACGCCGGGTCGGTGACGATGTCCGAGGAGACGATGTCGTCCTCGGTGTAGGTCAGGTAGCCCTGAAGCGCACCCTCCGACGCGGCCTTCACCGCGGCGTTGACCTCCTCGACCGTGGTGTCACGGGCCGCGGTGAAGGTCAGGTCGGTCGCCGAGCCGGTCGGGATCGGCACGCGCATCGCGAAGCCGTCGAGCTTGCCCTTCAGCTCCGGCAGCACCAGGCCGATCGCCTTCGCGGCACCGGTCGACGTCGGGACGACGTTGACGGCGGCGGCGCGGGCGCGGCGCAGGTCCTTGTGCGGGCCGTCCTGCAGGTTCTGGTCCTGCGTGTACGCGTGGATCGTGGTCATCAGACCCTTCTCGATGCCGATCGCGTCGTTGAGCGCCTTGGCCATCGGGGCCAGGCAGTTCGTCGTGCACGAGGCGTTCGAGATGATCGTGTGCGCGGCCGGGTCGTACTTGTCCTGGTTCACGCCCATGACGAGGGTGATGTCCTCGCCCTTGGCCGGAGCCGAGATGATGACCTTCTTCGCGCCGTTGTCGGCGTGCACCTTGGCCTTGGCGGCGTCGGTGAACAGACCGGTCGACTCGATGACGACGTCGGCGCCCAGGTCGCCCCAGGGGAGCTTGGCGGGGTCGCGCTCGGAGAACACCTTGAACGACTTGCCGTTGACGGTGATGTCCTCGTCGGTCGCCTTCACCTCGTACGGCAGCCGGCCCAGAATGCTGTCGTACTTCAGCAGGTGCGCCAGGGTCGCGTTGTCGGTCAGGTCGTTCGCGGCGACCAGCTCGATGTCCGCGCCCGACTGCAGCAGCGCCCGGTAGAAGTTCCGGCCGATACGGCCGAACCCGTTGATGCCAACCCGGATGGTCACGTGTCCCATCTCCTCGCTAGCGCCGGCGCTGACGGCCGGCGGCCGATATTTCTGTCCGGCAGCGTCGCCTTCCGTTCCGACCCTATCCCAACGACTGTGTCCCAGGTCCGCGGGGCTGACAGACCGTCGCTCCCGTCGGGCACCGGTCGGGCCGGTAGACGGCCCTCCCTGCCGGCTTCGCGGGCCGTGCAGCACGCCCCGCGCCCCGCTGCGAGGCTCGCGGCGGGGCGACGGTAAGCCGAGGGGCGGGCTAGACGGAGAGCATGTCGGGGGTGACGGCGGCTTCGGTGTCCGGGATGCCGAGATCGCGGGCTCGCTTGTCGGCCAGCGCCAGCAGACGGCGGATCCGGCCCGCGATCGCGTCCTTGGTCAGCGGCGGGTCGGCGAGCGCGCCCAGCTCCTCCAGCGACGCCTGCCGGTGCTCCAGCCGCAGGCGGCCGGCGCTCGTCAGATGCCCGGGGGCGTCGTCGGCGAGGATCTCGAGCGCCCGAGTCACCCGGGCCGCAGCCGCGACCGCCGCCCGCGCGGAGCGCCGCAGGTTCGCGTCGTCGAAGTTGGCCAGCCGGTTGGCCGTCGCCCGCACCTCACGGCGTACCCGTCGCTCTTCCCAGGCGAGCACACTCGCGTGCGCGCCGACCCGGGCGAGCAGCGCGGCGATCGCGTCGCCGTCCTTGACCACGACCCGGTCCACCCCGCGGACCTCGCGGGCCTTGGCGGTCGTGATGCCCAGCCGCCGCGCCGAACCGACCAGCGCGAGCGCCGACTCCGGACCGGGGCAGGTGATCTCCAGCGCGCAGGACCGGCCGGGCTCGGTCAGCGAGCCGTGCGCGAGGAACGCTCCCCGCCACGCCGCGACCTGGCAGCACATGTTGCCGGAGACGACGTGCGGGGGCAGGCCCCGGACCGGGCGGCCACGCACGTCGAGCAGGCCGGTCTGCCGGGCCAGCGCCTCGCCGTCCTTGACGACGCGGACGATGTAATGACTGCCCTTGCGCAGTCCACCGGAGGCGAGGATGTGGATCTCGCTCGGGTACCCGTAAAGGTCGGCCACGGTGGCCCGCAGTCGCCGGGCGACCGCCCCGGTGTCGAGTTCCGCCTCGACGACGACCCGGCCCGAGACGATGTGCAACCCGCCCGCGAACCGCAGCAGCGCGGCCATCTCCGCCCGCCGGCAGCACGGCTTGGGCACGTCCACCCGGCTCAGCTCGTCCTTGACCGCCGCGGTCATCGCCATCGTGTCACTCCACCTCATGCCTCGTGCTTCGGGTCGCCTCGGGCGCTCAGGCCACGCCCGGCGCCGCGCTCCTGCGCGCCGGTCGTCAGTGCTTAACGAGCGGTGCGGCGGCTCCGCACTGCCTTTCTCCGCCAACACTCCGCGTTCCTCACGCGTTCCCCGCTCCGAACAGTGGCTCCAGGGCCTTGGCCAGGGCGGGGGGATCGTGCCTCGGCACATTCCGGCCGACGGCGAGCCGGCCGAGGGCGAGCCGCGCGCCCAACGACCGCGCCGCTGCCCCGACCGTCGCCGGATCCTCGACGGCGTCGCCGTCAGCAAGAACAATATCTGCCCGGAAATCAGGCAAGTAACGGGTCAACGCCCCGAGATGGTCGGCGAGCGACAAACCACCGGTTTCGCCCTCAGCCGCCAGATTCAAGGTGATCAACCGTTTTGCCCGAGTCTTCACGACCGCCGCCGCCAGCTCCGGAACCAGCAGATGCGGGATGACGCTGGTGTACCAGCTCCCCGGCCCGAACAGCAGCCAATCAGCCGACAGCACCGCGGCCACCGCCTCCGGACAGGCCTGCGGCGCCGGGGGCAGGAGGCGTACCACCTCGATGTCGCCGGGCGACACCGCGATCTCATGCTGGCCCTGGATGGTGACCAACTCCTGCGGCCGGGCAGGATCACCGCCCCGGATGTCGGCCTCCAGCGTGACGGGCAACCGGCACATCGGCAGCACCCGCCCCTGCGCGCGGACCATCGCGGCCCCGTGCTCCAGCGCGGTCACCGGGTCGCCGAACTGCTCCATCAGGCCCAGCAGCACGATGTTGCCGACGGGGTGACCGGCGAGGGCGTCCGTCCCGGCGAAACGGTGCTGGAACAAGTCCGCCGACCGGCGGCTCACCGGGTCGTCGGCGGCCAGCGCCGCCAACGCCTGCCGCAGATCCCCCGGTGGCAACGCCCCGCGGTCCAGGCGCAGCCGGCCACTGGACCCGCCGTTGTCCCCGACCGTGACGATCGCGGTGATGTCGAGCGGCGTGGGGATCGCCCGCAGCGCCCGCAACGACGCCGACAGGCCGGTCCCGCCTCCGAAGGCGACGATCCTCACTCGCGCCCCAGATCCCGGTGCTGGGCGCTCGCGACCACCCGCAATTCCCGCAGACGCCGCGCCAGCTCCTCGGCGATCGCGACACTGCGGTGCTTACCGCCGGTGCAACCGACGGCGACAGTGAGGTAGCGCTTGCCCTCCCGTTCGAATCCCGGCGCGGTCGCGTTGATCAGGCGGGCGTACGTCTCGACGAAGGTCGCCGCACCCCGCTGGCCCAGCACGTAACGACTGACGTCACCGTCACGGCCGCTGTGGTCGCGCAGCTCCGGCACCCAGAAAGGGTTCGGCAGGAAGCGTGCGTCCAGCACGAAATCGGCGTCCGGCGGCAGACCGTACTTGAACCCGAAGGACAGCACGGTGACGCGCAACTTCAGCGCGTCCTCGCCGGCGAACAACTCCTCGACCCGGCTGCGCAGCTGGTTCACGTTCAGGTGACTGGTGTCGATGACGACGTCGGCGAGATCCCGGGCCTCGGCGAGCAGATCCCGCTCGGCCGCGATCCCGTCGGACAACCGGCCGTTGCCCTGCAACGGGTGCGACCGGCGGACGTTCTCGAACCGGCGGATCAGCACGTCGTCGTCGGCGTCCACGAAGACCACGCGGGGAGCGAACCCCCGCTCGCGCAACGCCTTGACCGCCCCGGCGAGATCCGTCGAGAAAGCGCGGCTACGCACGTCGAGCACCATCGCCGTCTGACGGGCCGCCCCGCCGGCCGCGTGCGCCAGCTCGGCCATCTGCACCATCAGCGTCTGCGGAAGATTGTCGACGACGTAGTAGCCGACATTCTCCAGCGCCCGGGCGACGGTCGACCGGCCACCGCCGGACACCCCCGTCACGATCACCAAGTCGGTCTGCGACCGCGAGACCGCCTCCGCGGCCGAGGTCTCGGCTTCCGTCACCGCTTGCCACTCCCCTGCCCGGATCCCCGCGCACGACCCGGCAGGCCGCGGCGCCCCGCCGGAGAGTCTACCGAGGTGGTTCGGGGGTCTGATCGGTGGCTTTGGGGTCGCTGTCGGGTTTGGCCTCGCCGTGCAGGGCCGCGAGCACGGCCGCCGCCGTCCGCGGCCCCATGCCGGGCACCGACGCGATCTCCTCCAGCGACGCCGCCCCCAGCTTTTTGACCGAGCCGAAATGGCGGAGGAGGGCCTTACGGCGTACCTCGCCGAGGCCGGGGACCTCGTCGAGCGCCGAGGTCGTCATGCGCTTCGACCGCCGCTGGCGGTGGAACGTGATGGCGAACCGGTGGGCCTCGTCGCGTACGCGTTGAAGCAGGTAGAGCCCCTCCGAACTGCGCGACAGGATGACCGGCAGATCGTCGTCGGGGAGCCACACCTCCTCCAGCCGCTTGGCCAGCCCGCAGACGGCGACGTCGACGACGCCCAGCTCGGCGAGCACCGAGGCGGCTGCGTTGACCTGGGGCTGCCCACCGTCGACGACGACCAACTGCGGCGGGTACGCGAACTTCTTCGCCCGCCCGTCGTCGTCCAGCGACGGTTCGGCGTCCCGCTCGGCCAGGTACGCCGCGAAGCGCCGCCGGATGACCTCGGAGATCGCGGAGACGTCGTCGGTCGCGCCCTTGATGATGAAGCGGCGGTATTCGCTCTTCCGGGCGAGCCCGTCTTCGAAGACGACCATGCTGGCGACGACGTCGGTGCCCTGGATCTGGGAGATGTCGAAGCACTCGACGCGCAGTGGCGCGGTCGGCAGGGCCAGTGCCTCGGCGATCTCCTCCAACGCGGCGCTGCGCGCCGTGAGGTCGGTGGCACGCCGCAGCTTGTGCCGGGTCAGCGCCTCCGCCGCGTTGCGCGCGACCGTCTCCATCAGCGTCTTCTTGTCTCCCCGCTGCGGTACGCGCAGCGACACCCGTGATCCGCGCCGATCGGCCAGCCAGGCTTCCAACGCGTCGGCGTCGGCGGGCAGTTCCGGGACGAGCACTTCGCGCGGGACGTCGGCGCCCTCGGCGGTGTCGCCGTAGATCTGCGAGCAGAAGTGGTGCACGAGGTCGCCTGTGGTGAGCTGCTCGGTCTTCTCGACCACCCAGCCGCGCTGGCCGCGCACCCGGCCGCCGCGCACGTGGAAGACCTGGACCGCCGCTTCGAGCTGATCCTCCGCGAACGCCACCACATCGGCGTCGGTGCCGTCACCGAGGACGACCGCCTGCTTCTCCAGCGCCTTGCGGGCGGCGCCGAGGTCGTCACGGAGCCGGGCGGCCCGCTCGTAGTCCATCTCGGACGAAGCGGCGAACATCTCCCGCTCCAGCCGCTTGAGCAGCTTGTCGGTGCCGCCCGCCATGAAGTCGCAGAACTCGTCGACGATCGCCCGGTGTTCCGCGGCGCTCACCCGGCCGACGCACGGCGCGGAGCACTTGCCGATGTAGCCGAGCAGACAGGGCCGGTCGATCTGATGCGCCCGCTTGAACACCCCGGCACTGCATGTGCGGGCTGGGAAGACCCGCAGCAGGAGGTCGAGCGTCTCGCGGATGGCCCACGCGTGCGAGTAAGGGCCGAAATAGCGCACGCCCTTACGCTTCGCGCCTCGCATCACCTGCAGGCGCGGGTATTCCTCGTCGAGGGTGACCGCCAGGAACGGGTACGACTTGTCGTCGCGGTATTTGACGTTGAACCGCGGGTCGAACTCCTTGATCCAGGCGTATTCGAGCTGGAGCGCCTCCACCTCGGTGCCGACCGTCACCCAGTCCACTGAGGATGCGGTGGTGACCATCTGCTGCGTCCGGGGGTGCAGCGACCACAGGTCGGCGAAGTAGGAGTTGAGCCGTTGGCGCAGGCTCTTGGCCTTGCCGACGTAGATCACCCGGCCGCTCGGGTCGCGGAACCGGTAGACGCCCGGCGACTCCGGAATGGTGCCGGTGGCAGGGCGGTACGTCGAAGGATCGGCCACGCCGCAAGCCTACTCAGGACGGCCGACAAGATCGCTTCGCTGCCCCGCCACCGGCGGGGATCACTTGAGCTTGATGTCGGCGCCCTCGACGACGATCGTCTTCTCGGCCAGCGCCTTGGTCGCGGGCGGGCTCACCACTGAGCCGTCCGTGATGGAGAACTTGCTGAAGTGGCAGTCGCAGTTGATGGTGCCGTTCGCCACCCCGGACAGCGGGCACTGCTGGTGGGTGCACATGCTGTCGAAGGCTTTGAAGGTGCCGGCCGTCGGCTGGGTGACGACCACGCCGGCAGCGGCGATGATCTTGCCACCGCCGACCGGGATGTCACCGGTCTGCGCGATCGCGGTGCCGCCGCTGCCACCTCCGGTGCTGCCGGTGCTGCCGCTGGTGGCTCCGGCGGTCGCGCCCGTGGTGCCGCCGCCGGCTGCAGTGGTGGTGGCGGTGCTGGGGGTCTCCTCGGCCGAACAGGCGGTGAGCAGGGCCGCCGCGCCGACCGCGCCCGCGGAGGCGAACAGCGTACGGCGGGAGGTGGATGGGGTGTTCTCGGTCCGCTCGGTCATTTCAGCCAGGCTAGTGGCCGAAAATCGCGGTGTAAGTAGTTGAACCATCACAATTTCCTGTGGCACATCTCGCTCCCCGGACGGCACGATCACGTCACCCCGGCGGGCTCGTTGGAGCACGTGATGAAACTGATCACCACGCACGACCAGGCGCTGCGGCAGGCGACCGCGTCCTGGTTCTCGGCCCGGCCGGCCCGCGACACCGAGCTGGTCCACGTCGCCTTCTTCGGCCAGTTCACGCCCGTCCAGGGCGCGCCGGTCGTCGGCACGGCGATCGCGGCGCTCTCCGGCGACCCGCGCTTCGTCTTCACCGTCATCGGCTCCGGCCCCGACCTGCCCGCCACGCGTACGGCGGCCGCCCCGAACGCCTGGGTCACCTGGCGGGAGTGGGTCGCCGCGCACGAGCTGCCCGGCCTGATCGCCGGGCACGACGTCTGCCTGGGCATCTTCGGCACGTCACGGCGAGCCCTGTCGGTCGTGCCGACCGAGGTCTACCAGGCCGCCGCGGCGGGCTGCGCGGTCGTCACCTCCGACACCGCCCCACAACGGGCGGCCTTCGGTGACGCCGCCGTGCTCGTGCCCGCAGGCGACCCGGCCGCCCTCGCCTCGGCGCTCCGGCGGCTCGCCGACGAGCCCGACGAACTCACCCGGCTCCGGAAGGCCGCCCGGGATCGGGCTCGCGAGCGCTTCAGCGCGGGCGCTTAGCCCGTACGCCTCGCGGCGCCCCACCCGCGCGCCGCGCCCCGTGTCCGGCGCGCCCACACGTCACCGCGCCCGTGTCCGGCGCGCCCCACACGTCGCCGCGCCCCGGTGTCCGGCGCACCCCACACGTCACCGCGCCCCGGTGTCCGGCGCGATATCCGGGATAACGCGGCCTCGTCGTCGCGAATGACCGCGTTATCCCGGATATCGCGACGATCCAAGCCCGGAGGTCGCGACCGCCCCCTCCCAGCGCGCCCCACCCCGTGGGTCGCGACGGCCCGGCGGGGCACGGTGGCGCTGGCTAGACCTTCGCCTTCGCCCGGCTCGCCGCCCGCTTCTTCGGCGTCGCCTGCGCCGGCACCTCGGCGACGAGGTGCCGCAGGAAGGCGCCGGTATGCGACTCGGGCATCGCGGCGATCTGCTCCGGCGTACCCTCGCCGACCACGGTGCCACCGCGGTGCCCGCCCTCGGGGCCCATGTCGATGATCCAGTCGGAGCTCTTGATCACGTCGAGGTTGTGCTCGATCACGATCACCGTGTTGCCCTTGTCGACCAGACCCTGGAGCACCAGCAGGAGCTTGCGGATGTCCTCGAAGTGCAGGCCGGTGGTCGGCTCGTCCAGGACGTAGACCGTCCGGCCGGTCGACCGCTTCTGCAGTTCGGCGGCGAGCTTGACGCGCTGCGCCTCACCACCGGACAGGGTCGGCGCGGGCTGACCGAGTCGTACGTAGCCGAGACCGACGTCGACCAGCGTCTTCAGATGCCGATGGATCGCCGGGATCGCCTCGAAGAACCCGGACGCCTCCTCGATCGGCATCTGCAGGACTTCGGCGATGGTCCGGCCCTTGTAGTGAACCTCCAGGGTCTCCCGGTTGTACCGATCGCCCTTGCAGACCTCGCACGGGACGTAGACGTCCGGAAGGAAGTTCATCTCGATCTTGATCGTGCCGTCGCCCGCGCAGTTCTCGCAGCGGCCGCCCTTCACGTTGAAGGAGAACCGGCCCGGCCCGTAGCCGCGCACCTTCGCCTCGGTCGTCTCGGCGAACAGTTTCCGGATGTTGTCGAACACCCCCGTGTAGGTCGCGGGGTTCGACCGGGGCGTACGCCCGATCGGCGACTGATCGACGCCGACGACCTTGTCCACGTGCTCGAGCCCGGTGACCCGGGTATGCCGGCCGGGCACGAGCCGCGCGCCGTTGATCTGGTTGGCGAGCACCGCGTGCAGGATGTCGTTGACCAGCGTGGACTTGCCCGAGCCGGAGACGCCGGTCACCGAGATCAGCTGGCCGAGCGGGAACGCGACGGTGACGTTGTGCAGGTTGTGCTCGCGCGCCCCGACGACGGTCAGCTCGCGGCCCTTGGTCTGCGGCCGCCGCCGCGTCGGCACCGGGATGGACCGCCGCCCGGACAGGAAGTCGCCGGTGATCGACTTCTCGTTCTTCAACAGGTCGTCGTAGGTGCCCGAGTGCACGATGTAGCCGCCGTGCTCGCCCGCGCCCGGGCCGATGTCCACGACCCAGTCGGCGGTCTTGATGGTGTCCTCGTCGTGCTCGACCACGATCAGCGTGTTGCCCAGGCCACGGAGCCGTACCAGGGTCTCGATGAGCCGGTGGTTGTCCCGCTGGTGCAGGCCGATCGACGGCTCGTCCAGCACGTACAGCACACCGACCAGGCCCGACCCGATCTGAGTGGCGAGCCGGATGCGCTGGGCCTCACCGCCGGACAGCGAGCCGGCCGGCCGGTCGAGCGACAGGTAGTCGAGGCCGACGTCGAGCAGGAACTGCAGCCGGGCGTTGATCTCCTTGAGGACGCGCTCGGCGATCATCTTCTGCCGGTCGGTCAGCTCCAGCTCGACGAGCAGCTGCGCGGCCTCGCCCACCGACAGGTTGCAGACCTCGGCGATGCTGTGCCCGGCGATCGTCACCGCGAGCACCTCGGGCTTGAGCCGGGTGCCGCCACAGGCCGCACACGGGACCTCCCGCATGTAGCCCTCGTACTTCTCGCGGCTCCACTCGCTCTCGGTGTCGGCGTGCCGCCGCTCCAGCCACGGGACGACGCCCTCATAGCCCGCGTAGTAGGAGCGCTCGCGCCCGTACTTGTTCCGGTAGCGGACGTGGACCTGGTTCTCGACGCCGTGCAGGATCAGCTTCTGCGCCTTGGCCGACAGCGCCCGCCAGGGCGTGTCCAGGTCGAATCCCTGCTCCTCGCCGAGGGAGCCCAACACCTGGATGAAGTAGTCGAAGGTGTGCCCGCTCGCCCACGGGGCGATCGCGCCTTCCCGGATGGACTTCTCGTCGTCGGGGACGAGCAGCTCCGGGTCGACCTCCTTCTTCTGGCCCAGGCCGGTGCACTCGGGGCAGGCGCCGTAGGGCGCGTTGAACGAGAAGACCCGCGGCTCCAGGTCCTCGATCGCCAGGGGGTGCTCGTTGGGGCAGGCGAGGTGCTCGGAGAACTTCCGCTCGCGATGCTCGTCGTCCTCGGGGAGGTCGACGAAGTCCAGCACGACGATGCCGGCGGCCAGACCGAGCGCGGTCTCGATCGAGTCGGTCAGCCGCTGCTTGGCACTGGCCTTGACGGACAGCCGGTCGACCACCACCTCGATGGTGTGCTTCTCCTGCTTCTTCAGCTTGGGCGCCTCGACCAGCGGGTGGACCACGCCGTCGACGCGCGCCCGGGCGAAGCCCTTGGCCTGCAGCTCGGCGAACAGGTCGAGGTACTCCCCCTTCCGGCCGCGGACGACCGGGGCGAGCACCTGGAACCGCGTCCCCTCCGGCATGGCCAGCACCCGGTCCACGATCTGCTGCGGCGACTGCTTGGTGATCGCCTCGCCGCAGACCGGGCAGTGGGGCTCGCCGACGCGTGCGTAGAGCAGGCGGAGGTAGTCGTAGACCTCGGTGATCGTGCCGACCGTCGACCGCGGATTGCGGGAGGTCGACTTCTGATCGATGGAGACCGCCGGGGACAGCCCCTCGATGAAGTCGACGTCCGGCTTGTCCATCTGCCCGAGGAACTGCCGGGCGTAGCTCGACAGGGACTCGACGTAGCGCCGCTGGCCCTCGGCGAAGATCGTGTCGAAGGCGAGGCTCGACTTGCCCGAACCGGACAGCCCGGTGAAGACGATCATCGCGTCGCGGGGCAGATCCAGGCTGACGTCACGCAGGTTGTGCTCACGCGCACCACGGATGATCAAACGGTCAGTCACCGCAAAAGCTCCTAGATCGGACAGGTGAAGGCAGGCAGGGTCCCGCCGCGAGCGGACTGTATCCGGGAGGTATGACAAGAACGAGCCAAAGATTAGTCCGACCCGCGCTACCAGGCTAAAACAATAGCGGGTGGCTTCGGACACCTGTCCGAAGCCACCCGCCGCCGCCTGTCCTCAGGCGTGTCGTTCCCGCGCCCGCTGCCGGGCGGCCCGCTGCTCCTCGCGGAGGCGTACCGCCTTCCGCTTGCTCTCGTGCGCCAGCTCCCGTTGCAGCCGCAACCAGCTGGCCCAGCGGCGTCCGGTCAGCTCGCCGTCGTCCAATGCCGCCTGCACGGCACAGCCCGGCTCCGTCGTGTGCGAACAGTCCGCGAACTTGCATCGCAACGCCAGCGCGTCGACGTCCGCGAACGCCGCCACCAGGCCCTCCGAGCCGTCGAGCAGACCGACGCCACGCAGCCCCGGAGTGTCGATCACCGCGCCGCCGCCCGGGATCGGCACCAGCGCCCGATGGGTCGTGGTGTGCCGGCCCTTTCCGTCCACTCGGCGTACCGCCTGAGTGGTCATGACGGTCGTCCCGGCCAGCGCGTTCACCAGCGTCGACTTGCCCGCGCCAGACCGCCCGAGCAGCGCCGTGGTCCGGCCTTCGGCCACGTGCGGCCGCAACTCGTCCAGCCCCGCCCCGGTGTCCGCGCTGACCGCCAGCACCGGCGCGCCCGGTGCGATCTCCCGCACCTGCTCGACGATCGCGTCGGGGTAGCGCGTGACGTCCGCCTTGGTCAGCACCACCAGCGGCTCGGCCCCCGAATCCCAGGCCAGCGCCAGCAGACGCTCGATCCGGCTCAGGTCCGGGCCGCTGTCCAGCGGCTCGATCACCGCCGCCGTGTCCATGTTCGCCGCCAGCACCTGCGCGGTCGAGTCCTTGTCCGCGGTCCTTCGCATGATCTGGGTACGCCGCGGCAGCACCGCCTCGATCGTGGTGCGCCGATCGGGCCAGTCCCGCACCACCACCCAGTCGCCGGTGCACGGCAGATGCACCGCGTCCGCCGCGGCCTGGGACATGACGCCCCCGCCGAGACTGGCGCGGTCGGCGCCTTGCGCGGTCAGCACCGTGCACACGCCGCGATCCACCCGCAGCACCCGGCCCGGGCGCGCGTCGATCCGGTCGAACGGCGCGTACGCCGCCGCGAAGTGGTCGTCCCACCCCAGCGCTCTCATCTGCCTCTTTTCCTTTTCAGCCATTACCACCATGGTCAAGTGCGCCCGGCTTCGGCGCACCCCAATTTCCCCGCCCGGCCGCGTACGCTCGGCGAATGGCATCGCTGCGCGTCCAGAGCCGCTCCGTCGGCCCCGGCGACAACATCGCGTACCTGCTGACTTGCGAGTCGACCGGCGAGCAGCTGCTGATCGACGCGGCGAACGAGCCGGGCCGGCTGTTCGAGCTGATCGGCGACGGCGGCCTGGCCACGATAATCACCACCCACCAGCACGCCGACCACTGGCAGGCGCTGGCAGAGGTCGCGGCGAAGACCGGGGCGCGCGTGCTCGCCCACCCGCTGGACGCCGACGCGCTGCCGGTTCCCACTTCCCCCGTCCACGACGGCGACCTGATCCAGGTCGGTGACGTGGATCTCGAGGTGATCCACCTCGCCGGGCACACGCCCGGCTCGATCGCCTTGCTGTACGCGGCCGATCCGCCGCAGATCTTCACCGGCGACAGCCTCTTCCCCGGGGGTCCTGGGCGGACAACAAACCCCACCGAATTCACGTCACTCATGGACAATCTTGAGGCCAAGGTCTTCGACGGCCTGCCCGACGAAACGGTGGTATGGCCCGGTCACGGTAAGCCGACGACGCTTGGCATGGAACGGCCGTCGATTCCCGAATGGCGCGCGAGGGGCTGGTAGACAATGTCGGGTCCGAGCATGACCAAATGCTGGCTGCAGGAGGACTGGCTAGTCGCAATTCGGCAGCCCGTCCCCGCGGACGAGGTCCGGCGCTGGTGGAACCTCAAGGACACTGACATGCTCGACGAAATCGTGGATCGGACTCCTGCTGTTCGCCTTGGCCTGACCGCCACGGCTTTCCAGGATCCCGAACCGGCAAGTCCGGCACGACGCGTCTCTGACCTGCTCTTCCTCCGCGGGACGCTGCCAGAGGACTTCACTGACGAGGAGACCGACCAGTACGTCCTGCCACTCCTCGACGACGAACTGGAGAGGGCCATCCTCGAAGCGTTCCGGCCTCGTGGCGAAGATGTTCCCTCGTTGGCTGCGAACGACCGCGAGAAGGTCGCCGCCTTTCTTCGGGAATACAAGGGATCTCGCCTTCTGACCACCCCACGGGGCGATCCCATCGAGACCGAGTTGGAAGTTGGCCCCGCATTCGACGGGCTGTCTCGCTGATTCCCCGGCTGTCGGGCGAGCGCGAAAATACGAGCCGCGGCAACCCGCTAGCGCTGCGAGGATGCGTCCGTGACGCTTTGGGATGAGCTGACACCGGAAGAACGTTGCATTATGATCAACACGCTCGAAGAGGGCTACCTCAATTGCGTCATAGGCGACTTTCTCGGGCATGCCGAGGCCGACGGCGCTGTCTGGATCTCCTCAACCGACGCCGACGCCATCCGCGCCCTGATCCCGCGCTTCGCCGCAACGGTCGCGAGCATGATCGAGCGCGATCTGATCGAGATCCGCGAACCGGACGACGGAGTCTGGGACAACGCGCCACCTATGACCGACGCTGAGATACGCGCGACATTGGCCGACCCGGACACCTGGCTGTGGACCGAGGGTGAGGCCGCCCGCACGGTCATGCTGATGACCACCGACCACGCCGACCGCCTGCTCGGACGGGCCATCGATGCATGACTTCGGGCCGGTCGAACGAGACAGACAGACGCCAACGCCGTGTGGCAGATCCAAGACGAGCAGTCGGCAGATCTCAAGTTCGGAGTTATGTTCATAAATGCACGGCGGCCGTTCGACCCTCGGCAGGGAGTGGCCGTCGATCCCCGGGTGGCGAGCACGCGGATGGTGAACCTCACGACTGACCCGGACGGCAAATCTAAAGATGATCTTCGGCAAATCTCGGCAGCCTTCCGTCCAGGTAACCACGAAGGTGTTGTCCAGTTGACCGCCAAGATGCCGTCCAGATGACCGCCAAGATGCCGTCCAGATGACCACTGATCTTGAAGTACGCGTTTCATCGCCGGGTACGTCCTCTACACCGGCCAGCAAACGCTGCCGTTCGGCGGGAAGATCCGGGCGCTACCGCTCGACGCCCTCTGGCGCGTGGCAGCATGAGCAACAGTTTGTCTGCCGGGCCGCACCAAGGCGGAGCGGCAATGCTCGCTTCGATGATGACCGCACGGTGAGCGCCCAAGGCTGTTGCCTGCTGACCGATGCCCCAAGGTTCCCCGGTGGCGTCGGCAACACCTGGGGCGACTCGGCCGCCTTCGCGACCCTCATCGACGACGTCACGACGAAGATCTTCGACCGGCTGCCCGACGAGACCGTCGTCTGGCCGGGCCACGGCAAACCGACGACGCTGGGCGCCGAACGCCCGTCCCTCCCCGAATGGCGTGCCCGTGGCTGGTAGCAGCGGCTACCGGAGGATGCCCGCCGCGTGCAGTCGCCGGGTGGCCTCGCGATCCACGCACACTCGGACCGCCGACCCGGAGCCGCCGACGCCGGTGGAGGCCGCGGTCACCACCGCGACGAACAGCAACGGCACCAGCAGGAGCCGGACCGTCATGGCCCAGCAGGCCCGGTAACCGACACGGCCGCCGTCGGCGTTCCGCATCAGGTGCGTGCCGGTCAGTACGCCGCCGAGGGCCCGGCCGCCGCCGAAGAACAGCCCGTAGAGCACAGGCGCGCCCACGACGACCGCCGCCATCAGCCCCGCGAGCAGCCCGGCGGAGATCTTCCCCGTCGAGTACGCGACGGACACGGCAACCAGGCCGAGGACGGCGATGACGGCGTACATGATGAGGTCGATGAGCCAGGCGAGGAACCGCATGCCTTCGCCGGCCCGGATGTAGAGGGTGCCGTCGCCGAACATCGCGAGCCGCTTGGCCGCCCTCGGTCCCAGCAGCTGCTCGGCGTGCTCCCGGACGAAGTCGAGCCGGGTCTTCGGCCGGGCGGGGGCGTGCGTCGTCACGGGCATGATCATAAGCTTGGCCCGAGCCTGGGGCCCCCGCTAACTCGGTGATTTCCGCTCATGGTCTGATATGGCGTCCAATGTGCTCGGACACCCGGCGCAAGTATGCGGATGGTGACTTGATGCCCACTCGAACGACCTCCTGGATTCACGAGTCCTGGCTGGTCGCGATCCATGAGCCCGATTCTCCCGCCGTACGCCTCGGGCAGGTCGCGAAGGCCACCGCCGACGCCGAGCCGGGCAGCCCGGCCCGACGCGTGGCCGAACTGGTGTCTTCGGAGCCGTCGCTGCTCGACGACGACCTGGCGGCCGCGATCCTGGCGGCGTTCCAGCCCCACCGCGGCGACCTGGCCACCCTGGAATCCGGCGACCCCGAGCAGCTCACGGCGTTCCTGCGCGAGCATCGCGGGGCGTACGTCGTGACGGAGTTCCGGGGCGAGCCGGTCGAGGGTCAGCTGGAATCCCATAGCTTCTGGGACTTCCTGACGCCGGAGGAGCGCTGCGTCATGACGAACGCGCTGGAGGAAAGCTATCTCAACGAGGTCGTCCCCGACTTCCTCCGGGAGGCGGACACCGACGCGCTCCGTGTGCTGGTGCCGCATTTCGCCACCATCGTCGCAGACATGATCGAGCGCGAGATGATCGAGATCCGCGACGCCGGCGACGGCGGCTGGGACGACGCGTCGCCCATGACCGAGGCGGAGATCCAGGCGACGCTGGCCGATCCCGCCGTCTGGCTGGAGACCGACGGCGAGCCGACCCGGCGCGTCCTGCTCCGCGCCCTCACCGACTAGCGCCGCCCTGCCGGCGCTGCGCCGCCATGATCAACGGAGCGGATGTGGGGTCATGGCGCCGCAAAACCTCCGCTGATCATGGTGGCCGGGCAGAGGTTCCGGCTCTCGGTGCCGAAGATCACCGCCAGCTGGTCAAGAGCGCGATCGCCGGCTGACCACGAAGCGGATCGCCGTACCCGGCCGTGCCTGCGCGACAAGGCCCAGGTCGTCCGGGTGGACCACGCCCACGACGGGGTAGCCGCCCGTCGTCGGGTGGTCCGCGAGCATGATCACCGGCTGGCCGTCCGGCGGCACCTGGACCGCGCCCGGCAGCATGCCCTCGCTCGGGAGTTCGCCGTCCCGGGTCCGCGTGAGCTGCGGACCGCGCAGGCGCACGCCCACCCGGTCGCTCGCCGCGTCCACCCGGTAGTCGCCCAGCGCGGTCAGGTCGACCCAGTCGTCGCGCGGCCCCGGCAGGAGGCGTACCAGGGCTGTGGCGGGCCTCGCGCTCCGCGGCGCCCAATCGACGTCAGCTGGTACGCCGAGAGCAGCGCCCAGGGGCAGCAGGTCGCCGACGGCCAGCCGGGGCGGGCCGAGGCCGGACATCGTGTCGGTGGATCGGCTGCCGAGCACGGGGTCGACCGCGATCCCGCCGGCGACGGCCAGGTAGGTCCGCACGCCGTCGGCTGCCGTGCCCAGGGAGAGCACCCCGCCGGCTGGAACCTGCACCGGCCGGTCCACAGACGACGGACGGCCGTCGACGCGTACGGGGCACAACGCGCCGGTGACCGCGACCCAGCAGGCGGACTCGAATCGCAGGTCGACGCCGAGCAGCGTGGTCTCGATCCCGGCCAGCCCGTCGGGGTTGCCGACGAGGCGGTTCGCGAACGTCAGGCTCGCCCGGTCGGCCGCCCCCGAGCGGGGCACGGCCAGACTCGCCAGCCCGGCCCGACCCAGGTCCTGGATCGTGCTCAGCAGACCCGGTCGCAGCACTTCCACGAAGGTCATGGCGCCGCCACGAAGCGGACGCGCGTACCCGGGGTGAGCAGAGCGGGAGGCGTACGCCGCTCGTCCCAGAGGCGTACCGGGGTGTGGCCGACGATCCGCCAGCCGCCGGGTGAGCGGCGCGGGTAGACGGCCGTGTAGCCGCCCGCCAGCGCCACGCTCCCGGCCTCCACCGCCGTACGCGGACTACTCAGCCGCGGCACGTGCAGCCGCTCCGGCACCCCTGTCAGGTACGCGAACCCGGGCGCGAAGCCGCAGAAGGCGACCCGCAGGTCCGCCCCGGTATGCAGGGCGACGATCTCGGCCGGCGAGCCGCCCGCCCATCGGGCGACCTCGTCGAGGTCCGGCCCGTCGTACCGGACGGGGATCTCCACGATCTCGCCGACGGTCGCGGGCGGCCGGGCCGGGGAGAAGCCGTCGAGCACCGCCCGGAGGGCGGCCTCCGACAACCCGGCGCAGTCGACCAGCACGGTTCGCGCGCCGGGAACGAGGTCGGCGACCTCCGGCAGCGCCCGGTCCCGGAGGTAGGCGTACAGCGCCTCGGCAGCGTCGCCGGTCTCCGTCTCGACCAGCCACCCGGTCAGCCCGACCGGCAGAATCCTCACCCTCGCATCATGCCGGGACCGCTTCGGGGAGCAGCTGCTTGGGCACCCGGAGCGTCACCGCGAGGATCCCGACCACGTACGCCGTCACCGTGACGAAGAAGTAGAGATGCACGACGAAGTCGGGCCAGGCGCCGAGCCATTTCGCGACGTCGGTCTCCGGACTGCCGAAGATCCCGGCCATCCACTGGACGAAAGAGTTCACCAGCGGCGACAGCAGGCCGACGATCGCGAGGTTCAGCCAGACGAGGTGATTGCGGATCGGCGCCCGGGTCAGCAGGAAGAAGAAGCCGACGAACCAGAGCAGGTCGCACAGGTAGGGCGCGGCGTCGGTGGCCCAGCCGGTGCTGCCGGTCCACTCGGTGTAGCCCCAGGTGAACCGGCCGAGGTCGGTCTGCGGCCAGAACACGAAGTTCGTGACGTCGGCGCCTTCGAGTTTCGCCACGAGGGCGTGGCTGCCCTCGTGGCGAATCGTGCCGAAGCTCTGGTACGCCGGGTAGGCCAGCAGCCACCAGAGGTCGGTCCAGCGAAGCTTCCAGACGGGAAGGTCGGAGTCGGTCATGCGTCCATTGGCCGCCGTCGACCCCTAGATCGCTGCCTGGTTGCCGACACCGTCAGCTACACGGCGTACCTCCGCAGACGTCGACGATCTGTCCGGTCAGCAGGAAGGTCGCCTTCTGCAGCTGCGCCTCCGGCTGCGCCCGTGGGAAGGAGTGCGGGTCCTGGCCGTACTCCGGGCCGGAAGGTGCCAGGTTCGTCGGCGGGAGTGCGGCGGCCAGACCGCTGTTCCACACGACGATCGCGGAGCCCACGTACGGGTAGGTCTCGATCGGCTGGATGCCCCAGAACGGCTGGACCTCGTCCGACCAGCCGTCGGCCAGCGCGGGGACGTGCAGCCGGGCGCCGATCGTCCGCGCCTCCACCTCGGCCGCCGCCGGGGAGACCTGATGGTCGCCGAACGCCACGTGCATCAGCACCTGGTGGACGGGTGTGCCCGGGAGCGGATTCCGGGTCAGGTGCTGGGCGTATCCGTTGGCCTCGGCTCGGTCCCAGAGCATCTGGAGCAGCGCGAAGATGAGCTGCTGGTCGGCCCGGTCCGGGTACGCCGAGTCCATGATCTGCTGGAACGGCGCGAAGTCGACGCTGCGCTGGAGCAGCGTGCTGTAGTTCATCGCCGGTACGCCGAGCACCGAGCGCGTCCAGTCCTGGGCGACGGCGGTCAGCGCGCCGCCGTTGATGCCGCCCTGGCTGTTGCCGTCGTAGTGCATCCCGCCGGCGAGATCCAGCAGGGTGTTCCCGGCCGCGTCCTGGAACGCCGGATCGGCCGCGAAGCCGGCCGGGTGACCCATGAGCCGGCCGAGGAACAGGAAGTCCAAATAGCTCTGCTGGAGCCGGTCGGCGACGGCGGCGAACTTGGTGAGGTCGGAGAAGACGCTCGCCACGAAGGGCACGTCGGCGGCGGCCATCCCGATCCAGCTGGTGGCGCAGAACAGGAAGTCCTGCCCGTACGCCATGTCCTTGACGTTGCCCGCGTTGATCTCGGTCGGCGCGCCGAGCAGGCCGTGGCCGTAGAGCGACAGGTGGGCCGGGCTGGCGGCGGTCGCGCTGCGGGGCAGGTTGCAGACGAAGTCGGCGGCGATGGTGCCGCCCGACGGCGTCGGCACGGCGTCCGGCTCGGCCGAGTCGTAGTGCAGCCGCGATCCGGGGCCGCCGGTGCCGGTCAGGTAGCTGGGCACGCTGACCGTGCCGCGAATCTGCCGGGCGATCCGGGCGTCCTGCGCCGGGGTGTACTCGGTGACCCCGGTGACCCGGTACGCCGGCGCGGCGGAACCGAGCGCGGCGAACGCGCTGTCGCGCATGGCGACCAGCCGTCCCGTCAGGTTCTGCCCGCTCGCCACGGTGAAGTCCCACGCGAGGTACAGCTCGTGCCGGTTCACCCCGGCCACGGTCAGCTCGGCGAGGACGCGCTTGACGTCCTGCTTCCGCGGATCGCGGGATTCCGGACCGTTGCCGGTGACATAGGACGCGAAGACCTCGGGGGCCGGAATCCGGTCTCCGGCGCTGTCGCGCAGATTCCGCAGCGCCACGAGGTAGCGCGTGCCTTCGGCGAGCGCGACCGCGGGCCGGATGATCAGCACCTGCCGGTCCGGCTGGGCGGCCGCGTGCGCGTCCAGCTCGGCCCAGAACGGCGTACGCTCGCCGGTCCGGCTGTTGAGCAGCACGATCGGGGCGTCGCGGTCCAGCGAGCGGCCGACGTCGGTCACCGGCGGGATGCCGCTCCGCACGACGTCCACCCCCGGTACGCGAACGAGGATCGGCGTACCGGGGCTGAAGCCGTCCTGCCGGTTCCACTCGGCCGGGTCGATGTGCGTACCGGCGACGGAGGCCGGCAGCTGCTCGGCGGTGAGGTTGACTCGCCGGCCGGTGGCGCTACTCGGGTCGCTGACGGTGAACTGGTCGTTGGGGAAGGGCAGCAGGCAGGCGGTCTCGTCGAACGGGTCGCAGCCGGCGGGCGGTTGGGGCGGTTGTGCGGCAGCGGCGGGGCCGGCCAGGACGAGGCCGGTCACCGCCACGATCGCCAGCACGACGCGCGCTGTCCGGGCGGGGGTCACACGCATCTCCTTTGATGACGGGAGTCGTGCAGCCGTTCATACGCCTCCAGATCAGCGGCCCGCAAGGGTCAGCCGGTCGACCGACTTGTCGGCGTCGAGGATCAGCAGTGCGCGTACCAATGTGGAGGAATGGATGGTGGTCTCTCCTCGCTGGAACATCAGCGCGAGCGCGTCACGGAGCGCGGTGGCCTGGCTGACTAGGGCTTGCGCAGCGCGCAGCGCGCCGTAGGTCTCGTCCTGGCGGGCCGGATTGACCCGGGCGAGGTACTCCAAGATCGCGGTGTAGCTGTCGACGAGGTCGGCCTCCGCCCGGGTCAGGGCGGGCATGCGCACCATCTCCTCCATCGTCAGGCCGCCGTCGCGAGGTTCTTGCGATCGCCCAGCACCACGTCGACGAGCCCGTATGCGATCGCGGCCGGGCCGTCCAGGACGTGCGGCCGGGACAGGTCGGCGCGGATCTGCTCGGCGGTCCGGCCGGTGTGCTCGGCGAGGATGGACTCCAGCGCCGCCCGCTGCCGCAGCAGTTCCTGGGCCTGCACCTGGAGATCCTGGGTAGCGCCTTGACTGACGCCCATCTCCGGCTGGTGCAGGACGACCCGCGCGTTGGGCAGCATCATGCGCTTGCCCTTCGCTCCCGCGGCCAGCAGCATCGCGGCCTCCGGGCCGCACTGGCCGACGCACACCGTCTGCACGTCGCTGGCCAGGCTGCGGATCGTGTCGTAGACGGCGAGCATCGCGGTCAGTGAACCGCCGGGCGAGTTGAGGTACACCGCGATGTCCCGGCCCGGGTTGTCGGCGTCGAGGTAGAGCAGCTGGACGAGGACGTCGTTGGCGGTCTGGTCGTCCAGCGCGGTGCCAAGGAAGACCACCCGGTCGCCGAAGGCCTTGGAGTACGGGTCGAGCTGGTACTCGGAGCGGGCGGTCCGTTCATTGATCATCGGGAGGTGGCTCATGAGAACTCCAGATTTGTACAGGACGTAGATTCTGTACAGAGCGTACCATCTGAGGGGTGACCCATGAAGTCCCGGTGACGCAGGCCCGCGCCGAGTTCGCCGACCTCGTCAACCGCGTCGTCTACGGCGGAGAGCGGGTCGTGGTGACCCGGCACGGCAAACCGATCGTCGCCCTCGTCTCGGCCGAGGACCTGGCCCGGCTGGAGGCGGCCGATCAGCCGGTGATCCGGGTGACCAGCGAGACGTCGTCCGCGCCCGAGGTGGCGCCCACTCGGCGGCAGTTCGGGCTGACCGCCGAACACCGGCCGCCCGGCGGCAACCCGCGCTGATCCGGCACTGCCGGAAAAGGCTGCGCGGCGAGCCAGGGCGGGCCGCACAATGACGGTCATGCAGGCGCTCCTTCACCTCCAGCTGACCACCGACGACCTCACCCTGCGGGCGACCACCGAGGCCGACCTCCCGGCGCTGGCCGCGACGCTCCCCGACGACGTAGAGCTCAATCCGGCCCTGCCGGGTGCCGACGGCGACGCCCGGCTCGACCGCACGGCGCGGGTCTACCAGGGGTATTGGCGAGACCGGGCCGACTCCAGACCCGGTACGTGGACGCTGCCATTCGTGGTGCTCCGCGACGGCCGCATCCTCGGCACGCAGACGCTGGAGGCCCGGGAGTTCGGCAGGCTGCGTACCGTCGAGACGGCTTCCTGGCTGGTCAGTGGGGCACGCGGACAGGGCATCGGCAAACGCATGCGGCTGGCCGTGCTGGCGCTCGCCTTCGAGCACCTCGGTGCCCTGGTGGCCGAGACCGAGGCCTGGCACCACAACACCGCCTCGGTCGGCGTCTCGCGGAGCCTCGGCTACCTGCCCAACGGCGTCTACCGCCACGCCAGCGGGGACGGAGCCGACGACATGATCCGGATGCGTCTGCCCGTCGAGGCCTGGCGCGCGCAGCACGGCGGGCTGGCCATCAAGATCGACGGATTGGCGGAGTGCCGCGACTGGCTCACGGCCTAGACTTCCCGCATGGCGGAGCTGGAGATCATCGAGCTGGACGACGTCGCCCGGCTGACCGACGTCGCCGAGCTGCTCCGCGAGGTCTGGGGCGCAGACTCCGCCGACCAGATCCTCAACCTGTCCATGCTGCGCGCCCTCGCCCACGCCGGGAACTATGTCGTGGGGGCGTACCGGGACGGGCGGCTGATCGGGGCCAGCGTCGCCTTCCGCGGTGACGACCACCTCCATTCACACGTCACCGGCGTGATCCCCGGTGGTCACGGCGCGGGCGTCGGCCGCGCGCTCAAGCTCCATCAACGGGAGTGGTCCCTGCGCCACGGCATCTCCCGCATCCGCTGGACGTTCGATCCCCTGGTACGCCGGAACGCGTACTTCAATCTGCGGAAACTAGGCGCCGACGCGACCGATTACCTCGAAGACTTCTACGGCGCGCTGACCGACGGCATCAACGTCGGCGACCCGAGCGATCGGCTCTACGTCTGCTGGGAGCTGGAGCGGCCCGCCGCCGAACCCGATCTGTCGGCGGCGACCCGGTTCGTGCCGACGCCGGCGGACATCGAGGGCCTGCGCTCGGCCGACCCGGCCGCAGCGGAGCACTGGCGGTACGCCGTCCGCGAAGGACTCCACGGCCCGATGGCCGACGGCTGGACGATCGCCGGATTCACCGACGACGGGGCGTACGCGTTGAAGGAGCCCGCATGAAGCTGACCGGGATCGAACTGCGCCGGGTGGCGATGCCCCTGGTCGCGCCGTTCCGCACGTCGTTCGGCGTCGAGCACGCCCGCGACGTCCTGCTCGTCCGGGCGTACGGGGCGGACGCCGAGGGCTGGGGCGAGTGCGTCGCCATGGACGAGCCGCTCTACTCCTCGGAGTACGTCGAGGGCGCGGCCGACGTGATCCGCCGGTTCCTCGTCCCCATCCTGTCCACTATCGACAATCCCGAGGCGCACCTCGTCGAGCGGGCGTTCGCCCCGATCAAGGGGCACCCGATGGCGAAGGCCGCGGTGCTGACCGCCGTCCTCGACGCGCAGCTGCGGGCGTCCGGCACCTCGCTGAGCTCCTACCTCGGCGCCGTACGCCCCGCCGTCCCCTCCGGCGTCTCGGTCGGCATCATGGACTCGATCCCGGAACTGCTGGACGCGGTCGCCGGCTACCTCGCCGAGGGCTACCTCCGGATCAAGCTGAAGATCGAACCGGGCTGGGACGTCGAGGCGGTCCGGGCGGTCCGCGAACGGTTCGGCGACGACATCCTGCTGCAGGTCGACGCCAACACTGCGTACACCCTGGCCGACGCAAGGCACCTGGCTCGGCTCGACCCGTTCGGCCTGCTGCTCATCGAGCAACCGCTCCCGGAGGACGACGTACGCGGCCACGCCGAACTGGCGCGCGTTGTGCGTACCCCTATCTGCCTGGACGAATCGATCACCTCGGCGCGCGCCGCGGCCGACGCCATCGCGCTGGGCGCGTGCTCGATCGTGAACATCAAGCCGGGCCGGGTCGGCGGTTACCTGGAGGCGCGCCGCATCCACGACGTGTGCGCGGCCCACGGCGTGCCGGTGTGGGCCGGTGGCATGCTGGAGACGGGCCTGGGCCGAGCCGCGAACGTCGCACTGGCCGCGTTGCCCGACTTCACCCTGCCGGGCGACACCTCGGCGTCGAGCCGCTACTACGCCCGCGACATCACGCGGCCGTTCGTCCTGGCAGAGGGGCATCTCGCGGTGCCGGCCGGACCGGGTATCGGCGTCGACCCGGACCCGGACGCGTTGGCCGACGCGACGACCGCGACCGAGCTGCTGAGCTTGGCACGGTAGACGATCGCGCGTCCTGGGTAGAGGTCCGGCGTGGACCTCAACAAAGACGCTCAGATCGACACCGGTCAGATCGAGGATCGGCGCGGCGCGGGCGGCGGCGGGTTGAGCGGTATGCCGATCCCGATGCCGAGCGGCCGTGGCGGCTGGATCATGACCATCATCTTCCTCATCGTCGCCCTCGCCGGCGGCGGCGTGCTGGGCGGCAACATGCTCAGCGACGACGGCGGCTCGGGTGACCTCGCCGAGAAGTGCGCGGCGTCGAACCCGAACCGGCTCGACGAGCCCGACTGCCGCAGCGCCCTGTTCATAACCTCCATTCAGGACTATTGGCAGGACGCCCTGCCCGCCACCCTCGGCAAGCCCTATCAGACGGCCAAGACGGTCTTCTTCAGCCAGGCCGTGAGCACCGGCTGCGGCCAGGCCGACTCGTCGGTCGGCCCGTTCTACTGCCCGCCGGACGGCAAGGTCTACATCGACCTGTCGTTCTACGACGAGCTGGAGAGCCGGTTCGGCGCCAAGGGCGTGTTCGCGCAGGCGTACGTGCTGGCCCATGAGTACGGGCACCACGTGCAGAACCTCCTCGGCGTCGGAGTCGGCGGCCAGGGCGACTCGGTCCCCGTCGAGCTGCAGGCCGACTGCTACTCGGGGGTCTGGGCCAAGCACGCCACCCAGACCACGGACGCCAGTGGCCGTCCCCTGATCAAGAGCCTGTCCCAGGCCGACATCCAGTCCGCCCTCGACGCGGCGGCGGCCGTCGGCGACGACACCATCCAGAAGAAGACGACCGGGCACGTCGATGAGTCGAAGTTCACCCACGGCTCGGCGGCGCAACGGCAGCACTGGTTCAGCACAGGCTACGAGTCGGGCGACCCGAAGTCCTGCGACACCTTCAGCGCCTGACGCTTGCCCGGGAATGCGGGGCGGCACACCAGTGGGCACAATGGACGCCATGAGGCTCTGGGAGTACGCGCGGCTGGAGTACCGCTCGGCGGGAACGCTCGGCAACGACCGGTTCCTGGACTGGGACGCCGTGTTCTACCACCCGGGCGGGGTCCAGCGCTGGGGCACCGACGAACGCTTCGACGACCTGCGTCACCTCAACCGGGCCGGCGCCGAGGGCTGGCAGGCGTACGACCGGAGTCCGGTCTATCACCACGGCGAGCCGCACCGCCTGTACGCCGTGACCTACTCGATGCGTCGCTCAGTAGACGGCTAAGCACTTTCCGTGTTCGTACACCTGTGCGAACATGGAAAGTGCCATGGAGTTCGTACCCGCGACGTCTCGCCTGCTGGCGGCCAATCGGGCCGCCGCGGCGTTCTATGCCGCCCAGCTCCGGCACGTGCCGGCCGCCCGCCGATACCTGCGCGAACGCGGCATCGAGGCAGCTGCCGGATCGTGGTGGCAGCCGGGCGTCGCCCCCGGCGGCTGGACCGCGCTCCTCGACCGGCTGACCGGGCTCGGCTTCACCTCAGCCGAACTGCTCGCCGCGGGGCTGGTCCGGCGGTCGCGGACCGGGCGGCTCATCGACTACCTGCGACAACGGGTCGTCTTCCCCATCCACGACCCGCGCGGCAACATCATCGGCTTCACCGGACGCGATCTGTCCGGCCGCGCGGACGCCCCCAAGTACCTCAACACGCCGACGACCACGATCTACCACAAGGGTGAGGCGCTGTTCGGCCTCAGTCTCCAGCTGGCGCACCGGCGGCGGCGCGATCGGCGACCGATCCGCGTCTTCGTGGTGGAGGGCGCGGCCGACGCCATCGCGGTCCACCGCATGGTGCACCAGCACGTGTCGGAGCAACTCCTGCCGGTGGCGCTGTGCGGGATCGTCCTCACCGAGCATCACCTGCGTCTGCTGCGGAAGACGATCGGCCCGACCGCGTCGCTCAGCCTCCTGCTCGACGGCGACGACGCCGGGCGGGACGCCTTCGAGCGCTGGCTGCCGCTGCTGCGTACGTGGGCGGGGCCGGTCGACATCGCCACCCTGCCCGACGGCACCGACCCGGCCGAACTCCTGGTCCGGCACAGCCCCGAGGAAGCGCTGCGGATCGTCCTCAACGCGCTCCGCCCAGCTCAGCTGGCCCGGCTCGACCGCATCCTCGACCGGCTCGCCCCGGGCGCGCTCGACCTCGGGGAACCGGAGACCCGCGTACGCGTCTGGCGAGCCATCACGCCGTGCTTCCGGGACGACCCGACCCGGGGCGCCGACCTGGCCGACCTCGCGAGTGCCCGGCTCGGGCTGCCGTTGGGCGACGTGATGACCGGCGTCGTCAACGAGATCGCCTGACCATCGTTCCCCGCTGGATCAGGGTTCTCGGTCGAATCTTGACCCATGATTCGACCGAGAACCCTGATCCAGCGCCAAAATACGGGGCGCAAACAGGGCACGGGGAAGGATGGTCAGGGGAGGATGGTCAGGGCGCTGGGCGTACCGCTGAGGGAAGCCGATCCGTCGCGATCGACCGTGACCGAGACGCGGCGCCCGGCCACACGCAGGCCGCGGACCGTGAAGCCGCCGAGCGGCGCGCCCGCGAGCGGACGCAGCGCGACCTCACCGGCCGGCACGTCCGGGCGCAGGCCCGATGCCGCGTGCAGGATCGCGACCGCGCTCGCCGCCGACCAGGCCTGGGGCTGGCAGGCGGCCGGATAGGGCGTCGGGCGGCGCAGGTCGTCGCGGGCGTCGCCGCCGTGCAGTTCGGCGAGCCGATAGCCGACGGCCTCCGAGGCCGCGAGCAGGCCCTCCGTGAGCACTGCGGCCGCGTCCGCGTGGCCCTCCGCGGCCAGTCCCGACACGGCGATCGCGGTGTCGTGCGCCCAGACAGATCCACAGTGGTAGGACAGCGGGTTGTAGCCGCCGTCACGGTCGGACATCGTCCGGAGCCCGTAGCCGCCGGCCAGCTCCGGCGACGCCAGCAGCTCGGCGACCCGCACCGACTCCTCGGCGGTCAGCATCCCGGTGCCGAGCAGGTGACCGATGTTGCTCGTCAGGGCATCGACCGGACGCTTGGCGCGGTCCAGCGCCATCGCCGGGTACGCCCCACGCGGCCCGTCCACCCAGAACGCCGACCGGAAGCGCTTGGCCAGTTCGGCGGCGTACGTGCGCCATTTGTCGGCCGCGGGCCGGCCGAACGCGTCGAGCATCGCGGCCGCGTTCGTCGCCGCCTGGCAGGCGTACGCCTGAACCTCGGCCAGCGCGATCGGCGCCTCGGCGAGCCGGCCGTCGGCGAAGCGCACGGCGTCGCCGGAGTCCTTCCAGCCCTGGTTGGCCAGGCCGAGCCCACTCGTGTCGAGGTATTCGAGGAAGCCGTCCCGGTCGGGGTCGGCGTACTCGTCGAGCCAGGTGAGCGCGGCTTCCAGCGTGGGCAGCAGCTCCTCGACGACGTCTTCGGCGAGCCCCCAGCGCCAGGCGTCGTGGAGGAGGCTGATCCACAGCGGCGTCGCGTCGACCGTCCCGTAGTACGCCGGGGGCAGCGACAACTCCTCGCCGTCCAACGCGACGTGGAACTCGTGGCGCCGCAACTCGTGCAGGATCTTCCCCGGCGCCTCCCCCGACCTCGGGTCGAGCACCCGGCCCTGCCGGCGGGCCAGCGTACGCAGCGTCCCGGCGGCCAGGTCGGTGCCGAGCGGCAGCAGCATGCGGGCGGCCCAGAGGCTGTCGCGCCCGAACAGGGTGAGGTACCAGGGGACTCCCGCGCCGAGGAAGACGTCGCCCGGCGTACCGGCCTCGGCCATCCGCAACGACTCCAGGTCGTCGAGCGACTGTTCGAGCAGGCGCGGCAGGCGACGGTCGTCGGCGACCAGCTCGGGCCGCTCCCATTCGACCGGTCCGGCCGGCGCGACCAGGACGGCGCGGGGGTCGCTGACCGTCACCGCCCAGCTCACCTCGGTCGCCGAAGCCGGCTCGACCGTGATCGTCCAGCTGAGCTGAACGGTGAGGTCGCCGGCGTCGATCCGGGCGGCCGGGGCGACGACCGTCACGGCCAGCCCGCCCTGCCGCCAGCCCAGCCGATCGCCGTCGAGCTGCGGCGCGACCGGCGCGGTCAAGCCGCCGGACTTCACCGTCTCGATGGCGGCGAGGTCGCAGGCCAGGTCGAGAGTGAGGCCGAGGGTCACGGGCTCGTGGGACGCGTTGGCGAACCGGATGGTCTCCGTCATCCCGTCGGCGCACACGCGGCGGCGGCGCTCCACGCGTACGGTCGGATCCGGCGACAGGTCGCCCAGCCAGGGCAGCAGTCCCACGAAGACGGCGGCGCCCGGCCCGGTGAGGCTGTGCGCGACCGCCACGGGTTCCCGGCCGTCGACGCGGAGCACCGCCTCGGACAGCACCCGATAGTCGGCGTGGAAGAGACCCTGCGCACCGGTCGGCCGGAGCTGGCCGTCGGCACCGCCGAGCGCTGAGGCGGGGGCGTGAACAACGCTCACGAGATCATGCAGGAGGGGTTGCACAGCAGCTCCTCGAATGCGGCGTAGATCGGGGGGCAGACCGACAACCGTAGTCGCCGATGATCGTCCGTCCCAGCATTACGCGGCGGCCAAATCAGAGATCTTCGTGACGTGGCTCACACTCGACTCCGGCGGACCAGCGTCCTGACCAGCGTCTTCACCGGCGGCGGAAGCGCAGATCGTGACGGATCTGCCGGACGACGTTGCGTCCCGGCACCCCCGTCACGCCTCCTCCGCCGTGGGTCGCCGAACCGGCCTGGTACAGCCCCCGGATCGGCGTACGCAGATCGGCGTACCCGGCGGCCGGGCGGCAGTGGAACATCTGGCCGGCGGTGAGCTCGCCGTGGAAGATGTTGCCGCCGATCAATCCGTACTCCTCCTGCATGCGGTGCGGGCCGATGACCTGCCGGCCGAGGATCGACGCCGTGAAGCCGGGCGCGACCTGCTCCATCCGCGCGGTCAGCCGGTCGGCGTACGCGGCCAGCTCGTGGTCGTGGGGAGCGGACACGTAGGACCGGGGCACCCACTGGGTGAACATCGAGACGACGTGCTTGCCCTCCGGCGCGAGGGTCGGGTCGAAGACGCTCGGTATGCAGATGTCGGCGAACGGCAGGGTGGCCGGCCGGCCCCCGACGGCCTCCTGGAACGCGGTCTCCACGTCGTCGAGCGACTCGGACAGCACGATCGTGCCGCCGTAGACCGACGGATCGAACGACGGCTGGGCGGTGAACGTCGGCAGCCGGTCGACCGCGAAGTTCACCTTCACCGTGCCCGACCTCGTCTGAAACGACTCGATGTCGGCGACGAAGTCCGGCGGCAGCTCCGCCCGGTCCAGCAGCCGCAGGAACGAGATCTGCGGGTGGGCCGTCGTGACGACGACCGGCGCGGCGATCTCCTCGCCGTCCGCCAGCACGACCCCGGTGACCCGGCCGTTCTTCGTCAGAATCCGGGCGACCGCGGACGATGTGCGGATCTCGGCTCCGAAGCCGCGGGCGGCGGCCGCGAGCGCCTGAGTCACCGCGCCCATGCCGCCGCGCGGGAAGCCCCACGCGCCGGTCTGCCCGTCGACGGCCTCCCCGACATGATGGTGGAGCAGCACATACGCCGTCCCCGGACTCCGCGGCCCGGCCCAGCCCCCGATCACCCCGGAGACGCTCAGCAGTCCCCGCATCGCGTCCGACTCGAACCGCTCCTCGACCAGGTCGGCGACGCTGGCCGTGAAAAGCCGGGTGAGGTCGAACGCCGCGCGTACGTCGACCTGACGGAGCCTCGCCCCGATCCGGGCCAGTCCCAGCAGGTCACCCGGCCGCTTCGAGCCGACCTTCGGCGGGATCTCCTTGAGCAGCGGCCCGACCAGGCCGCCGAGCCGGCCCATCCAGGCATCCCAGTGCTCGTAGGCGTCGGCGTCACGCGGCGAGAACTTCGCGATCTCGGCGTACCGGTCGGCCGGGTCGTCGGCCAGCCGCAGCGCCCGGCCGTCACGACGCGGCGCGAAATACGGCCCCTGCGGGTACACGTGGTATCCGTGCTCGGCCAGCCGCAGGTCGCGTACCATCCGGGGATCCAGCAGGCTGACCACATAGGACAGCGCGGTCACCGCGAAGTCCGGGCCGAACGGCCGCTCGGTCACGGCCGCGCCGCCCACCACCTCGCGCCGCTCGAGCACCAGGACCCGCTGCCCGGCTCGCGCCAGGTAAGCGGCGGCCACCAGGCCGTTGTGCCCACCGCCGATGATCAAGCAGTTGTATGCCATGGTGCAGTCTTGCGCTACTTTGGCGGTCGTGGAACCCTCCCCTCCTCCGCAGACTGTCACGCAGCCGCCACCGACGGTGTCGCAGGTCGAGTCCCAGGTCATGCAGAAGAAGAAGACCTGGCGCGATCGGGCGGGCAAGGCGGGCGCGGGCGTCGCCGTGGCGGCCGGCGCGGCCAAGGTCGCCGGCGCGGGCAAACTCGTCGGCCTGCTCAAAGGCGTCTGGCTGTTCGCGCACTTCAAGACGGCGTTCACGATGCTGCTGTCGGTCGTCGGGTACGCCCTGTTCTACGGCTGGTGGTTCGCGATCGGGTTCGTCCTGCTGATCTTCGTCCACGAGATCGGGCACGTCATCGTGCTGCGGATCCAAGGCGTGAAGGCCAGCGCGCCGATGTTCGTCCCGTTCCTCGGCGCCTTCGTGAAGATCGAAGGCGAACAGCGCTCGGTCGCCCAGGAGGCGGCCTCCGCCCTCGCCGGCCCGATCGCCGGAACCGTCGGCACCATCGCGGTGCTCGCAGCCGCGCAGTCCAGCGGATCGCCACTGCTGACGGCGTTGGCGTACGCCGGCTTCCTCATCAACCTGTTCAACCTGTTCCCGGTGCTGCCCCTGGACGGCGGCCGGGTCGCCGGCGCACTGCACCCCGCGATCTGGATCGCCGGGCTGGTGGGAGCGGCCGTCTTCCTCATCGTTCGGCCCAACCCGATCCTGATCTTCGTCCTCATCATGGGCGGCATCGAGACCTACCGCCGCTGGAAGGATCGCAAAGCCGGGCGCACCAGCGCCTTCTTCGACGTCCCCACCAGTACGCGCTGGGCCATCGGGGCGGCGTACCTGGCGACGGCGGCGCTGTGCCTCTACGGCATGGAGTACACCTACGTCCCCCACCCCTGGTGACGCCTTCGCTACTTCTGGCTGCGACTTCGGTGTGGGCGCCGGGCTTCGCGAGTTTCCATGATCAGGGTCAATTCTGCGTTGCCATAGCGACACGGAAATGACCATGATCATGGAAATCGGACAAAACGCAAGCGGCGAAGCCCAGCCCCACCCTCTTCAGTGCGCTCTTCCACCACCGCACCGAACAAAGCCGCAGCCAACGGTCAGGAGAGGGCGGGGCTGTAGAGCGCCGACAGGAACCGGGTCAGCAGGGCTTCGCGCGAGGCGGGCGGCAGCCCGTCGAGCACCGCGTTGACCGCAGCCATCCGAGGGGTGCCTTCGGCGAAGGAGACCCCGACGGCCGGCAGCAACGACGCGAACGTGGCGTCGTCGAGGGTGGCGAAGTCGAGTCCGCCGATCATCTCGGCGAGCCCGGCCGCCGGCACCGGACCCACCGCCCGGGCGGCCTCCACCGCGACGGACAAGGTCGACAGGAGTGCGTCGACGCCGGACGCGCTGACGCCGGTCAGGGTCAGGTGCAGACTGGCGGGCATCCCGGCGTAGCTCAGCTGGGGCTGGAGGAAGAAGCCCCGGGCACGGGCCTCGTCGGCGATGGTGAAGACGTCCAAGCCGGGGTCGTCGTCCACAGTGAAGGCGATGAGGGTCGCGTCGGGTGTGCCGAGCACTCGCAAGCCGGGAATCTCGGAAATGCCCTGCACGACCGCCCGGGTCGCCTCCAGCGCGGCGGCACCGAGCGCCTGATAGCCGGAGGTGCCCAGCGCTTGGAGCGTCGCCCAGGCTCCGGCCAGCGGACCGGCGCCCTTGCTGCTCTGGATGGTCGAGTTGATCACGGTGTAGCCGGGCCACTCCGCACACGCGAAGTACGCCCGCAGCCGCAGTTCCGGATCGCTGAACAGCAGGACCGAGGCGCCCTTGGGGGCGTACCCGAACTTGTGGAGGTCGACCGACAACGAGGTCACGCCGCGGACGCTGAGGTCGAAGGGCGGAACGACGGCTCCCGCGTCGGCCAGCCAGGGCAGCAGCCAGCCGCCGACACAGGCGTCGACGTGGCAGGCGACGCCGCGCTCGTGGGAAAGAGAAGCGATCTCGGCCACGGGATCGATGACGCCGTGCGCGTAGGACGGTGCGGACGCGACCACGAGGACGGTGTCGTCCGTGATCGCGTCAGCCATCGCATCCGGAAGCGCCCGGAAGGAACCAAGGGAGACCGGGACCTGCTTTACGCGTACCCCTAGGTAGTGACCGGCCTTGTGGAAGGCCGCGTGCACCGTGGTCGGGACCACGATCTCCGGGTTCGCCACGTCGGGCCGCGAGTCGCGCGCGGCCTTGACCGCCAGGATGATCGATTCTGTGCCGCCGCTGGTGAAGATCCCGGGGGTGGCGGCGTCGCCGCCGAGCCGGCTCGCGACCGCCGCGACCACCTCGCGCTCGAGCCGCACGATGCTGGGGAAGGCGGTCGGGTCGAGCCCGTTGACCTCCAGCATCGCTAGGTACGCCGCCTGCGCGGCTTCGCGGACCTCGGGGCGGCCGCTGTCGTACACGTACGCCGTGGTGCGACCGCCTTGGGTCGGCAGGTCGGCGGCGCGCAGGGCGCTCAGTTCGTCGAGCAGTTCCGCCGAAGATCGGCCGTGGTCAGGCAACATCTCAATTCCCCGTGGTGGTGCGGGCGCGCCCGTAAGCGCGCAGGATGGGCAACGACGCCAGCATGAGCAGCGCCGGTACAACGGTGAACCCCAGCAGCAGAGCGGTTTTCGCCGAGCCGGGCTGGGTGACCGGCGCGTCGAAGGTGGACGAGAGGAAGCCGCCCGCCGCGAGCATCAAGGCGTAGAGGCCGGGGCCGACGGCGAGCCCGGCGGTCTCCCCCGCGGTCCACGCCCCGGTGAACGCCCCGGCCTGGACCTGCCCGGTACGCGCCGCGTCGGCGACGATGGCGTCCGGCATCAACGCCAGCGGCAGGACCTGCAACGCCGCATAGCAAAGGCCGAGCACGGCGGCGGCGCCCAGAACCGTCTTGGAACCGGCAGCGCCCAGCGGGTAGTTGACCAACGCCGCCACAGCGAAGACCACCGTCGCGACGGTGAAACATCGCAGCCGGCCGAAGCGCCGGGCCAGCGCCGACCACACCGGTACGGCGAGCGCGCTCGGCCCGACGACGCAGACGAACAGGATCGAGGTGAGGCTATAGTCGCCGAGCCAATAGGTGGCCACGTACGGCACCGCGGCAAGCATGATCGCGATGCCCACGGCTTGGGTCACGAAGGCCGTCATGAGCAGGAAGAACGGCCGGTTCCCCCGGGCGAGGCGGAAGGCGGCGACCAGTCCGAGGACGTCCCCGCCCGGCCGCGATCGCACCCAGCGCGTTGACAGCGTCGCGATCAGGCAGGCCGCGAGGACTACCGCGCCGACGACCGCACCCATCAGGGCGTACCCGGGACGGCCGCCGCCACCGGCGTCCACGACAGCGGGCGCGAGCCCGCCCGCGATCAGAATGCCCAAAGTCAGGAACACGATGCGCCAAGTCATCACGCGCAGCCGCGTATCGGGTTCGTCGGACATCTCGGCGGGCAAGGCGACATAAGGCACCTGGAAGGCGGCGAACGCCACCGACGCGCCGACGAACGCCAGCGCGACCCAGATCGCGCCCGCGTACCCGCTCGACGGGCTCAAGAACATCGTCGCGAACGCCACCGGCATGAGGAGCGCCCCGGTCAGCAGCAGTTTTGTGCGGCGGGCGGTGCGAACCGCCTCGCGGTCGCTGGCCGCGCCGATGATCGGGTTGAAGAACACGTCGAGCGCCTTCGGCGCGACCACCACGACCCCGGCCAGCGCGGCCGGAACGGCGAGGACGTCGGTCAGGAAGAACAACAGCAGCAGCCCCGGGACGGTCGAGAAGACCCCGGTGCCGATCGATCCCACGCCGTACCCGGCGAGCCGGCCCTTGTTCACGCCGCCATCCACTTCGCTACGAGGGTGTCCAGATGCGCCCGGTAGCGGTCCACCGTGGCGAGGTCGTGCACGTGCCGTTTGCCGTCGGCGTCCAGCACGCCGGCCTGCACGAAGCCGTGGATGCTCCACATGACGGTCCAGAGTGTCATGTCGTCGTGAATTCCGATCGCCTCCCGGACCAGGTCGATCAGCGGCCAGGCGTACTCCTGCTCCAGGCCGGTCACGTCGGCGGCGTCCGCGAGCCAGCGCCGCATCCACAACGCGGGCACGTGCGGATTCGCGAGACAGAAGTCCAGGTAGCGCCGCACGAGCACCTGCACGCCCAGCACCGGGTCAGGCTCCGCGCGCATGTCCCGGATCGCGCTGTCGAGCGCCTCGCGTTCCAGCTCGTACGCGTGCCGCATCACCTCGCGATACAAATCCGCCTTCGGCCCCACGTGGTACGCCACGGTGGCGATGTTCAGCCCACTCGCCCGGCCGATCTCCCGCGTGCTGGTGCCGTCGTAGCCGCGCTCGGCGAACAGTCGCGTCGCGGCCTCGAGTACGCGATCCCGGCTGGCCTTCTCCTCCATCGCTGCACCGTAACCGCCCTATCGCCCCTCCGTCAATCGTTTGATGGAGAGCCTCTTGCCTCGATGCTTGCCGGCGCTTCAGGCGGCCGGCGTCGGGCCGACGTAGCCGCTGCTCCACCGGAACCGGTGGGGCGGTTGGGCGTACTCCTCGATCGCGTGCGCGATCCACCCCGCAGTTCGCGCGACGGCGAAGATCACCTCGGCGGCTCCGGGCCCCATTCCGGCCGAATGCGCGAGCGACGCCACCGCGAAGTCGATGTTCGGTTTGGCGTTCGCCGTTTCGACCAGGTCGTCGAGTGTCGCCTGCAGGTCGCCGGGGATCGGCACGACGTCGAGCAGCGCCCGTGCCCGGGGATCGCCTTCGGGGTACAGCGAATGCCCGAATCCCGGCAGCCCTCCGCTCCGCAGCTGCTCGGCGATCGCGGCGGCGGCGCCATCCCGGGCGGCCGTCTCGATCAACCGGAAGACACCGGCTCCCACCGCGCCGTGCATCGGCCCGTCCAGCGCTCCCAACCCGGCCGACACCACGGCGTACGGGTGGGCTCGGGTCGATGCGGCGACGCGTACCGCAATGGTCGACGCGGCCAGGTCGTGATCGGCGAGCAACACGAGCGCTGCGTTGAGCGCCCGCAGGTCCCGCGCGGACGGCGCGCGGTCGGTCAGCCGCGACCAGAGGCGAGCCGCCACGCCGCGGTCCGCGGGCTCGCTCCGCGCGGGCAACGCGTCGACCATCGTCGCCAGCAGCTGCGGCGCACGATCGACCACAGTAGACGGAGACAGGTCGAATCGCAGCGGGTCGCTCGCCGCGGCCACCGCCACGATCACCGGCAGCCGGTCCACCAGCCGCGCGTGCGGCGGCAGGTGGCCGCTCGCGTCCCGCGCCCGCGCCAGCACCTCGACCGGCGCCGCGAACTCCGGCCGGCCCCCACCCCACAGCCACGTCGCCACCTGCTCGAAGGGGGTGTCCACCAGGCTCACGGCATCCCGGCCTCGATAAAAGAGCCGGTTGTACGCGATGAGCGTGATCGCGGTCCGCATGGCCGGCGCGGCATCGCGCTCCGGCCGGGTGCCCTGCGTACGCGAGGCCAGCCGCTCGACGTCCGAAAGCCGGAAACGGCTGATCCGCTCACCCGGAACCTTGACCCGAGTCAACAGTCCCCGGCTCACGTACGCGTAGATCGTCTCGGGCTTGATCCGCAGCCGTTGAGCGACTTCAGCGGTGGTCAGCAGGTGATCCTCGGTCATGTGGCCATGGTCTCACGTTGACTGAATCAACATTGACTGGCCGTCGTCGGCGGAGCGACGCTCACCGCATGCCAGAAACCGTCACCGTCCCGCGCGGGCTCGCCGGAGTCGTGGTCACCGACACCACGATCGGTCACGTACGCGGCCTCGAAGGCTTCTACCACTACCGGCAGTACTCGGCGATCGACCTCGCCGAGCGCCGTACGCTCGAAGACGTCTGGGCGCTGTTGATCGATGGCGCCCTGCCCACCGCTTCCGCCGACGCGTTCGCGGCCGAGATCGCGCCGCTGCGCCACATTCCGCCGGCGGTCGCCGCCGCCCTCCCGTCGATCGCGGCGGCCTCCTCATCAGTGGACCCGATGGGCGGACTGCGCGCCGCGCTTGCCGTCGCCGGCCTGGCCTCGGGCGCCCGGCCGCTCTACGACACCTCTCCGGTGGAGCGGCGCGCGCAGGCGATGCGCTTGTGCGCCCTGACGCCTTCCCTGCTGGCCGCGCTGTATCGGCTACGCCTCGGCCTGGACGTCGTCGAACCTCGGGACGATCTGCCGCACGCGGCCAACTACCTGTACATGATCACCGGGACTGTCCCGTCGCCGTCGCAGGTGGCCGCCGTCGAGAAGTACCTGATCTCGACGGTCGACCACGGCTTCAACGCGTCGACCTTCACCGCCCGCGTCATCGCCTCCACCGGCGCCGACCTGTACGCCTGCATCGGCGGCGCGCTCGGCGCCCTGTCCGGCCCGCTCCACGGCGGCGCCCCGAGCCGCGCATTGGACACATTGGACGCCATCGGCTCCGTCGACCGGGCCGACGACTGGCTCCGCTCACGGATTCTGTCCGGTGACCGGATCATGGGGTTCGGCCACCCGATCTACCGCACCGAAGACCCCCGCTCACGGATGCTGAAGGGGGTCGCCCAGTCGCTCGGCGGCCCGCTCGTCGACTTCGCGGTCGCCGTCGAGGCGCGTGTGCTGTCGTTGCTGGCCGAGCTCAAGCCCGGCCGCGAGCTGCACACCAACGTGGAGTACTACGCCGGAGTCGTCATGGAACTGTGCGGACTGCCGCGGGAGATGTTCACGCCGACCTTCGCGACGAGCCGGGTCATCGGGTGGTGTGCCAACGTCCTGGAACAGGCCGAAGATTCGAAGATCATCCGGCCGGACTCGCGGTACGTAGGGCCGCCGCCCCAGCGCGTCCCCTGATACCGGCGGGCTCGTCAGAATCTCACGCATCGCGGAGAATCTGACGAGCCGATTTCCGAACAACAATCGGTTATTGGGGTTCAGACACCGCCATCAAAATGCCGACGGCTCAAGTTGCTTCACGCCACGTCTTTCGGAGCATAACCGAGAACCAGCGCATCCAGAGCCTGAGGAAGACGCCCAAAAGTAGCCAGCCACGTCGCAACCAGATAAAGCGTCGAATCTTCATCGAGCCCTAGGAGGTAGCGATCATCAAGATCGCCGACCGGGTATATCGAGCGCCCAACCACTTCACTCCATGCGAGGAACCGATCGGCTTCGCCAAGACATAATAGCGGATCTAAATCAAACGGTTCCCGAGCCGACGTAACGCCCGGTCCAGCATGATCAACGCATATCGCTCCAAACTCAGTCAGAAAGCTCCGGGCCGCTGGATGCATCTCGCCGAATCCATCCTCCAGCAACGCTCGATTCCACTCTGCCGTTTCGACGACGCGTCCTCGAAACCACCCCGCAGCCCGCAAGGCGACCTGTGTGTCTGGCATCAAATCAGTCATTTGCCATCATCCGTAATGAAGTCTAAATCGAACGCTGCAACCAGGTGTCGACAACTCTTGCACGGGCCGATTTCTCTTCCATGCTTCGGATTTCCATGTGTTCGAATGGTGACCGCAGCGGCCGCTGCGCCTTGCGGATCCATATCGGCGAACAATGCTATCGATATACACACTGGCAAGCCACACTTACCGTGGCCTCGACCCTGATCAACCAATGGAACACTCGCCAAGATACTTGCTACGCGGGGATGAAGTACCGGGCTCCCGTCCGTCACACTCGTGGCCGAAATAATCGGTCCATTCCCAGCGATCTGAATCGCTTCAGCAACCTGGGGACGCCCGTGGGCAGGCAGGCTCGTCGCCATATCCGCTTCAGCATGCGCCGCTTCCGTAAGACGACACTGATCGTTGTTGTTGTGGACGAGGACGGGCGTGCCGCCAGCGATTACGTAGTAGGTGTGGAGGTTGTCGACCGTGAGGTCGCGCATCGTCTTGGCGCCGGCGTAGCTCTGGACCGCCGCGACGTACTGCTTCTCCCCGTTCGGGCCGACAAGCTCGTGCCCGACCTTCAGGTCGGCCGCGTCGACCCACTGCCCGTCGGTCGCGTCCCAGAACGGGTGGTGCTGCGTAGTGTGGAGCGTCGTGACGGTCGGTCCGCGGACTGTACCCGCGCTGACATCGTCACCGGAGGTCTCCGGTGACGACTGGCCCTCTGGCGCGACCGAGGTGATCATGACGTCAGTCAGGTCCAAGTCGAGGTTCTGGTGAAGAGCGGTGACCTTTTGCGCGGAGTCCTTGCCCGTCCCAGGATCGGTCGCAACGACCTCATCCCCCAGCTCGATATCTTCGATGGCCCGGGTAGAACCATCGGCCATCAAGACCGGCGTACGAGGGTCGAAACTGTGACGCTTGAGCGAGCAGCTGCCACCGCCTCCGGGGTTGTCGTCGCCGTCGTCCTTTTTCGTCGGCGAGTCGTTCTCGTTGTTCTTGCCCTGGCTTTCGTTGCCACGGCTGTTGTCGGGAGCGTGCGGGTCCCTGTTTTCCGGGTGATCGTCGGCGGGCCGCTCGGGGTCTGCTTTCTTCGGCTTGGAAGGTTTGCCGGGGCTGGAGTTGTGCTTCGGTTTTTTCGGTTTGCCGCCACCGAAGGTGGGCACGAACGGGATCGTCGGGAGGCCGGTGTCGTAGCCGAGCAGACCGGCAGCATTGTTGATCTTGTCTGCCGCGTTGTTCAGCTTGTCGAGCATCTCAAGGGCCTTCTTGCCCTTCTCGATGATCTCCTCGGCGATCTTGACGGCCCGCTTCCATGCCTTGTACGCCGAGAACGCAGCGTCGACGAGCTTGAAGATCTTCTTGCCCATCGATAAAAGCTTTCCGATCGGCAGCAGGCCGAGGATCATTTCACCGCAGGCCATCAGGTCACCCTTGGTGAAGCAGTTGATCATGTCGGTGATGCCGAGGAAGTCCAGGATCATTCCCGCGCCGCACTCTAAGAGCACGTCGAGGAACGATTTGTTGGCGACCTTCTGGGCGGCCTCCAGCTGCGACTTCAGCTTCTCGATGGCTTCCTTGGAGACGGGCGGGCCGTCATCCGGGTTGTACGCCTCGCCGAGTTCGGTCGTGGTGTTGCCGTTGTCGGTCTTGGTGTTGGTCGTGGTTTTGCCAGGAGGCGGCGGGTTCGGCACACAGCCGCTGCCTTGCGGGTGGTCCTTGCAGAACTGCGTGAGGTCGGGCCCCGCTCCGTAGTCGTGGTCAACGACCTTGTGTCCGCTCGGGTCCGTGTGCAGCAGCGGGTTGGCGTTGGCGTACGCGTACCGGTTGGCGCTGACCGACGGGCTCGGGTTGTTGCTGTAGGAATCGCGCGAGTCGAACTGGCCGGTCGCCGGGTTGTACCAGCGGGCCGCCATGTTGACTCGGCCGGTCGAGGTGTCGGTCCACTCGGACTGGTAGCCGAGCGAGCCGAGCATGTTCGAGCGGTCGCCCGCCTTCACGTCGCCCAGCGGGTCGTACTTGGTCCAGCGGTTGATAGCCGAGTCGGCGGCGCCTGTCTGGGCGAAGATGTCGTCGTGGAGGTCGGTCCAGGCGTATACCTCATTGGCGCCGCTGGTGTCACGCTCGCCGACGACCTTGCCTGCCGGATCCCGGACGTACTTTGCGGTCAAGTCCGCGGCGAGGTCGTTCTCCAGCCCCGAGAACTTCTTGCCCGGCTGGATCGCCCGGCCGATCGCGTCGTACTCGTAGGTCTGGGTCCCGGCTTGGGAGCCCTGCGAAATGATCTGACCGTACGCATCGGCACTGGTGTACTGCGTGGTCTGCGTGTCGTAGACCGAACGCAGCGAGCCACGCGCGGTGTACGTGTACTGCGTTGACGCGTTGACGTAGGTCAGCCGGTTGCGCTGGTCATACGAGAAGGTCTTGTCCCCAGCCTTCGTCCGGTTGCCGGCCTTGTCGTACTCGTAGGTGACCGCGGGTTTCTGCGCGCCGCCCTGGGGCGTCTCCGTCCAGGACGTCAGCCGGTTCGCGTAGTCGTAGGTGTAGACGTTGGTTGCCGCGCCGGAGAAACCAGTCGTGGTCTTCTTCGTCGGATTGCCGTTGGCGTCCCACTCATACGTCAGCGAGCCGACGATGGCACCGCCTGACGTCTTGAGCGTGTCGGACTGCAACAGATGGGTCGGGTAATAGCTGAAATCCCGGCGGTTGTTGCTGTTTCCGTACACGACGCGGCTGACCTGCGACATCTGGTCGTAGCTGTAGGTCGTCTTGATCGCGCCGTTGGTCAGCGTCGCCAGCCGGCCAGCGGCGTCATAGGTGTACGCCGTCGAACCCGCGGCGTCCGCACGTGAGGCGAGCTGCCCATCCGGGGCGTACGTGAACGTCGCGTCGCCTGAGGCGTTGCCTGTGATCGACCGAAGTAAGCCCCGGTCGTCATAGGTGAGCGTATTGGTAGTCGAACCGGTGCCGGAGAACGATGTCACCCGGCCGTCCAAGTCATACCCGAAGGTGCGCGACGCGGTCGTCGCTTCGGCTCCCGATCCACTCTGGCCGATCAGATTCCCGGCATTGTCGTACGAGTAGTCGACCGATACGCCGCCCGGCTCGATCAGCCGCACTAGGCGGCCGCCCTTGTCGTACGCCTTGGTATAGGTGCGATCCGCCGCAGCGGGATAGGCGTCGGTGGCGGGCTCGATAGTCGACTCTTCGAGACCGAGGCTGTTGTACGTCGTCACGAACACGTTGCCGAGGCCGTTCGTCATCCGGGTTTGGTTGCCCGCGATGTCGTAGCCGAACGTCGTCGTGATCGAGTCCGCGCTGTTGTCGCTGACCGGCTCGGTCTGCGATGTCAGCAGGCCGGTCGCGTCATACGCGTACGTCGTACTGTGGTTCTGCGGATCCTTCATGGCGACGACCTGGCCCGCCGAGTCGTAACTCGTCTCGACCTTGGCCAACTCCTGGTACGTGGCCGAATACTTCGCCTTGATCACCGGTCGGCTAAGTAGGTCGTAGCCAACCGTCGAGTACGTGAGGTCCGAGTTGATGGTCTTCGTCTGTCGACCCAGGCGGTCGTATTCGATCGTCGTGGTCAGATCCGTAGCCGTAGTCGTGCCGGTGGCGCTGTCGAATACCGGCACGTTCTTGGCAGTGACGCTGGTGGGCTGGCCCGCCGCGTTGTAGCCCGTGGTCGACACGACGCCGGCGGGGCTGGTGGTCTGCGTGAGCCAACCACCAATTCCGTACGCGTACTGCATGGTGTACCAGGTTCCGGAGCCGTCTTGCCGGACCCACGTCCGGTCAGTCAGCTTGCGATCCATGAAGTCGTAGCTCGACTCGCTGATCGCACCGGTGGGCGAGACGCTTCGGAGCAGGTTGCCATTGAGGTCGTAGCTGACGAGGCTGTCTGCGTACCCGGAGCCGGTGGGTGCAGGTGTGCGGATCTTCCACACCCGATCCAGCTGGTCGTAGAAGTATTGCGTCGCGATGCCCGTGGCGTCGACAGTCTTCGTTATACGGCCGTCGTCATCGTACTCGGTCGTGCTGACCGGAGTGACCGGCGTCGACGATTCAGGCGGCGTGTAAGAGGGATAGGTGGCCGACGTCTGACGGCCTTCGGCGTCGTACCCGTAGACGATCACGCGCCCCTTGGGGTCCTTGCTCTCCGTCGCCTCGCCGAAGGTGTTGTAGCCGGTGAAGGCGATCCGGTTCGCCGTGCCGAGGGACGACCCGTTCTCCTCGACGGCCACGCTGGGGCTCGTGACCTGCGCGAGCCGACCGGCCTCGTCGTACTCCTTCAGCGTCGTCCGGCCCAGCGGATCAGTCTCCGAGGTGATCAGGCCACGGTTGTCGACGGTGTAGGAGTACCGCGCGACCTTGGCAGTCACCGCGGATCCGTCGAACACCTTGACGATCTGGGCGTCGGAGAGGACTGCCTGGTGGATCTGGACATCCGCGAGCGACCCCGGGAAACCGGTCCCAGCGGTGCCGGCCGATCCGACGAGCACAGTTCCCTGAGCGGTGTTCGTGGCATTGACCGCGGAAGTCGTATTGTTCGGACTTCCGTTCACATAGAGCTTCAGGGTCTTCGCGTCGGCATCGTAGGCCACCGCCAGGTGTGTCCACTGGCCGGCGGTCACGGTGCTGCTCGACCAGACCGAAGGCGCCGTGCCCGTCTTCCCGTCACGCAAGGTCGCGTACCACTTCTGAGCCGAGGCACTGAAGCCGAGCTTGAAGGCAGCCGTGCCGTCGGGCGACATACGCATCACGACCCATTCGTCATACGCGCTCAACGAACTGATGTTGGCCCAGGCAGACACGGTGAACGAGCGCGACGGATCGAAGACCGAGCCGGCGACCGCGACTTTGCTGCTGTCGCCGTTGAAGATGGCCGACCCGGTCAGATCCGATCGGGTCGACGGCTTGCTCGTCGACCAGGTGACGTTCGACGCGACGCCCTTGCTGTTGCCGGCCGTGTCGGCCGCGATGGTGCCGCTGGTCTGGTTCAGCTGCCAGCGGGCCACCGGCGTGGTGGCCGGGTCACCGTTGTACCGGTTGATCGCGATGAGCTGACCGGCGGCGTTGTACAGGCTGTCGGAGTGCGCGAGGAGGGTTGTGCCGTCGTACGCCGAAGAGGAGATGATCTGGTCGTCATCAGACAGAACGTTCTTCGTGACTCGGTTGAGGCCGTCGACGTCGAGCGTCGACTCGTACGCCCGGCCGACCGCGTCCACAACATAATCGGACCGTGTCGCGTGGTTGTTGGTGAACTGCTTGACCAGGAAGCCCGAAGCGTCGTAGTAGTCCTCTTCGATCAGGTTTTCCTCGCCGCCTGCACCGACCCGCTTGATCGTCTCGGTCAGACCATTGTCGGTGTATGTGTACACCGTCTTGGCCAAGTTGGCGTCGGTCACCGACAGCAACAAGCCGTTGTCGTAGTAGACGCGCTTCTCGATGGTGAGGTCCGCGGCGGGCTTCGGGTAGGCGGGGTCGTTGGGATCGCCGACGTATCCCTCGACGATCGACTCGGTGAGCTGGCCGGCGGCGTCGTAGACGTAGCGGTGCTTGACGCCGTCCGGCAGCCGCTGCTTGGTGATCGGGTGGCCGAGCTTGTCGTAGAGGATCTCGTTGACGACGTTCCGGCTGTCGTAGACCCTGGTGGCCAGGCCGTACTGGTCGTAATCCGTGCGTACCCAGCGAGGGGCGTCCCCACCAGTGGTGTCCTCGACCCTGGTCGACAGGACCAGCCCGTCCACGTCGTACTCGTAGGTCGTCTTGGCGGTATGGAGCGCGTTGGTGACGCGGTTGCGGACGGCCGGGTCGGTCTGGGTGACCAGCCGCATGCCCTTGTCGTAAGTCGATGTCGTCGTCAGTGTGGCGCCACCGCTGTTCTCGACCTTGGTGATGACGTTACCGACGTTGTCATACACGTACTTCGTAGACTTGCCGGTCGACTCCACAAGCTCCGCGACGTCGCCGTTCGCGTAGTACTTGGCCGTCTTGGACGCGCCTTCGGCGGTCGTGGTGACGAGGGCGAGCCCAGCCGGGGTATAGCCACCGCCCTCCGCCGGAGTTGTCGACGTCGTGTAGGTCGTGCCGGCGACGCGGCCCAGCGGGTCCGTCGTCGACAGCCGATCCCCGGTGGTTGCGTCGTACTGGAACGTCGTCAGGAACTGGTTATCGGTGTCACTGGTTGACCCCGGCCCGCGCTGCCACATGATCTTGTCGTTGCGCAGGTCGTACTTGCCCGCACTGTCCGGCTGGAGAACCCGGGTGACCTTGTCGGGCCAATACTGCGAATACGTTGTCGAGCAGACCTCGTTCTCATAATCCTGACAGGTTGTCTCCTGGATAACGTTGCCACGGACGTCGTGGCCGCGAAGCGTCACGTTGCCCACAGGATCGGCGATGAGCGACATGTAGCCCTCGGCGTCGTAGCCGTAGGACGTGCGCTTGCCGAGTCCATTGGTCTCCGCGATTTTGCGGCCCGTCCCGACCTCGTACGCCTCGGTTGTGCCCCGGCCACCGCCCGGGTCGGTGATCGTGTAGGTGCGCGCAAGGTTCCCGAACTCGGCGTTCCGGGCGTCGTACTGCGCGGCGACCTGCGCCTGAGTCAGGACTGACTTGTACATGGACACCTCGGCGATGTTGCCGAGGAAATAGCCACCCGGGTCGGTCTTGCCCTGCGGCCAGTTGTGCGCGGCACCCGCACCGATGAACGCGTATGCGGCCGTCGTCGTGGTGAGCGTACCGGAGAGCGTGATCGGCGTGGCATCGTCGACGAACAAGGTCTGGCTGGTCGCACCGGCGGCAAGCGTCACGTGGTGCCACGCGCCGTCATTGACGAGCGCGGCCGACTTGAGTTGGCCGTTCAGTCCCCAGGCCTTCCCGTAGAGATAACCGTCGCGGCCGACGTAGAGTGCGGGCACCCAGTTCCCGGTCGGCGTGTCGCCCACCATCATGGTCTGGTAACTGAAGAGCGTTCCGCCACCTGCATCGCCGTTGACGGTCTTGAACCACATGCTGATCGACATCGGCTCATTCGTTGGAATCTCCGTCGCCGGCAACTTCACGAAGGAGGAAGTGCCGTTGTAAGAGGCTGACGTCGTCGTATATCTGACGATGGCTCCCGTCAACGTGCGCCTGAAGATCGAGGTGTTCCCTTCCAGGGGCCCGGCCGCGATGCCCAGGTCGACTTCGTTGTAGGTCGCGACGCCACCGGTCACCTCGTTGACCGCGTCGGTGACGCCCGCGCCCTCAGCGAAACGCCAATAATCGGACGGCTTGGCGCCGAGAACCGCGGCGCGGTGCACAAGGTACGAGCCGGTCACCTTCGCCGGGTCGATCTGCCAGACGCCACCGTTTTCGTCGGTCACAGACGTCACGAGACCGGTCTGCTGGCTGTACGCAATGGCCGCGCTGGTCCGGCCCGACGGGCGCTTGATGCCCGTCATCGGGTGCGTTACTGCCGCCGCGGCCGATTGGAGCACTCCGACCTCGTCGGCGGACAGCGGCCTGTTGAACATCGCGAACTCCGCGAGCTGGCCGTTGAAGTAGTTCGGCGTACCCGTGTTGGGATATCCGGCGGTCGTATCAGCCGTACCGTTGTAGTTGGGCCAGGTCGCACCACGGAAGCCCGTCCCGAGCTGGAGTTCGGACTGCCGAGAGGCCGGCATACCGGCCGTCTCGCCGACCTTGACGCCGTCCAGGTAGAGCTCCTGGAGAAGCGTCTCGCTGCTGTCCGCCCAGCGCGACGTCAAGGCCGCGTGGTGCCAAGCACCGTTGTTGACCCGGATGGCCGCACCGGAACCGTCGCTGGCGAGAATCGGGGCGTGGGCCGACGTCGTCCAGACCTGATTCCGGTGGCCGTCGAGGTCCGGATAACAGTCCCAGATGTTGAGCTTGCTTAAGTTGTCAGTGCCGTGCTGCACGACGTCCAAGCACCGGCCCGAATGCAGGCTGATGACGTTGCCGTCCGGCGTGAAGATCCACTTCTGATTGTTACCCGTACCGCAGTCCCACAGCTGGACCGTCGTACCGTTCGCGGTGTTCGCGCCCGTGACGTCGAGACACTTGGTCACGCTGCCGATCGTGACGGTGAGCTGGCTGGCAGCGGTGTAGCTCCACTTCTCGTTCGCGCCGCCGCCGCAGGTGTAGATGACCAGCTGAGTGCCGTTGGCGGTGTTGTTGTTCGGTACGTTGAGACATTTGCCGGACTCGGCGCCGAACAGCGTCCCCAGTGCCTGCGTCGCCGCGCCAACGGTTGGGACTGTCGGGTACTGACCGCGCAGATAGCCACCATTGTCGACGTACAAGACTGGGGTGTAGTTCGCCCAGGTACCGACCGAAGACCATGAGAGGAAGTCGTCTGTGGACTGCCCCAGCAGGGTTCCAGACCCGCTCGTCTTGAACCAGACGCTCACTGTTCGCTGCGACGCCTCCATTTCGGGCGGGGCGGGCAGCTCGACATACGAAGAGGTCCCGTTGAAGGAAGCACCCTTCGCCGCCGACCCGGCCAACGGTCCAGTCTGACCCAATGTCACATTGACGTATCGTCCGTCGGCGTTGCCGATCTGGTCGTTCACCGTGGTGGTGTCGTTCGCGTCGACACCGGTTGTGCCGGGCCGCAGATAGGTGCTGGCTCCGAGATTCACGACGGCGTTGCGGTACGGCGAATGGTTGTACGTCTCGTAGCTGTAGCTCGTGCAGCTCGTGGCGCTGGTGGGCGGGCACACCGAGGTCAGATTGTCGCCAGTGTAGCCGTAGTTCCAAGTGGAGATCGAGGAGGAATCGCCCGTCACGGCCGGATCAGTCGAGACGCTGGACACGTGTCCCCCCGACCATCCGATCGTCAGCGCGCGGCCGGAGGACGAGGTCATCTTGACAACCTGGCCCGAGGAGCGGGTAAGTATCAGGCTACGGCCGTGTACATCGGTGATGCTGTAGAGACCCCACACGGCATCAAGGCCGTTCGTGCCCGATAAAATGCTGTTGAAGACGTACTCCGTGCCGTCCTTGTCGACCAGTTTGTAGCGCACGCCAGTGACAATGCTGGGCGCGCAGTCCACAACGATGTTAGTCGGGCCGATGTAACAGATGCGCACCAGCGACGAATACCGTCCGGACGGTGGCGAGAACTTGCTATTCAGGCCGAAGGAGACGGTCTGACCACCGGGATAGGTGATGGTGGCCACCTGTGCACTCGCGCCGGTCTTGAAAGACTCGGTCAGCTTCATGTCCAGCACCGACGACCACCCAGTCCCGAACGCCGACGTCGTACGCGTGTCGAGGCTGTTGTAGATCCGTTGGATCGCGAGCGGTGGCCCCACCGTCGGGATCGTCACATCCGTGACGTCAGTGGTGTAGTTCCCGATGCTCGGGTTGAACCCCTTGCCATCGTTCGTCGCCAGCGATGAGGTGACCGCCTGCTGTGGAACGGGCGTACCGAGGGCGTACTCGATGGGCTTGCTGGAGGCGATCGAGTCGTTGACCACGACGGACCAGGTGTAGTTCTTGCCCCAGGTGAGCACGGCCTTGGGGAGCGTCAACTTGCTCGCGGCGACCTTGCCGGAGTCGTAGACCTGGATCGAGGCGTCGGCGCCCTCGCCGTCCTTGATCTTCTCCTTGACCACGAACTGGTAGGTGAACGGTCCGGCCGTCTGGTCAGGGTCATGGGCCTTCGCGATCAGCGTCGGCGTGAGGGTCTGGGACTGGTACCCGTGCGGCGGGTACATGGCGTCCACCTGCGGGACAACATTGCCCGCGTAGTAGATGTACAGCTTCGGCTGCAGCGATCCGTTGCCGTAGTTCCGCGATGTAAACCGTTTGAAGTTGCTGGTGGTCGTCTCGGAGCCGGCCATCAGTTCCAGGCCGAAGTTCGTGCCACCGTTGGCCCAGCCCTGCACCGTTGCAATCGGAATTTCCGCGTAGATCCATTCGCCCTTGGACCGGTCACCCGCCTTGTTATTGCAGGGAATGGTCATCTGTGACGAGTCCGGGGTCTTGGAGCCCAGCAGGTTCGTCGAGGGACCGGGCCAGTCGATACTCGCCGCCGCCCAGGCGGTCGTCGTGTTCATGACCTTGAAGGACGTAGGGGTGCAACTCGCGGCCCACGTCATGTAACCCTTGAACCAGCTCTTCGAGATCGTGTTGCCCTTGTATGTGGTCCCGAATCCGTCGAAATGGATCAGCGCCCGGTAGCGGTGCGTGCCCGAGTCGTACGTGCCGACGGCGAGGTTGTTCTCCGCCGAGTGGTCATTGTTGTCCGTGTATGAGACGTAGGTGTCACCAGTGGAGCCGAAGGTCCCGGTCAGCTGCGGGTCCACCGTCACCGGCCACCGGCGGTTCGGGTCGTCGAGCCACGCCCGGTCGAGCGTGACCTTCAGCACCTGCTTGCCGCCATCGACGTTCAACAGCTCGTACGCGACGCCGTCGGATCGGGTGAAGTCGCCGCTCTGATCGTCGAACTTGGAATCGACCATGAAGCCTTGAGGGATCCGGGCGCGTTCGACGCCTTTCGCATCACGGAGGATGACCTCGCCGTCGGCGTCGAGCTCGGCGGTAAGCCCCTTGAGCTCCAACGGGAAGACGAACTTGTTGCCTACCGCGGCGGAGTCCAGGATGAGGGACTCCTTGACGCCGTTGGCCAGTACCTCGAGCTTCATGTCGACGCCGGGCAGCACGTCCCGGTAGGTAATGCCGCCGGACTCGGCGAGCGGCGTGACGTCGGCTGCGCCGTCCAACCCGTACGCCACCGCAGTGTCACGGTCGAGGGTGAGACGCGCCAGAGCCGGGTCCGTCGAGGTCGGCGCGAAACTGATGTCGGTCGAGTTCGCCTTCTGGACATACCGACCGCCAGGGCCGTTGGTGAGCGATCGGTCGATCGGGGTCCAGACGCCGTTCTTGCGGTAGTTCACCGGATCCTGCGCGACGATCCGAACATAGGAACCGTCCGCGTTCTGGTAGATGTCGGACGTGGCGGTGGCGTCGCCCGCGATCCGCTTGCTCGTCTTCGGGTCGAAGCTATTGCGCTGGATGGCCCGTGTCCGACCAGTCTCACGCTCGGGCGCAGGGTCGACGGTGCCGATCACGCCCTTGGCCGGGACGCTCTTGTGCCCGGCAGGGTGCTTGGGATCGCGCCACGCCGTCGATAGCGCCGGCGCGGCCACACTCCCGCTGGTGAGCTGGGGCAGGCCCGGAATGGCCTGAGCCGCGGCGGCACGCGCCTGCCGGAGCCAGGACCACAGGCCGTCCAGGGGGAACGAGCCGCCAGCAGGAATGACATCCGCTGGAACGCCGACCGAGGCGAGAAAGACGACTGCCACCAACAGGCAGGTCCGTCGGCGGAAGCGACCACCGGTACGCCGACCGGCGGACATGGAAGACGGTACGGCAAAGTGACCCTCGCCGAGCCCTGTCATGCGGCCCTCCCCGTTGCGAAGCAAAGTGAGGAGGAGTTTCCAGCAAGATCACAGGCTGCGCAATACTCTGCCGAAAACGCCCTGCTAGCGAGCGGTTACCATCCGGCCGTCGGCTGCGCGGTCGGCGCGGCTGATGTCACGATCTGCACGATCGCACCCCAATCACCACCGTCCACACGCGACACATTGGTCGTGGGGCGTCCGGAGTTCACGGTAATGAACCGAACGTCGGGGAAGCGGGACGCGCCCTGATCGACGGCAGCCACCTGCGCCGGCCCGACGGCGAAGAGGAGATCGCATTGACCGCTCGCGAGCCCACCGAGAAACGTCGACGCGTTTTCCGCGGTCGGCTCTCCTACCACACGGACGTACTGCGCCATTACGTGACGCTCTTGGGCGGCCTTCGATATGGACGCCCACACGGGTGCGGCATCAGGTCCGTCGATTCCCTTGTCGTCGGTAAGCAGGCAGACGGTGAACTCGGCATACTGGCGGGCGCGGGGCGACTCGGGCGCGCCGGACGGCGAGATCCACCAAGCGACGAGGACGACGACCACACCGGCCACTGTCGTCACCCACCATCGCCGGCCGCCTTCCGCCAGCCAGGCGACGGCCGCCGTCCACCATTCGCGAAGCATCGCGCCTCCCAGTGTGTGGCGGACAGCCTACGTCAGGAGAGGCGGTCGTACTTGGTCAGGTCGTAGCGGCGGATCAGGTCGATGAGGTTGTTCGCGTACGTGGGTGAGGTTGCGTACCCGGCTTTGTGGATCTCGCGGGCGAACCGCTCCGGGTCGGCGGCGTACTTCATCGCGGTCTCGTAGCGCGCCAGCGTGGCCAGCTGCCGTCCGTGGTCGTCGAAGGAGTCGCCCATCGCCCGGTACGCCCGGAACGATGCCCGGGTTGAGCCGCACTTGCCGTTCGCGCATTCTTGCGTGACGTAGGTCGAGCAGCCCACCGCGATGGGGCCGGGTCCGCCGAAGCACTTCATCCCGAAGTAGCTGTGGTCGACGCGGGTGAGCGTGCTGCGGCCCCAGCCGGATTCCAGGACGGCCTGGGCGATGGTGACCGAGGCGGGCACCTTCCACTTCCGGGCGCTCGCCTGGGCCGGTCCGGCGACCCGGGCGAAGAAGGCGTCCTTCGTCGCCGCCGGGACCGTCGCCGGGGCCTGCCCGCACCAGGGATACCGCGGCTTCGCCGGGGACCAGCGGACGTACTTGTCGGCGACGAAGCGGCCGGGGCCGATCTGGTCCCATACCGCGTTGCCGTCGACTGTGCTGCCCCAACGGCGGCACTCGACCCGCACCCCGGCCGCGTCGCCGAGCGAGCCGACAGTGGAGTGCTTGGTGCCCGGTCCGGACCGGACGTTGAGGCGGCCTGAGGTGATGTCGACGGCGGACGACGTCGCGTCCACCGGCGGGTCACCGCACCAGGGCAGGGCCGGGCGGCCGGTCGGCCACTCCAGGAAACCGTCGGCGACGTGGCCGTGGCCCCAGTCCAGCCGATCCCACAACGCCGCCGTCCGCCGGCTCCCCTTCACCTGCTGGCCCCAGACCTGGCAGACGACTCGGACCTTGGAACCGTTGTCCACGGTGCCGAGGATCGGCCGGTCGGTCGCGGCGCCGGAGCGTACGTTGAGGCCGCCGGGGGCCCGCACGATCGCCTCCGCTTTCATTTCGACGGCTTCCGGTTTCACCCCGACTACTTCTGGGGCGCGGGCGGCGGTAGCCGGGCTGGCCAGGGCGAACGTTCCGAGGAGCAGGCCGAGACCGGCGAGGCCGACGAACTTCATGCCCTATTCAACGCAAATCCGACGTTGCCGTCACTGCACGATAAGTCCGGACAGTGGCGTTGGTCTCAGCAAACATTCATGGTCGCCCCGAGGCAACCCGGCTAGCGTTGCGCCCCATGGCAGATGGATCGGTCTATACGTCCAGATCACGGACCCGGCGGCGGGTACGGCGATTCGTCATCGCCGGCGGCCTCGCCGTCGTGGTGCTGGCGGGTGCGGCCGGCGCCGGCGGCTGGCTCTACCTCCGCAACGTCGACAAGAAGGTGGACCGCATCTCCGTCGCCGCACTGAGCGACGCCAAGCAGTCCACCCCCGAAGGCATCGCCGAGGGCGCGATGAACATCCTGCTGCTCGGCAGCGACTCGCGCGACCCCGACCAGACCAGCGGCTCGCGTACGGACACGATCATGGTGGCGCACATCAGCGCGGACCACAAGAACGTCCAACTCGTCTCGATCCCCCGCGACACCTGGGTCTACGTCCCCGAGTCCACTGACGGCGAAGGCGGCGAATTCGCCAAGATCAACAGTGCGTACGCCTGGGGCGGCGCGGATCTGATGGTGCAGACCGTCGAGAAGTTCACCGGTCTGCAGCTCGACCACGTGATGATGATCGACTTCGCGGGCTTCAAGGAGATCATCGACGCCGTCGGCGGCATCGACATCAAGGTCGACAAGACGTTCACCTCGATCCACGCGCCGTACCGGAAGTTCACGAAGAACGCCGCGGGCACCACCACCCACATGGACGGCGCGACCGCACTCGACTACGCGCGCCAGCGGAAGCAGTTCCCCGACGGGGACTTCGCCCGGATCGCCCACCAGCACCAGATCATCAAGGCGGTCATGGACAAGGCGACCAGCACCGGAACGGTCACCGACCTCGGCAAGCTGACGGCGTTCCTCAACGCCACCGCGAGCGCGGTCACCGTCGACGACACGTTGTCGCCGCTGAACCTGGCCTGGGCGCTGCGCACGATCGGCAGCTCGGACGTCACCTTCGTCACAAACCCGACCGGCAGCACGCCGACCATCGACGGCCAGAGCGTGGTCAAGTCCGACACCGTCAAGGCGACCGAGCTGTGGGAGTCGGTCGAAAGCGACACCGTGCCGACGTGGGCGCTCGCCAACCCGTCCTACGTCCGCTGACCCCGTGCCGCCCGCGCGCAACAAGCCGATCTAGGCGAAAGCGGTCGCCTGGCCAACCATTTCGCGCCTAGATCACTTTCAGGCGGTTGACCTTGAACGGCAAACGTCGCCCTGGCAGCAGAAACCAGTCAAGGTCACCCCACGTGAACGATCAACACCTGATCGTCGGCCAGAGCGGCGAGCGGCGTCTGCAGCAACGAGAACGCATCGCGGGCCAGCTCGCCGGCGGCTGCCGGGTCCATCTCCGTGCCCATCCCGGCGAAGTACTCCCGCAGCTCGTCGGCGGGGTAACGCGCGGGGTCGAGGGCCGGGAGATGTTTCTGGTGCTCGCTGGTCAGTAGCAGAGTGAAACCCCAGCCGTCGGAGAGGCGGTACGCCACCTCCCGATGGGGGGTGGCCATCAGGTCGACGCCCTGCTCATCCAGGTATGTCACGGTCAATACCAGGCCGTAGCCGGACCACGGGAAGCTGTCGGTGTCGACCTCGTCCGCCGTCGCGATCAAGAAGTCGTAGGCCCGCTCGGCGCGATCCGCCAACGCGGGAAGCTGATCGACCGGCAGGACGAAAAGGCTGGCGACGAACGACACCGCGGCAGCTTAACGCCGACCGGTCAGGCGCGGAGGGCGACGTCGTAGCGGTAGAGGTTGTTGTCCCGCATGACGCGGACAAGGTGCGCGGCGTACGCCGGAGAGGTCGCGTAACCGGCGCGCTGGAGTTCCAGGGCGAACCGGTCGGGTGAGGCCGCGTACTTCATGGCTGTCTTGTAGTGCGACAGCCGGGCCAGCGCCCGCCCGTGGTCGGCGAACGCGTCGCTCACGCGCCGATAGGAACGGAAGGCGTCCCGAGTGGAGTAACACCGGGAAGCGGAGCATTCGCGGGTGGCGTAGGTCGAGCAGCCGATCGCGATCGGGCCGGGGTCGCCGAAGCATTTCATGCCGAACAGGTTGTGTTCGGTGACCGCCAGCGGGCTGCGGCCCCACCCGGATTCGAGGATCGCCTGCGCGATGGTCACCGAGGCGGGCACCTTCCACGTGCGGGCGCTCGCCTGCGCCGGTCCGATGACGGAAGCCAGGAACGCCTTGTTCGACGACGGTGCCGACGGCGGTGCCGCACCGCACCACGGCAGCCGCGGTTCGCCGTTGGGCCAGCGGACGAAGGCCGCCGTCACGAACCGGCGTACGCCGAGCTGGTACCACACCGGATTGCCGCTGATGCTCTGTGACCAGACCCGGCAGATCGGGCGTACGGCAGCACCCGGGCCGACCGAACCGACGATGGCGTGCGAGGTGGCCGGCCCCGACCGCACGTTCAGCGGGAAAGAGAGGTTTACGAAGGCACCCGAAAGCGCCGAACACGTCGGTGTCGACGCCCGCCGAGTGGCCCACGCGAGGAAGGCGTCGGAGGCGTACCCGCCGTTCGTCAGGCGTACCCACGTCGTGGTCGTGCGGACCGAGCCGACGATCTGCTGTCCGCGTACGCGGCAGGCGATCGAGACGGCCTGATGGTGCGCGAGCCGGGACAGCACGCGGTCCCGGAGATGCGGCCCGGAGCGGACGTTGAGCCCGACCTTGGAATGGACCACCGCGCGGCCGGGGCCTGCCGTCGCCGCCATGGCGGGCGATGGCAGGAGTACGACAAAGAGAGCAATCGCGACAAACCTTCGCAGACCTGTCATAAATCGACGATAACCGGGTAATGCCCATAAAGTGCGAGAACGGCGTGATGTTCGCCGCTAACCCCGCCCCCGATGCCAGATCATGGTGGTCCACCCGGAACAATGGTCGGTATGCTGACCCGCCCGGATCTCCGTAACGTCGCGATCGTCGCGCACGTCGACCACGGCAAGACCACGCTCGTCGACGCCATGCTCAAGCAGGGCGGGGCGATCCACACCCGCGGCGAGATGGCCGACCGGGTGATGGACTCGATGGACCTCGAACGCGAGAAGGGCATCACCATTCTCGCGAAGAACACCGCGGTCCACTACCAGGGCGCGGACGGCGAATCCGTCACGATCAACATCATCGACACCCCCGGCCACGCCGACTTCGGCGGTGAGGTCGAGCGCGGCCTGACCATGGTCGACGGCGTCGTGCTGCTCGTCGACGCGTCGGAGGGGCCGCTGCCGCAGACCCGGTTCGTGCTGCGCAAGGCGCTCAAGGCCAAGCTGCCGATCATCCTCGTGATCAACAAGGTCGACCGTCCCGACGCCCGGATCAAGGAGGTCGTGGACGACACCTATGAGCTGTTCCTCGACCTCGACGCGGACGAGTCGCAGATCGACTTCCCGATCGTGTACGCCTGCGCCCGCGACGGCATCGCCTCGCTGAGCCAGCCGGAGGACGGCAAGGTCCCGACCGACTCGGACACGCTGCAGCCGTTGTTCCAGACGCTGCTCGACACCATCCCGGCGCCGACGTACACCGAGGACGCGCCGCTCCAGGCGCACGTCACCAACCTCGACGCCTCGCCGTTCCTGGGCCGGCTCGCGCTGTGCCGCGTACGGGAGGGCGTCATCCGCAAGGGGCAGTCCGTCGCGTGGTGCAAGACCGACGGCACGACCGAGCGCGTCCGCATCTCCGAGCTGCTGATGACGGAGGGCCTGGAGCGCAAGCCGGCCGAGCAGGCCGGTCCGGGCGACATCATCGCGGTCGCCGGCATCCCGGAGATCATGATCGGCGAGACGCTGGCCGACGCCGAGAACCCGATCCCGCTGCCGCTGATCACCGTGGACGAGCCGGCCATCTCGATGACCATCGGCACCAACACCTCGCCGCTCGTCGGCCGGGTCAAGGGGGCCAAGGTCACCGCCCGCATGGTCAAGGACCGGCTCGACAAGGAGCTGGTCGGCAACGTGTCGCTGCGCGTACTGCCGACCGACCGGCCCGACGCGTGGGAGGTGCAGGGCCGTGGTGAGCTGGCCCTGGCCATCCTCGTCGAGCAGATGCGGCGCGAGTCCTACGAGCTGACCGTCGGCAAGCCGCAGGTCGTCACCCGGGAGATCGACGGCAAGGTCTGCGAGCCGGTCGAGCGGCTGACCATCGACGCCCCCGAGGAGCACCTCGGCGCGATCACCCAGCTGCTGGCCACCCGCAAGGGCCGCATGGAGCAGATGGTCAACCACGGCACCGGCTGGATCCGGATGGAGTGGCTGGTCCCGGCGCGCGGCCTGATCGGCTTCCGGACCGAGTTCCTCACCGACACCCGGGGCACCGGCATCCTGCACCACGTCTTCGAGAAGTACGAGCCGTGGTTCGGCGAGCTGCGTACCCGCAACAACGGGTCGCTGGTGGCCGACCGGTCCGGTCCGGTGACGGCGTTCGCGATGACCAACCTCCAGGAGCGCGGCACGCTGTTCGTCGAGCCGGGCACCGAGGTGTACGAGGGCATGATCGTCGGCGAGAACTCGCGCTCCGACGACATGGACGTCAACATCACCAAGGAGAAGAAGCTCACCAACATGCGCTCCTCCACGGCGGACGAGACCGAGAAGCTCATCCCGCCGCGCAAGCTCTCGCTCGAGCAGGCGCTCGAGTTCTGCCGCGAGGACGAGTGCGTCGAGGTCACGCCGGTCGCCGTGCGCATCCGCAAGGTCACGCTGGACCAGACCCAGCGGGCGCGCGAGACCGCGCGACGCAAGCACCAGAGCTAAGCGATACGCACAACGGGGCGGTCTGGTTCGGACCGCCCCGTTCGCTGTCTCCGGCGAGAGTGTCGAGCGGGGCGGCGCATGCCGCGCCGCCCCGTTTCCGGGCTGGGCCCTTCCAGACCGGATCGGCCGAGGATCAGTAGACCGAGCAGGGGCAGCTGACCATCAGCGCCCGGACGTTGCTGACGTACTGGGGGTTCGGGATCACGATGCCGGTCGCGGTCCCCACCCCGCCGTAGCCCCAGTTGTAGGACGCGATGACCGCGTTCAGCAGACAGGGCTCCTTGTAGTCGGGCACGTTCGGATCCTTCGCGCAGTCCGCGGTGTTCAGCACGTAACTGCCGTCGAAGTAGTTGTCGCCGAACCACTTGATGAGCCACTGGAAGTACGCCGACGCGATCATCGTGTTGCCGGTCAGGGTGCGGGCGCTGTAGTCGGTGCCGAAGCGCTGGTTCATCCACTCCTCGGTGTCCGGCATGATCTGCATCGTGCCGATGCCGCCGTCGCAGGCGATGATCGTCGACTGCCAGCCGCTCTCCTGCCAGGCGGTCGCCTTCATCAGCATCGGGGGCAGGTCCACCTGCGACGTCGTCCAGAACTTCGTGGCCGCCGCCGTCTCCAGCGCCACGCGTACGTCGGCCTTGGGGGCGTCGACGCCCTGGTGGAACGGGCAGAAGTTGCTGCTGTACATCGGATGCGGACGGCGTACGGGGGGCGGGCTGAGCTCCGGATGAGGCTCGCGGGTCGGCGCGCCCGACAACGTCGGCGGCTTGCGGAGCTGGTTCGCACCGGCCGACGACGGGGCGACCAGGTTCGGCGCGGGCGACGTCGGAGCGGCGCCGCTCGGTACGCCGGCGGCGGCCGCCGCGGCTCCGTCGGGCTCACCGGCCGATGTGGTCGCCGAGGCGACGGTGACCTCGGACTGTGGCGAGTCGCCGGAGAAGGCGTACGCCCCGAGCCCGGCAACGGTCGCTCCGGCGAGCACCGCGGTGACCGCGGCCAACACCCAACTCTTTCGCATATCGGATTCCTCCCCGTGTCCCGACGCGAACTCTCGGAACGGTATCAGTAACCGAAGCAGGTGCAATTCACCATCAACGCGCGGACGTTGCTCACGTACTGCGGGTTCGGGATGACGATCCCCGTGTCGGTGTCCACCGCGCCGTAGCCGTAGTTGTACGCCGCGATGACGGCATTGAGCAGGCACGGCGTCTTGTAGTTCGGCACGTCGGGGTCACCGCTGACGCAGTCGTCGGCGCTCAGCGAGTACGCCCCGTCGAAGTAGACGTCGCCGAAGTACTTCACGAGCCATTGCAGGTACGCCGACCCGATCATCGTGTTGCCGCCCAGCGTGTGCACGTCGTAGCTGGTCCCGAAGCGCTGGTTCATCCAGGTGGCGGTGTTCGGCATGACCTGCATGGTGCCGATGCCGCCGTCGCAGGCGATGATCGTCGACTGCCATCCGCTCTCCTGCCAGGCCACCGCCTTGATGAGCTTCGGCGGCAGGGTGACCGCGGAGGTCGACCAGAAGGGTTTGGCCGCAGCGGTTTCGAGCGCTGCGCCGACCGCGCTCTTCGCCGCGTCGGTCCCCTCGTGGTACGGGCACTTCACGCCGGTCGGCAACGGGGACGGCTTCGGCGCGGGCGGCGGCGCCACCACGGTGACCTTTTTGCGGCTCGGCGACGCCTTGGGACTGGGCTTGCGAGTCGGCGACCGAGTGGGCGAAGCGGACGCCGACGGGCTCGGCGACGCCGAAGCCGAGGCGAGGTCGTCCGGTACGGCCACCTCCGGTGACGGCGCGGTCTCGTAACCGGTGCTCTGCCGCGACACGTCGGCGAAGCCCCAGGCGGCCAGGCCCACCAGGCCGACGCCGGCGAAGAGCGCGACGAGGGAGACGATCATCCAGCTGCGGCGCATATCGGTACTACCTCCCCGTATTCCGATGCGAACCTCCCGCACCATACGTGACCCGTCCACGGCGGACCAACCCACCGACGCCGGACGTCCGGGCCGGGTGCGCCTGTTTCCGCGTGGGCGCGATAGCGTGCCGACCATGACGCCCGAACTCGACGCCCTCACCCCGGAACTGGACGCCCTGGTCGCCGACGGCACCGGCACGATCTCCGTCTGGGCCGGATCAGTGCAGGCCGGCGCAGCCGGCGGGCCGGCCGCGTACGCCCGCGACGCGGATGCCACGCACTACGCGGCCAGCACGATGAAGGCCGCCGTCCTGGTGGCGCTGTACCGCCAGGCGGAGGCGGGCGTGCTGAGCCTCGACGAGGAGATCGAGATCCGTAACGAGTTCCCGTCGGTCTGGCCGGGCGCGGGCGACTTCTCGATCGACGCCACCGACGACAACGACGACGAGGTCACCGACCGGCTCGGGCAGCGGGTCGCGCTCGGCTGGCTGGCCGAGCGGATGATCGTGCGGTCCAGCAATCTGGCCACCAACCTGGTGATCTCCCGCGTCGGTGTCGACCCCGTGAACGAGGTGTGGCGATCGGTGGGGGCACGGCACTCGGTCACCGGCCGGGGCATCGAGGACGCGGCCGCCCGGGCCGAGGGCGTGACCAACCTGGTCACCGCGGCCGACCTGGCCGCCTTGTTCTCCGCGATCGCGAACGGCACCGCCGCCTCGGCCGACAGCTGCGCGGCGATGCTGCGAATCCTGCAGGCCCAGGAGTACCGGGAGGATCTGCCCGCCGGGCTGCCGCCGGGCACCCCGGTCGCCGTCAAGAACGGCTGGGTGACCGGCGTACGCCACGGGGCCGCGGTCGTCCTGCCGGTCGGCGAGCCGCCGTTCACCCTCGTCGTCTGCACGACGACGCTGCTCGGCGAGGCCGAAGGAGCCGCCTTGGTGGCCCGGATCGCGGCGGCGGCCTGGCGGGACCGAAAAGCCTTCACATAAGGTGGCCTGGTGCCGATCGTCGAAGTGCGCACGCACCGCCTCACCGCCCCCCTGCACACCCCGTTCGTCACCGCCCTGCGGCGTACGACGCACGTCGCGAGCCTGATCGTCGAACTCGTCGACGAGGACGGCCGGTCGGGCTTCGGCGAGGCGCCGCAGGTCTGGCAGGTCACCGGCGACAGCATCGACGGTTCGCAGGCCTGCGTCGAACAGATCCTCGGGCCGCTGGTGACGGGCGCCGATCCGGCCGAGGTCGTCGGGCTCAGCCGCGCGATCGAGCGCGCCGTCGTGGGGAACGAGGCCGCCAAGACCGCCGTCGACTGCGCACTGCACGACCTGGTCGCCCGCCGCGCCGGACTTCCCCTCGTACGCACGCTGGGCGGCGCTGCTCTCCGCGTACAGACTGATGTGACCCTGTCGGCCGGGGAGGCCGACGGCCTGCGCGAAGCCGCCACCGCGCGGGTCAAGGAGGGTTTCACCACCCTGAAGCTGAAGGTCGGCACGGACGCCGCCGGCGACCTGGCCCGGATCCAGGCGGTACGCGAGGCCGCCGGACCGGACGTGACGATCCGCCTGGACGCCAACCAGGGGTGGACCGCGCGGGACGCGGTGAAGATCATCCATGGGCTGGAGGACGCCGGGCTGGGCATCGAGTTCGTCGAGCAGCCGGTGCCGCGCTGGGACCTCGACGGGCTGGCCTGGGTGAGCGACCGGGTCGACACCCCGATCATGGCCGACGAGTCGGTCTTCGGCGTGCGTGACCTGGTCGAGGTGATCCGGAGGCGCGCCGCCGATCTCGTGAACGTCAAACTGGCCAAGTGCGGCGGCCTGACCAACGCCCGGACGCTGCTCGAACTGGCCCGCGCGCACGGCCTGGGCACGGTCGTCGGCTCGATGATGGAAGGCCCGATCGGCATCGGCGCGGCCGCCTCGCTGGTCGCGGCCTACCCGACCACCGCGGTCAGCGATCTGGACGCAGCGTGGTGGCTGGCATCCTCCCCCGTCACCGGCGGTATCCGGTACGAGGGTTCGGCGGTCGTCCTGCCCGACGCGCCCGGTCTGGGCGTCGCCCTGTGAAGCCGGGGAGCCTCTCGGGCGAGCCGCCAGGACTGCATTCAGCCCGGATCGGCGTCGCGACGGCGACTCTCTTCAGCGCGCCGACGACCGACCGGCCGCTGGACGCCCCGGCCCTGGCCCCCGTCACCGACGTGCGCAAATGGGTCGCCTCGCTGACCCCGGCCGAGCGCATGCGGGCCGCCGTGGTCAGCCAGTCGCTGCTGGGCGAGCCGGTGATCGTGGACTCCACTGTGGATGGCTGGTCCCGCGTGGTGCTGACCGGGCAGCCCGCGACCGACCTCGATCCCCGGGGATATCCGGGGTGGCTGCCCTCCTGCCAGCTGGCCCCGGCCTCCGGCCCCGACCCGGCTTCCTCGGACCCCGACCCGGCCTCGGCTTCTTCGGACCTCGTGGTGGCCGTGATCGCGACGACGCTGCGAGACGCGCCCAACGGCGACCTCGTGCTGCCCTCCGTCGTCCTCGGTACGCGCCTCCGCCGTTCGCCGCACACCGGATCGCGACGCACCTCCGCCGACGGCTGGTGCGCCGTCGACGTGCCCGGCCACCCGGAACCGTTGTGGGCGCGCAGCCTCGACCTGGCACCCGCGCCCACCACTGTGGCTGCGACTTCTCGTGAGGTGTTGAAGACCGCGACGATGCTCCGGGAGACGCCGTACGTGTGGGGCGGGCTGACCCCGTTCGGCATCGACTGCTCCGGCCTCGTCCACCTCTCCTGGCGACGCCACGGAGTGACACTTCCGCGGGACGCGTACAACCAGGCGGCCGCCACGACGCCGATCCCGTTCGGCAGTGAACGGCCCGGCGACCTCTACTTCTTCGCGCGTACAGGACAGCGAGTGCACCACGTCGGATTCGTCGCCTCCGCCCCGCGCGGTGACACCCGGATCATGCTGCACGCCTGCTCCGAACGACGAGAAGTCGTGATCGAAGAGATCCAGGGCGACCGGGCCGGGACCTTGGTCCGTGCTCATCGCGTACCGCTCTGACGCTCGGCCCGCCGCCTCGCTTCCGCGCCTTTCCGCGCCTTTCCGCGCGCTGTGCTTCCGCGCGATCCTCGCTTCCGCGCGATCCTCGCTTCCGCGCGCCGCGCTTTCCGCGCGATCATGAACTATCGGCCATGATCGACCGGCGTGTCGTGTCCAGAGGACCCTGATCGACTCCCTGGCGCCCTGATCGCCTGACGCCCTGATATTGACGCCCTGATCGCCTGGCTCCGAAGCGATCTCCGGAGGCTCACGCACCCTACGAGGTCAAGATCAGGTGCCTGAGCGTCCGGAGATCACGAGAGCCTCAGCCGGGGCCGCGTACCGCGCGGTGTCAGCCCAGGCCGCATACCGCGCGCGGCGTCAGCCCAGGCCGCGTACCGCGCGCGGCGTCAGCCCTGCCCGCGTACGCGATGTGGCTGCTCCGCCGAGGGCTGGTCGGCTGAGGGCTTGGTCGCGGACGACTGAGCGGCCGCGGCCAGCGCGGCTTCCGCCCGTGCGTCCCGGTTGGATTTGATGAGGCTGGCTATCGTCGCGATGACCAGTGTCCCGATGATCACGGACAGCGAGACGTAGATCGGCACGTGCGGCGCCCAGCTCACCGGCTCTCCGCCGTTGATGAACGGCACGTTGTTCGAGGCGAGCGCCTCCAGGAACAGCTTCACGCCGATGAAGGCGAGGACGACCGCGAGCCCGATCGACAGGTAGACCAGGCGGTCCAGCAGGCCCCCGAGGAGGAAGTACAGCTGCCGCAGACCCATCAGCGCGAACACGTTCGCGGTGAAGACCAGGTACGGCTCCTTGGTCAGGCCGAAGATCGCCGGGATGGAGTCCAACGCGAAGATCAGGTCGGTCGTGCCGATCGCGATCATCACGATGAGCATCGGCGTGAACAGGAGCTTGCCGTTGATCCGGGTGGTGAGCTTGGCGCCGTCGGGCTGCGGGCTCATCGGCAGGATCCGGCGCGCGGTCCGGATCATGACGTTCTCCTTGTAGTCGCCCTCGTCGTCTTCACCGTGCTTGACCAGGCCCCAGGCGGTGTAGATCAGGAAGGCCCCGAAGAGGTAGAAGACCCAGGAGAACCGGCTCACCACGGCCGCGCCGGCGGCGATGAACGCACCACGCATGACCAGCGCTATCACGATGCCGACCAGCAGCACCTTCTGCTGGTACATCCGGGGCACCGCGAAGCGGGCCATGATGATCACGAAGACGAAGAGGTTGTCGACGGAGAGGCTGTACTCCGTCAGCCAGCCGGCGAAGAATTCGCCGCCGTACTGTGCGCCGTGCGAGATGTAGACCCAGATCCCGAAGAGGACGGCCAGGCCGACGTAGAAGGTGACCCAGAGCGTCGATTCCTTGAACGACGGCTCGTGCGGTCTCCGGCCCACGATGATCAGATCGACGAGCAGAAGAGCCACCAGGGCTACCAGGGTGATGGTCCATTCGAGCGTGGACACGTTCATGCAGTGATCCTCCGGTCGGCAGCGTGATGCCCCGGAGGTCTCTCCCGCCACGCGCTGACGCTCGTGACCGGCGGCCCCGGGTTCCGATGTGCGAACCGTGCTGACGAAGCCGCCGCGGGGGATACTCCCCTCCCAGTCGGCCTCCATTGTTGCTCACGAGGTCCCTTGAGGCCCAACAGGGGTCCGCGGCACGCCGTGGCAGGATGCCGTCATGGTGTTGGAGATCGCACAATTCGAGATCACGCCCGGTGCGGAGGACGCTTTCGAGGCCGCGTACACGGAGGGGCGGGCGCTTTTGGCGCAGACGCCCGGTTTCCGCGACGCCCGGATGACGCGTGGCGTTGAATCGCCGTCCCGTTTCGTGCTGCTTGTCGAGTGGGACACCGTGGAGGCGCACGAGGTCGGCTTCCGCGGCTCCGAGCGCTTCCCGGCCTGGCGTGCGCTGATCGGCCCGCACTTCGCCGCGCCACCGGTGGTCGAGCACTACGCGTACCTGCCGTGAAGCTGGTCACCACCGACGGCGTCCGGATCGACGCCCACCACGACCCAGGTCCGCGCGACCTGGCCTTCGTGCTCGCTCACGGTTTCACGGGGGCTTGGCAAAGGCCGGCGGTACGCCGGGCGGGGGCGGTCTTCGCCCGGCACGGGGGTGTGGTGTCCTTCGATTTCCGGGGACACGGCCGATCCGGGGGCCGGTCGACCGTCGGCGATCGGGAGATCGATGATCTCGAAGCCGCCGTGGCGTGGGCGCGGGACCTCGGATACGAGCGGATCGCCACCATCGGGTTCTCCATGGGCGCGTCCGTCGCGATCCGGCACGCCGCCCTCGTCCGCGGAGTCGACGCCGTCGTCGCCGTCAGCGGACCGGCGCGGTGGTACTACCGCGGCACAGTGCCGATGCGCCGGGTGCACTGGGTGATCGAGAAGCCGACCGGACGGCTCGTCAGCCGCGTCGTGCTGCGTACGCGGATCGCCAAGGAAGGCTGGAATCCGGTGCCGCCCGCGCCCTTCGAGGTGGCCGGGAAGATCACCCCGACGCCGCTCCTGGTCGTGCACGGCGACCAGGACGCGTACTTTCCGTTGGAGCACGCCCACCAGCTCTTCGACGCCGCCGCCGAACCCAAGGAACTCTGGATCGAGCACGGCTTCGGCCACGCCGAGAACGCCGCCCCGCCCGAGTTGCTGGAACGCATCGCCCAGTGGGTCATCCGCTCGTGACCGGATCTTCGCGCCGGCCCGTCTCGGATTCCGCCTGCTCCGACGGCACAGCGTCGGACGGCATCGGGCCGGACGGCATCGGGCCGGCCGGCCCGCCGAGGAACTCCCGGAGCACCGCGGCGAGCTGATCAGGCACCTCTTCGGCGAGGTGGTGCCCCGAATCGAGGGCCACTCCGCGGACGGCGTCGGCCCACTCGCGCCAGACCTCGACCGGATCGCCGTAGAGTTCGCCGAGATCGTCTCCCGTCGCCCACACGACCAGCGTCGGGCAGGTGATCCGGCGCCCCGCGCGCCGATCCGCGTCATCGGCCGCCCGATCCACGGTCAGGCCGGCCCGATAGTCCTCGCACATCGCGTGCACCGTCGCCGGATCGTGCAGCGCCCGCCGCAGATCGGCGTACGCCTCCTCGCCCATCGTCGCCGCGTCGACCTGGTACCAGGCGTCGGGGTCGGCGTTGATCACGCGTTCGGCGGGTTTGGCGGTCTGGCCGAGGAAGAACCAGTGCCACCACTTGGCGGCGAACCGCGCGTCGCTGCGGGCGAGTGCCGCGCCGATCGGCACGGCGTCCATGACCACGAGGTGGCTCACCAGTTCCGGGTGATCGGCGGCGAGCCGGTGCGCCACGTACGCGCCCCGGTCGTGCCCGACGACGGCGAAGTTCCGATGGCCGAGCTGCGCCATCGCCTCGACGCAATCCCGGGCCATCGCACGTTTGCTGTAGCCGGCGTGATCCTCCCCCGCCGGTGGCTTGCTCGACTCCCCGTAGCCCCGCAGATCCAGGCAGACGACGGTGAAGCCGATCGCCAGCAGCGGTGCCACCTTGTGCCACGTCGCCTGCGTACGCGGGTGGCCGTGCAGCAGCAGGACCGGCGGACCGGAACCACCGGTCCGCACTCGCAGCGTCACGCCGCCGCCGACGTCCACCTGTCGCAGCTCGAATCCGTCGAACACGCCGTGCCAGTTCCCACCCAGGCCCGACGGCCAAACGAGGCGCAGCTCAGAGCGCGACCTCCATGGTCCGCAACTCCTTCTTGAGTTCCTGCATCTCGTCGCGGATCCGGGCGGCCAGCTCGAACTGCAGCTCGCCGGCGGCCGCGAGCATCTGCTCGTTGAGGTCGGAGATGAGCCGGGCCAGCTCTTCGCGCGCCATGCCCTGCGTCTTCGCCTCGATCCGGCCCTTGCTACGGCTGGACGCCGTCGGCGTCGGCGTCTTGCCCCGGCTCTGTGCCCGGCCGCTGCCCATCGCCGACGTGCTGATGACCGCACCGCCCGGCCCGTGCCCGGCGAGGGCGCTGTCGGTGTCCTCGGCTTCACGGTAGATGTCGTCGAGGATGTCGTGGATCTTCTTCCGCAACGGCTGCGGGTCGACGCCATGGGCCTCGTTGTACGCGATCTGCTTCGCCCGGCGTCGATTCGTCTCTTCGATCGCGTTCGCCATCGACGGGGTGATCTTGTCCGCGTACATGTGGACTTCACCGGAGACGTTTCGCGCGGCGCGGCCGATGGTCTGGATCAGCGAGGTGCCGGAGCGCAGGAAGCCCTCCTTGTCGGCGTCGAGGATCGCGACCAGCGACACCTCGGGCAGGTCGAGACCCTCGCGGAGCAGGTTGATGCCGACGAGGACGTCGTAGTCGCCCTTGCGCAGCTCCTTGAGCAGCTCGACCCGGCGCAGGGTGTCCACCTCGGAGTGCAGGTAGCGCACCCGGATCCCGTGCTCAAGCAGATAGTCGGTGAGGTCCTCGGCCATCTTCTTGGTCAGCGTCGTGACCAGGACGCGCTCGTCCTTCGCCGTCCGCAGGTTGATCTCGTGCATGAGGTCGTCGATCTGGCCCTTGGTCTTCTTGACGACCACCTGCGGGTCGACCAGACCGGTCGGGCGGATGACCTGCTCGACGAACTCGCCGCCGCTCTGCCGCAGCTCCCACGGTCCGGGCGTCGCGGACAGGAAGACCTGCTGCCCCACCCGCTCCAGGAACTCGTCGAACCGCAGCGGGCGGTTGTCCATCGCGGACGGCAGCCGGAAGCCGTGCTCGACCAGGATCCGCTTCCGGGAGGCGTCGCCCTCGTACATGCCGCCGATCTGCGGCACGGTCACGTGCGACTCGTCGATGACGGTGAGGAAGTCGTCGGGGAAGTAGTCGAGCAGACAGTGCGGCGGGCTGCCCGCCTCACGGTCGTCGATGTGCCGGGAGTAGTTCTCGATGCCGGAGCAGAACCCGACCTGACGCATCATCTCGATGTCGTAGCTCGTCCGCATCCGCAACCGCTGGGCCTCCAGGAGCTTGCCCTGCCGTTCCAGCTCGGCCAGCCGTTCCTCCAGCTCCTTCTCGATCCCCGTCAGCGCGCGCTCCATCCGCTCCGGACCGGCGGTGTAGTGCGTCGCCGGGAAGACCAGCAGCTGGTCGACCTCCCGGACGACGTCGCCGGTCAACGGGTGCAGATAGGACAGTCGCTCGACCTCGTCACCGAACATCTCGATGCGGATCGCCAGCTCCTCATAGGCCGGGATGATCTCCAGCGTGTCGCCGCGTACGCGGAAAGTGCCGCGGTTGAAGGCGATGTCGTTGCGCGCGTATTGAATGTCGACGAGCCGGCGCAGCAGCTGGTCGCGGTCCAGCTCCTCGCCCTTGACGATCTTCACCGTACGGTCGAGGTACTCCTGCGGCGTGCCGAGGCCGTAGATGGCGCTGACGGTGGCCACCACCACGACGTCGCGCCGGGTCAGGAGCGACATCGTCGCCGAGTGGCGCAGCCGCTCGACCTCCTCGTTGATCGAGGAGTCCTTCTCGATGTAGGTGTCCGTCTGCGGGATGTATGCCTCGGGCTGGTAGTAGTCGTAGTAGCTCACGAAGTATTCGACGGCGTTGTTGGGCATCAGCTCGCGGAACTCCTTGGCGAGCTGGGCGCACAACGTTTTGTTGGGGGCGAGCACCAGCGTCGGCCGCTGCAGCTTCTCGATCAGCCACGCGGTCGTCGCGCTTTTGCCGGTGCCGGTCGCACCCATCAGGACGACGTGCTTCTCCCCCGCCCTGACCCGTCGCTCCAGATCGGCGATCGCCGTCGGCTGGTCGCCCGAGGGGACGTAATCACTGACGACGGCGAACCTGCCGTCGATGCGGGGAATCTCCAAACCCATGCCTTCCAACCTAACGCCTGCGTATGACAACGACCCTTGATCGACCTCGTCCGAAGCGCCCATCCGGCTCGATATTGCGATTGTGTGACGTGCACCATCCGAGTACCGTCAATAGCCGTAGGCCGCTCGCGGCGGCCGACCGGGGTTGTGATCGGACCTCCACACCGGCCGATCCCCCCGGCGCTGGGTCGCTGCTCCCGCGGCGACGCCACCGCCGACCCAAACGGCGAGGGCGTCGCGGGCCCGGTGAGCGCACCTCTGCGGTCGCGCGCCCAGCGCGCTGACCGGCCGCCGCGGGCGTCCTTACGTTTGCGGCGATCCCCGCAAAATAATGCCAACGCGGCACTCCCGCGTTCTCTTCCCGCATCGCCCGCTCCCCCGCGCCCCGCTTGCCCTCGCCGCGCCGCTCCCCCGTCGCACCGCACCCGCCCCCGGGCCGCGCCGCATCCGCTGCTCCGCGGCACACAACACCCGTCCCCCGGCCGCGGGCACGCGCCGCCGTTACCGACAGATCACGGTTACGCATGCAAATGCGGCCGGGGAAGCATGCGTAACCGTGATCTGCTGCGAACGCAGGCGATGCGAGGCAGCCCGCTAGACGGGACAAAAGAGGCGTCGCGGGTGACGGCCGTTACCCGCGCGCCCCTCTCGCGTTCAGCATGCCGTGGAGTCTGCCCGCCCGAATCGCCGCCGCAAGATCGCCACCGTTCTCCTCGTCGGATGCCTCGCCCTGGGCGCGGTCGCCGGGCTCAGCCAGGGCATGACGTCCTGCGCCGGCCCGGACAAGGAAGCGGACGCCCCGAAGGCCCGGCCGTTGACCGCGGTCGAGGCGGGCAGGCTCGCCGCCGTCCGGCTGCACAATTACGAGGATCAGCGAGCGACGCTCTCCGGTGTCGTGGCCGGGAAGGATTCCGACGGCCGGCCGAAGGACGTCCGGTTCGCGGGCTGGATCGACTGGCGGCGGTCGCTGCTGTATGTGCGTACGGCGGAGCGGAAAGGCATGCCGGGACTGCTGATCCAGGCGATGCCGGGGATCATCGCGATCCGGGCCGAGGACAAGCCGTCGGCCACCGCCGAGCCGCCTGCCGAACCGCCCGCCGGGAACTGGCGCGTACGCCCGCTGGGTCTGCCGGTCCCCGAGAAGCCCGATCCGCTGGACGGACTCGTCGCAGTGCTGCTGCAGCTCGCCGCGCCCAAGGCGGACAACCCGGAACTGCTGCGCGACCTGCAGACGCAGTGGCTCCGCGGCGACTCCGTCGACGGTACGCGGGTCGATGTGCTCCTCGGCCCGGCCATCGTCCCGACCCAGCCGATCGCGCCGAGCCCGACCGTCAACGCCAGTCCGAGCGCCAGTCCCAGCGTCAGTTCCAGCATCGGAATCGGCGGGGTCGGCGCGACGAAGAAGCCGGGGCTGAACCCGGCCGCGGTGAAGTCCCCGGCGAAGGCGGCGTCCGGTACTCCCACGCCGAGCGGCAGCCCGACGCCGGATCCCCGTTCGCTGGTGGCCCATGGCGGTCCGGTGAGCTACTGGGTCGACGGAACAGCCCGCGTACGCCGGATGGAGGCGCTGCTGGCCGACGACGTCCGGGCGCGCGTCGACTTCGACCGGACGCGGCGGCCGGAGCTGACCGCGATCGCCGCCTTCGGCGGGGACGTCATCAACCCCCGCAAGGTGACCGCGGCTGAGGCCAAGGCGCTGTCCGTCATGCGTACGCGCACCGAAGCCGCCCGGGGCGGGCACTTCACCGTCAACCTGCCACTCCCACCGGCCCGGATGATCTTCGTCGACGGCTGGCTCGACTGGCGCGGCGGCGTCGCGTACGCCCTCGCCCACGATCTCGACGACGCGGACCGGAACGTGCTCGTGCACGCCGGGCGTACGAGTGTGTCGATGAGAGCGAGCACCGACAAGCAGCCGCCGCTGCCCGCGCCGCGCGGCAAGTGGGAGCGGCGGTCCTGGAACGACCTGGGCGTGCGGGTGCCCGCGACCGAGCTCGACGTGCTGCTGCACGAGGCGCTGTCGGTCGGCCTGCCGGGGCGCGACGACCCGAAGACGCTGGCCAAGAGCGCCTACCGGCTACGCCTCGACGAGCTGAACGGGCGACCGGTCGCGGTCTTCGAAATCCACACGGCGGCGGACGCCGCGAGCCCGCCGGGGACGGCGCTGATGCGCTACTGGGTCGACCCGACCGGCGTGGTCCGGCGGCTGGAGATCCGGACGCGGCTGGGATTCGCGCAGCTCGACATCGACTTCAGCAAGCGCCTGCCCGCCCTGCCGTCACGCGTCTGAACCCGAGCGCCTGCCCGCCCTGCCCTCACGCGTTTGACCGAGCGTCCACCCACCCTGCCGTCACACGTCTGAACCCGAGCGCCTGCCCGCTCTGCCGTCACGTGTTCGATGCGGCCACCGCGGCGAGATCAGGCCACGCCTGATCCACCTGTGCGCGGAGGTCGTCGAGCGTGCCCTCGTTGACGATCAGTACGTCGGCGACGGCTCGGCGCTGCTCGTCGGTGGCCTGCGCGGCGATCCGGGCGTGCGCCTCGGCCTCGGTCATGCCGCGCGCGGCCACCAGCCGGGCGACGCGGATCTCCTCGCTCGCCAGGACCACGATGACCAGCTGGTACGTGTCGGCCAGGCCGGCCTCGACGAGCAGCGGGACGTCGTTGACCACGACCGCGTCCGGCGACGCCGCCATCGCGAGTTCGGCGGTGCGCGCCCGGACTCGCGGGTGGATGATGCCTTCGAGCGCCTTGCGCGCGTCGGCGTCGCCGAAGATCTTGGCGGCCAGCGCCGCGCGGTCGATCGACCCGTCCGGGGCGAGGACGCCTGTCCCGAACCGGGCCACGACCTCGGCGTGCCCGTCGGTGCCGGGTTCGACGACCTCGCGGGCGAGCCGGTCGGAGTCGATGACGACCGCGCCCAGTTCACGCAGTCGAGCCGCGACCGAACTCTTCCCCGACCCGATCCCGCCGGTCAGCCCTACGAAAAGCATGCGCACAGCGTACGACGCGGCGTGGCGACCGGCTTACCGCACTTACCCGACATAAGGTGCGGTTCCATGACAGGACGGCACCGCAGCGGCACTCGCCGTCCCCGCACCGTCCGGGCCGCTAAACCACGCCATCTCCGCCGCACCGGCCGGATCGCCGCACCCCGCGCGCTCGGCGTCACGCTCGCGCTCAGCGTGGCCCTGCTCATGATCAGCGGGTACGCCACGGCGGCGGGCGCCGTCGCGATAGCGGCGATCTTCGCCCCCTGAGCCCTTCCCATTCCCTGCAGAAAGCCCCGCCCGGCGACGCCGAGCGGGGCTTTCTGGTGGAACTAGCGACTCACTTGCCGCCGGCCAGCTTCTCCTTCAGCGCCGCGAGCGCCTCGTCGGTGGCCAGGGTGCCCGTGGGCTCCTCGGTGGCCTTCGCCGGGGTCGACGTCGAGACGTTGCCGGACGGAGCCTCGGTGGAGGCGGCCGCGTCGGCCGCCCGCGAGGTCTGGACCTGCTTGGTGTGGGCCTCCCAGCGCTGACGGGCCTCCGCGTACTGCGTCTCCCACGTCTCGCGCTGCTTGTCGTAACCCTCGAGCCACTCGCCGGTGTCCGGGTCGAAGCCCTCGGGGTAGATGTAGTTGCCCTCGGCGTCGTAGGACGCCGACATGCCGTAGAGCGTCGGGTCGAAGTGCTCCTCGCCCTCGACGAAGCCCTCGTTGGCCTGCTTCAGCGACAGCGAGATGCGGCGGCGCTCCAGGTCGATGTCGATGACCTTGACCATGACCTCGCTGCCGACCTGGACGACCTGCTCCGGGATCTCGACGTGGCGCTCGGCCAGCTCGGAGATGTGGACCAGACCCTCGATGCCGTCCTCGACGCGGACGAACGCGCCGAACGGAACCAGCTTGGTGACCTTGCCCGGCACGATGTTGTTGATCGCGTGGGTCCGGGCGAACTGCCGCCACGGGTCCTCCTGCGTCGCCTTGAGCGACAGCGAGACCCGCTCGCGGTCCAGGTCGACGTCGAGCACCTCGACCTCGACCTCCTGGCCGACCTCGACGACCTCGGACGGGTGGTCGATGTGCTTCCAGGACAGCTCGGAGACGTGCACCAGGCCGTCGACCCCACCGAGGTCGACGAACGCGCCGAAGTTCACGATCGAGGACACGACACCCTTGCGGACCTGACCCTTGCCGAGCTTGTTGAGGAACTCGGTCCGGACCTCGGACTGCGTCTGCTCGAGGTAGGCGCGGCGGGACAGGACCACGTTGTTGCGGTTCTTGTCCAGCTCGATGATCTTCGCCTCGAGCTCGCGGCCGACATACGGCTGCAGGTCGCGCACCCGGCGCATCTCGACGAGAGACGCGGGCAGGAAGCCCCGCAGGCCGATGTCCAGGATGAGACCACCCTTGACGACCTCGATGACGGAGCCGCGGACGACGCCGTCCTCGTCCTTGATCTTCTCGATGGTGCCCCACGCCCGCTCGTACTGCGCGCGCTTCTTCGAGAGGATCAGACGACCCTCCTTGTCCTCCTTCTGGAGAACAAGGGCCTCGATGTGGTCACCAACCGTGACGACCTCGGAGGGGTCCACGTCGTGCTTGATCGACAACTCGCGCGAGGGGATGACGCCCTCGGTCTTGTAGCCGATGTCGAGCAGGACCTCGTCCCGATCGACCTTGACGACGGTGCCTTCGACAATGTCGCCGTCGTTGAAGTACTTGATGGTCTCGTCGATGGCGGCGAGGAATGCTTCCTCAGAACCGAGATCGTCGTGAGTGACCTTGGTGACGCTCGAGGTGGCCTCGATGCTGCTCGTCATGTGGACTGTTGCTCCGGTCGGATGGTGTCAGGTAAGACAGGTGCACCCCTCGACGCCCGCCGGGGACACTCCCTCTCCCGAGGTCGCATCGACGGCTGCGAACCTTCTCCCTACCGAGGCACGCGGCGGCGTAAGTGCATTGAACAGCTTACCGTGCCCACTAGCACACGTCGCAACCCCATCAGCTTTGAGAAGAAGACTTCCGCTCGCAAGCCCCGGGTGGGGCACGCTTACCAGCCGAACGTGTGTCTGATCACACTGATCGGCCGAGCCGGAGTCGATCATGTGGCCCAGGTCACCATTCGCCCCGACGGGCCACGTCGGGCGTCATGACGCCGTGCGTCCTCTGTGGAGTCCGGTGCCGGGGCCGCGCCCGGACCCGTCGGTCCCGGCCGTTCTTCTTTCAGTGGTACGCCGAGAGCGGAATACGCGTCCGTGCGTCGGTCTCCCCGACCGGCGACCGCTGTCCACAGCCCCGCCGACAGTGGGCGCGACCGCCGTCCGGTGAACCGGGCAGGACCTGGGCGCAGGCCGTTCCACGTGCCCTCGACAATGATCAGGTGACCGCTGCTTACCCCGACGAGGGCGCCCGCCCCAACCGCCGAGCGACCTCCGCTGACGAGACCACACGGGCGAGCCGCCATTGGTGGGACGGGGCCGCCGACGCGTACCAGGCCGAGCATGGGGAGTTCCTCGGCGACGCCCGCTTCATCTGGGGCCCGGAAGGGCTGGACGAGGCGTGGGCCGGGCTGCTCGGCGACGTGGACGGCGTACGGGTGCTGGAGATCGGCTGCGGCGCGGGACAGTGCGGTCGCTGGCTGCTGACCCAGGGCGCTTCGGCGATCGGGCTCGAACTGTCCGGCCGCCAGCTGGCGCACGCCCGGGAGCTGGACGCACAATCCGGCGTACGCCTGCCGGTGGTGCAGGCCGACGCCACGCACCTGCCGTTCGCCGGGGACTCCTTCGGCCTCGTGTGTTCGGCGTACGGGGCGATGCCTTTCGTCGCCGACGCCGGCGCGGTGCTCGCCGAGGTGGCCCGGGTGCTGCGCCCCGGCGGCCGCTTCGTCTTCTCGGTCTCCCATCCGATCCGGTGGTGCTTCCTCGACGAGCCCGGCGAAGAGGGCCTGTACGCGGTCAGCTCGTACTTCGACCGCCGCCCCTACGTCGAGGAGGACGCGCAGGGCCGGGCGGTCTACGTCGAGCACCACCGGACCCTCGGCGACTGGGTACGCCTGATCACCGGGGCCGGATTCCACCTGACCGACCTGGTCGAGCCGGAATGGACGGTCGGCAACGAGCAGGTCTGGGGTGGCTGGAGCCCACATCGCGGCGACATCATCCCCGGTACGGCGATCTTCACCGCGACGCTGCCGAGCTGAAGCAGCCCACGATCACGTGCCGTGGTCAGCGATCGGCGGACGGTTTGCAGATCATGTTCCGGTGGTCAGCAGAATGTCGCCCGGGGGCGCTGATCACTGGTACTTGATCTCCGACCGATAGTTCATGATCGCGCGGAAGGCCGCCAGCCGGGCGCGAGCGCGGCGGCGCGAGCGCGGCGGCGCGAGCGCGGCGGCGCGAGCGCGGCGGCGCGAGCGCGGCGGGGGTCAGTGGTCGGCGGCGTTCCAGTCGCGGCCGACGCCGACCGACACCTCCAGCGGCACCGACAACTGGTGCGCTCCGCCCATCTCGCGGCGCAGCAACGCTTCCACCTGCTCCCGCTCCCCTGGCGCGATCTCGAGGACGAGTTCGTCGTGCACCTGGAGCAGCAGGCGGGAGGCGAGCTGCTCGTCCCGGAGGGCGGCGTCGACGCGCAGCATGGCGATCTTGATGATGTCGGCTGCTGATCCCTGGATCGGGGCGTTGAGCGCCATCCGCTCGGCCATCTCCCGGCGCTGCCGGTTGTCGCTGGTCAGGTCGGGCAGGTACCGCCGCCGGCCGAGGATCGTCTCGGTGTAGCCGTCCCGGCGCGCCTGCTCGACGACGCGCCGCAGATAGTCGCGTACGCCGCCGAACCGGGCGAAGTAGTCCTCCATCAGGCCGCTGGCCTCTTGGGTGGAGATCCCGAGCTGCTGCGCCAGCCCGAAGGCGGACAGCCCGTAGGCCAGCCCGTAGGACATCGCCTTGATCTTGCGGCGGTGGTCGGCCGTGATCTGGTCGGTCTCGAAGACCTGCGAGGCGACCCAGGTGTGCAGGTCCTCGCCGGAGGTGAAGGCCTGGATGAGGCCTTCGTCGCCGGACAGGTCGGCCATGATCCGCATCTCGATCTGCGAGTAGTCGGCGGTCATCAGCGACTCGTAGTCCGGCCCGACGATGAAGGCACGGCGAATGCGCCGGCCTTCCTCGGTGCGGATCGGCACGTTCTGCAGGTTGGGGTCGGTGCTCGACAGCCGGCCGGTGGCCGCGACGGTCTGGTAGAACGTCGTGTGGATGCGGCCGTCCTCGCTGACCGACTTGAGCAGGCCGTCCACAGTCGACTTCAGCTTGGCGACGTCGCGGTGCCGCAGCAGGTGTTCGAGCACCGGGTGACCGGTCTCGGCGTACAGCCATTGCAGCGAGTCGGCGTCGGTGGTGTAGCCCGTCTTGATCTTCTTGGTCTTCGGCAGGTTGAGCTCGGTGAACAGGATCTCCTGCAGCTGCTTGGGCGAGCCGAGGTTGAACTCGCGCCCGATCACCCCGTATGCGGACTGAGCGGACGACTTGACCTCGCCGGCGAAGAACGCCTCCAGCTCGCTGAGGTAGTCGGTGTCGGCCGCGATGCCGGTCTGCTCCATCCGGGCGAGCACCTTGACCAGGGGCAGCTCCACCTCGGCGAGCAGCCGGGAGCCGTGCGCCTCGGGGTCGCCCTTGTCGAGCTCGGCACCCAGGGCGTCGACCAGATCGAGGGTTGCCCGCGCCCGCAGCATCAACGCCTCGGCGGCGCTGTCGGCGGCCGACGTGTCGCCGAAGTCGAGGGCGAGCTGGCCGCCGTCGTCGGGCGCCTCGGCCCGCAGCTCCCGGTGCAGATAGCGGACCGACAGGTCGGCCAGGTCGTAGCTGCGCTGATCGGGCCGGGCCAGATACGCCGCCAGCGCGGTGTCACGGGTGACCCCGGCCAACTGCCAGCCCCGGGCGGCGAACGCGAGCAGCGCGGGCTTCTCGTCGTGCAGCACCTTGGGCTGGTCGGGGTCGCCGAGCCAGCGGGCGAACGACTCGTCGTCGGCCGCGTCGACCTCCGACGGGTCGAACCAGGCCGCGGACTCGTCGGTGGCCAGCGCGATGCCGGTCAGGTTGCCGGTGCCCCGGCCGAACACGCCGCTGACGGCGACGCCGGTCGGCTTGCCCGCCTGCGCGATCAGCCAGTCGGTGAGCGCGCCCGAGGCCCGCATGACCTCGCCGGTGACGTCGAAGCCGGCCTGCGCCTCCGGCTCGTCGGTGATCTCGAGGTATTGGTAGAGCCGCTCCCGCAGGACGCGGAACTCCAGCGCGTCGAAGACCCGGTGGACCGCCTCCCGGTCCCAGCCGGTCCAGCCGGTCTGGTCGACCGCGAGCGGCAGGGTGAGGTCGTCGAGGAGCTGGTTGAGCTGGTGGTTGCGCATCACCCCGGCCAGGTGCTCGCGCAGGCTGTCGCCGGCCTTGCCCTTGATCTGGTCGGCGTGCTCCACGACGCCGTCGATGCCGCCGTAGAGGTCGATCCACTTGGCGGCGGTCTTCGGCCCGACCCCGGGCACGCCGGGCAGGTTGTCGCTGGACTCGCCGACCAGCGCGGCCAGGTCGCGGTAGCGGTCCGGGCCGACGCCGTAACGCTCGCGCACCGCGGTGGGGTCCATCCGGGCGAGGTCGGAGACGCCCTTGCGCGGATAGAGCACTGTGACGTCGTCGGTGATCAGCTGGAACGCGTCCCGGTCGCCGGTGCAGATGAGCACCTGCATGCCGGCCTCGCGACCCTGGCGGGCCATGGTCGCGATGACGTCGTCGGCCTCGTAGCCCTCCAGCTGCACGTGGCTGATCTTGAGCGCGTCGAGCACCTCGTGCACCAGGCTGACCTGGCCTTTGAACTGCTCCGGTGTCTCCGACCGGCCCGCCTTGTACTCCGCGTACTGCTCGGTGCGGAAGGACTGCCGGGAGACGTCGAACGCCACGGCGATGTGCGTCGGCCGCTCGTCCTTGATCACGTTGATGAGCATCGAGGTGAAGCCGTAGACGGCGTTGGTCGTCTGCCCGGTGGTCGTCGAGAAGTTCTCGGCGGGCAGCGCGAAAAAGGCCCGGTATGCGAGCGAATGTCCGTCCAGCAGCAACAGTCGAGCGTCAGTCACCCCGGAAGCCTATTGCAGCGGTCCGACAATCCCACGCACCGCTACGCTCCTGCGGTGGACGAACTCGCACCTGAGGCATTCGCGGCGTTGGTCGCGCCCGCGATCGACCGGGTCTTCGCCGAGACGATGCTGGCCGGACGGTCGATGGGCGGCCGGGAGCTGAGCGAGGCGTACGGCGGCCCGCCCGCCACCGGCTACCTCGTGGACCTGCGGACGCGCCTCGGCCGGCCGGACGGCGTGGTCACCGCCGGTCAGTTCGCCGCGGTCCGCCGCTACGGCGATCTCGCCCACGCTCGCGACATCCTCGCCGGCCAGGCCGAACGCGGGATGCTCACGATCGCCGAAGACGGCACGTTCCAGGCCACCGACCGTGGTCGCGCCTTCGTCCAGGCCGTCTACGAGCTGCACGCGAAGGTCACCGCCGAGCTGTGGGCGGGATTCCCGGTCGCCCGGCTGGCCGACCTCGCCGGACGGGCGCTCGCCGTCGCCCAGGACCCGGCCACTTGGGCCCAGACCGAGGACGGTCACGCGCTGGCCGCGATGGCTCCGCCCTTCGAGCCGTTCGATACGCACAACGGCGCGACCTTGGTCAATCGGCTCGGCACGCTGCGCTACCACCGGGCCGACGCGCACGCCGCCGCCTGGCAGGCCGCCGGGCTGACCGCCGCCGGCATCGTCACCCTGCCAGGGCACTCCGCTGTGCGTATCAGTGTCGAGGAGGACACGAATCGCGGAGCCGCCGCCCCGTGGCGGGCCTTGAGCCCGGCGGAGCGCTTGGAGTTCCTCGCGGGCCTCGCGGCGTTGCCCTGCGCGGCGCGTTAGAGGACTTTGGCGAGGAAGGCGCGGGTGCGTTCGTGCTGGGGGTTCTCGAGCACGTCCCGCGGGCGGCCGGCTTCGACCACGACCCCGGCGTCCATGAAGACGACCTGGTGGCCGACCTCGCGGGCGAACCCGATCTCGTGCGTGACCACGATCATCGTCATCCCCTCGCGAGCCAGGCCCTGCATGACGTCCAGCACCTCGCCGACCAGTTCCGGGTCGAGCGCGCTGGTCGGCTCGTCGAAGAGCATGAGCTTGGGCCGCATCGCGAGCGCGCGGGCGATCGCGACGCGTTGCTGCTGGCCGCCGGACAGCTGAGCCGGGTAGCTGTCGTGCTTGTCGGCCAGCCCGACGCGGTCCATGAGCGCCTTGGCGCGCTCGCGGACCTCGTCCTTGGCCTCGCCCTTGACCCGCTGCGGCGCCTCCATGACGTTCTGCAGCGCCGTCATGTGCGGGAACAGGTTGAACCGCTGGAACACCATGCCGATGTCGCGGCGCTGCTCGGCGATCTGCTTGTCGTGCAGTTCGTAGAGCTTGTCGCCGCGCTGGCGGTAGCCGATCAGCTCGCCGCCGACCCAGATCCGGCCGCTGGTGAGTTTCTCCAGGTGGTTGATGCACCGCAGGAACGTGGACTTGCCGGAGCCCGACGGCCCGAGCAGGACGCACACCTGCCCGGCGGGCACGGTGAGGTCGATGCCCCGCAGCACTTCGAGCCGCCCGAAGTACTTGTGGACCTGCTCGGCCTGGACCATGACGTGCGGCGGCGGGGCGTCGGGCAGGGTCACAGCGTGCCGCCCTGTTCTCCGGCGATCCCGGCCAGCCGGATCCGGGCCTGCTCGGTGCGGTGGCCGCGGGCGAAGTACCGCTCCAGGAAGTGCTGGCCGACGAGCAGGACGCTGACCATGGCCAGGTACCAGAGGCTCGCCGCGACATACATCGGGAACGGCAGGAAGGTGCGGCTGCCGACCGCGGAGAGCTGGAAGAACAGTTCCGCGGTGACCGGGACGTAGATCAGCAGCGAGGTGTCCTTGAGCATGGCGATGGTCTCGTTGCCGGTCGGCGGGATGATGACGCGCATCGCCTGCGGGAGCACGATGCGGCGTAACGTCTGCGAGCGCCGCATGCCGAGCGCGGTCGCGGCCTCCTCCTGACCGGGGTCGATCGACTGCATGCCGGCCCGCACGATCTCGGCCATGTACGCCGCCTCCGACAGCGCGAGGCCGATGAGCCCCGCCACGAACCCGCTCAGCAGATCGCGCGTCTGCCCCTCGAACACCCGCAGATGCAGGTCGGTGATGCCGAAGATCTTGCCGATGTAGGTGTCGAACGGGACGCCGAACGAGAGTTCCGGCCACAGGATGTTCAAGTTGCCGAGCAGCGCCAGCAGCACCAGTCGCGGCACCGCGCGGAAGACCCAGGTGTACACCCAGGCCACGCCGCGCAGCACGGGATTGGGTGACAGCCGGGCGACCGCCACGAGGATGCCCAGCAGAATGCCGAAGATCATGGCGAGCACCGTCATCAGCAGGGTGCCCTGCACGCCGCGCAGCACGGCCGGGGTGAACATGTTGCGGAACATGAACGACCAGTGGAACGCGTCGTTCGTCAGGAGCAGGTGGGCGAGCATGGCGGCGAGCACGACGATCACCGCGACCGCCACCCACCGGCCCGGATGCCGGACCGGCACCGCCTTCAGCGGTTCCGGCTGGCTGGTCACGAGGGATTGACCTCAGAGGTTTTGATCGCGCCGCTCTCGACGCCCCACACCTGAAGGATCTGCAGGTAGCTACCGTCGTCGATCAGCGACTGGACGGCCGCGCGCAGCGCCTCGGCGAAGTCGGTCTGCGCCTTGGCGGTCACGTATCCGTACGGCGCGGAGTCGTAGATGTCGCCCAGCGTCTCCAGCTGGCCGTTGGACTGCTTGACGGCGTACGCCGTGACCGGGGAGTCGGCCAGCATCGCGTCGTCCTTGCCGGACGCCACGGAGTTGGCCACCGCGTCCTGACCCGGGTACGGGTTGATGGTGACCGCGGCCTTCCCGGCCGACGTGCAGGCGGTCGACCGGACCGTGATGTCGTCGACCTGCACGGTGTCCTTCTGCACGGCGATCCGCTTGCCGCACGGCTCGTCGATCGAGACGCCCTGCGGGTTGCCCTTCTTCACCGCCCACTGTGTACCGGCGCTGAAGTAGCTGGTCATGTTGGCCTGCTGCAGGCGTTCCTTGTTGATGGTGAACGCCGAGACGCCGGCCTCGTACTTGCCCGTGCCGACACCGGGAATGATCGCGCCGAAGGTGCTCTGCTGGAACTCGGCCGTCAGGCCCAGTCGCGCCGCGACCGCCTTGAACAGGTCGATGTCGAAGCCGATGACCGTCTTGCCGTCGGCGTCGAGGAACTCGGCCGGGGCGTAGGTCGCCTCCGTGCCGACGATGATCTTCCCGTCGGACTTGATCGCCGCGGGCACCTTCGCCGCCAGCGACGCGTCGGCGGTCACGCTCGGCAACGGCTTGGCCGCCTCGCCGCCGCCGTTGTCGTCTCCGCTGCAGGCTGTGGCTCCGGCGGCGACCAGCAACGCAGTGGTCACAATCTGGACAATTCGCACGAAGGTAGGTTACGGCATCTGTACGCCTCAGAGACGCAGATCAGGGATTTCCATGTGATCTTGGGACAAGATCGTATGGAAATCCCTGATCTGGTTCGCTTGGGTGGCCAGCCGCCCACCTGAGCCGCTGGACCTGGGCGGCTAGCCGCCCAGCTGAGCCGCTGGACCTGGGCGGCTAGCCGCCCAGGTATGCCTTGGCGATCTCCGGGTCGTTGCGCAGCGCCCGAGCCTCACCGGCGAGCTTGATCGTCCCGGACTCCAGGACGTACGCCCGATCGGCGACGCTCAACGCGGCCCGCGCGTTCTGCTCGACCACCAGCACCGTGGTGCCCGCCTCGCGGATCCGCTTGATGGTCGCGAAGATGACGTCCACCAGCACCGGCGCCAAGCCCATCGACGGCTCGTCGAGCAGCAGAAGCTTCGGCCGGGCCATCAGCGCCCGGGCGACGGCGAGCATCTGCTGCTCGCCGCCGGACAGGGTGCCGGCCTTCTGCGCGATCCGCTCCCGCAGCCGCGGGAACAGTTCGAGCATCCGCTCCTGGTCCTCGGCGATGCCCTCCTTGTCGTTGCGGAGGTACGCGCCCAGGTCGAGGTTCTCCGCGACGCTCATCCGGGGGAAGATCCGCCGTCCCTCGGGCGACTGCGCGAGGCCCAGCCGCACGATGTCGTGCGCCGGAATTCCCTCGATCTTGCGACCTTCGAACACGATGTGCCCCGACCGCGGCTTCAGCAGCCCGGAGATCGTCCGCAGCGTGGTGGACTTCCCCGCGCCGTTGGAGCCGATCAGGGTCACGATCTCGCCCTGCTCCACCTGGAGCGACAGGTCCTTCACGGCGGCGATGTTGCCGTAGTAGACGGAGATGCCGCTCACGTCCAGCATCGTCACGACCCGGCCTCCTCACCGTCGTCGATGGTCACGTGGTTGTCGTTCGCCGCGCTGCCCAGGTACGCCTCGACGACCCGCGGGTTCGTGCGGACCTCCTCGGCGGTGCCCTCGGCGATCTTCTCGCCCCGGTCGAGCACGGTGATCCGTTCGGAGACCCGCATGACGACGCTCATGTCGTGCTCGATGAGCAGCACCGACACCTTCCGCTCGTCGCGTACGCGGTGGACGAAGTCCACGAACTCGGCCGACTCACGGGGGTTCATGCCCGCCGTCGGCTCGTCGAGCAGCAGCACCCGCGGCTTGAGCGCCAACGCCCGAGCCACTTCCAGCCGCCGCTGGTCTCCATAGGACAGGTTGCGGGCGTACTCGTACGCCGACTTCCCGATGCCCACGAACTTGAGCAGATCCAGCGCGAACTCGTGCGCCTCCCGCTCCTCCCGGCGCTGCCAGGGCGCCCGGATGACGGTGCCGAAGACGCCCGACCGCAGATGCGAGTGCATCGCGACCTTGACGTTCTCCTCCGCCGTCATCAGGTTGAACAGCCGGATGTTCTGGAACGTCCGGGCCAGGCCGAGCGACGCGATCTTGTGCGGCGCGAGGCCGGTGACATCGCGGCCGCCCAGGGCCACCTGCCCGCCGCGCTCGGCCGGATACAGTCCGGTCAGCACGTTGAAGAAGGTGGTCTTCCCGGCCCCGTTCGGGCCGATGAGGCTCACGATGCTCTGCTCGGGCACGGTGAAGCTGACCTTGTTGACGGCCACCAGACCGCCGAAGATCACCGAGATGTCGTCGGCCTGCAGGGCCGGCGTGGTCGCCGTCGGGTTCTCGCTCACTTCACGTCTCCCGACTTGACCGTGGTCTCGTCGACCAGCTCCTGCTCCGGCTCCTCCGCCTGGGTGTCGCCGGTCTCGCCCTCATGCAGCACCAGACGCGTACGCGACTCGGGCAGGAAGCCCTCGCGGCGGAACAACATCATCAACACGAGCACGCCGCCGAAGATCAGGAAGTTGAACGACGGGAAGTCGACGTTCGTGCCGAAGGTGGAGTTGAACGAGTCGCCGATCTGCGGCAGGCCCGTCGAGTTGAACCAGGAGATGACGAGCGCGCCGAGCAGCACGCCCCAGACGTTGCCCATGCCGCCCAGCACGACCATCGCCAGCAGCGTGATCGAGACCGCGAAGGTGAACGGATCGGGCAGCATCCGGCCCAGGTGCAACGCGTACGCGACACCGCCGATGCCACCGGCGATCGCGCCGACGGCGTACGCGGCCAGCTTCGCCCGCATCAGCGGCACACCCATCGCGCTGGCCGCCAGCTCGTCCTCGCGGATCGCCAGCCAGGCGCGGCCGAGCCGGCCCTGCCGCAGACGTAGCGAGACGAAGATGATCAGAGCGGTCAGCAGCGCGAACAGGATGAACCGGCCGACGTGGTCGAAGACGTTCATCGACCCGACCGCGACCTCGCCCTTGTTGATCCGGACGAACGTCATCGAGTCGACCGGGCCGATGCCCAAGGTGGCGTTGCTCAGGTTGAACCCGAGGCCGTCCTCGTCACCGTTACGGAAGATCTGCGGGATGATCTCACCGAACCCGAGCGTCACCAGCGCGAGATAGTCACTGCGCAATCGCAGCGTCGGCGCGCCGATGATCACGCCGAACAAGGCGCAGACCGCCGCCGCGGCTAAGAACACCAGGACGACGTTCAGATGGATGCCGGTGGTGCTGGCCGGTCCGGCGTTGCCGAAGATGTTGAAGTTGACCTTGCCGCCGAACCCGAAGTCTGACATCAACCAGGCGGTGGTGTAGCCGCCCAGCGCCCAGAACGCCACGTAGCCCAGGTCGAGCAGGCCGGCGTAGCCGACCACGATGTTCAAGCCCAGGGCGCTCATCGCCCAGATGAGCGCGACGTTGATCTCACTGATCGGCAGCCAGTCCTGGACCCATTCCCGTACGCCGGGCACCAGGAACGGCAGGATGAAGCCGTAGAAGACGACCACGACGACGGCCGCGATGGTGAACCCGAGCGGCCACCCGAGCCGGGTCCGGTCGATGCTCTGCGGTCGCTTCGGTGTGGGAACCGCGATAGTCGGCTGGCTCATGTCACACCTTCTCCCTCGTGGCCTTGCCCAGCAGACCGGCCGGCCGGAAGACCAGCATCAGGATGAGGATCGAGAAGACGACGCTCTGCGTCCACCGCTGCCCGGCACCGTATTTGACACCCTCGTTCAGACCCTGGATCAGGCCGATCAGCACACCGCCGAGCACCGCGCCGGGAAGGCTGCCGATGCCGCCGAGCACCGCGGCCGTGAACGCGATCAGGCCGAGCTGCAGACCCAGGTCGTACCGGGTCGTGGTGACCACCTGCTCGTACATGAGCCCGGCGACGCCCGCCAGTGCGCCGCCCATGGCGAAGGTGAAGGAAATGATCCGGTTGACGTTGACGCCCATGAGCCGCGCGGCGTCGGGGTCCTGCGCGGTCGCGCGCATGGCCTTGCCCGCCCGAGTCTTGGTCACGATCCAGGTCATCAGGATGAGGACCGGGACGACGACCGCCAGCACCACGAAGAAGCTGGTGTAGATCCGGACGCCGCCGAGGTCGATGTAGCCCTGCGGCAACACGCTCGGCTTCGACTTCTGGCCCGAGCCGTTCCACTTCAGACCGATGAACTGCAGGATGAAGCTCATGCCGACCGCCGTGATCAGCGGCGCGAGCTTCGGAGCGTGCCGGAGCCGCCGGTATGCGAGGAACTCGATCGTCACATTGATCGAGGCGCAGAAGGCCGCCGCCAGCAGCAGCGTCGCCGCGAAGATCGCCCAGCCGAGCGGCCCCATCGCGACGGGCTCGTTGAACAGCGAGAACGCCGCACCGACGATCATGGCGCTGAACAAGGTGCCCAACATGAACAAGTCGCCGTGGGCGAAGTTGATCAGCTCGATGATGCCGTACACGAGCGAGTAGCCCAGCGCGATCAGCGCGTACAGCGCGCCGTTGCTGATGCCGATGACCGAAGCGGTCATGAACTGCTGCGGATTGTCAATGAAGTTGATCGCGAGCCACGCCGCGACGGCGGCGAGGATCGTGTAGCCGGCGATTCGCTCGCCGTACGCCGAGAGGTTCAGCCGCGTACGGGGCAAGGTCCCGGCAGCTGTCGTGGACTGTGCCATGGTGCTCCTTGGAAGGGCGATCGGTGTGTCCGTCGTGGACGTGCCCCTGGATGCGCGGAGGGAGCCGTGCGACGCCGGGCCGCAGCGGCTCCCTCCCCAGCTCATCCGTCAGGTGCCGTCACCTACCTGGTCAGGCGACCGGCCAGGCCTTGACGGTGGTCTCCTTGCCGCCGGTGATGGTCTGGATCGTCATGTCGATCGCGTTGACGTCGCCGGTGGCCGGGTCGATCTTGATGTCCTTGCCCAGGATCGCCGTCGAGGCCGGGACCGAAACCCCAGTGCCGCTCAGCACCTGCTCGGTGACGCCCTTACGGGTGCCGTCGGACTTCTCGATCGCCGCGAGGATCACCTGCAGCGCCTGCACGCCGTAGAGCGCGTAGGGGCTGGCCGGGTCGGCGCCGTACTTGGTCTTGTAGTCGGCCAGGAACTTGCCGGTGACCGAGGACTTCGCCAGGTCCGACAGGCCCAGACCCGGGAAGGTCTGGTACGCGCCCTCAGCCTCGGGCATCTTGTCGAACTCCGGGTAGCCGACCATGCCGTCCGGGCCGATCAGCTTGACGGTCTTGTTGTCGCCCAGGATGCGGACCTTGTCCTTGACCAGCTGGCCGCCGTTGTTGTCGAACACGCCACCGGTGAAGACGCAGTCGACGCCGTCGGTCTTGGCCTTGTTGAACAGAGCGTTGTAGTTGGTCGCCTTCGCGTCCCACGCGGCAGTGCTGATCTTGATGCCCTGCTTGGTGGCCTCGTCGGCGAACTGCTTCGCGACGCCCTTGCCGTAGGTCTCGGTGTCGTCGAGGACGAGGCAGTTCTTCACGCCCAGGTCCTTGATCGCCATCTGCGCGGCGGCCTTGCCCTGGTAGTCGTCGGTGGTGACCACACGCGCGTAGTTGCGCTTGTTGGTCGGGTACCACTTGCCCGGCTCACCGGTGTCCCAGGTCTTGGTGAGACCGGGGTTGGTGTTCGCGTGCGAGACCATCAGCATCGGGCCGCTCGGGTCCTGGTTCAGCACCGGGATCTGCAGCTGCGCACAACCGGAGTTGTACGTGCCCATGACGGCGACCTCGGAGGTGTTGGCCACGTGGTCGTTCGCGTTCTTGGTGCACTGCGCCGCGTCCCACTTGCCGGCCGCCGCGGTCGAGTCGTCGTACTTCTTGAGCGTCACCTTGTACTTGCCGGCCTTGTTGCCGACCTGCTCCAAGTAGAGCGACATCGCGTTCCAGGTCGAGTCGGAGGCGTCCTTCGACGAACCCTGGAAGGGAAGGTCCACGCCGACGACGACCTCGGTGGTGCCCGAGCCGCTTTCACCGCCGGAGCTGTCGCACGCCGTCGCCGCGACCGCGGTGGCGGCTGCGGCGGCAAGCACGGTGAGTGCCTTGATGCGCCTGTTCATCCTATTCCTCTCGACTCCTCAACCCATGTCCGTCTCGCGGGCGACCCGCAGACGCCGGATGCCTCACACACAACAGCCAATTCCGTGGTCATGGCTGTGACGCGCGACACCGGTGGCGCGAACGTAGGTGTTCGCGAGAGGCCATGTCAAGGCTTGGGACACTCACACGCCGACATTGGCGACCAACCCGTGACCCAACGGTGGCCAACGCGATGCGATCACATGACCGAAACATGATCGACCTAATAGATGGCAGCAAAAACCCGCAGGTCAGAGACCTGCGGGTGAGATATTGCGAGGGCTACTCGGCGGCTTCGGCCGCCGCCTCCTCAATGATCCGCTCAGCGACTTCACGCATCGTCATCCGATGATCCATCGCCGTCCGCTGAATCCACTTGAACGACTGCGGCTCGGTCATCCCGTACTGCGTCATGAGCGCGCCCTTCGCCCGCTCGACGGCCTTCCGGGTCTCCAGCCGATCGGTCAGCCCGGCCACCTCGGCCTCCAGCGCCGCCACCTCGGCATGCCGCGACAACGCGATCTCGATCGCCGGCACCAGGTCCGACTTCTGGAACGGCTTCACCAGGTACGCCATCGCACCAGCCGCCCGCGCCCGCTCGACCAGATCCCGCTGACTGAACGCCGTCAGAATGATCACCGGGGCCAGCCGCGCGCCGGCGACCTTCTCCGCCGCCGCCAACCCGTCCATGATCGGCATCTTGATGTCGAAGATGCACAGATCGGGCTTCAGCTCCTCGGCCAGGCGTACCGCGGTCTCCCCGTCCCCGGCCTCGCCGACGACCTCGTAGCCCTCCTCGCCCAGCATCTCGGCGAGGTCGAGCCGGATGAGCGCCTCGTCCTCCGCGATCAGCACCCGCTTGCGCGCCGCGCCCTCGGTCACGAACCCAACCCCCAACAGCGAAATCCTCCAACACCCGATATCCGGGTGCGACCTCCATAAGCCTAGTGGGTACTCTAGACGGGCCAACGTCCCCGTATTCCAACTGGCAGAGAAGCGGAGCTCAAACCTCCGACAGTGTGGGTTCGAATCCCACCGGGGGCACCATTCGCAGGTCAGACGCATTGTCGTACGTGCGTACGACAATGCGGGGCATGGCCAATCGGCACCCCATAGCGCGCCGACATCACGCCCGCGCGCTCTACGCAACCGGACTCGGCATCGCCTCAGTGGCTCGGATCATGGGGCTCCCCCGCCACACCGTCTGGTACTGGTGCGTAGGCAACGGTCGATTCGATCTTGGGCCAGATGCGCCGACCCCCTGTCCACGGTGCCAACGCCCGCCACAGCCGCCGCCCGATCCCGAGTCCTACGCCTATCTGCTCGGCCTCTATCCCGGCGACGGGCATCTGACGATCACCGCGAAGACACCGGTCTTACGGATCGCGTGCGACGACAAGTACCCCGGCATCATGGCCGAGGCAGAGGCGGCGATGCTGGCGACGCTCGCTCGCAAGGTGCAGCGGGTCCGCTCCGTGGGGAGCACCGGCATCCAGTCTTACGCCAAGCATTGGCCGTGTCTGCTTCCGCAGGCCGGCCCGGGCAAGAAGCACGACCGCCAGATCGTCCTCGAGCCGTGGCAGGAGGAGATCGTGGCCGCGCATCCGGGCCGCTTTCTGCGAGGGCTGTTCCATTCGGACGGCTGCCGGGTGGTCAACCGTGTCCACAAGGGCGGCCGCGACTACGAGTACCCGAGGTATTTCTTCAGCAACAAGTCGCCGGACATCATGCGGCTGTGCCAGGTCGCCTTGAACCGGCTCGGGGTCGAGTGGCGGATGGCGCGGCCGGATTCGTTGAGCGTCGCGCGGCGTGGCGCGGTCGAGCGGCTGGATCGCGACGTCGGCCCGAAGGACGGATAACTCGCGCGACCGGGGTGGGCGTGGCCGGTAGGCTGGGCCGCTATGCGCTGGTCACAGATGTTTGTCCCTACTTTGCGGCAGGATCCCGCGGACGCTGACGCGGTGAGTCACCGGCTGTTGCTCCGCGCCGGTTTCATCCGGCAGCTCATGGCTGGTCACTACAGCCTGTTGCCGTTGGCGATTCGCGTACGCGCGAAGGTCATGACGGTGATCCGGGAGGAGATGGATCGGATCGGGGCGCAGGAGTTCCTGCTGCCGGCGATGCATCCGGCCGAGATCTGGCACAAGTCGGGTCGCTGGGAGGTCATGGGTCAGGAGATGTTCCGGCTGCGTGACCGGCGGGGCGCTGATCTGGCGTTGGGGATGACGCATGAGGAGATCTTCGCCACGGTGGCGTCGGAGTTGCGGTCGTATCGGGAGCTGCCGCAGGCGTGGTACCAGTTCCAGACGAAGTTCCGGGACGAGCCTCGGCCGAAGAGCGGCTTGATGCGCGTACGCGAGTTCACGATGAAGGATTCGTACACGTTCGACGTGGACGAGGCGGGGTTGGACACCGCGTTCGATCGGCATTACGCGGCGTATCGGCGGATCTTCGAGCGGCTGGGGATTCCGGTCGTCGCGGTCGAGGCGTCGAACGGGACGATGGGCGGCAGTGACTCGCGGGAGTTCATGTGCCCCTCGGCCGCCGGGGAGGACATCACGATCGTCTGCCCGGGGTGTGGGTATGCGGCGAATGTGGAGGCGGCGCAGGCGGCGCTCACACCGGTCGAGGATCGGGAGTTCCTGGACGCGCCGGAGCGGTTCGCCACTCCAGGCGTACGCACCATCGAGGACTTGGCGGTCGGATACGGCTTCGCGGGTGATCGTCAGGTCAAGACGCTGGTGTACGTGGTGGACGATCAGCTGACGCTGGTGTTGCTGCGGGGCGATCACGCGTTGGTGGAGCAGAAGTTGCTGGACGCGCTGGGGGCGATCGCCGTCCGGCCGGCGCAGCCGGAGGAGATCCGTGGGGCGCTCGGTGCGCTGCCGGGCAGTCTCGGCGCGGTCGGTGTCGCGGAGTTGCCGATCGTGGCGGACGAGGCGTTGCGTGGTCGGCGTGGGATGGCGACCGGCGCGAACGTGGACGACGTGCACTTGCGTGGTGTCGATGTGGAGCGGGACATCGTGGTGGGGCGCTGGGCCGATCTGCGGGAGGTCGTGGCCGGGGAGCCGTGCGTACGCTGCGGGACGCTGCTGGAGGCGACGAAGACGGTCGAGGTCGGGCACATCTTCAAGCTGGGCCGCAAATACAGCGAGTCGATGGGGGTCAGCGTGCTGACGGCGGACGGGAGTCGCGTCGCGCCGATCATGGGTTCGTACGGCATCGGCGTCGAGCGGGCGATCGCGGCGATCGTCGAGACGCATCACGACGACAAGGGCATCGTCTGGCCGATGGCGGTGGCGCCGTTCCAGGTCGTCATCGTGCAGCTCGGTACGGACGAGGCGACCGCGTCGGCGGCCCGTGAGCTGTACGAGCGGCTCGGCAACAACGGTGTCGAGGTCGTGTGGGACGACCGCGAGGAGCGGCCCGGCGTGAAGTTCAGCGACGCCGAGTTGGTGGGCATCCCGTTGCGGGTGACTGTCGGGGCTCGTGGGCTGGCCCGGGGCATCGTCGAGGTGACGCGCCGGTCGACCGGCGACACCGTCGAGGTGCCGGTCGGGGAGGCAGCCGTACGCCTCGCCGAGGAGATCCGCCCAGCCTGACCCGTCCTGCCCGGCTGCGCCCGCGCCGCGTCGCGGAGGAAGATCATTGCGTCAGCCAAGCTGTTAATTCGGGCATTCCGGCGCGCGAAACAGCGTGGCTGGCGCAATGATCACAGCAAGCGGGTCACAGCAAGCGGGTCACGGCAAGCGGGTCACAGCGAGCGGGTCACAGCGAGCGGGTCACGGCGAGCGGGTCAGGCGGAGGCGGAGGGCGCGGTAGAGCAGCCCGACGGCGAAGACGGCGATCCCGCCGACGACGGCCGGCCAGGGCAGCGTGGCGACCAGCGCGACGCATCCGACCGCGCCGAGGGCTTGGAGGATCCGGGGGTAGCGCCGGTCGTCTCCGGTCTGGGTCCAGGCGGCCAGGTTGGCGATCAGGTAGTACACCAGGACGCCGAAGGACGAGAAGCCGATGGCGCCGCGCAGGTCCACGGTGAGGACGAGGACGCAGACCAGTGCGGCGAGCGTGACTTCGGCGCGGTGGGGCACGGCGTACCGGGGATGCACCGCCGACAGCCAGCGGGGCAGGTCGTCGTGGCGGGCCATGGCCAACGCGGTCCGGCCGATCCCGGCGATGAGGGCCAGGAGCGCGCCGAGGCTGGCGAGGGCGGCTCCGGCTCGGACCAGGGGCGCGGCCCAGTCCCACCCGGCCGCGTGGACGGCGTCGGCCAGCGGCGCGACCGACGCGGCCAGCCGCTGCGGCCCGAGGACGTGCAGGAGCGCGACGCCGATGACGGCGTACACGGCGACGGCCAGCGCCAGCGCGGTGAGGATCGCCCGGGGGATGGTGCGCTGCGGCTCGCGTACCTCTTCGCCCATGGTCGCGATGCGGGCGTACCCGGCGAAGGCGAAGAACAGCAGACCGGCCGATTGCAGGACCCCGTAGGGTGACGCGCCGCGGGCCGCTTCCGGGCCCGCGGGGCCGAGCAGGCCCGCGGCCGCGACGACCGCGAGCACGGCCAGGACCGCGACCACGATGATCATCGCAAGCCGGGCGGTACGCGTGACGCCGCGGTAGTTGACCGCGGCCAGGGCGAGGACCGCGACGACGGCGGTCGGGCGCTGCCAAGCGGCGGGTACGGCGTAGGCCGCGAACGTCAACGCCATGGCGGCGCACGAGGCGGTCTTGCCGACGACGAATCCCCAGCCGGCCAGGTAGCCCCACCACTCCCCCAGCCGTTCGCGGCCGTAGACGTAGGTGCCGCCGGAGGTCGGATACTGGGCGGCGAGCTGGGCCGACGCCGTCGCGTTGCAGTACGCCACCACGGCGGCCACCGCCAGCCCGGCGAGCAGCAGGCTCCCGGCGGCCCGCGCGGCGGGGGCGAACGCGGCGAAGACGCCGGCTCCGATCATCGAGCCGAGCCCGATGACGACCGCGTCGCGGGGGCCGAGCCGCCGGGCCAACTGTTCCACGCCGCGATTGTGTCAGCCGTTCTCCCGTCGCGGCGGCCCGGTCAGGCGTCGGCGGCCGCCAGTGACTTCGCCGCCGGGACGGGTCGGAGGTGGACGGTGTCGCCGGGGGTGAGCCCGAGCCGGCCGGCCGCGCCCCGGGTGATCTGCGCCCAGACGTCGCGGCCGCCCGCGGTCAGCTCGACGCGTACCTCGAAGCCGAGGTGCACGACGCGGTTGACGACCGCCGCGGTCGAGCCGTCGGCCGGTTCGGCGGTGACGTCGATGTCGTGCGGCCGGACGAGCCGCCCGTCCAGCTCGGTCACCGGGCCGAGGAAACTCATGACGAACGGGCTGGCCGGGTTGTCGTAGAGGTCCTGCGGGCGCCCGGCCTGCCGCACCTCGCCGTCGGCGAGCACGACGATCTCGTCGGCGACGTCCATCGCCTCCTCCTGGTCGTGCGTCACGAAGACGGTCGTCACGTGCACCTCGTCGTGCAGTCGCCGGAGCCAGGTGCGGAGTTCTTTGCGTACCTGGGCGTCGAGGGCGCCGAACGGCTCGTCGAGCAGCAGCACCTGCGGTTCGACCGCGAGCGCGCGGGCGAGCGCCATGCGCTGCCGCTGACCGCCGGACAGCTGCGCCGGATAGCGGTCGGCGAACTGTTCGAGGTGGACCAGCTGCAGCAGTTCGTCGACCCGGGCGCGGATCTCGTCCTTGGGCCGCTTGCGGATCTCCAGCCCGAAGGCGACGTTGCGGCGTACGCTCATGTGCTTGAACGCCGCGTAGTGCTGGAACACGAAGCCGACGTTGCGCCGCTGGGGTGACAGGCGGGTGGCGTCCACTCCGGAGATGAGCACGGTTCCGGCGTCCGGCGTCTCCAGCCCGGCGATCACCCGGAGGAGGGTCGACTTGCCGCCGCCGCTCGGCCCGAGCAGGGCGGTGAGCGAGCCGGAGGCGATGTCGACCGAGACGTCCTTCAGGACGGGGGTGCGGCCGAACGACTTCGAGACGCCGCGTACTTCGATGGCCATCAGTTGCCGTCCTTGGGGCGCAGGAGGGTGGTCAGGAGCAGGGAGCCGACCGCGAGCAGGGCCAGCACGGTGGCCGCGGCGAAGGCCGCCGGCACCTCGTAGTTGAGGTAGCGCTCCTCGACGAACAGGGTCAGGGTCTGGGTCTCGCCGACGACCTTGCCGGAGACGACCGCGACCGCGCCGTACTCGCCGAGGGCCCGGGCGAGGCAGAGCACGATGCCGTAGCCGAGCGCGCTGCGAATGCCGGGCAGGGTGATCCGGCGGAAGGTCTGCCACGGGCCGGCGCCGAGGGTGCGGGCCGCCTGCTCCTGGTCGTCGCCCATCTCCTCGAGCACCGGGACGATCGCCCGGACGACCAGCGGCAGCGAGACGAAGACGGTGGCGAGGACCATGCCCGGGATCGAGAAGATGACCTGGACGCCGGCGCTCTCCAGCCAGCCGCCGACCGTCGAATACCGCCCGTACGCCAGGATCAGGGCGAGTCCGACGACGACCGGGGAGACCGCCAGCGGCAGGTCGATGAGGGCGTTGAGCAGCCGCTTGCCCGGGAAGGTCGTCCGGGTCAGCAGCAGCGCCACGACGACGCCGAAGACCGTGTTGAGCACGACGGCCCACACCGCGACCTGGATCGTCACCTGGAAGGCGTGGATCGCCTCCTCACTGGTCAACGCGTCGACGATGTTCTGGAGGCCGTCGCCGAAGGTCTGCCAGACGATCAGCCCGACCGGCAGGATCAGCAGGAACAGCAGGTACAGCAGCGCGACTGCGCGGAGCAGGTACTTAGCCACGGCGGGACCCCCAGCGCTGGACGAGATCCAGTCCGATGAGGACGACGAACGCGACGATCAGCAGCGCGGTCGAGACGGCGGCGGCCGACGCGGTGTCGTCGCTCTCGATGCGGCCGAAGATGTTGACCGCGGCGACCTGCGTCTTGAACGGCAGGTTGCCCGACAGCAGCACAGTCGAGCCGAACTCGGCGATCGCCCGCGTGAACGCCAGGCCCGCGCCGGACAGCATCGCCGGGACGAGGTTCGGCAGGATGATGCGGCGGAAGGTCAGCCACGGGCCGGCCCCGAGGGAGAACGCCGCCTGCTCCATGTCCCGGTCCAGTTCCTGGAGGACCGGCTGCACTGTGCGTACGACGAAGGGCAGGGTGACGAACAGCAGCGCGATGACCACCCCGGCCCGGGTGTACGCCAGGTTCAGGTGCAGGGGACTCTTCACGCCGTACAGGACGAGCAGGACGAGCCCGGCGACGATGGTGGGCAGCGCGAACGGCAGATCGATCAGGGTGTCGACGATCGCCTTGCCGGGGAACCGGTCGCGGACGAGGACCCAGGCGATCAGCGTACCCATGATCACATTGATGACCGCGACCAGCGCCGACGCGCCGAGGGTGAGCTTGAGCGCCGCCCAGGAGTCGGGCGTGGTGACCGCGGACCAGAAGGCGCCGGCGCCGCCCTCGACGCCTTTCCAGGCGACGGCCGTGAGCGGGAACAGCACGATCAGGCTGAGGTAGAGCACCGCGAGGCCCAGCCCGAGACCGGGACCGACCCGCGGTCGGCGGCGGGCCGAGGCCGGCACGCCCGCGGGAGCGGGAGCGCCGGCCTCGGTCAGAACCGGGGCGGACATCACTTACTCGGGCTCGCGCTCGGGCTGGCCGCGACGGTGGCGACCCCGTGCTTGGCCTCGATGAGGGCGATCGAGCCGGTCTTGGCGTCGAAGAACTCCTTGTTGACTGCGGACCAGCCGCCGAGGTCCTTGATGGTGAACAGGCCGGGCGGGGTCGGGAAGGTCACGCCGGTGTTCGCGCCGGACACGGTGGGCCGGTAGCCGTTCTGGGCGAAGATCTTCTGCCCCGCCTCGGAGGAGAGGAAGTCGAGGAACGCCTTCGCCTCCGCTGGGTGCTCGGAGTTCTTGGCGACCGCGATCGGGTTCTCGATCAGGATGGTCGAGTCCGGCACGGTGTAGTCCAGCTCCTGGTTGTGCTGCTGGGCGAAGATCGCCTCGTTCTCGTAGGAGAGAATGGCGTCGCCCTTGCCGCCGGTGAAGGTCTGCAGCGAGGCGCGGGCCGAGGCGTCCTGCACCGGCACGTTGCCGATCAGACTGTCGATGTACGCCAGCCCGGCCGCCTTGTCCGCGCCCTTGTTCGCCTTCGCCCCGTACGCCGCCAGGATGTTCCACCGGGCGCCGCCGGAGGTGAACGGGTTCGGCGTGATGACCTCGACACCCGGCTTGATCAGGTCGTCCCAGGTCTTCAGGCCCTTGGGATTGCCCTTGCGGGTGGCGATCACGACGACGGAGTCGGTGATGAAGCCCTTGGTCGGCCCGCTGTTCCAGTCCTCGGCGACGAGGCCGGCCGTGACGAGACGGGTCAGATCGGGCTCCAGCGACAGCGCCACGATGTCGGCTTTGAGGCCGGCCGCGACCGCCCGGCTCTGGTCGCCGGAGGCCCCGAAGGACGTCTTGAACTTGATGTTCTTGCCGGCGTCCGTCTTCTGGAACGCCTTGATCAGCGCCTCATAGGCCGCCTGCGGAGTGGAGTACGCGACCAGCGAGAGCGTCACCTCCGCCTTGTCACCGCCGCCGCCGGAGGTGTCGTCGCCGCACGCCGCGAGGGCCGCCGTCGCCAGTGCGGTCGCGGCGAGCCCGGCGAGGATCCTTCTGGTGACCATTCCTACTAATCCCACCATCCATAGTTTTCCTACTGGCTTAATGGGTTTTGAGTCTGCCACGAGTCCCGGTTCGATGGGAAGAGGCACTTTCCGGTGACCCCGGTCACCGAGGCAGCCGCCCAGCGGCGACCCTCACCCCTACCGGCCCGCCCGCGGACAAGCGGCCCGCCCCGGCCTGCGGACAAGCGGCCCGCCCCGGCCTGCGGACAAGCGGCCCGCCCGGGCGCGATATCCCTGGATAACGCGGCTATTCGCGAAATCAAGGGGACGTCATCCGGGATGACGCGGAAGGCCACGCGCCCGGAGCGCGGCGCCGGACTCAGGGGCGCGCCGCAGGGTGCGGGTGCGGCGGGAGGGGCTCAGAAGGGGAGCTTGCCGCCAGCGAGGTGGGCGAACGTGACCTGCTCCAGCATCCGCCGCTCCTGGGCCTCGACGGCCACCCAGACGTCTTGGAGCGTCCGCGCCGGGCCCTGGTAGTCCAGGTCGGCGGGGATCTGGCCGCGCACCTGCGACAGCGGGCCGTCGATGATCTCGATGACCTGGGCGAGGGTGATCTGGTCGGCTGGGCGGGCCAGCCAGTAGCCGCCTTCGGGGCCGCGCTGGGCGTTCACCACTCCCCCGCGCCGGAGCTGGAGAAGGATGCTTTCCAGGAACTTCGGCGGGATCTCCTGCGCCTTCGCGATCCGTTCCGAGGTGATCGGGAACTCGGCCGGAGGTTTCCCCGCTACGACAGGTTCGATCGTCGCCAGTTCGATGACGGCGCGGATCGCATAGTCGACACGGGCTGAGAGGCGCATGCGAGTAATTATCACACTCCTCGTCCGGTCCTTGGGACGCCAGGGGCAGAGCTCGACCAGGCCATTGTCATTATCCTACTATGCCGATAGGTTAAATCTTCTTGACCGGAATTGGAGGTGACCATGACCCGGCTCGTCCTGCTCGCCCTCGTCGGCCTGGCGGCGCAGCTCGTCGACGGCGCGCTCGGCATGGCGTACGGCGTCACGTCGACGACGTTGCTGCTGCTCGCCGGGGTGGCGCCCGCCTCGGCCAGCGCGTCGGTCCACCTCTCCGAGATCGGCACGACCCTCGCCTCCGGCGTCGCGCACTGGCGCTTCGGCAATGTGGACTGGCGGGTCGTCACGCGGATCGCGGTCCCCGGCGCGATCGGCTCGTTCCTCGGCGCGACGCTGTTGAGCGCGATCTCGACGTCGGCCGCCGCGCCGTGGACGTCGGGCGTACTGCTCGCGCTGGGCGTCTTCCTGGTCACCCGGTTCACCCGCCCGCTTCGTCCGGCCCGGCCCCGGCCGGTGCGTACCCGGTTCCTGGCCCCGCTCGGGCTGGTCGCGGGCTTCGTCGACGCCACCGGCGGTGGTGGCTGGGGTCCGATCGCCACACCCACGCTGCTGGCCTCGGGCCGCATGGAACCGCGCAAGGTGATCGGCTCGGTCAACACCGCGGAGTTCCTGGTCGCGGCGGCGGCGAGCGCCGGCTTCCTGCTCGGCCTCGGCACCTCAGGCTTCGTGCTGCCGACCGTGATCGCGCTGCTCGCGGGCGGCGTCGTCGGCGCGCCACTGGCCGCCTGGCTCGTCCGCGCGGTCCCGGCCCAGGTCATCGGGGCCGCGGTCGGCGGGCTCATCATCCTCACGAACACCCGCACGCTCCTGCGTGCGTTCGACCTCGAAAGCTCCGCGGGCCGATGGCTCTATCCGCTGATCGGACTCGTGTGGCTCGGCGCCATCACCGTCGCGGTCCGGATTCACCGACGGGTACGCACAACGCAGCAACCGTCGCCGGTCGCCGAGCCGGAACTGGAACCCGCGGCATAGTTCGCCACGGGCCGGTGCCCACCGTGCCCCCCGATGAACGTCGGCACCCGACAATCTTGGCATGGGCGTCGCCGGGCGGGGACCCGCGAGGCGTGCGGCACGGCCCGCGGACCTGGCAGGCCGGGCCGGGCGACGGCCAAACGCGCGCGGAGATCATCCCGGGCCGGCCGGTGCCCGGCGGGACCGACGGTCGGCCGCCCGGCGGACCCGGGACAGGATCTTCCCGAGCGGTCAGACCTTGCGGAGCAGGCCTTCCTGCACCGCGGTCGCGATGTGGCGGCCGGACGCGTCGAGCATCCGGCCGGTGGCCAGGCCTCGGGCGCCGGACGCGGACGGGCTCCACGAGTCGTAGAGGAACCACTCGTCGGCACGGAACGGCCGGTGGAACCACAACGCGTGGTCGAGACTGGCGCCGATGACGCCGCCGGGACCCCAGACCTCGCCGTGGTAGGACAGCACCGAGTCGAGCAGCGTCAGGTCGGACGCGTAGGTCAGCGCGCAGGCGTGGACGAGCGGGTCGGCCGGCAGCTTCCCGTCGATCCGCATCCACACCCGCTGATGCGGATCGGGGGTGCGGTCGCCGGGGCGGACCCAGCCGGGCTCGCCGACGTAGCGGACGTCGAGCGGGCGCGGGATCTGCGACCAGATCGCCACGCGCTCGGGATATTTCGCCAGCCGGTCGAGCATCGTCGGCAGCTCGTCCGGGCCGGGCACGTCCGACGGCCCGGGCGCGTGATGGTCGAGCCCCTGCTCCTCGATCTGGAACGAGGCCGACATGAGGAAGATCGGCTTGCCGCCTTGGAAGGCGACCGAACGCCGGACGGAGAAGGACCGGCCGTCGCGGATGACCTCCACGGCGTAGTCGATCGGCTCCTGCGGATCGCCCGGGCGGACGAAGTAGCCGTGCAGCGAGTGCACATGGCGGGCCGGATCGACGGTACGCCCCGCGGCGGCGAGCGCCTGCGCGGCGACCTGACCGCCGTAGACCCGCATCGGCAGCTGCGACGTGCTGTGCCCACGGAAGCGCAGCTCGTCCAGGTGCTCCAGGTCGAGGAGCCGGATCAGGTCGTCGACGGCGGCCTGCCCCACGAGCGGGCCGCCGTCGGCGTCCGAGGTCACCGGTAACCGGCCAGCGCGGGCGTGAGGGAGCCCAGCTCGTGCACCCGCAGGGTGTTGGTGGAGCCCGGCGTGCCGGGCGGGCTGCCCGCCACGATCACGACGATGTCGCCCGGCTTGGCCCGGCCGAGGCCCAGCAGCGCCTGGTCGACCTGGCGGAACATGTCGTCGGTGTGGTGCACGAACGGCACGAGGAAGGTCTCGACGCCCCAGGACAGCGCCATCTGGTTGCGGACGTGCTCCTCCGGCGTGAACGCCAGCAGCGGCAGCGTGCAGTGGAGGCGGGCGAGACGGCGTACGGTGTCGCCGGTCTGTGTGAACGCGACCAGGGCGCGGGCCCCGACGGCGGTGGCGATGTTGGACGCCGCCACGGTGAGCGCGCCACCCCGCGTACGCGGGTCGTGCTGGAGCCGGGGCACACCGACCTGACCGGACTCGGTGGTCGTGATGATCTTCGCCATCGTGCTGACCGTGAGCACCGGGTACTTTCCGACGCTCGTCTCGCCGGACAGCATCACCGCGTCGGCGCCGTCGAGGACGGCGTTGGCGACGTCGCTGGCCTCGGCCCGGGTCGGGCGCGAGTTCTCGATCATCGAGTCGAGCATCTGCGTCGCCACGATGACCGGCTTGGCGAACTCCCGGCACAACTGGACGGCCTTCTTCTGCACCAGCGGGACCTGGTCGAGCGGCATCTCCACGCCGAGATCGCCACGCGCCACCATCACGCCGTCGAACGCGTCCACGATCGCCTCGAGGTTGGCGACCGCCTCCGGCTTCTCCACCTTCGCGATGACCGGGCGGTGGATGTCCTCCTCCGCCATGATCTGGTGGACGAGCTTGATGTCCTCGGGCGACCGCACGAACGACAGCGCGATCCAGTCGACGCCGAGCCGCAGCGCGAACCGCAGGTCCTCGGTGTCCTTCTCGGACAGCGCCGGGACGCTGATCGCGACGTTCGGCAGGGACACGCCCTTGTTGTTCGAGACCATGCCGCCCTCGACGACGCGGCACTTGATGTCGGGCCCGTCGACGCCGATCACCTCGACGGCCACCTTGCCGTCGTCGATGAGCAGCTTGTCGCTCGGGCGGACCTCCTCGGGCAGCTTCTTGTAGGTGCACGAGACCCGGTCAGCGGTGCCCTCGATCTCCTCGCTGGTGATCGTGACCGTGTCACCGGTACGCCACTCGTGCGGGCCGTCGATGAACCGGCCGAGCCGGATCTTGGGTCCCTGAAGGTCGGCGAGGATCGCCACCGCCGCGCCGGCCGCCCGCGCCTGGCGGCGTACCTGCTCGTAGACGGCCTCGTGATCGGCGTGGTCGCCGTGGCTGAAGTTGAGGCGGGCGACGTTCATGCCCGCGTCGATGAGGCCCTTGAGCCGCTCGGGGCTACTGGTGGCGGGGCCGAGGGTGCAGACGATTTTCGCGCGGCGTGTCACGTTGACTGAGCCTAGCCCTCGACCCCTCGAACCACGAAGCCGGGATGCACCCTTTAACGCTGGTTCACCTGCGGCATTCTTAGTTGTCCGCTGCGCCTAACCGGGCAGAGAGATCGAAAATTCGCATGCGGTCCGTTGCCCTGGCCTTCTAGCGTCGGCCCCATGATGCGCACACCCCTGGGCCGCGACGACTGCGGCCTCGCGCTCGACGCGCTGCGCGCGTGGGCCAAGCCCGGCCGGTCCACCAGTTCCCTGCACGTCGGCGACGTCGGCTGGTTCCTGCGCTTCGAGGAGGAGACCGTCCGATCCGCGCTGGCGCTCTGGTCGGACGCCACCGGCCCGGTCGCCGTCGAGCTGTTCGACGATCCGGTACGCCGGATCACGCTCGCGCCGCGGGTGGAAGCCGACCCTGTGCTGCTGACCGCCGTGGTCGGCGAGATCGTCCGCGACGGCGGGCCGGTCGAGCTCGCGCCCGAGTCGGGGGTGCGTACCGCACTGTTGCAGGCGGGCTGGACGGAGGACCCGTCACCGGCGGCGCACTTCGTGCTGCCGCTGACCGCCCCGATCGACGTCGAGTTCCCCTATGTCCTCGTCGGCGAGGCCGACGCCGCGGCCCGGGTGGACGTGCAGCGGTCGGCGTTCCAGCGGTCGACCTTCACGGTCGCCCGCTGGCGGCAGATGCACGCCTCCCCCGCCGGTCGCTACGCCGTCGACGTCCTGGTGCGTACGCCGGGCGGCTTCGCCGCGGCCGCCGCAGTGGGCTGGTTCGCCGGGCCCGGCCGGTGCGCGGTGCTCGAACCGGTCGGCACCCATCCCCGCTACCGCCGCCGGGGGTACGGGCGGGCCGTCGTCCTTGCCACCGCCGAGGAACTGCGCAAGCTGGGCGCGAGCGCCGTCGCCGTGCTGCCGCCCGCCGACAACGAACCGGCCGTCGGCGTGTACCGGGCGGCCGGTTTCGAGATCGTCGGGCACGAGCACACGCTCAAGCCACCGGTCCCCGCATCATGAGCGCCGCCGCCGGGGCGAACCCGGCGCGTTCGTAGAACGGCACGGCCCGGTCGCTGGGGTGCAGGACCACCCGGCGCAACCCGGCTTCGCGGGCGTACGCGAGCAGCTCGTCCAGGAGCCGCCGGCCGACGCCCCCGTCGCGGTGCGGCGGCCGGACGTAGAGGCTGGTCACGTAGCCCCACCGCGACGGCGGGTGGCCGGGCCGTGGCATGCGTTCGAGGAGCGCGACGTGGAGCAGGCCGATCGGCTTCCCGCCGAGCACCGCGACCCACGTACGCGAGTCGGCGGCGGTCCGGGTCAGCCAATCGGCCATGCGCTGCTCGTAGCCAGGGTCGTCGATGGGTCCGCCGGCCTGTTCCTCGGTCCACTCGCGCCGCAGATCCGCCAGGGCGTCCCCGTCGGCCTCGGTCGCCGGGCGTACGCCGACGGCCGTCAACGCTCCATCCGGCGAGTCAGGTCCTCGAGCTGGTCGGTCAGCGCGTCGATGCGGGCGATCCCGCGGTCGAACTCGCTGGCCGACTCGCTGGGCCGCATCCCCATCTCGCCGCCCATGATGTCGTCGGCCTGCTCGTTGTACGCCGCCTGCGCGGCCGTGATCGCCGCGGTGACCGCCTGCGACACCCGATCGGCTCCGCTGCGCAGGACGGCCTCGTCGATCCGCAGATCCTTCAGCAGCCCGCCCGCTCCCGTACGCGCGACGACGAGGCCGTCGGGCGACCTGCCCTCGGCACTCGCGTGCTCGAGCCGTTCCTGGGCCCGGCGCAGCCGGTCCACCTGGTCGAGCGCGTAATGAGCGAGGTCATCCAAATTGTTCATTCCGGCCATGGCCGCCTCCCCGGTGTGTCCAAGGCCCATAAGTTATCCACAGGGCGCGCAGGCACCATAGCCACCTCGGCCGAACCATGCCAAGATTCTCGATGTGCCCGACGACATCACCGCGACGATGGCCCGTGACGTGGCGCCGATCCTCGCTCCGGGCGAGGAGTTGTCGGTGGCCGCGATCATCACGTCCGCCGATCCCGGCGCCACCGGCCCGGTCCGGGTCGGCCCCGAACTCGGCAACTTCGTCCTCCGGCTGCTCACCCTCGGGCTGGTCGGCGAGAACACCCAGCTGATGCGGCGAGCGTTCTGGGGGCGCGCGGTCTCCGGACCGCCCGACTCGCTGGCGCACACGCTGCACGACCTGATCCACGAGGCGAGCTGGGCCAAGCTGGTGCTGACCGACCGGCGCGTCATCATCGCGCGCGGTGAGTTGCTCGGCCCCGGCAGCTACAAGTTCGACCTGGTCGGATCGTTGCCACGCACCGCCGTCGTGGGCGCCCGACCGGCGCCGAAGGGCCTGATGCGGCGGGGCCGCCTGGAGCTGCGTTACGCCGACGGCTCCACCGGCGTCGTCAACCTGCTGAAGAAACAATCGTCCGTCGTGCTGCGCGCGCTGGGAGGGTGACGCGCCGCCGGCGGGGTTCCATGGGGAGGGAACGCGGAAAGTGGATACCACCAAGATCGCCTTACAGGCGCTGGACGGCTATCGGCAGGCGGCGACTCAGATCGCCGACGGCTTCGACCGTGCCAAGCAGGGACTGACCGACGCCGACGTGAGCGGTGACAGCTTCGGCCTGCTCCAGGAGTCGCAAGGCATCGCCGGGAAGTACAGCGAGCGCTGCGAGGACGGTCTCCAGGTGCTCACCGACGGCCGGACGGTCTTCGACGCGCTGGCCGACGCGATGGAGGCCATTCGCGACGCCTATCGCTCGGCCGACCTGGCCGCCGCACAGCGATACGGAGGTAAGTGATCATGGCGCGTGCCGAATCCGGTGCGATGCGCATCGACGGCTGGCTGGCGCCGGCCGGCGCGGCGTTGCACATCGTCAAGCCGATCGTGGACTTCCTGTCGCACCCGCTCGACCAGGTCACCGGCGACCCCGAGGGGCTGCGGGCCAAGGCTCAGGCCTGGAAGCAGGCCGCGACCGCGGTCGACGGGCTCATCACGCAGGAGGTCGACGCCCGGGCCAAGCTGATGGCCGCCTGGGAGGGCGACGCCGCGACCGCGTTCAACCGGGAGATCGGTGAGCTGGCGACCAGCCTCGCCCAGATCGTCGAGCACTTCAACGGCACGGCCGAGATGCTCGAGCAGTGCGCGATCGGCGCCGAGCAGGCTGAGGAACTGGTCGTCGACATCATCAAAGAGCTGATCGCCTGGCTGATCGTCACGATCATCGTGGCGCTGGCCTCGTCGTGGATCACCCTGGGCGCGTCGGTCGCGGCCGGCACCGCGGCCGGTTGGGCCGAGTCCGCGGTCGCCGCCGGGCGCTGCGCCACGGTCGCCGCCAAGCTGGCCAAGCTGCTGCGGGCGGCCGAGTCGTTCCTCAAGAAGATGAGCGACTTCGCGAAGGCGTACAAGCTGACGAAGATCATGAAGACCGGCGTGGGCAACTGGACGAAGGCCCGGTTCGCCACCAGCGCGGGCTACCAGCTGGTCGCCACCAACTGGGTGATCAAGAAGACGATCATCGAGCCGACCGTCGGCGAGCACGTCGTCCGACCAGCCGTCGGCGCCGGAGACAAGACGATCGACTGGCCCGCCCTGCTTTAGCCTCGATCATCGCGTCAGCCATGCTGTTTCGCGCGACGAAATGTCCGCTGAAACAGCATGGCTGACGCGATGATCACGCTGAGCTGATGGCGGTGAGCGGGCGGGACGACGGGCGTACCGGGGCCGGCAAGGCGCCTTCCGCCCCCAGGTAGGCGTGGATCGCGGCGGCGGCCGAGCGCCCTTCCGCGATGGCCCAGACGATCAGCGACGCTCCCTTGTGCACGTCACCGGCGGCGAAGACGCCGGGCGTACTGGTCTGCCAGGCGGCGTCGACCGCGACGGTCCCCTTCGACGGCAGCTCCAACTGCTCCAGCGCGGCGTACGCGTCGGTGCCCTCGAAGCCGATCGCCAGCAGCACCAGGTCGGCCGGGATCTCCCGCTCGCTGCCGGGGACGACGGTCACGACGCCGCGGCCGTTGATCCGCTGAACCGTCACGTCGGCGAGCACGATGGCCCGCACATTGCCCTGCCCGTCGTCGACGAACCGCTGGACCGCGACGGAGAAGACGCGCTCGCCGCCCTCCTCGTGGGCCGGGTAGTTCCGCAGGATCCACGGCCAGGTCGGCCACGGATCCCGGTCGCCGTCTCGCGACGAAGGCGGCAGCGGATAGCGGTCGAGCTGGGTCACCGAGGCGGCGCCCTGCCGGTGCGCGACGCCGAGGCAGTCCGCGCCCGTGTCGCCGCCGCCGATGATGATCACGTGCTTGCCCTCGGCGGTGATCTCCGGCGTCCGGCCGCCCTCGACGAACCGGTTGGCCTGCACGAGGTGGTCCATCGCCAGGTGTACGCCGCGCAGCGAGCGCCCCGGAGTGTCCGGCGTGTCCCGGCCGGCCAGCGCGCCCGTGGCCAGGAGGACCGCGTCGTGCGACGCCCGCAGCTCGGCGGCCGAGACGTCCACACCGACGTTCACACCGGTCCGGAACCGCACGCCCTCCGCTTCGAGCTGGGCGACCCGGCGGTCGATGTGGTGCTTCTCCAGCTTGAAGTCGGGGATGCCGAAGCGCAGCAGGCCGCCGACCTTCTCGTCCCGCTCGTAGACGGTGACCTGGTGCCCGGCGCGGGCCAGCTGCTGAGCCGCGGCCAGCCCGGCGGGGCCGGAGCCGACGACCGCCACCGACTTGCCCGACGATGTCGGCGCGGGCTGGGCGACGACCGTCCCGTCGGCGAAGGCCTGGTCGATGATGGACACCTCGACCTGCTTGATCGCCACCGCGTCATCACCGATCCCGAGTACGCACGCAGCCTCGCATGGCGCGGGGCACAGCCGCCCGGTGAACTCCGGGAAGTTGTTGGTGGCGTGCAGGGACTCGATCGCCGACGCCCACGACCCCGTACGCACGAGGTCGTTCCAGTCGGGGATCCGGTTGCCGAGCGGGCAGCCGTCGTGGCAGAACGGGATGCCGCAGTCCATGCACCGGGTGGCCTGCTCGCGGACGAGCTCCTGACCGGCCGGCGGGTAGACCTCCTGCCAGTCCATGATGCGTACCGGGACGGGGCGGCGGGCCGGCAGCCGCCGGCCGTAGCGCAGGAATCCATTGGGATCAGGCACGAGAAACCTCCATCACCGCGGCGTCTACGTCGCGACCGGCGGCTTCGGCGGCCCGCATGACTTCCAGTACCTTCTTGTAGTCCCGGGGGATCACCGCGGTGAACCGGGTCAGCGCCGCATCCCAGTCGGCCAGCAGCTTCTCGGCCACCGTCGACCCGGTCTCGGCGTAGTAACGCTCCACCACCTCACGCAAGGCCGCGGCGGCCGAATCCGTCACCGGGTCGAGGTCGACGAGATCCCGGTTGACCAGGTCGGTGTCCAGATCGAGCAGGTACGCCTGCCCGCCGCTCATGCCGGCGGCGAAGTTGCGCCCGGTCGGGCCGAGCACGACGACGGTGCCGCCGGTCATGTACTCGCAGCCGTGGTCGCCGATGCCCTCCACGACGGCGGTCGCGCCGGAGTTGCGTACGGCGAACCGCTGCCCGGCCTGCCCGCGCAGGAACACTTCGCCCGAGGTCGCGCCGTAGAGCACGGTGTTGCCCGCGATGACGTTGGCCTCGGCGGCGAACGGCGCCGACGAGTGCGGCCGGACGATCAGGCGACCGCCGGACAGGCCCTTGCCGACGTAGTCGTTGGCGTCGCCGAGCAGCCGCAGCGTCACACCCCGGGGAACGAAGGCGCCGAACGACTGCCCGGCCGTGCCGACGAGGGTGAAGTCGATCGTGCCGTCGGGCAGCCCCTTGCCCCGGTACCGCCGGACCACCTCGCCGCCCAGCATCGCACCGACACTGCGGTGCTCGTTGCGTACGGGGACCGTCGCCGCGACCGGCGAGCCGGTGGCGAGCGCCGGGGCGGCCAGCTCCAGCAGCCGGTTGTCGAGCGACTTGTGCAGCTCGTGGTCCTGGTCACGGGTCTTGCGGAGCGCCGAGCCCACCGGCAGCGTCGGCTGGTGGAGGACGGCGGTCAGGTCGAGACCGTGCCCCTTCCAGTGGTCCACCGCCGGGGCGAAGTTCAGCAGGTCGACCCGGCCGACGGCCTCGTCGATGCTGCGCAGCCCCAGGGCGGCCAGGTATTCACGCACCTCCTGGGCCAGGAACAGGAAGAAGTTCTCGACGAACTCGGGCTTGCCGGTGAACCGCTCCCGCAGCCGCGGGTTCTGCGTCGCGATGCCGACCGGGCAGGTGTCCAGGTGGCAGACGCGCATCATCACACAGCCCGCGACGATCAGCGGCGCGGTCGCGAAGCCGAACTCCTCCGCGCCGAGCAGCGCGGCGACGACCACGTCGCGACCGGTCTTCAGCTGGCCGTCGACCTGCACCGTCACCCGGTCGCGCAGCCCGTTCAGGAGCAGCGTCTGCTGGGTCTCGGCGAGGCCCAGCTCCCACGGCGTACCAGCGTGTTTGAGGCTGTTGAGGGGCGAGGCGCCGGTGCCGCCGTCGTGGCCCGAGATGAGGATGACGTCGGCCTTGAGCTTCGCGACACCCGCGGCGACCGTGCCGACGCCGCTCTCGCTGACCAGCTTGACGTGGACGCGCGAGGCCGGGTTGACGCTCTTGAGGTCGAAGACGAGCTGCGCGAGGTCTTCGATCGAGTAGATGTCGTGGTGCGGCGGCGGCGAGATCAGCCCGACACCCGCGGTGGCGTGCCGGGTCTTGGCGATCCACGGCCAGACCTTGTTGCCGGGCAGCTGACCGCCCTCGCCGGGCTTGGCTCCCTGCGCCATCTTGATCTGCAGGTCGTCCGCGTTCACCAGGTATTCGGTGGTCACACCGAACCGGCCGGAGGCGATCTGCTTGACCGACGACCGCCGGGCCGGGTCGTAGAGCCGCTCGACGTCCTCGCCGCCCTCGCCCGTGTTCGACTTCGCGCCGAGGTTGTTCATCGCGATGGCGAGCGTCTCGTGCGCCTCGGCCGAGATCGAGCCGTAGCTCATCGCGCCGGTGGCGAACCGCTTCACGATCGCCTCGACCGGCTCGACCTCCTCGACCGGGATCGGCTGCCGCTCGGCGAAGGCGAACAGCCCGCGCAACGAGCCGCCTTGAGTCGCGAGCTCGTCCACTTTGCGGGTGTAGTCACGGAAGACGTTTTCTTGCTTCGAGCGGGTGGCATGTTGAAGTAAGAACACGGTCTCCGGGTTGAACAGGTGCAGCTCACCCTCGCGCCGCCACTGATACTCGCCGCCCACCTCCAGTCGGCGATGCGCCCGCTCCGCGACATTCACGGGCTGAGCCGACTGGGGCCGCCCTGCAAGCGAGGGCGGCCAGGCGACCGAGTGGCGAGCCGCCACCTCCGCGTGGATCTCGGCGAGCCCGATGCCGCCGATCTTCGACGACGTGCTGGTGAAATACCGCTCGACCAACCGGGGATCCAGGCCGACCGCCTCGAAGACCTGGGCGCCGCAGTAGGACGACACCGTCGAGATGCCCATCTTCGACATGATCTTCTGGACGCCCTTGCCGAGCGCCTTGACGTAGTTGCGGATCGCCTTCTCCGGCGTGACGCCGGGCAGCGCACCCTCGCGGATCAGGTCCTCCGCGCTCTCGAACGCGAGGTACGGGTTGACCGCCGCCGCGCCGTACCCGATGAGCACCGCGGCGTGGTGGACCTCGCGGCAGTCGCCCGACTCGATGATCAACGCGACCTGCGTACGCGTCTGCTCCCGGATCAGGTGCTGATGCACGGCCGCCGTGAGCAGCAGCGACGGGATGGGTGCGAGATCGGCGGTGGAGTCCCGGTCGGACAGCACCAGGATGCGTACGCCGTCCTCGATCGCCTCCGAGACGTGGCGGCAGATCTCGGTCAGCCGCGCCTTGAGCCCGGCCGCGCCGTCGCGCAGCGGATAGAGGCCGGACACCCGGACGGCCTTGTAGCCCGGCATGTCCCCGTCCTCGTCGATGGACAGGATCTTGGCCAGCTCGTCGTTGTCGATGACCGGGAACGGCAGCACGATCTGGCGGCAGCTCGCCGGGCCCGGGTCCAGCAGGTTGCCCTCCGGCCCGATGGTGCCGGCCAGGCTGGTCACCATCTCCTCCCGGATGGCGTCCAGCGGCGGGTTCGTCACCTGCGCGAAGAGCTGGTGGAAGTAGTCGTAGAGCAGCCGCGGACGGGTCGACAGCGGCGAGATGGGGGTGTCGGTGCCCATCGAGCCCAGCGGCTCGGCGCCGGCCCGCGCCATCGGCCCGATCAGGATCTTCAGCTCCTCCTCGGTATAGCCGAAGGTCTGCTGACGCCGCTGCACGGAGTCGTGCGTGTAGACGATGTGCTCCCGCTCGGGCAGCGACTCGAGGTGGATCAGGCCGCCGTGCAGCCAGTCGGCGTACGGGGCGGCGGCGGCCAGCTCGCTCTTGATCTCCTCGTCGCCGATGATGCGCCCGGCGGCGGTGTCGACCAGGAACATCCGGCCCGGCTGCACCCGGCCCTTGGCGACCACCGTCGCCGGGTCGAGGTCGAGCATGCCGGACTCGCTGCCCAGCACGACCAGGCCGTCACTGGTCAGCGACCAGCGGCCGGGCCGCAGGCCGTTGCGGTCGAGCACCGAGCCGACCACGGTGCCGTCGCAGAACGCGACGTCGGCCGGGCCGTCCCACGGCTCCATCAAGCTGGCGTGGAACTGGTAGAACGCCTTCCGGGCAGCGCCTTCGGGAGTGGCCGCGAGCGTCGCGTCGTTCTCCCACGCCTCCGGGATCATCATCAGCACGGCGTGCGGCAGGCTGCGCCCGGTCAGGTGCAGCAGCTCCAGCACCTCGTCGAAGTTCGCCGAGTCCGAGCCGTCGGGCGTGCAGATCGGGAACAGGCGCTTGATGTTGCCGGGCACCAGCGGGCTGGCCAGGAGCGACTCCCGGGCCTGCATCCAGTTCTTGTTGCCCCGGATGGTGTTGATCTCGCCGTTGTGCGCGATGAACCGGTACGGGTGCGCCAGCGGCCAGCTCGGGAAGGTGTTCGTCGAGAACCGCGAGTGCACCAGGGCGATCGCGCTGATCACGCGCTCGTCGGCGAGGTCGGGGAAGAACGTGGTCAGCTGCTCCGGGGTGAGCATGCCCTTGTAGACCACCGTCCGGCCGGACAGCGACGGGAAGTACAACGGAACGCCGCGCTCGCGGGTCTCCCGCTCGGTCTGCTTGCGCACGCAGTACGCGACGCGCTCCAGCTCCAGCCCGTCCAGCGGCCGGTTCGGGGCGGCGAGGCTGTGCGCCTTCAGGAATACCTGCCGGATCCGGGGACGGGCCCGCTCGGCGGTCGCGCCCAGGCCCCTCGGGCGTACCGGGACGTCGCGCCAGCCGATGATCTCCGCGCCCTCGACGAGGGCGTACTTCTCCAGCACGGTGAGCGCACGCGCCTCGTCCGCGCCGTTGGTCGGGAGGAAGACGAGACCGGTGACGTACTGCCCGGCCGGCGGCAGCTCGAACGCCGCGCCCTCGTCGGCCAGCACCGCCCGGTAGAACTCGTCCGGGATCTGGATCATGATCCCGGCGCCGTCCCCCGTCTCCGGCTCGGCGCCGCGGGCTCCTCGATGATCCAGCCGGCACAACGCGGCCAGTCCCTTGGCCACGACGTCGTGTGCGCGGCGGCCGTGGAGGTCGGCCACGAAGGCGACGCCGCAAGCGTCCTTCTCGTGGGCCGGATCGTAAAGGCCCTGGGGGTACGGGTATGCCACACCGGCCTCCTGTCGTCGTCGCGAGAGCTGGGTGCGTGAAACGCCGGCTCGCTCATGTGGGTCATCGGGACGACATCGGCCCTGGGGGAAGAATCCCGTTTACGTCGCCGACCGGGATCGCCGGTCCGCCGCGCGGCAAGATTGCCACCTATGGCAAGTGTTGCTCGCCCCGTACGGGGAGTGAAAGTGAGTCTACGTTAACTCCCCCGTCATTCCGCCAGACACAGATAGATCACATGTCCACAAGCTGAGATGGCGGGTATTCACGTCTTTCGCCGAACAAATACCGTATTCCGGATTAATGTGCGATTGACGGCAGCTGTGGTGCGTCATTGCCGTCCACTGTCCAACTGGAGGAAGGCAGGACGCGATGGGGAGCATCATCCGCGCCGGTGCACCGCTGAGCGGCGTCGCCGGGGCTGCGAACGACATCTCCGACACCTTGCAGAACTGGCTGGCGACGGTCGGCAACGCGGCGCTCAAGTGCATCGTGTTCCTGATCATCTTCTTCGTCGGCTGGCTGATCGCCCGCGCGGTGGACTCCGCGGTGAGCCGGTTGCTGGCCAAGGTCGGCTTCGACCGGCTGGCCGAACGGACCGGGCTGCGCCGATGGACCGGCCGGTACGCGCCCAGCGCGCTCGTCGGCCGCATCGTGCGCTACATCATCCTGCTGATCACGCTGCAACTCGCCTTCGGCGTCTTCGGGCCGAACGCGATCAGTGATCTGATCGACGCGATCATCGCGTGGATCCCGCGCCTCATCGTGGCCTGTGTGATCCTGGTCGTCGCGATCGCCATCGCGGGCGCGGTCTTCGACATCATCCGCAATGCCCTGTCGCAGTTCTCCTACGGCAAGGGCCTCGGCCGGGCGGCGCAGATCGCGATCATCGTCCTCGGCGCGATCGCCGCGCTCAACCAGATCGGCGTCGCGACCACCGTCACGATGCCGGTGCTCGTCACGATTTTGGCCACAATCGGCGGCATCCTGATCGTGGGCGTCGGCGGCGGTCTCATCCAGCCCATGCGGGAACGCTGGGAGCGGATGCTCACCAAGGGGGAAGCCGAGATGACGAAGGTCTCGACGCACCTCAAGGGAGAGCCCCCGGCGCCGGGCGCCGACGCCACCCGCCCGCTCCCACCCACCACCTGACCCAGTACGCGTGATCGGCCCGCTGCCCAGCGGATCGGTCAGTTGGGCGGGAACCAGTTGGCGGCCTCGGCCCGGGCGCGATCGAGCACCCGGGTCGACAGCACGCCGAACGCGGCGTCCCGAGCCCGGGTGCCGATGCGGCCGCGGGGAGCGAGCACGGCGCCGACCCGCTTGGTCTGCCGGGCCACCGCCGCCGACCGCGGCACCCGGGCCTTCGAGTACGCGGTCACGGCGGCCCGCAGGCCGTCACCGGGTTGCGTCTGGTTGGCCAAGGACACCAGCGTCGCCACATCCTCGAAGGCCAGACAGGCACCCTGCGCCAGGTGGTGAGCCATGCCGTGGGCGGCGTCGCCGATGAGCGCCACGCCACCGGATCCGGCCGGCGTACCGAACTCGGTCAGCGGCGGGGTGATCTCGCGTACGTCGTGCTGGACGAGATCGTCGGGCTCGGTCGCGCCGAGCAGGTCGCCGACCGGCGCGGGCCAGCGCTCGAACCACCGTCGCAGCAGAGCCAGCTGAGTGGCCGGGGCCTCCGGCCGGGCCGCCCCGGCGACGGTGGCCTGCCAGTAGATGCCGCCTCGGGTGGACGCCCCGGCCGAACCGCGTTCGCCGAGCGACGCCGCGAAGAACCGGTAGTCACCGCCGAGGATCTCCGTCCCCAGGGTCACGTCCGTGGTCAGATGCGGCGCTCGGTACCAGGGGATGACGGCCCGCCAGGCGGCGTACCCGCTGCTGATCACGCCGGACTCCGGCGAGACCGCACGCCGGACCGCGGACTGGACCCCGTCGGCCCCGACGAGCAGGTCGGCCTCCCACGTGGCGCGCCCGTCGGTGACGCTGGGCCGGTCCCGCGGCGTCACGCGGGCCTGGCGCACCGAGATCCCCGTACGCACGTCGACCGTCGCGGTGAGCCGCGCGATCAGCGCGTCGTGCAGGTCTTCACTGTGCACCACGACCGGCGCCGACCGGGGTGAGAGGGCCGCCGCCGCACCGGGCTGGACGAGCCAGCTGCCGTCGGCGCGCCGGATGCCGCTGGGCGGGACCGCCGTCGTGATCGAGTCGAGCCCGTCGGCGAGGCCGAGCGCACGCAGCGCCCGTACGCCGTTGGGCCACAACAGCACCGCCGCCGGATCGGCGCGCAGCCGATCATTGCGTTCCAGGAGGGTGACGCGCCACCCGTTGCGGGCCAGCGCCCCGGCGGCGGCGAGCCCGCCGACGCCGGCTCCGACCACCACCGCCTGCCCCATGCGGACTCAGCCCTTCTGCTCTTCTTCCTGCTTCGCGTCCTGTTCCTTCGCTTGCTCCGCGTCATCCGGGCTCACGGCGTCATCCGGGCTCGCGGTGTCGTCCGGGCTTTCGTCGGCTTCAGTCGCGTTCGGCGGGTCGGCCGGGGAGCCGGCGTCGGGGCGGGCGCCGGAGGCGACGAACTCGTCGTATTCGGCCTCGGTCACGACCTGGAAGCCCTTGCCACCCTCCGCTGCCGGGATCACGAACTCCTGCGGGCCCTTGCGGAGCAGGAAGAAGACGAGCGCGGCGAGGAAGACGACGGCCGAGGTCCAGACGTTGAGCCGGACGCCGAAGAAGTGGTTGGCCTCGTCGGTGCGAATCGTCTCGATGACTCCCCGGCCCGCCGTGTAGGCCATCACGTAGAGGGCGAACGCCCGGCCGCGGCCGAACTTGAACCGGCGGTCGGCCAGGTAGACGAAGACCGCGACGAGCAGGTTCCAGACCAGCTCGTAGAGGAAGGTGGGCTGGTAGAGCCCTTCCAGCAGGACCGGCTTGCCGTCCGGCCCCACGAGGGCGTGGCCCTGGTTGTTCGGGTCCATCTTGTGGACTTCCAGGCCCCAGGGCGCGGAGGTCGGACCGCCGTACAGCTCGTTGTTGAACCAGTTGCCGAGCCGGCCGATCGCCTGCCCGACCGGCAGACCCACCGCCATCGCGTCGGCGACCAGGGGCAGCGGCAGACCCATCTGCTTGCAGGCCAGCCAGGCGCCGAGGGCGCCGAGCGCGATCGCGCCCCAGATGCCGAGGCCGCCCTCCCAGATGTAGAGCGCCTTGATGGGCTCGCCGCCCTCCCCGAAGTACGCCTCCGGCGAGGTGATCACGTGATAGATCCGGCCGCCGATGATGCCGAACGGGACGGCGTAGACCGCGATGTCGAGAATCGCCCAGCGCGGGGCGCCCCGGCGGCGCATCCGGTAGTCGGAGATGACCGCGGCGGCGATGATGCCGACGATGATGCAGAGCGCGTAGGCCCGGATCGGGATCGGCCCGACCTTCCACACGGCGACGGAAGGGCTCGGGATCGACGCCAGCACCTGACTTGACAGGCTCTGGGTCAGCTCAGCGGCGAGGTTCACGGGCACACACGCTACCGTCCGTGCGCCGAAATACCTAGCGGCTGTCAGCGGCCGGAAACTCCATGATCAACGCGCTCAGAGTTGCTCGAAGCGCAACTCGCGCAGGAAGCAGTCCCTCGGTTGGCCCACCGCGAACAGGACGCAGTCGGCCACCGACGCCGCGGTCAACGGCGAACCCGCCGTCCGCGGGCCGTCCTGCACGAAATCGGGCGGGAACAACGAGATGACCCGAATCCCCTCGGGGCGCAGCCGATGGGACAGGATGTCGGCGTACCCGGCCTGGGCATGCTTGGCCGCGTAGAACGCGGGATGCGCCGTCGATCGGTGGTTGCCCGGCTCCCCGGCACTGGACACGATGTTCACGACGTCCGGCCGCGCCGACCGCCGAAGCAACGGCAGCAGCCTCTCGGTGAGCAGGATGGTCCCGGTCACCGCCCCTTGCACGGTGTCGGCGACGAGGTCGTCGGCGGCCGGCCCCTGCAGATACGCCGCCCCGTTGTTGATCAGGACGTCGACGTGCTCGGTCTGATCCGCCACCGCCTGGGCGAACTCGGCGACCGACGCCGGCCGGGCCAGATCACAGGCGTACGCCGACGCCGTGCCCGCCGACTCCCACTCGATCGCGCGGACAGCCTCCTTCGCCGCCGCCTCGTCGCGGGCGGAGACGAACACGTGCGCACCCCGTCGTGCGAACTCCCCCGCGAGTCGTAGCCCCAGGCCGCGGCCACCCCCGGTGACCACCACCCGCATCCCCTCGAACCGCATGGGCCGATCACACCACTTCAAGTGCGGTTGAGGTCAAGCTCGTTCACTCGCGGCGTACGCCGTGACCGCGCCGAGATCCCACAACGCCTCCCGGTCGGCCGGGCCGGGCGCTCCCACGATCGCGACCGGTTCCCGCGTACGCACCCAGGACATCCCGCCCGCGATCGTCTCGACCGCCCGCACCGCTCCGGCGGTGTCGTTGTTCCCGTGCACATAGAGCCCGTACGCCAGCCCGGCGGTGTCGGTGAGGCACGGGTAGTAGACGGTGTCGAAGAAGTGCTTGAGCGCGCCCGACATGTACCCGATGTTCGCCGGAGTGCCGAGCAGCACCGCGTCGGCGGCCAGCACATCGGGAACGGTCGCGGCGAGCGCCGGCCGGGTCACCACCTCGACCCCCTCGATCTCGTCCGTACGCGCACCGCCCAGCACGGATTCGAGCATCTCCTGCAGGACGGGCGAGGTCGTGTGGTGCACGACGAGCAGACGGGCCACGCCCTCAGCCTGCCATCTCGCCCGCCGCTCCGGCACCCGAGCCGATCACGGCCGGACGTCGTCGCCGGGCCGCACCCGGGTCGATCACGGCCGGACGAACTCCCCGCCCCGCACCCGAGCCGATCACGGCCTCGCCGCCCCGCACCCGAGCCGATCAGGGCCGGACGGAGTCGATCAGGGCCGTGGGGACACGACACGCCGGTCGATCATGGCCGACCGTTCATGATCGCGCGAAAACCGGGCGGGCGGGCGAGCGGGTCAGCGGGCGTCGTAAATCGCGAGATACCGAGCGGCCTTCGCCGGGTCGGCCGCGACGCCGTACGCCGAGAGGAACACGTCGGAATACCCAGGGCCGAGGTTGTACGGCTGTTCCAGGCTTCGCAGCGCGACGGCCAGGTCGAGCCACCGGTCGGCGACGCCGAGGTCACCCAGGTCGATGTACCCCGTGACGACGTCGCCGGTGAGGAACGCGTTCGGCAGCACGTAGTCCCCGTGGCAGACGACGAGGTCGGCGTCGGCCGGCAGACCGGTGAACCAGAACGGGCACTCGTCCACCGGCACGGTGTCGTGGAAGAACCGCAGCCCTTGGGCGAACGCTGTCACCAGCGCGACCGGGTCCGCCGCCCGCAGCGGATGCGTAGCGGCGTCCACTCCCGACAGTGAGGCTGTCATGAGCCAGTCGTGGTCGCCGTCGCTGCCGAACTCCACCACCTCGGGCACTCGGACGAAGGGCGCAGCCCATCGCGTACGCAGCGCCTCGTCGTGCAGACGGCCCGTCGACGGGGTGAGTTTGACGTACCGAACGGAGCCGTCGGGGCTGGTCAACCGGTAGGTCGGCCGACCCGCCTCCCACTCGTACACCTTCTCGGTGTGCCATTTGGCGTACCGGTCGGCCAGGTCGTGGACCGGCAGCGGCTCACCGAGCCCGCGAAGCATCACCGAGCCCGGCGGACGCCGTCGGCGAGTTCCGCGGTCAGAGCCCGGAGCGAGGCCAGGGTCGGATCGTCGGCCACGGACTTCACCAGGGCGCTGCCCACGATGACGCCATCTGCGTACCGGCCGACCTGCGCGGCCTGTGCTCCGTCGCGTACCCCTAGACCCACCCCGACCGGCACCGGAGAGTTGGCCGCCTTGACCCTCGCGACCAGGTCGGGCGCCGCGTCCGAGACGGCGTCGCGCGCCCCGGTGACGCCCATGACCGCGGTGGCGTAGACGAACCCACGGCAGTGGGCGACGGTCATGGCGATGCGCTCGTCGGTCGACGAGGGCGAGACCAGGAAGATCCGGTCGAGCTTGTGCTCGTCCGAGGCCGCCAGCCAGTCGTCCGCCTCGTCCGGGATCAGGTCCGGGGTGATCAGGCCCGCGCCGCCCGCCGCGGCCAGGTCGCGCGCGAACGCGTCCACGCCGTAGCGATCCACGGGGTTCCAGTAGGTCATCACGACCACCGGCACGCCCTTGCCGCTCACGGCTTCGACGGTCGCCAGCACATCTTTGGTACGCACACCGCTCGCCAGCGCTCGCTCGGTGGCCCGCTGGATCACCGGTCCGTCCATGACCGGATCGGAGTAGGGCAGGCCGACCTCGACGAGGTCGACGCCGGAGTCGATCAGGGCGTCGATGGCGTCGATGCCGCCCTGCACCGTCGGGAAGCCGGCCGGAAGGTAGCCGACGAGCGCCGGACGCCCTTCGCTCAGGGTCTTGTCGAAGAGACTCACAGCTTGTCCCCGTTCCCGAACAGCCCGAAGTACGCCCCGGCGGTGTGCATGTCCTTGTCCCCGCGTCCGGAGAGGTTGACCACGATGGTGGCGGGCCGGCCGAGTTCCGCGGACAGGGTCGGGGCGATCCGCAGCGCGCCGGCGAGCGCATGGGCGCTCTCGATCGCCGGGATGATCCCCTCGGTCCGGCAGAGCAGCGCGAACGCGTCCATCGCCTCGGCGTCGGTCACCGGCTCGTAGGTCGCCCGGCCGGTGTCGTGGAGCCAGGCGTGCTCCGGGCCGACCGCCGGGTAGTCCAGCCCGGCCGAGATCGAGTGCGACTCGATGGTCTGCCCGTCGGAGTCCTGCAGCAGGTAGGTCCGGGCGCCGTGCAGGACGCCGGTCTCCCCCGCGGTGATGCTGGCGGCGTGCCGCCCGGTCTCGAACCCGTCACCGCCGGCCTCGAACCCGTAGAGCCGGACCGACTCGTCCGGGACGAAGGCGTGGAACGCGCCGATGGCGTTCGAGCCGCCGCCGATGCAGGCCGCGACCGCGTCGGGGAGTGCGCCGGTCAGCGCCAGACACTGCTCCCGGGCCTCGACGCCGATGCCGCGGACGAAGTCGCGGACCATCGCCGGGAACGGATGCGGTCCGGCGGCCGTGCCGAGCAGGTAGTGCGTGGTGTCCACATTGGTCACCCAGTCGCGCAGCGCCTCGTTGATCGCGTCCTTGAGAGTGCGCGAGCCATGGGTGACCGGGACGACGGTGGCGCCGAGCATCTTCATCCGCGCCACGTTCAGCGCCTGCCGCTCGGTGTCGACCTCGCCCATGTACACGACGCACTCGAGATCGAGGTACGCCGCCGCGGTGGCGCTCGCGACGCCGTGCTGGCCCGCGCCCGTCTCGGCGATCACCCGAGGCTTGCCCATGCGCTTGGTCAACAGCGCCTGACCGAGCACGTTGCGTACCTTGTGCGCGCCGGTGTGGTTGAGATCCTCGCGCTTCAGCAGAATCCGCGCGCCCGCCTGCGCCGACAGCCGGGTGGCGTCGAACAGCAACGACGGCGTGCCGGCGTACTCGCGGAGCATCCGGTCGAACTCACCGGTGAACTCCGGATCGTCCATCGCCTTGCGATAGTGCGCGTCCAGCTCGTCCAGGGCGGCGATCAGCGCCTCCGGCACGAAGCGGCCGCCGTACGGGCCGAAGTGGCCCCGGGCGTCGGGCTGCATCGGCGCTCCTCCTGTGTTCTGCGCGGTCCTCAGCGGGCGGGTCGCGGCCTCGTTGCTCAGCGGGCCGGTCGCGGGGTCGCCGGGTGGTTGCCGGCGTTGACCAGTTCGGCGACCGCCTCCCGCGGGCTCTTCTGCGTGACGAGGCCCTCCCCCACGAGGACGGCGTCGGCGCCGGCACTCGCATAGCGGATCAGGTCCAGCGGGCCGCGTACGCCCGACTCGGCGATCTTGACGACGTGGTTCGGCAGGCCGGGCGCGATCCGCTCGAAGACGGACCGGTCGACTTCCAGCGTACGCAGGTCGCGGGCGTTGACGCCGATGACGCGGGCGCCGGCCTCCAGCGCGCGGTCGGCCTCCTCCTCGGTGTGCACCTCCACGAGGGCGGTCATCCCGAGCGACTCGATCCGCTCCAGCAGCCCGACCAGCACCTTCTGGTCCAGCGCGGCCACGATCAGCAGGACGAGGTCGGCGCCGAACGCCCGTGCCTCGTGCACCTGGTACGTGGAGACGATGAAGTCCTTGCGGAGCACCGGGATGTCGATCGTGGCCCGGACGGCCGCCAGATCGTCCAGCGAACCACCGAACCAGCGGCCCTCGGTGAGCACACTGACACAGCGGGCGCCGCCCGCGGCGTACTCCCCGGCCAGCTCGGCCGGGTCGGGGATCTCAGCGAGCGCCCCCTTCGACGGCGACGACCGCTTCACCTCAGCGATGACGCCCACGCCCGGTCGCCGGAGTGCGGCGTACGCGTCGAGCGGCGCCGTCGCCGCCTCGGCCCTCCGCCGGATCTCCTCCAGCGGAACCTCACGCTGACGTGCCTCGACGTCCTCCCGGACGCCGGCGATGATCTCGTCGAGAACGCTCCCCGTCACCTGCGTTTTCCCATCTCCAGGTGCCATGGGTGGATGCTAGGCGGCGAGATGTCGGCCTCGGACTCGGGGGTATGGCGCGCGCCACCGAATGGAATGGTGCATAATGCCGGGCCGCCCCCGTGACGGCCCGGCGAGAACTCCCAGCTCAACTCTGTCGCAACGCCGGCATCGGGATCGGAATGTTGTAATAGGTCGCTCCGACGCCCATACCGCCCTCGCAGGTGTTCGGGGGCTGAGTCGTGACGCCCCGGGTCGACGGCCGCTCCGCCGCCCAGAACATGTAGCCGAGCAGACCGGAGCTCGTCCCCGCGCCGTTCGGAGCGGCCGTGGTCAGCCACGATCCGGTGCTGCTCTGCAGGGAGGCGGCGAAGTTGGTGCACTCCGGCCGGACCTTGCTGCCCTCGGCGACGTACAGCCCGCCGGTGAACTTCGCCGGAGCCAGCGGCAGCACCGGCGGCGAGTAGGTCGGCTTGCCATCGAGGTGCTCCTGCCAGTTGGCGATCGCGCTGGACGTCGACGGCTGCCGGGCCGGGACCATCGCGTTCGCGTAGTCGAGCACCGGGGTGTCCGTCCGCAGCCAGTCGGCGGTCGCCTTGCGGTTGATGTCGATGAGCCACCGGTCCCCGGCGGCGGTGTCGATGGTCAGCCGCGCCGTCGGGTCCGTGCCGGCCGCGTTGTAGGGGTGCGCCGCCCGGTAGGCCGTGATGAAGTTCTGCAGCTGGACGAGGTTCGGGTTGGAGTTCTGCTCGTAGTCGATCTCGATGCCGACGCCGAGCTGGGTCGCGACCGCCGCCGCCCGCTGCCCGAGCAGGGTCCCGCTTTCGGCCAGAGCCGCGTCCCACTCGTCGGTGTAGGTGATCCCGCCGATGGACAGCATCACGCGTACGCCCCGCGAGGTGAAGTAGTTGACGATCTCCGGCGTCATCCCCCGGGGTACGCCGTTCAGCGTCGTGCTGTCCGTCGTCTGATGCAGCAGCTTCAGCGGCTCGACGAAGCTCAGGATCACCAGGTTGACGCTCGGCCGGCCATCACCCCGGTCGATCAGCCAGTGGTTCTTCGAATCGAACTCGGCCACCGTGCGGACGGTGCCCCAGATGCAGGCGTCGTCACTACAGTGCCAAGCCCCGTAGATCTGCGGTGGGGTGCCGGCCGCCTGCGCCGGTGCCGGAGCGGCCACCATCGCGACGGCCAAGGCCAGGAAAAATGCGAGGAACCTTCTCATGGAAAGAAACTTAACTACTTGAGTGCGACGCCAGCGCTCGGCCGATCGAGTGAGCCACTTGTCACGGCGGTGACACGAATCGGAAATCCGCAGCCTAGAAGGTATGTCCCAGAACACTTGAGACGCCCGGCACGTTGAGATGCGTTCATGGCCTCGGATGACCAGAATGGTCGACGGGCATTCGTCAGGAGGCGGTCGTCATGTCCACAATCGCACCCGAACGGGACATCACCGCAGTTCCGCGCGCCGTCATCACGTTCAGCGCCCGGATCTTCGGCCAACTGCAGCGCGCCCTCGTCGACGAGAAGGGCATCGCGACCGCGCAGAGCAACGCGTGGGACGCGGTCTGCGCCGACCGCGCTCGCGCCGCCGAACGGGCCGACCTGCGCGCCCGCCTCCGCCGCCCGTAGCACCCTCGCCCCCGCGGCACTCCACCGCGCCCCTGCGCCGCCGCCGCGCCCCCGCAGCTCCCCGGCCGGCTCCCCCGCCGCTTTCCGCGCGATCATGAGCTATCGGTCGTGATCGACCGGCGCGTCGTGTCCGCAGCGCCCTGATCGTTCCCCCGGCGCCCTGATCGTTCCCCCGGCTCCCTGATCGACAGGCGGTCGGACCGGCCATCGGGCTGAGCTTGATCCAGTGCCCGGCGTCTGCGCTGGGCAGCCTGAATCGGAGATCATGTTCCCGTCATGTGCGCCACGAGGCCCAATTCCGCATACCAGCGGATCTTGATCTCGACAACGGCCCGGCGATCGCTGACCACGGGTACTCGATCATGACCTCGGGGAGTTGATCAGGGGGCCGCGCACACGACACGCCGGTCGATCAGGACATAGTTCATGATCAACGCGACAGGGGCGGTCGCGACAGGGGCGGTCGGATGGGGCGGAGGAAGCGCGGGTCAGCGGGCGGTCGGGTCGTCGCCGCGATCGATGGCGTCCCACAAGTCCTTGGAGGACTCCGGCGCGTCCGGGGAAGCGGGCGGCTTCGGCGCCGAACCTCGGATCCGGGGCCACAGCAGGAGGGCCAGCGAACCGGCGAACACCGCCAGCGCCACTGGGCGTACCCATGAGGCGATCTTGTCCCCGGCGAGCCAGACCACGCCCGCGGCCACCACCAGCACGAGCAGGATGCGGTTTTTCATCGCGCGGCCCGCAGGGTTTGCGCGGCGGCGATGGCCGACAGGACCGCCATGGCCTTGTTGCGGGTCTCCTGCTCTTCCGCGGCCGGGTCGGAGTCGGCCACGATGCCCGCCCCCGCCTGCACATAGGCTCGCTGATCTCGGATGAGCGCGGTGCGGATGGCGATGGCCATGTCGAGGTCGCCGCCGAAGCCGAAGTAGCCGACCGTGCCGCCGTAGAGGCCGCGCCGGGTCGGTTCGAGGTCCTCGATGATCTCCATCGCGCGGACCTTCGGCGCGCCGGACAGTGTGCCGGCCGGGAAGGTCGCGCAGAGCGCGTCGAAAGCCGACTGCTCGGGGCGCAGCTCGCCGGTGACGGTCGAGACGATGTGCATGACGTGGCTGTAGAACTCGATCGTGGCGAACTCCGGCACCTCGACCGTGCCCGGCCGGCAGACCCGCCCCAGGTCGTTGCGGCCGAGGTCGACGAGCATGACGTGCTCGGACCGCTCCTTGGGGTCGGCGATCAGCTCGTTCGCCAGGCGCGCGTCGTCCTCGGCGCTCACGCCCCGCGGGCGCGTGCCCGCGATCGGGTGCAGCAACGCCTTGCCCGACGCGTTGACCTTCAGGTGCGCCTCGGGCGACGAGCCGACGATGTCGAAACCGTCGTAGCGCAGCAGGTACATGTAGGGGCTAGGGTTCGTCGTCCGCAACACCCGGTAGACGTCCAGCGCGTCAGCCTCGCATTCGGCCTCGAACCGTTGCGCCACGACGATCTGGAAACAGTCGCCCGCGCGGATCGCCTCCTTGGCCGCCTCGACGGCCTTCGGGAACTCGCCGTCGGGCGTCCGGCTGCGCAACGCGGGCGCGCCCACGCCGCGCACGGTCGAGACCAGGGGTGGTGTCGGCCGCGACAAGGCCGTCGTCATCGCGTCCAGCCGGCCCACGGCCATGTGGTACGCCGCCCGAACATCCGCGTCAGTACCGTCCGCGGGGAGAACCGCGTTCGCGATGAGGATCGCGGCTCCGGCGTAATGGTCGAGCACGACCAGGTCGGTCGCGAGCATGAGGCCCACCTCGGGCAGGTGGAGATCGTCCTCGGCGAGGCTGGGCAGCCGTTCGAGCCGCCGGACGAAGTCGTAGCCGAGGAACCCGACGAGTCCGCCGGTCAGCGGCGGGAGGTCGTCGTCGAGGTGGTCGTGCGACAACGCGTCGAGGGTCGCACGGAGGACTTCGAGCGGATCCCCTTCGCTGGGCAAGTCGGCCGGCGGCGCCCCGAGCCAGACCGCCTGACCGTCCCGTTCGGTCAGCGTGGCCAGCGAGCGTACGCCGATGAAGCTGTACCGCGACCAAGCGGCACCGGCAGCGGGTTCGGCCGATTCGAGCAGGAACGTGCCGGGACCGCCGCCGAGCTTCTGATAGACGCCGACGGGAGTCTCGCCGTCGGCGAGCAACCGCCGGGCGACGGGCAGCACCCGCCGTCCCTGCGCCCGCTTCTCGAAGTCGTCGAGGTCCGGGGTAACGGCACCAGACAGCATCAGGCCCCCAACGGCAGTTCGGTGAAGAAACACGTGGGCTCGCCCGTGTGGCAGGCCGCCCCGACCTGGTCGACGTCGAGCAGCAGGGCGTCGCCGTCGCAGTCGAGCCGCACCGCCTTGACGTGCTGCACGTGCCCGGAGGTCTCCCCCTTGACCCAGTACGCCTGGCGGCTGCGGGACCAGTAAGTGGCCCGGCCCGTCCGGAGCGTACGCGCCAACGCCTCGTCGTCCATCCAGGCCAGCATCAGAACCTCGCCGGTGTCGTGCCGCCGGGCGATCGCGGCGATCAGGCCGTGTTCGTCGCGTTTGAGCTGCTGTGCGATGGCGGGGTCGAGGGTCGAGTCGGGCATCCCACGATTCTCCCGCGCCGTGTCGCGAACCCGAAACAGGGGTTCGCTTGACCACTCTCCGGAACTCATCTAGCGTTGAATTCAACGGACAATGAAATCTGGGAGGAACGATGATCGAGGTCAAGGATCTCGTGGTGGATCGGGGCAAACTGCGAGTGCTGGACGGCTTCACCTGCTCGGTCCCGACCGGGAGCATCACCGGGCTGCTCGGCCCGAGCGGTTCGGGGAAGACCACGCTGATGCGGGCCGTCGTCGGCGTACAGGTCGTGCGGAGCGGCACGGTGACCGTGCTCGGGCAGCCCGCCGGGTCGGCCGCCTTGCGCCACAAGATCGGCTACCTGACCCAGGCCCCCAGCGTGTACGCCGACCTGACGGTCCGGGAGAACGCGCGATACTTCGCAGCCCTCCACGGGCTCGACAGCGCGCACGCCGATCAGGTCGTCGTCGACGTCGGCCTCGGCGGCGCGGCGACCCAGCTGGTCGGCGACCTCTCCGGCGGCCAGCGCAGCCGCGCCTCGCTGGCGTGTGCGCTGGTCGGCAAGCCGGAGATCCTGGTCCTCGACGAGCCGACGGTCGGGCAGGACCCGGTCCTGCGCGACGAGTTGTGGGCGCGCTTCCGGCAGCTGGCCGCCGACGGGGCGACCGTGCTGGTCTCCAGCCACGTGATGGACGAGGCCAACCGGTGCGACCGCCTGCTGTTGATCCGCCGGGGCGAGCTCATCGCCGACGACACTCCGGCGGCGGTCAAGGCCTCCGCCGGAACGGAAGACCTCGACCAGGCGTTCCTGACGCTCATCCGCCGCCACGGCGACGCCGCCGGCAACGGCACGGAGCAGGGCGCCCGCCCTCGTTCGGAAGCTCGCCCGGACGGACGTTCGGAAGGGGGCGACCGATGACGCTGCTGCACACCACCGCCCGGATCCTCCGCCAGCTGCGGCACGACAAGCGCACGATCGCGCTGCTCGTCGTGGTGCCGACGTTGCTGCTGACGCTGCTCTACTTCATGTACGACAACCAGGAGATGATCTTCGACCGGGTCGCCCTGATCATGCTGGGACTGTTCCCGTTCATCATCATGTTCCTGGTCACCAGCATCGCGATGCTCCGCGAACGGACCACCGGGACGCTGGAACGACTGCTCACGACCCCACTACGCCGGACCGACCTGCTGTTCGGCTACGGCATCGCGTTCGGCGTGGCCGCCGCGATCCAGGCGACCATCGCCAGTGCGTTGGCGTACTGGCTGTTGGATCTCGACACGGCGGGCAGCCCGGCGCTGGTGATCCTCATCGCCGTCACCAACGCCGTCCTGGGCGTGGCTCTGGGCCTGCTGGCCAGCGCGTTCGCCCAGACGGAGTTCCAGGCGGTGCAGTTCATGCCGGTCGTCGCCCTGCCCCAGATCCTCCTGTGTGGACTGTTCGTCCCCCGGGACCAGATGGCGGGCTGGCTGCAGGCGATCAGCGACGTCATGCCGCTGACGTACGCCGTCGAGGCGCTCCAGGAAGTCGGAGCGCACGCCGACGCCACCGCGACGATGTGGCGTGACCTCGGCATCGTCGCCGGGGTCGTGGTGCTGGCCCTGGTGCTCGCCTCGCTGACCCTGCGACGGCGTACGCCCTGACCGGTTCGGCCGCGCGGCCGCCCGACGTGGGTGGCCGCACGGCCCGACCTAAGGTGGATCATCATGGCGAAGAGAACCGGCCGCCGCCCGGGCAGCCCGGACACGCGCGAGGCCATTCTGGCGTCGGCGCGGCAGGCGTTCGCCGAGCGCGGCTTCGACGGCGCGACCGTACGCCAGATCGCCGCCGGCGCGGAGGTCGATCCGGCCCTGGTGCACCACTACTTCGGCTCCAAAGAACAGCTGTTCCTCGACACCATGAAGGTCCCGATCGACCCGCGGACCATCATCGACGGGATCGCGGGCAACGGCGTCGAGCACGCGGGCGCGACCCTGATCCGGATGTTCGTCAAAGTGTGGGACTCGCCCGCCGGCAGCGTCGGCGCGGCCCTGATCCGCTCGGGGATGAGCAACGAACTGGGCGCGCGGATGCTGCGCGAATTCCTGGTCACCCAAATCCTGCGGCGCGTCATCAAGCAGCTGGGCCTCGACCCGGCCGAGGCGCCGACCCGGGCGGCGCTGGTCGCGACGCAGCTCGCCGGGCTCGCGATGATGCGCTACATCATCAAACTCGAACCGATCGCGAGCGCCTCGGTCGAGGAGTTGGTGGCGATGATCGGGCCGACGATCCAGCGCTACATCACCGGTCCGCTCCCCGCGTAGCGCCCAGGCGTACACCGGGAGCGGCCATGAGTTATGCGGGATAACGCTGTCTCGAACACTGTGCGAGCCCGCGTTATCCCGGATAACGCGAACTGCGACGAGCAGCTGGTGGCCGAGTTCTCCTCACGCTGACGATCACCGCACAGCCCGCGGCGGCCGCGCCCGCCAGCGCGACGGCCGCGGTCGCGCCGGTGGCCAGCGCGATCGCGCCGAAGACCGCCGGCCCCAGCCCCTGCGCGGTCATCATTCCCGAGCCCAGCACCCCGAACGCCTGGCCGCGCATCGCTTCCGGCAACGCGTCGACGAAGCTCCGCTGCAATCCCAAGGTGTACGCGAAACCGGCGCCGGACAAGAAGAGCAAGGCTGCGGCGACCGGCACGGGTACCGCGAAGCCGAGCAGCGCCAGGGGCAGTCCGAGCAGCACCACGAGCGGCGCGGCCAGCCGTTCCCGCGTACGCGGAGCGACGAACCGCCCGACGACGAGGTCTCCGGCGAACATCCCCACCGGCAGGCAGGCCATGAGATAGCCGGCCGCGCCCGCCGGGAACCCCCGCTCCCCCGCGTACGCGACGAGCAGTCCCTCGGCGCCGACGGAGAACGCGGGCGGGAGCCACTGCGCGAACATCAGCCGGCGTACCGCCCAATCGGCGAGCAGCGTCCGGTTGGCCCGCCAGCTGTGCTTCATCACGCTGTTACCCGTCGACCCTTCGGCCGCGGGGACGGCGGGCAGGTTCGGCATCCGCAGGCGGATGATGATCGCGGAGATCGCGTGGAGCACCGCGCTGACTCCGAGCGCGTGCTGCGGGCTGCCCAACGCGGCGATCGCCGCCCCACCCCCGGCCAGGCCGACGAGCTGCGCCGCCGAGGACGACATCGACGACAGCGCCCGGCCCAGCACGTACGCGTCGCCCGTCAGCGTCTCGGCGATGACCCGCGCCGAAGCGCCGCCGAACACCGGCACGAACGTCGCGATCACCGCCACCAGCACGAGGCAGGCCCACGCCGGGAGCGGCACCGTCGCCAGGAGCACCGCCGACACGCATTCCACGGCGTACCCGAGGAAGATCACGAAGCGGGGGCGGACGCGGTCCGCGAGCGACCCGAACAGCGTGGAGCCGACGAGCTGGGGCAGGAACCCCGCGCCGAACGCAAGCGCGCCGAGCAGGGGTGACGACGTGGTCGTGTAGATGAGCACGGACAGCGCGAGGATGCGCAGCGAGTCGGCCGCGATCGCGAGCGAGCGCGTCACGAACAGCAGGCGGTAGAGGGGGTCGGCGAGGACCTCGCGATAGGTGGCCCGCCGGACCGCGGGTTCGAGCAGTGTGGTCACGCGGACAGCCTGCTGGGCGCGGCGGCCCGGTTCGAATGATTCGCCGATGGACGTAAGGTCGACGGATGCTCCGTTTCGTGGTCGGCCCGGACGACCTGCTGCACAGCCGATTCGCCCTGTCCCCGGCGATGGAGCTGGCTCAGGTGCTGCGGCGGCTCACCGGCTTCGACCGCCACCTCGGTGCCGGCCCTCCACTGGACCGGTTCCGGCCGGGCTTCGAACGCCTGCGCCGGGAGACGGAGATCGACGCCGTCCTGGCCTTGAACTACGAGAAGGGCGGGCCGAACTTCACCGCCTGGCCACCACTGGGGCTGGCACAGACCTGGGCCGACGATCTCGCCGCCACCCGGGCCACCCCGCTGTCCGTCGCGCGCGCCGACATCGCCGACTGCCTGAACCGGGGCACCTCCACCGATCCCCGGGCGGCGGCCATCCTGCACAGCCCCGACGTCGTCGAACGGGTCGCCGTCGCCCTGGACGCGGCCTGGCACGAACTGATCGCGCCGGACTGGCCGCAGCTCCGGGCGATCTGCGAACGAGACGTCGTCCACCGGGCCGGGCTGCTGGCCCGCCGAGGCTGGGCGGCCGCCCTCGACGGGCTGCATCCCGAGGTCAGCTGGCGCGACGGCGGAATCGACGTCCGGGCGCTGCGCAGTGGCGGCCGTGTGGACCTCAACGGCGAAGGCCTCCTCCTGATCCCGAGCGCACATATCTGGCCGGGGCTGGCGGCGTACTCCGACTCGCCGTGGCCCAAGGCGATCATCTACCCGGCCCGCGGCGTGGCCGCGCTGTGGGAGCGGCAGCCTCCGGCCGCCCCGGAAGCGTTGGCCGACCTCTTAGGACGGTCCCGGGCCCGGTTGCTGCTGGCCCTCGACGATCCGGCCAGCACCACCCAGCTCGCCCGCAGCCTCGGCCTGGCCACCGGAGCCGTCGGCGATCACCTCGCCGTCCTGCTGCGGGCCGGGCTCGTCCGGCGCGCCCGGGACGGGCGGTCTGTCCTTTATGGGCGTACGCCCCTCGGCGACGCCCTCGCCGGCTCGGCTTAGCCGCCGCTTTTTGGGCGCTGGATCAGGGTTCCCGGCCGAATCATGGCAGAAGATTCGACCGAGAACCCTGATCCAGCTGCGTTTCTTCGCAGGTTAAAACTGCGTGACTGAATTGTTATCGCCAGCAACAAACCTCGCCCTTGCGCGGACGCCTCGCGACAACATACGTTGCCGGGCACAACAAACCATCGTGTGACCGGTCGCACGTATGGTCCGACCGGGCTCCGGATCCCGGTCGGACCAGTCCCTAACCCGCGCCCCGCCCATCCCCCGAGAGGAAACCGAGCGAAGATGCGCAGGAGCCTCCTTGCCCTGACCGCCGTCGGCGTCATGACGGTCGGCAGCCTCGCCGCCTGTGGCGGCAACGACGACAAAACCGGTTCGGGCACCACGAAAGAGCCGAAGATCGGCGTCATCCTTCCGGACAGCAAGTCCTCGGCCCGCTGGGAGACCGCCGACCGCAAGTACCTCGAGGCGGCGTTCAAGGCCGCCGGCATCAAGGCCGACATCCAGAACGCCCAGAACGACAAGGCCGCGTTCCAGACGATCGCCGACCAGATGATCACCAACGGCGCGACCGTCCTGATGATCGTGAACCTGGACTCGGGCACCGGCAAGGCCGTCATCGACAAGGCGCGCCAGCAGGGCGTCGCGACCATCGACTACGACCGCCTGACCCTCGGCGGCGGCGCGCAGTACTACGTCAGCTTCGACAACGAGGCCGTCGGCAAGCTCCAGGGCCAGGGCCTGGTCGACTGCCTGACCAAGAAGAACGTCACCAAGCCGGTCATCGCCGAGCTGAACGGCTCGCCGACGGACAACAACGCGACGCTCTTCAAGAACGGCTACGACTCGATCCTCAAGCCGAAGTACGACAGCGGCGAGTACGTCAAGGGCCCGGACGAGTCGGTGCCGGACTGGGACAACGCCACCGGCGGCACGATGTTCGAGCAGATGCTGACCCGCCAGAAGGGCAAGATCGACGGCGTCCTCGCGGCGAACGACGGTCTCGGCAACGCGGCGATCACCATCCTGAAGAAGAACAAGCTGAACGGGAAGGTCCCGGTCACCGGCCAGGACGCCACCGTGCAGGGCCTGCAGAACATCCTCGCCGGCGACCAGTGCATGACGGTCTACAAGGCGGTCAAGAAGGAGGCGGACAACGCCGCCGCTCTGGCGATCGCGCTGGCCAAGGGGGAGAAGAAGGAGACCGGCAAGACGGTCAAGGACCCGACCACGCAGAAGGACGTCCCGGCGATTCTCCTCGACCCCCAGGCGATCACCTTCGCCAACGTCAAGGACGTCGTCGCCGACGGCTACGTGACCAAGGCCGAGCTGTGCACGGCCGAGTTCGCGGCCAAGTGCGCCGAGGCCGGCATCAGCTGATCTTCCGCTGGAAGACTGGACGGCTCGCCGGCGTCGGCTGACGTCGGCGAGCCTTTCCTCCGCCCGTCCCCCGTCGCGGCGCCCCACCCCGAGGAGAACCACCCGTGAGCGAGACCACCGCCCCTCCCCTGCTGGAGCTACGGGGCGTGAACAAGAGCTTCGGCCCCGTGCACGTGCTGCGCGACGTCGACTTCACCGTGCGGGCCGGCGAGGTCACCGCACTCGTCGGCGACAACGGCGCCGGCAAGTCCACCCTGGTCAAGTGCATCAGCGGCATCTACACCACCGACCATGGCGAGGTCCTGGTCGCCGGGGAACGGGTGCACATCCACGGTCCGCGGGACGCGGCCCACCACGGCATCGAGATCGTCTACCAGGATCTCGCGCTCTGCGACAACCTCGACATCGTCCAGAACATGTTCCTCGGCCGGGAACGGCGCAGCGGCCTCATCCTCGACGAGCCCACCATGGAGCAGCTCGCCCAGCAGACGCTGGCCGGGCTGTCGGTGCGTACCGTGAAATCGGTGCGCCAGCTGGTCTCCAGCCTCTCCGGCGGGCAGCGCCAGACCGTGGCCATCGCCAAGGCCGTGCTGTGGAACAGCCGCCTGGTCATCCTCGACGAACCCACCGCCGCGCTCGGCGTCGCGCAGACCGCCCAGGTCCTCGAACTGGTACGCCGCCTGGCCGACAACGGCCTGGCGGTCGTGCTCATCTCGCACAACATGAACGACGTCTTCGCCGTCTCCGACCGGATCGCCGCCCTCTACTTGGGACGAATGGCGGCCCAGGTCAAGACGACCGACGTCACCCACGCCCAAGTCGTAGAGCTGATCACCGCCGGACGCAGCGGCAGCCTCGGACTGCAGCCGGAGGAGGCACTGTGAGCACCGCGACGACCACCCCGACGGTGGCCACGCCCGAGCGCGCCGAGAGCCCGCTCATCGCGTACGCGAAGAACTATGGCCGGAAGTTGCGCGGCGGCGACCTGGGCGCGCTGCCCGCGGTGGCCGGCCTGGTCTTCCTCTGCGCCCTGTTCACCATCTTGAACCCGGCGTTCCTCGCGCCGCTCAACATCGCGAACCTGTTCACCCAGGCCGCGCCGATCACGGTCATCGCGATGGGCCTCGTCTTCGTCCTGCTCCTGGGGGAGATCGACCTGTCGGCCGGTTTCACCTCGGGTGTCTGCGCGGCGGTCCTCGCGATCCTGCTGACGAACGAGGGCTGGCCCTGGTACGCGGCCTGCGGCGTCGCGATCGTCACCGGCGCCGCGATCGGGGCGCTGCTCGGCTTCCTCGTGGCCAAGGTCGGCATCCCGTCCTTCGTGGTGACTCTCGCGGCCTTCCTCGCCTTCCAGGGCGTCGTGCTCCGGCTGCTCAAAGAGGGCACCAACATCTCCATCCGGGACAACCAGACGGTCATCATCGCGCTGGAGAACGAATACCTGTCGCCGATGCTCGGGTGGGCCTTCGTGGCCGTCGCGGTGCTCGGCCTGGCCGCCGTCCAGATCGTCACGAAGGTCAAGCGCACCGGCCGGGGCCTCGCCTCCGACCCGTGGGAGATCATCGCGCTGCGGATCGGCAGTCTCGCCATCCTGCTGGGCGTCGCCGTCGCGGTGCTGAACGAGGAGCGGTCGCGCAACCCCGCGATCTTCGGCTCGCTCAAGGGGCTGCCGATCATCGTCCCGATCATCTCGGTCCTGCTCGTCTTCTGGACGATCGTGCTGCGCCGCACCCGGTTCGGCCGCCACGTCTACGCGGTCGGCGGCAACATGGAGGCGGCCCGCCGAGCCGGCATCCGAGTCGACACCATCCGCATCGCTGCCTTCGTCATCTGCTCGTCGATGGCGGCGATCGGCGGCATCGTCGCGGTCAGCCAAGCGCGGTCGGTCGACCCGAACACGGGCGGCTCCAACGTCCTCCTGTACGCCGTCGGCGCCGCGGTCATCGGCGGTACCAGCCTCTTCGGCGGCCGGGGCCGCATCTTCGACGCCGTCCTCGGCGGCCTCGTCGTGGCCGTGATCGTCAACGGGCTGGGGCTACTGGGCCTCAGCTCCTGGGTGAAGTACGTTTTCACCGGCTCGGTGCTGTTGGCCGCCGCGGGCGTGGACGCGTTGTTCCGCCGTCGCTCGGCGACCTCCTGACGAGCACCGAGACGACTGTCCGGAAAGGACGCTGAATGCGGGCGGGACCGAGCCAGGAGGAGATCCGGCGCCAGAACCTCGGAGCGCTGCTGCGCTTCGTGCATGTGCGCGGCCAGATCTCCCGCGCCGAACTCACCTCCGAGCTCGGTCTCAACCGCTCCACCATCGGCGCCCTCACCGCGGAACTCGCGGCCGTCGGGCTCGTCAGCGAAGAGGCGCCTCGGGAGACCGGGCGCGCGGGCCGTCCGTCCCTTGTGGTCCGCGCGTCCTCCGAGCAGGTCTACGCGTACGCCGCCAGCATCGGCGTCGACCGGATCAGCGCCGCCCGCATCGGACTCGGCGGCGTCATCATGGATCGCCGGGAAGGCGAACGACCCGCCGAGGACGTCGTCACCCCGTTGCGGGAGTTCATCGAGTCGATGGAGGCGAGCGTCGGACCCGGCGCGCGCTGCATCGGCGCGGGCGTGGCCGTGTGCGGCCTCGTCCGGCGGGAGGACGGCGTCGTCCGGCTCGGACCCCACCTGGGCTGGCTCGACCAGCCGGTCGGGGCGGCCCTGCGCGAGAAGCTGCCCGATCTGCTGCCCAGCGTGGTCGTCGGCAACGTGGCGGACCTGTCCGCCCTGGCCGAGCACACCCGGGGCTCGGCCCAGGGCTGCTCGAACATCATCTACGTCTACAGCGACGTCGGCATCGGCGCCGGGATCATCGCCGGTGGCCGTCGCGTCACCGGGCACGGCGGATACGGCGGCGAGGTCGGCCACATGGTCGTCAACCCGAACGGCCGGCCGTGCGGCTGCGGATCCCGGGGCTGCTGGGAGACCGAGATCGGCGAAGAGTCCCTGCTGCGGCACGCGGGACGCGCCGGCCAGCTCGGCCGGGACGCCGTCCTGGCCGTCGTCGACGCGGCCGCCCGAGGCGACGCGGAGGCGCAAGCGGCCGTCCGCCACGTCGGCGACTGGCTCGGGTTCGGCGTCGCCAACCTCGTCAACATCTTCAACCCGGAGCTGGTCGTCTTCGGCGGTACGCTCCGCGACGTCTACCTCGCCTCAGCGGCCCAGGTCCGCAGCCGCCTCAACCACAACGCGCTCGCCGCCTGCCGGGAGCACGTGCGACTGCGTACGCCCCAACTCGGCGACGACGCGGCCCTGCTCGGCGCGGCCGAGTTGGCCTTCGAGCAACTCCTAGCCGACCCCCTCGCCTAACCCTCGGCTGCCCTCCCCGCCCGCCGTCCCCGCCCCAGCCTTTCCGCACGATCATGATCGGTCGTGATCAACCGGCATGTCGTGTCCCCACCGGCCTGATCACCTCCGTACGAGCATGATCAACCCGCGCGGACGTCGCCGCGCGGACGTGACGGCGTCACGGGAGGGACGGTCCGGACCACCGCGGAGATCCGACCAATGTCTATCGGGTTTGTTCGAGCCAACTCGCGTAGAGGCGGGCGTAGACCGAGTCCTCCTGGGCCACGAGGTCCTCGTGCGGTCCACGCTGGACGATCACACCCTTGTCCACCACGATCACCTCGTCGGCCGCCTGCGCTGTGGACAACCGGTGCGCGATCGCGACGGTCGTCCGGCCGCGGGTGACCGCGTCGAGCGTGCGCTGGAGGCGGACCTCGGTGGCGGGGTCGACCGCGCTGGTCGCCTCGTCGAGCACGAGCAGGTCCGGATCGGCCACGTAGGCGCGGGCGAGCGCGACGAGCTGGCGCTCGCCGACGCTGAGCGCCTCGCCCCGCTCCCCGACCGACGTCGCCAGGCCCTCGGGCAGCCCGGCCAGCCAGTCGCCGAGGCCGAGTTCGTCGAAGGCGGCGGTCAGCTCGTCGTCGGTCAGCGACGGCCGGGCGAACCGCACGTTCGCGCCGATCGTGTCGTCGAAGAGGAAGCCGTCCTGCGGCACCATCACGACGTGGGACCGCAGCGACTCGAACCGCACGGTCGCCAGGTCCACTCCGGACAGCAGAACCCGGCCCTCGGTCGGATCCATGAGCCGGGTGAGCAGCTTGGCGAAGGTGGTCTTGCCGCTGCCGGTCTCGCCGACCACCGCGACCTTCGTCTTGGCCGGGATTTCCAGGTGCACGTCGTGCAGGACGCGCGGCCCCTCCGGGTAGTTGAAGCTCACGTGCTCGAAGGTGAGGTCGAGGGCGCCGGACGGCAGGTCCACGCCGTCGTGCGCCGGGTCGGCGACGTCCGGCTTCTCGTCGAGGACGTCGAGCACCCGCCGCCAGCCCGAGATCGCGTTCTGCGCCTCGTTGAGCACCTCGGTCGCGATCTGCACCGGCTGGATGAACAGCGTCACCAGGAACAGGAAGGCGACCAGTTCGCCCAGCTCCAGCTGCTTGCCGACGCCCAGCAGCACGCCGACGATCACCACCGCCGACATCGCCAGACCCGCCGCCAGCTCTCCGGTGGAGAAGCTGGTGACGCTCATCCGCAGCGCCCGCTTCTGGGCCTTCTCGTAGGTGCCGATCGTCTCGTCCAGCTTCTCCTGCGTACGCGCGCCGACGCCGTAGGCCCGGATGACGGCGGAACCGACGACCGCCTCGGAGACCGCGCCGTAGAGCGCGCCGACCCGCTTGCGGACCTCGACGTAGAAGGTGGACAGGATCGGCTGGAACTTCTTGATCAGGTACGCCGACGGCACGAACGCGGCGAGCACGACCAGCGTCAGCTCCCACGAGTAGAACGCCATCACGGCGGTCGTGACGAGAATCTGTCCGCTGTTGACCAGCAGGATCACGCCGCCCCACTGGAGGAACTGGGTGATGGAGTCCACGTCGGAGGTGACCCGGGCGACCAGGACACCTCGGCGCTGCGTCTGCTGGTGCAGCATCGACAGATCGTGGATGTGCCGGAAGGTGCGTACGCGTAACGAGGCCAGCGCCGTCTCGGAGACCGTGAACAGGCGCTTCATCATGAGGTAGCCGCAGGCGGTCGTGCAGACCAGGATGGCCACCGTCAGCAGCGCCCCGATCGTGATGCGCCCCAGGTCGGGGCCGCCCGGCGCCTGCAAGCCCTCGTCGATGCCCTGCTGGATGGCGATCGGCACGGCGACGCGGCCCACCATCGACAAGATGGCCAGCCCGAGGGTGCCGAGCAGGCCGGTCCGCAGCTCCGGCGAGAGCGACAGGCCCCGTTTCAGGGTCTGCCAGGTCGTCGCGGTCGCGGTCGAATCAGGAACGGCCGCTGCGCTCATCGAACGATCTCCATCGCTGTGTCGGGTTCCTCGAGGTCGTCTTCGGGCTCCTCCGCCTCGTAGGACCGGTCCCGGTCGGCTTCCGCCTTCTCGTACGCGGTCACGAGGCCCGCGTACCCGGGGACGCTCTCCAAGAGTTGCGTGTGGGTGCCGTGCGCGACAACCCGGCCTTGTTCCAGATAGACGACTTCATCCGCAAGGGCGATCGTCGCCCGCCGGTACGCGACGACGAGGATCGTGGCCCCGCCCGTTCCCGAGTCGGTGGTGGATCGGAGCGACCGGAGGATGGCCGCCTCGACGCGGGGGTCCACCGCGCTGGTCGCGTCGTCGAGGATCAGTACGCGCGGCTGCCCGGCCAGGGCGCGGGCCAGCACGAGCCGCTGGCGCTGGCCGCCGGACAACGTCGTGCCGCGTTCGCCGAGCTCTGTGTCAAGTCCATCCGGCAGCCGTTCCACGAACGGCTTCACTTGCGCAGTGGCGAGCGCCGCCCAGGTCTCTTCGTCGGTGATCGGCGTGCCGTCGGCGTGCGACCGGTCGAGCGTGACGTTGGCCCGGACCGTGTCGTCGAAGGCGAACGAGAGCTGCGGCACCAGCGCCACGGTCTGCGCCAGGTCGGCCGCCGCCAGCTGGGTCGCCGGTACGCCGCCGAGCCGGACCTCGCCCGAGTCGGGGTCGAGCAGCCGGGCGGCCAGGGTGGCGATGGTGGACTTCCCCGAGCCGGTCGGCCCGACGAGGGCCACCGTCTTGCCCGGCTTCACCTTGAAGGTGACGTCGTGCAGGACAGGCTCGCCGGCCACGTAGGAGAAGTCGACGCGGTCGAAGGCGATCTCGGCCGCCCCCTCGCCCGGGACACCGCTTTCCCCGTACGTCATCTCCCCGGTCGCGGTCAGCACGCGCTGGACGCGGTCCCAGCCCGCGACCGACCGCGGCAGCTCGCCGAGGACCCAGCCGATCGACCGGACGGGGAACGCCATGACGGTGAACAGCAGCGTGACCGAGATGAGGTCCTGCAGCGAGATCGCACCGGACTGGACCCGCCAGGCGCCCGCGACGAGGACGGCGAGGGTGCCGACGCTCGGCAGGCTCTCCAGCGACGGGTCGAAGACGCCCCGCAGCCGGCCGACCCGGATCAACGCGTCGCGCAGCTCACCGGCCTTGGCCGCGAACCGCTCGGTCTCGGCCTGCTCCCGGCCCATCGTCTTGACGACGAGTGCGCCGTCGAAGCTCTCGTGGGCGATGCCGCTGACGGCCGCCCGCAGCGACTGCGCCTTCGCCTGGCGGGGCGCCATCCGGCGGGAGTAGACCACGTTGAGGCTGAACAACGCCGGGAAGACGGCAAGGCCGACCAGCGCCAGCACCCAGTCGGTGAAGAAGAGCACCACGACGGCGGCGAACATCATGACGATGCTGCCGATCGCGAACGGCAGCGGCGCGATCGGCCACCAGGTCGCCTCGACGTCGGAGTTCGCGTTGGACAGCAGCGAACCGGTCGAGTGCCGGGCATGCCAGGCCGGCGGCAGCTCCAGGTAGCGGCGGGTCACCTTGCGCCGGTATGTCGCCTGCAGCCGGAACTGCATGAAGCCGGAGCCCAGCCGCCGGCCGAAGATGCCGAGAACCTTTCCGGCGCTGACCGCGAGGACGACGCCCGCCGCCAGGAGGAGCGTGCCCCACTCGTAACGCTCCGTAGCGAAAGCCGGCTCGACCACGTGTCCCACCACGTAGCCGAGGGCGTACGCCGTCCCGATGGTCAGCAGGCCGAACAGGATGCTCCCGATCGTCGCGATCGTGAAGATCTTCGGCTCGTGCTTGACGCCGGCCCAGAGAACTCGCAGGCCACGACCGATGACGTCGCGTCCGGTGATCTCTTTTCGGCCGTCTTCCGTTGTGCCTCTGCCTGCCGCGCTCTCGGCCACCACGCCCCGCTTGTCCCTCGTAAGTTCCTAACCCGGTGTTCATCCTTACTGAGAGTGCGCGCCGAAGCTATCCGGAATCCGCTGTGGGTGGCGTCACACTTCAGTCTCCGTACGATCGGCTTATGAGCCGGTACGCACGACGCGAACGCCTGGCGCTCGCCGACCTTCTGTCGGAGGTCGGCCCCGACGCGCCGACGCTGTGCGACGGATGGGCCACCCGAGATCTGGCCGCGCACCTCGTGACCCGGGAACGCCGCCCAGACGCGGCGCTCGGCATCGTGCTCAAGCCGGTCGCCGCGCATACCCGGGCCGTCCAGGAGCGCTTCGCCGCCCGGGACTTCGCCGACCTGATCGCCGAGTTACGCGAGCCGCCCATCTGGAGCCCGGTCAGCAACCCGCTGCTCGACGAGCTGGTCAACGTCACGGAGATGTTCATCCACCACGAAGACGCCCGCCGTGCCCAGCCGGACTGGTCGCCCCGCGTCCTGGCCTCAGCGCACCAGGCCGCCCTCTGGGACCGCGTACGCCGTACGGCCCGGCTGGCGCTCCGCCGTTTCCCGGCGACCGTCGTCCTCGACGCGGGCGAGTTCGGAGCGGTCACGGCCGGCGCCGGCGGACCGCGGGTGACCGTGACCGGAGATCCGGGCGAGCTGTCCCTGTTCGTGAGCGGCCGCCAGGCGTACGCCCGAGTGGAGCTGGGCGGCGACGCCGGGAGCGCGGAGCGGCTGAGCCGTGCGCGCCTAGGGATTTAGGCCCGGCCGAAACGAGACGGCCGGGTATGGCTATGGCGAGCACGGGCGGCTACCCTTCGGTAACACCAGTGAAACGTGGCGCACGTCACCCATAAACACGTTCCAAACTTCGGAGGGCAGCTCGGCCATGACCACGACCCAGGTTCCCTACCGGTCGATTCCGGAGATGTTCTTGAGCCGGGTGGCCGCCACCCCGGAGAAGGACGCCTTCGGCGGCCCCGGCCCGGACGGCGAGCCGCACTACCTCACCTGGGCCGAGGTCGGCGAACAGGCACGGCAGATCGCCGCCGGCCTGACCACGCTCGGCGTCGGGCACGAGGACCGGGTGGCGATCCTCGCCGGCACCCGGCTGGAGTGGATTCTGGCCGACCTCGGCATCATGTGCGCGGGCGGCGCGACCACCACCGTCTACCCCACCACGGAGGCGGAGGACGCCTGCTACATCATCGCCGACTCCGGCTCGAAGGTGCTGATCGCGGAGAACCCGGCGCAGGCGGCGAAGCTCACCGCCGCCCCGGTCCCGTCGATCACCCACGTCGTGCTGATCGACGGCGAGGCCGACCCGGCGGCGGGCGTACCGCAGCTCACCTTGGCCGACCTGGAACTCAAGGGCGCTCAGGTGCTCGCCGAGAACCCCGGCCTGATCGACGAGATCGTCGCGGGCATCGAGCCCGACCACCTGGCGACCCTCATCTACACCTCCGGCACCACCGGCCGCCCGAAGGGCGTCGAGCTGCTGCACCGGGGCTGGTGCTGGGAAGGCGTGGTCCAGGGTGAGGTCGGCGTCCTCATCCCCGAGGACCTCCAGTTCCTTTGGCTGCCGCTGTCGCACTCCTTCGGCAAGACGCTGATCTGCGGCATCATCCACGTCGGCGTGAAGACCTATGTGGACGGCCGGGTCGACAAGATCGTCGAGAACCTCGGCATCGTCCGCCCGACGCTGATGGCCGCCGCGCCCCGCATCTTCGAGAAGGTCTACAACCGGGTCGTCACCGGCGTGCAGGAGGACGGCGGCGCGAAGCTGAAGATCTTCGGCTGGGCCGTCCGCGTCGGCAAGCAGAAGGTCGAACTCGAGCAGGCGGGCAAGCCCGTCCCCGGCGGGCTGGCCCTGAAGTACAAGGTCGCCGAGCGGCTGGTCTTCAGCAAGCTCCAGGCCCGGCTGGGCGGCCGGATCCGCTACCTCGTCTCCGGCTCGGCTCCGCTGTCGGTCCCGATCGCGGAGTTCTTCGCCGCCGCCGGTCTGCCCATCTCGGAGGGCTACGGCCTGACCGAGTCGAGCGCGGGCAACTGCGTCAACCGGCCCGGCGCACTGCGGATCGGCACGGTCGGCCCGGCCCTCGGCGACCTGGAGATCAAGATCGACACCGACGGCGAGGTGCTGCTGCGCGGCGCCCCGATCATGCGCGGCTACCACAACCTGCCCGACGAGACGGCCGCCGCGTTCACCGAGGACGGCTACTTCCGGACCGGCGACATCGGCGAACTCGACGACGCCGGCTTCCTGAAGATCACCGACCGGAAGAAGGACCTCGTCAAGACGTCCGGCGGCAAGTACATCGCGCCCAGCCACATCGAGGGCGTCTTCAAGGCGCTGTGCCCGCTGGTCTCGCAGGTCCTGGTCATCGGCCAGTCCCGCAACTACTGCACGATGGTCGTCACGCTCGACGCCGACGCCGTCACCACCTGGTCGCACGGCGGCCCGCTGGAAGGCAAGTCGTACGCCGAGATCGTCGCGTCGAAGGAGGCCAACGAGGTCGTGGCGGCAGCCGTCGCCGACCTGAACGGGCGCCTCAACCGGTGGGAGACCATCAAGAAGTTCGCGATTCTGCCGCGCGACCTCACCATCGAAGACGGCGAGATCACTCCGTCGCTGAAGCTCAAGCGCCGGATCATCGAGGCCAATTTCAAGGACGAGATCGAGGCGATGTACGCCGGCAGCCTCGCCGAGGTCTGATCGCGCCACCGGCGCTGGATCAGGGATCCGGGTCGAATCTTGGGCCAAGATTCGACCGAGGTCCCTGATCCAGCGCCGATCACGTAACGGGGGTCAGGCGATGAGGGCTTGTTCGGTGGCGTAGATCGCCTGATCCGGGGCGCGATCGAGGTCGAAGCGCGCTCTGGCGATCCGGTCGACCGCGTCCACCAGGTCTTCCTCGGGCAGGGTGAACGGGACGCGCAGGAAGCGTTCCAGCGTGCCGTCCACGCCGAATCTCGGCCCCGGCGCGAGGCGTACCCCTTGGCTTTCGGCAGCGCGCGCCAATGCGCTGGAGACGGGCGCGTCGAGTTCGGCCCACAGGGTCAGCCCGCCTTCCGGGACGCTGACCCGCCACTCGGGCAACCGGTCCGCGAGCGCCTTGACCAGGGTGTCGCGGCGCGACCGCAGGCCTGGCCGGCGGGCGTCGACCACCTCGGGCCCGTACGCCAGCAGCCGCACCGCCACGAGCTGGTCGAGCACGGGGCTGGCCATGTCGACGCCGACCCGGACCGCGGCGAGGCGCTGGACGAGCGGCGCGGCCGCCCGGATCCAGCCGATCCGCATGCCGCCCCAGTACGGTTTGGACAGTCCGCCGATCGTCATCACCCGGCTGTGCCGGTCGAAGGCCGCGACCGGTGGCGGCATCGCGCTGCGGTCGTCGAACAAGTGCATGTCCACAAAGGACTCGTCGATGACGAGGTCCACCCCGGCGCTGTGCGCCACCGCCGGGAGCTGTTCGCGCAGCTTGACCGGCATGAGGTGGCCGGTCGGGTTCTGGAACTCCGGCACCAGGTACGCCAACCGCGGCCGGGTCTGCCGCAACGTGTCGAGCAGCAGCTCGCCGTCCCAGCCGTCGTGGGCGAGCCCGTGCGTCGCGATCCGCGCCCGCGCTCCGGCGAGCGCGGCGAGCGCCCCCGGGTAGGTCGGCGACTCGGTCAGCACCGGCGCGCCTGGATGCACGTGCAGCCGGACGACCAGGTCCAGCGCGTGCTGGGTGCCGTTGGTGATGAGGATCTGCTCGGGCCGGGTCGGCAGGCCACGGGCGGTGTAGCGATCGGCGACCACTTCGCGCAGCACGTCCAGCCCGCACGGCCAGTAGCCCACCTGCCCCAGGTACGCCGGCAGGTCGTCGACGGCGGCCCGCGCGGCCTCCACCAGCTCGGGCGGGGCGGCCGGGGCGGCGCAGCTCAGGTCGATGACGCCCGGCTCGGCTTGGGGGGAGGGTCCCCACAGGCCGCTCGCGCCGACGCGCATACCCTCGGGGAGGGTCGTCCAGCTCCCGGAGCCGCGGCGGCTCGCCAGGTGGCCGGAGTCGCGCAGCTCCCGGTACGCGGCCGACACCGTCGTCCGGGAGATCCCGAGCGCCTCGGCGAGTTCGCGTTCCGCCGGGAGGCGTACGCCCAAGGCCAGGCGGCCGTCGGTCAGCAGGCCCCGCACCGCCCCGGCCAGCGCCAGGTAGTCCGGGCTCCGCCGGCGGGCCGGCAGCGCGTGCCATTCGCCGAGCAGGCGGGCCAGCTGGCCACCGCGTACCAAGCCACTCATGGGGCCACCTCCCGCCAATTGGCCGCTTTGCAACAGGCCACCTGGCCCTAGAGTGGCATGCATGCGCTTTGGTGACAAGACCGTCAGCCGGCTGTTCCGCCTCGTGACCGGCTTGGCGCTGTACGGCGTGAGCATCCAGCTCATGATCGCGGCCCACCTCGGCAACCAGCCGTGGAGCGTCCTCGACCAGGGCCTGCACACCAAGACCGGGCTGACGATCGGGACCATCGTGGTCCTCGTCGCGGCGGTCGTGCTGCTGTGCTGGATCCCACTCCGGCAGAAGCCCGGCCTCGGCACCATCGCGAACATGTTGCTCATCGGGCCGTTCGTCGACCTGACCGCGCTCGTGCTCCCCGAACCCCGCGCGATGTGGGTGCGCATCGGCTACCTGCTCGCGGGCGTACTGCTCAACGCGGTCGCGACCGGCCTCTACATCGGCGCCCACTTCGGCCCCGGCCCCCGCGACGGGCTGATGACCGGCCTGGCCAAGCGCGGGCTGTCCATCCGGGTGGCGCGCACCTCGATCGAGGTCGTGGTCGTCGCCATCGGCTTCCTGCTCGGCGGCACCTTCGGCATCGGAACGGTGCTCTACGCGCTCGCCATCGGCCCGCTCGCCCAGGTGTTCATCCCGCTGTTCGCCGTGCGCAGCACTCCTCCTGTCGCCGCTACTCCCACTCCGACTCCCACTCCCTCTTCCGCTGTGGCGTGATCATCGCGTCAGCCATGCGGTTTCGCGGGGCAGAATGTCCGTTGAAACAGCATGCCTGACGCAATGATCAGCCCGCCTGGGCGACGATGTCGTTGGCGATCTTCAACGGGGCAGCGCGGTCGGCGGCCGGGGACTGGGCGTACAGCACCACGAGGTAGTCCTCGCCGTTCCGGCTGAACACGTGCGCGAGGTCCAGCACCCACAACCCCCGCGCGTCCTGGGGCGTCTCCACGTGCCAGGTCCGCGCGTCGTCGCGTACCGGGGTGCCGGCCTGCGCGAGCCAGCTCAGCGCCCACGCGCGCATCCGGGCCGTGGTGCAGTCGCGCTCACAGCGCAGCAGACTCAGGACCACGGCCTGCTTGCTCTCCGCGGACTTCTCGTCCACGCAGACTTTGCGGTACGCCGTCGGGGCGGTCGGGAGCGTGTCGCCGTTGACGCAGTTCCACCCGTCGGGCAGGCGGAACGCGAAGGGCCACCCCGGGAAGGCGGCCGTGTAGGTGGTGTCCCGCGCGACGTAGACCGGTCCCAGCACCGCCTTGCCGGAGACCTGCCGAAGCGCGGGCGGTTTCGTCGAGGTGAGCCAGGTCGGCGCGGGCACCGGCCGCGGGCTCGGCGTACGCGATCCCGACGGCGACGACGACGGGGCGAGCGCGGCGGCCGACGGGCGCGCCCGCGCCGCTGCGTCGATCGCGTTGGCTCGCTTGGCCAGGAGTACGCCCGAGGCGTACCCGACCGCGATGAGCAGGGGCAACGCGCCCAGCAGCACCCACAGCAGCGTCTGCGGGCGAGGGCCGGGCGCCGGTGGCCGCAGCACGGTGTTCGTCTGGGTCACGTCGGGCACGCTACCGCACCAGGAAAGATCGGAGAACGTCAGATTCTGACGGGGTGCCCCGCCGCCGCGAGCGCACCCTTCACCTCGGCGATGGTGACCTCGCCGAAGTGGAAGACGCTCGCCGCGAGCACGGCGTCGGCTCCCGCGTCGATCGCGGGCGGGAAGTCCTCGGCCCGTCCGGCGCCACCGCTGGCGATCACCGGGATGTCGACCGCCGCCCGGACGGCGGAGATCAGTTCCAGGTCGAACCCGCCCTTGGTGCCGTCGGCGTCCATCGAGTTGAGCAGGATCTCCCCCGCGCCCAGCTCCTCGGCCCGGCGCGCCCACTCGACGGCGTCGACCCCGGCCGGTTTGCGCCCGCCGTGGGTGGTGACCTCGAACCCGCTCGGCGCGTGCGGCAGGCGGTCGAGCGTACGCCGGACGTCGAGGGACAGCACCAGCACCTGGTTGCCGAAGCGCTCGGCGATCTCGCTGATCAGGTCAGGGCGGGCCAGGGCGGCGGTGTTCACGCCGACCTTGTCCGCGCCCGCGCGCAGGAGCACATCCACGTCGGCGACGCTGCGGACGCCGCCGCCGACGGTCAACGGGATGAACACCGTCTCCGCCGTCCGCCGGACGACCTCCAGCATGGTGCCGCGCCCTTCGGAGCTGGCGCTGACGTCGAGGAAGGTCACCTCGTCGGCCCCGGCCGCGTCGTACGCGGCGGCCAGCTCGACCGGGTCCCCGGCGTCGCGGAGGTCGGCGAAGTTGACGCCCTTCACCACCCGGCCGGCGTCCACGTCGAGGCAGGGGATGACCCGTACGGCAACCGTCATGTCCTCGAAAGTACAGGTTCCGGCGTCGCGGCCCGGTCCGAGTCCGGCCGCTGAGACGAACGCGTCACCCGCCGCAGCGCGCCGAGCAGGATGCCGCCCACGACAAGCAGACCGCCGAGGATGTCGGTGGCTTCGAGGCGCTCGCCGAGGAAGAGCACGGCGCTGGACATCCCGAAGAAGGGGACGAGCATCGAGAACGGCGCGACCGTGCCCGCGCCGTAGCGGCGGATGAGGACGCCCCACAGCCCGAAGCCGACGATGGTCGACAACGCACTCGTGTACGCGATCGCTCCGAGCGCGGTGGCGTCGATCCCGCGGATCGCGGTGAGGTCGGCGGAGAAGCCGTCGACGGCGACCGAGATCCCGAGCAGCGGCAGCCCGCCGACGGCGCCCACCCACATCATGAAGCGGGCCATGTCCGGCGGGGCCGCCTTGCGCATGACGATGTTGTTCAACCCCCAGAACGCGGCCGACCCGAGGACCAAGGCGAAGGCGAGCGGCGGACGTTCACCGCCCATTCCGACGGCGACGACGGCCATGCCACCGGTCGCCAGCAGGAGCCCGCCGACCTGCCGGGGACCCGGCCGCTCCCGGAGCAGCGGCACGGCCAGCAGGACGGTGAAGATCGCCTGGCTCTGCAGGACCAGCGAGGTCAGCCCGGCCGGCATGCCCTCGGCGATGCCCCAGAAGAACAGGGAGAAGTGGAGTACGCCCAACGTCAGCGCCGAGGCCGCCACCCAGCGCCACGGCACGCCCGGACCCCGGCGCAGCACGAGGAGCGGCAGGCCGACCGCGAGCAACCGCAGCGCGCAGAACAGCAGTGCGGGCATCCGGTCGAGGCCGAGTTTGATCGAGATGAAGTTCAGGCCCCAGACGGCGGCGATGCCGACGGCCAGCAGAATGTCGCGCGGTCGCATGGTCCCATCCCAGCTCACCGCACGATGTAGCACCAGCGAATTGTTCTTCATGCTGAGTTAAGCTTCGCTACATGGATCTGGGACGGCTCCGCGCCCTCGACGCCGTGGCGACCTGTGGCAGCGTGCTCGCCGCCGCCGACGCGCTGCACATCACCCCGTCGGCGGTCAGCCAGCAGCTCGCCAAGCTCGACCGGGAGACCGGCACCCGGCTGCTCGAACGGGACGGGCGCGGGCTGCGGCTGACCGATGCCGGGCACATCCTCGCGGCACACGCCGCCCGGGTGCTCGCCGCCGTCGACGAGGCCGAATCCGCGCTGGCGGCGTACCACCAGGACGTCACGGGCACGATCACCATCGCGGCCTTCGCGACCGCGTGCCGCGGGCTGCTCCCCCGCGCGCTGGCCGAGCTGGCGGCGAAGCATCCGCAGCTGTCCACCCGGATCGCCGAGACCAACCCGTACGAGGCGATGGACGCGCTGACGCGGGGCCGGGCCGAGGTGGTGGTGGCCGACGACTGGCCGGAGATCGGTCTCGTGCTGCCCGAGGGTGTGGCACATGTGACCCTTGGCCACGATCGCGCCGACCTCATCGTCCCTAGTGGACACCGGCTGGCCGGTGCGCCCGCCGGACCCCTGGCCCGCGCGGCCGGCGAACGATGGATCGCGTCGCCGCCCGGGACGATCTGCCACGACTGGCTGCTGCGGGTGCTGCCCGGCGTACGCCCGGACTTCCTGGTCGGCGAGTTCGAGACGCAGCAGACCCTCGTGGCGGCCGGACTCGGCGTCGCGCTGATTCCCCGGCTGGCGCGTACGCACACCGTCCCGGGCACGGCCGTGGTCCCCGTCGAGCCCGGGCCGACGCGGCGGGTCGTCGTCGCCTGGCGCAAGGCCACCGAGGTACGCCCAGCGCTCGGCGCGACCGTCGCAGCGCTGCGGACGGCGTGGGCCGACCGCGCCACCGCCTGACCGCACGCTCAGTCCCGACCTCATCCTCCCGACGTACGCCGCCGTCGCCGCGCACACTTCCGCGCTGGATCAGGGATCCAGGTCGAATCTTGGCGCATGATTCGACCGAGAACCCTGATCCAGCGCCAACGAGGCGGCGGCGGAGCCGGCGCCCACGACGCGGCGGAGGAGCCGGCGCCAACGACGCGGCGCGCATGGCAAGCGGGCAGTCATGGGTATAACTACGGTCATGGCCCCCAAGACGCCGCGCAGCACCGAACCCGGCCGGCTGCATCGCGACCGCCTCCTCCGGCTGCTCAAACGGGCGCCGCGACGCCCCGCCGACCTGGGTTTCCGGGCCTGGGTCCGCGTCTTCCGGCGTACCGTCGCCGAGTTCGTCTCCGACGACCTGGGCGACATGGCCGCGGCCTTGACCTACTACGGCATCTTGTCGATCTTCCCGGGTCTGCTCGTCCTCGTGGCCGGGGTGGGCCTGCTGGGCGACTCGACCGCGACCGCGGTGGAGACGAACATCCGCGAGCTGACGCCCGGCCCGGCTCAGCAGATCATCGCCGACAGTATCGACAACCTGCGGGAGAGCCGCCAGACGGCCGGGGTGCTGGCGGTGGCGGGTCTGGTGATCGCGTTCTGGTCGGCGACCGGCTACATCGGATCGTTCATGCGGGCGGCGAACCGCATCTTCGACGTGCCGGAGGGGCGCCCGTTCTGGAAGACCGTGCCGGTGCAGCTGGCCATCACCGCCGTGACCGGGCTGTTCCTCGCCGCGAGCGCGCTGGCCGTGGTCTTCACCGGCCGGCTGGCCGCGCAGACCGGTAAGGCGCTGGGCTTCGAGGAGGCGAGCGTCCGCGTCTTCGACGTGGTGAAATGGCCCGCGTTGATCCTCGGCGTGACGATGATGCTGGCGCTGCTCTACTGGGCCAGCCCCAACGCCCGCCAGGGCGGATTCCGCTGGATCACCCCGGGCAGTCTGCTCGCCGTGGTCCTGTGGATCGTGGTGTCCGCCGGGTTCGCCTTCTACGTCGCCCATTTCGGGTCGTACAACAAGACGTACGGAACCCTCGGCGGGGTGATCGTCTTCCTCGTCTGGCTGTGGCTGACCAATGTGGCGGTTCTGCTCGGCGCGGAGTTCGACGCCGAACTCGGCCGGGCGCGGGCGATCGCGGCCGGGCTGCCGCCGCGTGCCGAACCGTATCTGCCGCTCCGGGACGTCCCTAAGCAGCACGAACTCCAGGAACTGACAGACGATCACCTGAACGAGGCCAACCCCTCAGACTAGCTACGCAACGTCAGGGTGTCGTCACCCGAATGCGACCACGCGGTCGTTAGATCGGCGACACCCATGTGACGGATCGGTGACTGTGAATAGTGATCGTCCCGTCACAGAATGCTCCGCATGACCGACCCCGGGCCCGGCCCCATCGAGGCGGCCACCGCCCGGCTGCTCGACTGGCTGGGGCGGACGGCCGGGGTCGCCGCGCGCCTGTCCGAACCGGACGCGGCGATCGCCGCCGACGCGGTGGCGCTCCGGCATGACGGTGACCCGCACGGCGGACCGCACCCGCCGACCGGCGGCGTCACGGTCTACCTCCTGGAAGTACGCCCGGCGCGCCAGACACGCGGCACCGGCCCTCGGGAGCCGTACCGGTTCACTGTGCGGTTTCTCGTGACCGGGCCAGTGCGAGCGTTGGACTCGGTGCTGACCGCCGCCGTCCACGCCGGTGAGCCCGAGATTCTGTTGACCGCGGGCGATCCCGCGCTGTGGCAGGCGCTGGGCGTACCGCCGCGGCCGGCGCTGATCGTCGACCTGCCGGCCGTCGTCGCGTACGCCGAGCAGCCGGCCCCGCCGGTGCTCCACCCGCTGAAGATCGAGCACGTCGCCCGGCGGACGCTGGCCGGAACCGTCGTCGGCCCCGGGGACGTCCCGCTGCCGGCCGTCCGCGTCGAGGTGCTCGGCACCACGTTGACCACCACCACCGACGCCCGGGGGCGGTTCACCGTCGCGGGTGTGCCCGACACCGGCGAGGTACGCCTTCGCCTGATCGGCCGGGGCCGGACCTTCGTGGCGGCGGTCGAACCCGGCCGCGATCCCGACGGCCCGGACCTCATCCTCCGCTGCGATCTGCCCACCCGGTAAAGCCTCACCACCGAGGAGTTCACATGCCCAACTACTTCTCCCCCGGCATCTACGTCGAGGAGGTGCCCAGTGGCGCGCGGCCGATCGGCGCGGTGGGCACCAGCACGGCGGGCTTCGTCGGGGTCGCCCCGAATCCTGCCGCCGTCTCCGACCGCGCGGTCCCGGTCAACAACTGGACCGAGTTCCTGAACGTCTTCGCGTCCGGAGTGGACAACCCGCAGGGCACTCCGTTGTCCCGGGCGGTCTTCGGCTTCTTCGACAACGGCGGCACCCGATGCTGGGTGGTCAACGTCGGGACGAACGGCCAGATCAGCGGCACCGGCCGCAAGCGGGCCGGGCTGCAGCTACTGGAGACGGTCGACGAGCTGTCGATCGTGGCCGCGCCCGGGTTCCACGGCGCCGTCGCCACCGAGGCCCTGCTGAGCCTGGCCGAGCGGCTGCGGACCCTGGTCGCGATCTGCGACCCGGCCCCGGACGTGGACGACATCGCCAGCCTGACCCGGGTCGGCACGCCGACCGACAAGCCGGCCAAGCCGCCGAAGCCGGACGACGCCACCGCCGCCCCAGCCCCGTCGGCTTCGGCAGACGAAGTCGGCAACCGGCCGCGGCAGTCGGAGTTCGGCACTTTCTACTACCCCTGGATCACCGTGCGCGACCCGCTGACCGGCGACCTCGTCGACACCCCGCCGTCCGGGCACATCGCCGGGATCTGGGCGCGTACCGACGCGCTGCGTGGCGTGCACAAGGCTCCGGCCAACGAGCCGGTGCGCGGCGCGGTCGACCTCGCCCGTCAGCTGACCCGCTCGGAACAGGACGTGCTCAACCCCAAGGGGGTCAACTGCATCCGGTCCTTCGCCGGCGAGGGCATCCGCGTCTGGGGCGCCCGCACCCTGGCCGCCGAGGCGAGCGAATGGCGCTACCTCAACGTACGCCGCCTGACGATCTCGCTGGAGCAGTCGATCGCCAACGGCACCCGCTGGATGGTGTTCGAGCCGAACGACTACACGCTGTGGCGCTCGATCCGGCGCGACATCGGCGCCTTCCTGACCCGGGTCTGGCGCGACGGCGCGCTCCTGGGGCGTACGCCGGAGGAGGCGTTCTTCGTCAAGTGCGACGAGGAGACCAACCCGGCCGACGTGCGGGACGCCGGGATGGTGGTCGCGCACATCGGCATCGCGGTGGTCAAGCCGGCCGAGTTCGTGGTGTTCAAGCTGAGCCAGTGGGCCGGCGGCACCGAGACCGAGACGATTGGGAGCTGACAATGGCACAGGCCACCCCGCAGCCGGGCGCGCCGGTCGACCCCTACCGCGCGTACAACTTCAAGCTGCTCATCAACGGCGTCACCAACGGGCACTTCACCGAGGTCTCCGGGCTCGAGTTCACCATCCAGCGGCTCGCGTACCGGGAGGCGGGCAACGACCGCATCCGCTTCGTGCCCGGCCAGGTCGACTACGAGCCGATCGTCCTCCACTTCGGACTGACGCAGTCCCGGGAGATCTGGGACTGGGCCAACACGGCGGCCAAGGGCGCGGTCAACCGCCGCAACGTCTCCATCGTCCTGCTCGACGCGGCCGGCACCACCGAGGTGCTGCGCTGGAACGTCATCAACGCGTGGCCGACGCGGTGGCGCGGGGCGCACCTCAACACGCTCGCGCAGGAGATCGCGATCGAGTCGATCGCGCTGGCCTACGAAAGCCTGGAACTGGAGACCGGCAGTGGCGCGGCGGCCAAGCCTGCCTAGCCGGGGAGTGCTCGCGCGAACCGCCAGGAGTTCGGTCAGCCTGGCGGCCGGGTTGCTCCGGCGGGCGGCGTCGGTTCTGGACCCGCCGGACCAGACGCCCGCGCCTCGCCGGCCGGGCCAGCCCCCGGAACACTGGCTCGCGCTGGTCACCGCGCACGCGCCCGGCCTGCTGCGCGATGCTCCGGCTCCAGACGAAGGGGTACGCCCAACGGCGTACCCGGGTTGGCCGGTCGCGTCCGACCTTCCGGCACCCGTGACGTCCTCGGGGCGGCCGCTGCCGACCGGGCCCGCCTTGGTGACGCCGCCCTCCCCCTCCCCCGATTCGCACCGGATCAGGGATCTCGGTCGAATCTTGGGCCAAGATTCGACCCGGATCCCTGATCCGGTGGTGACGTCTTCGCGCCCGGGGACGCCGGTGCCGCTCGCTCGGCGTACGCCGGGCGCGGTGGACCCTCCGGTGGCCCGCGCGGTCGTCACACCGGGACGGGAGGTGCCGGTGGGACCGGCGCGGTGGCCGGCGTTGCCCGGCGAACCGCCTGTGGCCCCGGTGCGGTGGTCCACCGCGGACACCGGCAGCGCCGTAGGCGAGGTACGGGCCGCCAGGGTCACCACCACGCCGCCGCTGCCGGTGCCGCCCGCCGTTCGGGCGTCGGCCTCCCACTCGCCGACGTCTCCCCGTTGGCACCAGATCACGGATCCCGGTCGAATCTTGGACCAAGATTCGACTCGGATCCCTGATCCGGTGGTGACGCGGGCGCGTAGGGAGGTGCCGATGGCACCCGCTCGCCGGACGGCGCATCCGGTGGAGCGCAGCGCACCGGATGCGGCGAGTCCGTGGCCGGAGCTGCCGGACGACGCCGAGCTGTGGAGCGCCGTGCCACCGCTGTTCACCCCCGAGCGGGTCGCTCGGCTCGACCGGGAACAGGCGGGTGGCTGATGGAACGGGTCGCCTTCCTCATCGACGAGACCGGAGTACGCGTGGACTGTCTGCTCAATCCGGAGACCGTCCAGGTCACCCGGCTGGCCGGGGTACGCCCGCGGTCGTCGGCGGCCGGGCAGATCACCGGGCAGGGGCTGGCCGACGATCCGCTGATCTTCACCGGCGGTGGGCGTACCGAGCTGACCTTGGACTTGTTGTTCGACATCGACTTCGTGGAGGCGCAGATGCGCCCCACCGACGTACGCGCGCTGACCCGTCCGTTGTGGATGCTCGCGGAGAACTCGGCGACCGAGCACGGCTGGCCGCGCCCGCCGAAGGTCTTCTTCGCCTGGGGCAAGGCGTGGCTGGTGCCCGGGATCATCGTGGCGATCGCCGAGCGCTTCGACGCCTTCACCCTCACCGGTACGCCGAAACGGTCGTGGCTGCGCCTGAAGCTGGTCCGGGTGGCGGAGTCGGCGGATCAGGCGCAGGCGGGTTTCTCCGAGGAGCTCGCCGCCGCCAGTACGCCCGCCGCGCCGGGCACGGCGATCGTGGCCACCGGCGACGGGCGCGCCGCCGGCGAGACGAGTACGCAGGGCGGCACCGGCGTACGGTTCGATCTGCTGGCCCATGACGCGTTGGGCTCGCCGCTGCGCTGGCGGCTGCTGGCCGAGCACAACCGCATCACCAACCCGTTCGAGGTGGAGGCGGGGACGGCGTTGGCCGTACCGCCGCTCACGGGGACGGCCGGTGATGCGCCGTGACCGCCGTGACGCCCCACGCGCTCACCGTCACGGTGCAGGGCGCCCCGTTGCCGCCGTCGGCGCTGACCCGGCTGGTGGGCGTACGCGTCTCGGCCCGGCTCGACCAGCCCGGCCAGTGCGAGCTGGCCTTCACCGCCGATCCGGGGTCGGGGGCGGATCCGGCGATGTTCCCGCTCGGGGCGGCGCTGGCCGTGCGGCTGGACGACACGACCGGTGACCTGTTCACCGGTGAGGTGACCGCCGTCGAGGTCGAGTACGCCGCCGACGGCGCCCCGCTGTTGCGCGCGCGGGCGTACGACCCGTTGCATCGGCTGCGCAAACATCAGGAGCTGCGGGTCTTCGAATCGGTGACGGTGTCGGACCTCGCCGGTGAGCTAGCGGGAAAGGTCGGTCTGACTGTCGACGCCGCCGACGATGACGGAGGCCCCCGCGTCGAGCGCCTGCTGCAACACCGGCAGACGGATCTGGAACTGCTCGTCGAGGTCGCCGGGCGGGCCGGGCTCCACCTGGCGGTGGACGGCGACACGCTCCGGCTGATCACTTTGGACGGCTACGGCTTGCCCGTGCCGCTCGACCTGGGCAAGACCCTGCTCGGCGTACGCGTCGAGGCCAACCTCGACCAGGCGGCCGGCGACAGCACGGCGCTCGGCTGGCATCCGCAGCGGGCCGAGCTGATCGAGCAGTCCGCCGGGTCGGCCCGGTCCGGCCGGAGGATCCCGCTGCGGCCGGATCCCGGCGACGTCGGGGCCGGCGGTACGCGTACCGCGGTCAACCAGCCCGGTCGCAGCGACGACGAGCTGGCCGCCCTGGCTCAGGCCTGGCTGGACACGAGGACGGCCGCTTGGGCGACCGCGACCGGTACGGCCGACGGCGACGGGCGGCTGCGGCCGGGGCGGCGGATCGCGATCGGCGGGGTGGCTGAGCGGTTCTGCGGGGCGTACGTGCTGACCGAGGTGGTGCACACGATCGACGTCGCCGGGCATCTGACCCGGTTCTCGACCGAGCCGCCGCCCGTGCCGGCGCAGTCTTCGGCCGCGGTGCTCACCTTGGGTTCGGTGACCGATGTGGACGATCCCGATCGGCTGGGCCGCGTTCGGGTGGACCTGCCCGCGTACGGGGGTCTCGACGCGGGCTGGCTGGCCCTCGCCCTGCCGGGCGCGGGCCGGGGCAAGGGCATCGTGGCGCTGCCCGATCCGGAGGACACCGTCCTGGTGGCGTTGCCGGGCGGCGAACCGGCCGCCGGGATCGTCCTCGGCTCATTGTTCGGCACGGTCGAGCCTTACGACGCCGGGATCAACGACGGCAAGGCGCAACGCTGGTCGATGCGCACGGCGTACGGGCAGAAGATCGTCGTGGACGACGGTGGCCGCAGCCTGCGGCTGGAGACCGAGGTGGGCAGCTACCTGGAGCTGACCCCGGACCTGACCACCCTGCACGCCGCGACGCCGCTGGTGCTGCAGGCGCCCGGCAAGGCGATGGTCATCCGGGCGCGGACCGTCGACTTCCAGCACGCCGACGCACCCGAGGACCCGCAGGCGGCGGCCGAACAGGCGGCCGCCGCGGCGAGGCAGAGCGGCTGAGGGGAGGCGGACGCCGATGGAATGGATCGACCTCGAGTCGGTGATCAAGTGCGACCACGACGGCCGGGTGACCAACCAGGCCTCGCAGCACTGGGTCACCATCGGCCGGGTGCCAGTGCTGGTCGCGACCGACCCGGAGGGGCGCGACATCGTCGCCTGCCCCAACTACGGCCCGACGATCAAGCCCTGCGCGAAGACCCTGAAGGTCACGGTCGGCTACAGCGAGCGGCTGAAGATCGACGGCCACGAGATCGTGCTGTCGCATCTGGACGGCCTGACCGACGGCACCCCGCCCGGCTTCGTGCACTACAAGGTCCGTGATCCCCAGCAGACGTTCGTGAGGTCCGACCTATGAAGGCGATCCGGTTCCTGGGCGCCGGGTTCGACGCGGCCGTCACCGGCGGGCTCGGCCTGACCTCCGCCGGGACGCTGGCCATGACCGACGGCGACGAATCCGTGCGGCAGGCCCTGTTCCTGCTGCTCTCGACGACCCCGGGCGAGCGGCTCATGCGCCCCGGCTACGGCTCCCGGCTGCATCGGCTGCTCTTCGCGCCCAACGACGACACCACCGCCGGGCTGGCCATCCACTACGTACGCCAGGCGATCGCCCGCTGGGAGCCGCGCGTGGACGTGATCGACGTCGACGCGCACCCGGACCCGGACGCGCCGTGGCGGCTGCTCATCCGGCTCGACTACCGGGTGAAGGCGAGCCTGTCGCCGGGCGTCCTGGCCTTCTCGGTGGACCTCGACCCCTACGCCCAGCCCGGCTCCGAAGACGCGGGAGACCTCCGATGACCCTGCCCGTGCCCAACCTCGACGACCGGACCTTCCTCGACCTCGTGACCGAGGCGCGGGAGCGGATCCGGCGGTCCCACCCGGACTGGGACCTGTCCGTCCACGATCCCGGCATCGCCCTCGTCGAGGTGTTCGCCCACCTCACCGAGGTCATGGTCTACCGGCTGAACCAGCTGCCGGAGAAGGCGTACGTGGCCTTTCTGAACCTCCTCGGCGTCAGTCGGCACGCCCCCGCCGCCGCCTGGGCCGACGTGACCTTCACGCGTACCGGGTCGGACCAGGGCGCGATCCGGATCCCGGCCGGCACCCGCGTCGCCGCGGCGCGGGGCGCCGATCCGCAACCGGTCGTCTTCGTCACCACCGAACCGGCGCTGCTGGCCTCCGGCCAAACCGAGATCACCGTCCGCATGCACCACTGCGAGCTGGTGGAGGCCGAACTGCTCGGCACCGGGACCGGCGAACCCGGTCAGGTCCTCCGAGCGGCGCGCGCGCCGCTGGCGCATACCGCCGAGTCACTGGATCTGCTGCTGGGCGTGGAGGTCCCGGCCGGATCAGTGGAGTTGGGCGCGGCGGCCCGGGAACACGAGGGGCGTACCTATGAGATCTGGCGGCCGGTCGCCAACTTCGCCGAAGCCGGCCCGACCGCGTCCGGTCAGGCGAAGGTCTACGTCGTCGACCGCTCCACCGGCACCTTCACCTTCGCGCCCGCCGTCGATCTGCGTACCCCTGAAGCCTCCGACGGCCTGGCCACGCTCGCCGCCGTGCCGCCCGCGGGCCGGCAGGTCCGGGTCTGGTACCGCGCGGGCGGCGGCCCGGCGGGCAACGTCGGCGCGGACACCCTGACCGGGCTGCGTGATCCGCTGCCCGGGGTGAAGGCGACGAATCCGCAGCCCGCCCGCGGTGGCCGGGCGATGGAGTCGATGGACTCCGCGATGCTGCGCGGCCCCTACGAGTTCTTCGCTCAGCAACGCGCGGTGACCGCGCGCGACTACGAGATCCTCGCGGCCAAGTCCGGCGCGATCGCCCGTGCCCGCGCCTTCACCCGCGCGGACGTCTACAGCTTCGCGCGACCCGGCGAGGTCGAGGTCGTGCTGGTCCCGTCGGTCCCGGACGAGGCGCGGCCCGGCGGCCGCCTGCCGGTCGCGGTGCTGCACGACCACGAGGTCGAGGAGGCACGCGACCGCGCCGAGGCCGACCTCGAACGGCGCCGCTCGCTGGGCACGAGCTGCCGGGCCACCTGGGCGCGCTACAAGGCCGTCTCGATCCAGGCCACCGTGGTGGTACGCCGAGAGGAGGACGCCGAGGCGGTCGCCCGTCGTATCCACGACCGGCTTTACCAGACGCTCAGCCCACTGCCGACGGCGTTGAACCCGACCGGATGGGCGTTCGGCGAACCCCTGCGTGCGTCCAATGTGTACCGGATGCTGGAGCAGGCCGAGCCGGGTGTGCGCTACGTCGACGACGTCCGCTTCGTGGTCGCCGAGGCGCCCGACACCGCCGTACGCTGCCTCGCGGCCGACCAGTACCAGCCGCGAACCTGGTATGCCGGGACCGGCGGGGTGCTGTTCCGCTCGACGAACGGCGGCGCGGGCTGGGAGGCGGTCGGCCGGTTCGACGGCGAGACCGTCGTCCGCGTCGTGCCCGCGCCGGCCCCGTCCCGGCCCGGGATCGTGCCCCGGCCGGGGTCGGTCGCGGTCCTCACCCACCGGGACACGGGTTCCCGAGTGCACCTGACGACGGACCTCGGCGAGACCTGGGCTCAGCTGTCCGGATTGGACTCCCGGGCGCAGGACGTCGCCTGGCTGGACCGCGACGGGGTCGGCATTCTGCTCGTGGCGACCGACACCGGGCTTTACGAGGTCCCGCTGCTGCCCGGCTCGGTTCCGCTGCCGATCCAGGTCGACGCGGCCGACGCCGACCGCGGCTTCTACGCCGTGCGTACCTTCGTCTCCGAGCGCGGCGTGGCCGGAGTGGCGCTGGCGGCGATGGCCAAGTTCGGCGTCTACTTGTCGACGAACGCGGGCCGCGGCGGCTCGTACGCCAACGTCGGGCTGGCCAACACCGACAACCGCGTGCTGTCGGTCCAGTACGACGGACCGGCGACCCTGCTCTGGACCGGCACCGGCGAAGCCGATCCGCAGAAACCCGGGCACGGCTGCTACCGGACAAGGCTGTTCGAAGCCGACGTGAAGTGGCAGGGCCTCCAAGGGGGCTGGACCGGCGGCACCTGCCGGGCGCTCGACTTCGCCGGCGGGCTGGCCGTCGCGGCGACGCAGAGCGGCGGCGTGCTCAGCCTGGACACGCTCGCCGCCGATCCCCAGTGGAAGACCGTCTCGGTCAATTGCGGTCTGCCACTGCGCGACCGTACTCGGTTCGTCCCGGTGGACGCGGTCGCCTGTTCGTCCGGCGCTTCGTCTTCGGGCGCTTCGTCTTCGGGCGCTTCGTCTTCGGGCGCTTCGCCTTCGGGCGGCGCCGGGGCCGGGGCGGGCCGGCTGATCCTGGCGGGCGGCGCGAACGGCGTCTTCCGCAGCCCGACCGGGGTGGAGTGGACGGCCAGCGCCAACCAGTCCACCGCCGACGTCGTCACCGTCCCCGACACCTGGCTGCTCTGCTCCGGCGAGCACGACATCAAGGTGGTGCAGCAGGATGCGCCGAGCGGCGATTGAGCGGCTACTGCCGGCCGCGTACCAGCGGGCCGCCGTCCCGGGCAGCGTGCTCGGGGCGCTGCTCGACGCGATGGAGACCCTGCACGAGCCGGACGAACGGCTCCTCGCCGACGTCGACTCGCTCTTCTCGGCGTACCGCACCTCGGCGGCGCTCGCCGCGTACCTGACCCGATGGGTCGCCCTCGACCAGGTGATCGCCGCACCCTCCGGCGCCCGCCTGCCGATCCGCCCCGGCGACCTGCGCAACCTGGTCGCCATCGGCGCACACCTCGCCCAATGGCGCGGTACGCCCTACGGACTGTGCCGCGCCCTGGAGGTCGCGACCGGCGTACCGGGTTTCACCGTGGCGGAGCCCGCCGACCGCCCCTTCCATCTGATCGTCCGCGTACCGCCGGCCGCCGCCGACCGGCTGGCCCTGGTCACCCGGCTCGTCGCCGTGGAGAAGCCGGCCGCCACCACCTTCGAGCTGTCTGTCTCGTCCTAATCACTCAAGGAGCCCCCATGACGACCGAGTGGGCCGTGGTCCCCCTCGCCGAGCAGTTCACCCTGAACGCGGAGAACGCCGGCGAACTCAAGTTCAGCGTCACCAATCCGGGCGTGGCCGCCGACACCGTGGTCTTCGATGTGGTCCCCGGCGACGGCGCGCAGCGCGACTGGTTCTCCGTCGACGAGCCACAGCGGCGGGTCGGTCCCAACGAATCCGTCGAATTCCTGGTCAAGCTCAAGATTCCGGCCGGTACGCCGCCCGCCCGCGCGGACGTCGTGGGGTTGGCGTACTCGGCGAACACCGCGCCCGAGGAGTCCTCGCGGACCAGCGGCCGGGTCGCCTTCGAGTGGAAGCCGAAGGAGAAGCCCAAGCCGGTGTGGCCGTGGATCGCCGCGGCGGTCGCCCTGGTGCTGCTCGTCGGCAGTGTCGTGACCTGGCTGATCGTGTCGAACAAGGGCAAGCCGGAGGTGCTGCCCAGCAGCAGCCCGTCGGCGTCGCCCACGCCGGTCACCCCGATCAACCTCACCTTCGAGGGCGAGAACCTGGTCGCCGGGGCGCAGCTGTTCCGGAAGAACGGCGCGACCCAGGTGGTCATCCAGGACAACTGCTGCAACCTTGTCTGGAGCGGCAACCGGCAGCTGTGGTTCCAGGCGCACGCCGTGGACGAGACGCTGTCGGTCACCTTCGAGACCAACCGGGAGGCCACCCTCGCGCTGCGCACCGTACGCACGACGTCGTTCGACTACGCCGACACCGTGTGGACTGTGGACGGTCAGCTCGTCGGCGGCACCTTCGCCGGGTACACCCCGGACGTGCGGAAGACCGTGCTGCAGACGGTCGGCTCGTTCAAACTGGCCGCCGGTACGCACACCCTGACCCTGCGCATCGTCGGCAAGAACGCGGCGAGCGCCGGGTACTACGCCGGAGTCGACCAGATCGTGATCACCTCCAGCGGCATCTTCGTCAACCCGGGAGATCTCGTGCTCATCACGAAGATCCCCCTGATCAAGCCGTGAGCCCGCGATCGTGAGCGGCAAACAGAAGGTGCTGCTGATCAGCCTCGCCGTGGTGCTGGTCGTCCTCTTCGTGCTGGCGGTCGGGCTAGGCAGCCGCCGCGGCGAGGGCGACCCGGCCGCCCCGCCCGACTTCCTCAGCTGGCTGAGCAAGTTCGGGGCGAAGCAGTCGGCGGTGGACCCTGAGACGGTCACGGCCGACTGCGCGGTCGACGGCAAACCGGCCACCTTCACCTTCACCGGGACCTGCACGCTGACCGTGGCCGACCCGGGCGGGCTCAAGACGCTGACCCTGCGTAGCTCGAAGGCGTTCGCGGTCAACGCACCCGCGCCCGGCGGCGCCGGCGTACGCGTCAAGGACACCGTCGAGCCCTCACCGCAGCCGTCGCCGACCCCGGATCAGGCGGTCGCCCAGGTTGCGGTGGACACGACGACCGAGATCGTGCTGACCTGCCCGGGCCTCGGCGCCCAGTGCACCGTCGTCGCGACCGCCGGATGACCCGGGAGGAGACATGGGCGAACTACGCAAACCGTTCCTGCTCCTGGCGTTCCTCGCGGTCACCCTCGTCGTGCTCGTCGAACTCGGCTCGGGGCTCATGCTCGGCGGGCTGGACGCGTCGAACGCGTTGGCCCACACCGCCAACGGGATGGACGTCGACCTCGGCGACGTCGGCAACGTCTCGGAGCCGCCCGGCCGCGGCATCATGTACCTGGCCTTCATCGACATCATCGCGCTCTACACGACCGGTCTGTTCACACTGAGCCTCGTCGTGCCGGACCGCGTACAGGGGCGGGTGCAGGGCATCGCGACGCTGATCGGCTCGATCATCCTGATCATCGTCTCGATCGTCATGCTGATCATCGCGTTCGTCGAACTGATGATCATGATCTCGCTCGTCTTCGCGTTCCCGTTCGGGACGATCGCGTACCTGGCGATCTGGGGGTTCTTCCCGGTCGCGAAGGCGTCGGTCATCGTCGGGCTGCTGATGTTCCTCAAGCTGGCCTGGGCGATCCTGCTGATCCTGGCGCAGCCGCGCTTCCTGCAGAACAAGGGGCTCGTACTGCTGATTCTGACCTCTTTGGTCTGCACGCTGTGCCTGGAATTCCTGCACGGCCTGCTGCCGATGATCTTCGTCAGCATCCTCGACGACATCGGCGCCATCATCTTCGCGATCACCGGGATCGTCTGGGGCATCGTGCTGCTCATCGGCTCGATCCCCGCCATCGTCAAGGCGGTACGCGTCACCGCCGCCCTCACGAAGTCCTGACGCGTACGTTCGGCGCACGCTCGGCGCTGGATCAGGGTTCCGGGTCGAATCTTGCCTCAAGATTCGACTGTGAACCCTGATCCAGCGCCGTCACTCAGCCGAGCGATCAGGCGTCGAAGGCGGGCTTGGCGCCGAGCAAGTCGTCCTTCGCGGTAGCGGCGGCCCGCTTCGCGGCGTCACCGGCCCGCGGCGAGTCGCTCAGCTCGGCCTCGACCTCGTCGATCATGACGGCGAGTTCCTGGTCGACTGCCTTGTCCCGGCTGCGCTTGCGGCGAACCGCGTACGCCGTGACAGCGGCCGCCGAACCCGCGGCGATGACGCCGGCCGCGATGTACGTCTTCTTGCTGGGCATCTTGGGCACGTCCCCTTCCCGAGATCCTCCCGTGGTCCCGCGGATCAACCTAGCGGCCCGTCTGGGCGGTTCGCAGAAAAACGGCGATTTGTCGGCACGGACGGCGTACGGGCAGGATGAGGGGCATGACACGGGTAGCGGTGACCGGAGGAAGCGGCAAGCTGGGCCGGGCAGTGGTGGCGGATCTGCTCGCCCACGGCTACGAGGTGCACGTCCTGGACGTGGTGCCGCCGAGCGATCCGAGAGCCCGGTTCACCCGGGTGGACCTGTCCGACTACGGGCAGGTCGCGGGCGCGCTGACCGGCGTCGACGACCGGTACGCCCAGCTCGACGCGGTGGTGCATTTGGCGGCGCTGCCCGCGCCCGGCGTCGCCCCGAACGCGGTGATCTTCCACAACAACGTGACGGCCAGCTACAACGTCTTCGAGGCGGCCCGGGTCGCCGGCATCCGCAACATCGTGTGGGCCTCCAGTGAGACGCTGCTGGGCCTGCCGTTGGACATCCCGCCGATCGCCATCCCGATCGACGAGACGCATCCGCCCCGGCCCGAGTCGGCGTACTCGCTCGGCAAGCTGGTCGACGAGACCATAGCGGCGCAGTTCTGCCGCTGGGATCCCCGGCTGAAGATGATCGGGCTGCGGTTCTCCAACGTCATGGAGCCCGCCGACTATGCCCGCTTCCCCGCCTTCGACGCCGACGCCCGGCTGCGCAAGTGGAACCTGTGGGGCTACATCGACGCCCGCGACGGCGCCCAGGCCGTACGGAAAGCGCTGGAGTACTCGACGCCGGGGCTGGAGGTCTTCATCATCGCCAACGCCGACACCGTGATGAGCCGATCGTCGGCGGAGCTGGCCGCCGAGGTGTTCCCCGAGGTCACCGTGACCCGGGAGGTCACCGGCACCGAGACGCTGCTCAGCATCGACAAGGCCCGCAAGCTGCTGGGCTACGAACCTGAGCACAGCTGGCGCACCGATTCGTCGCGGTAGAGCCGGCCGGCGACGCACTAGAGTATGTGAATGCTCTTATGGCTGCGGCGCAACGTGTTCTGGCTTCGCGTGGAGGCGGCCTTGACCGTCGTCAGCCTGCTCGCCCTGGGCGTCGCCGAGCCCCTCCGGGGACCGTCCGAAAAGGATTTACTTGACGAGCTCGGCCGGCGGATCGTGACGGTGCTGGAGCACGCGTCCCTGACGGAGCATCACGATCACGGGCACGACATCGCCCAGGGCGATCGAGTGCTGTGCGTGGCCGAGGCCTTCGGCCACGAACCCGCCGACGCCCGGCGCATCGAGGAGGTGCGCTGGGCGTACGCCTACTACCTGTGCGCCGCCGCTCCGGCCGGCACCCCCTGGGACGTGGCACCGCGCATCTCCGGCCCCGTCGCGGTCCAGCTCAGCGAGCCGCCCGTGGTACGCATCGCGCAGTCGGGCGCCGGCTATCCCGAACGAGTCAAAGCGCTGATCCCGGCGCGCTATCAGGCGCGCGTGAACGGATTCACCGACAGCTCGATCCCGGACAGCCTCCGGAAACGCTACGCGGCCGAAGTCGCCGACACACCGGCGACACCACAGTCAACTCCATGATCAACGGAAGAAAGGCGGGCGGGTCAGGCGAGGGCGCTGAAGGTGACGGCGAACGACATCGGGGCGGCGGTCAGGTCGTAGGCGGGCAGCGTCTTCGGTCCGCACGAGGCCGACCCGATCCCGTGCTGGGCGTGGTCGACGTTGACCCAGACCCGCTCCCCCGCGACCAGATCAGGCGTGTGCCGAGCCGCCGCCAGCTCCTCCGACGTCCACCGCCGAGCGGTGAGCTGGAAGACCGGATCACCCTCGATCCGCAGCCCGAGTCCGGAGAAGTCGGTCAGCTCGGCCCAACGGACGTCGATGCGAGCCCCGTTCTCCTGGGGCCGGACGTAGGGCGTCTGGAGCTTGTCGACAGTGGACTCGAAGCGCCCGATCCGGGCGGCCTGCCGGATGTCGGCGTAAGCCTCGCCGGGGCCGCCGCCGTACCAGGTCACCGCGTCGATCATGCCGGGCAGCCCGAACCGCAGCCCGAACCGGGGCAGCACGACCGGCCACTCCCCGTCCGGCTCGATCGCCAGCTCCAGGCGCAACCGCTCCTCGTCACCCGTCCACCGGTACGTCGTGAACAGGCCGAAGTCGGCGGCGGCCGCCGCGGCCCGCGTACGCACGACGAGCGTGTCACCCTCCACAGTGGAGGAGATCAGCCGCTCCCGTACGCGGTCCAGCCCGTGCTGCCGCCACTGATCGGCCAGTTTGCCGGTGAAGCCCTCGTCGTTGTCGGTGGGCGCGCGCCAGACGTCCAGTCGTGGCGAGTGGAACGTGACGCCGCCGATGCCGGTGAGCCGCCCGTTCGTGAAGCGCCCGGGACCCACCCGCTGCAGCGAGGCAGGCCGCCGCAGCGCGTTGAGCGGCCTAGGAGACCAGGCGACCGCCTGCCACTGACCCCACGCGATCTCATGCTCGGCCGCCGCCCACGGCGTGTCCTTGGCGAGCACCGCCCGGACCGTCCAGTACGCCTCCCCCGGCGGCGCGCCCTTCGGCGCGGGTGGCAGCGGCAGATCGGCGTACGCACCCGGGGCCAACGGCGGGCAGGTCAGCTCGCCCGCACTCAGAACCACTCCCTGCACCTGGTACGACCACCGCAGGCGGATGTCGGTCAGCTCGGCGAAGTCGTAGAGGTTCGCCACCCGTACCGCACCGCCCGAAGGGGCCGGCGACAGCCTGATCGGCTCGACGACCTTCTTGAACTCGAGCAACCCCGGCGACGGCGTACGGTCCGGGAAGACCAGCCCGTCGCAGACGAAGTTGCCGTCGTGCAGCTCCTCGCCGAAGTCGCCGCCGTAGCCGTAGATCTCCTGGCCGTCGGCGTCCCGCGTACGCAGCCCGTGGTCGATCCACTCCCAGATGAACCCGCCCTGCAGGCGGTCGTGCCGCTCGAAGAGCTGCTGGTACTCCAGGATGCCACCGGGGCCGTTGCCCATCGCGTGGCCGTATTCGCACAGGATGAACGGCATCCTGCGGCGGCGCGCGTCCAGCTCGGCGTCGTCGAGCGCCGTCTCGGCGCCCTGCCCGATCAGGGCGACCTCGTCCTGGTGGGCGTACATCCGGGAGTAGACGTCGACGTAGCGGCAGGAGCGGTCGCCCTCGTAGTGCAGCGGCCGGGTCGGGTCCAGCCCCCGGATCGCCTCGGCCATGTGCCCGAGGTTCTCCCCGACGCCGGCTTCGTTCCCGAGCGACCACAGGATGATCGACGGATGGTTCCGATCACGGGCGACCATCCGGACCGCCCGGTCGACGAGCGCCTCCCGCCAGGCCGGATCGTCCGCCGGATTACGCCGCCAGCCGGTCTCCTCGAAGCCGTGCGTCTCGAGGTCGCACTCGTCGATCACCCAGAACCCCAGCTCGTCGCAGAGGTCGAGGAACCGCGGGTGCGGCGGGTAGTGGCTGGTGCGGACGGCGTTGATGTTGTGCCGCTTCATCAGCAGAAGGTCGGCGCGCATCAGCTCCTCGCTCATGACGCGGCCGTGATCGGGGTCGAACTCGTGCCGGTTGACTCCCCGGAGCAGGATGCGCCGGCCGTTCACCCGCAGCACACCATCCACGATGGACACCGTACGGAAGCCGACCTGCACGACGGCGCGTTCCGTCGCGGTCGCCACTTCGACCCGGTAGAGCCGGGGCGTCTCGGCCGTCCACGGCTGCACCGGGCGGCTCACCGATTCCCCGGCCGCGACGTCGATCCCCAGCTCGGCGCAGGTCACCCGGGCCTCGCCGCCCGGCACGCCGACCACCAGCGTGCCCAGGCCGGTGCTCTCGGCGTAGGAGCTGGTGACCTGGATGTCGGGCAGACCGGCCGTGGGCCGGGCGATCAGCGTGACGTCCCGGAAGATCCCCGGAAGCCACCACATGTCCTGATCCTCGACATACGTCCCCGCGGACCATTGGTGCACGCGGACCGCGACCACGTTGCCGGTCGGGCGCAGCAGGTGGCCGACGGCGAACTCCACGGGCAGCCGCGAGCCGAATGTGACGCCCAGCTCGACGCCGTTCAGCCAGACCTTGCCGCACGAGTCGATGCCGTCGAACCGCAGCACCGCGTCCCCGCCGGGCCAGTCCGCGGGCAGGTCGAAGACGAGCCGATGGTCGCCGGTGGGGTTCTCGTCGGGCACGAACGGCGGGTCGATCGGGATGGGAAAGCGCACGTTCGTGTAGATCGGGCGGCCCCACGCACCGTCGCCATGCAGCGGCCAATGTGACGGCACCGGCAGCTCCGCCCAGCTCACGTCGTCGAACTGCGGATCCGCGAAGTCCTCGGGCGCCCCGGCCTGCGGCCACCACCGGAACCGCCAGGTCCCGTTCAAGCTCAGCCGGGGCGCGTCGGAGACGACGTGCGCGCGCGGCGCGAGGCCGCCGGTGCCGGGCGAGATGACCTGGTGGTACGCCACTGGAACTCCCGTGTTACGAGGTGGTGCGCTGTCGTGCCCCGCCAATGTAGCCGATTGATCATGGCGGGGCCGTCCGTGCAGCTCAGTACCGCTTGATGAACCGGATCAAGTCGGCCTCGACCGCCGCCCAGCCGCTGTGGAACGACAGCGGCGACGCCTCGGCGAACGACCGCCCGCCGCGGACGACCCGGTTGAAGAAGTCGATCAGGGCGGCTCGGCCGAATCGCTGTTCGAGCCGGTAGACGGCCAGGAAGGCGACGCCGTAACGGCCGTTGGCCGCGGTGACCGAGGCGTTGTCCGCCGGGGAGTTCCCGGGCAGCTTCCCGTTCCAGCCCGAGTCCGCGAAGCGCCGGGTCACCGAGGTCGCGTCCCAGGTCAGACCATGTTCAGCCGCCTCGGCGTAGCCCTCGATCAGCCACCAGTTGTTCGACCAGTAGTACGTCCCGTACGCCGACGCGGTGTGGGTCAATTCGTGCCGCATCACGCCGGGCAGATAGGACGCGCTGATCTCGGCGCTGTTCAGCACGACATCGGCGCTGTACGGGCCCGTCGAGAGCGAGTAGCCGATCGCCCATTTCGCGCGCTGCCCGCCGAACCATGTCTTCCACTCGCCCTTGCTCGCGAGGTAGACCCGATACTGGTCCGGTTTCCGGTCGCCGACGGCGTACTGGTCGGCTTTGGCCGCGCCCTTCTCGGCGGCGGCGAGCGCGGCCGGCAGCCGCCCGCGGAGCGAGGCGGTCGCGGCGACCATCGTGCGCGGCCCGATCGCCACGTACAGATCGGCCAGCTCCCACGGATGCGTGTTCTCATACCAGTGGCTGCCGGTCTTGCTGGGGCTCAGGGCGATCAGCTGAGGCCCGTCGGCGGTGTCCTGCCAGACCGACGGCTCGACGACGCGTACCGGGGCACAGTCCGGCCGGACGAAGCACACGTCGATGTTCAACGCGACCTTCCACTGTCCTGGTTTGTCGCCGCCGAGCAGCGCCCCAGCGTTGACCCGGTACACCGAGACCCTCATCGCCGTCAGATTGCGGTACTGCCGCCGCAGCATCGCCGTCGCTCCCGGCGACGTCGCGACCTGCAGGTACGTCGCCTGGTCCTGGGCCAGCAACGCCCCGGCGAGCTTGGTCAAGGCCGCCGCCACGCCGTCCCGGACCACCAGCATCCGCAACGCGGTCGTGTCCCCGACGGAGGTGGGGATCGTCGGCTTCGGGGACGGCGTCGGCATGGGCGGGAGCGCGATCGAGTGCCGGTTCGGCCGGAACGCGTACGCGGCGGCAGCGGCCCCCGGCAGGCCCACGATCAGGGCAAACGCGACCAACAGCAGCACTACGCGGCGGGCGGTCGAGCGCCGCGCGGTCGGAATGTGCGGCGTAGGCGAGTCAAGGTGCGTCGAGGGATCAAGATCAGCGGAGGACACCGGCGGAGCTTAGGGCCTGGTGACGTGATCTCGCTGCCCCGGTGGGCGTACCCGGAAAATCGGTCGTCGACGACGCTGGATCAGGGTTCTCGGTCGAATCATGACCCGTGATTCGACCGAGAACCCTGATCCAGCGGGAAGGGCGTACGCGGGTCAGGCGCGGTCGAGGCCCCGCCGCGTCAGCAACGGCTCGATCTGCGGATCCCGGCCGCGGAAGCCCCGGAAGAAGCTGAGGGCATCCGCCGTCCCACCCCGCGACAGCAGCTCGGTGCGGAAGGTGTCGCCGCTGCTCCGCAGCAGGCCGCCCTGCTCCTTGAACCACTCGACGGTGTCGGCGTCGAGCACCTCGCTCCAGATGTACGAGTAGTACCCGGCGCTGTAGGACGCTCCGGTGAAGATGTGCGCGAAGTACGTCGTCCGATAGCGCGGCGGCACCGCCGGCACGTTCACCCCGGCCTTCGTGAGCGCGTCGGCCTCGAACGCCTGGACGTCGTCCAGCAGCCCCGGCGTCGCCAGATCCTCGACGGTCAGCGTGTGGTACGCCAAGTCGAGCAGGGCGGCCGCGAGGTATTCGGTCGTCGCGAAGCCCTCGTTGAACTTGGCCGCCGCCTGCAGCCGGTCGACGATCTCCTGTGGCAGCCGCTCCCCCGTCTGGTAGTGCGTCGCGTAGTTGCTCAGCACCTCCGGCCACAGCATCCAGACCTCGTTCACCTGCGAGGGGAACTCCACGAAGTCCCGCGGGACCTTCGTGCCGGTGAACTTGGGATAGCGGACGTTGGAGAACAGCCCGTGCAGCGCGTGCCCGAACTCGTGGAACATCGTCCGGACCTCGTCCAGCGTCAGCAGCGTCGGCTCACCGGCCGGCGGCTTGCTGATGTTGAGGTTGTTCACCACGACCGGCTTGGTCCCGAACAGGTGCGACTGGGTCACGAGGCTGTTCATCCAGGCCCCGCCCCGCTTGGCATCCCGGGTGTAGAAGTCGCCGTAGAACAATCCGAGCGCGGTGCCGTCTTCGTTGAAGACCTCGAAGACCCGCACGTCGGGGTGGTAGCCGGGCAGGTCGTGACGCTCGGCGAAGCCGAGGCCGTAGAGCTTGCCGGCGGCGTAGAACACGCCGTCGACCAGGACACGCTCCAGCTCGAAGTAGGGCCGCAGCTCAGCCTCGTCGATGTCGTAACGCTGCTTGCGGACCTTCTCGGTGTAATAGGCCCAGTCCCAGGCCTCGACCGCGAAACCGCCGCCCTCCGCGTCCACGACCGCCTGCAGGTCGGCCAGCTCGGCCTCCGCGTTGGCCACGGCCGCCGGCGCCAGCTTGGCCAGCATGCCCAGCGCGGCGTCCGCGGTGCGCGCGGTGTTGTCCTCGATCTGGTACGCCGCATGATGCGGGTACCCCAGCAGTCGCGCCCGTTCGGCGCGCAGCTTCACGATCCGGCGCACGAGATCGGACGTGTCGTTGTCGTTGCCCTGCGCTCCGCGTACCACTGAGGTCTGATGAATCCGCTGGCGCAAGCCGCGGTCGTGCAGGGACGCGAGCGGCGGCTGGGCGGTCGGCAGGATGAGCGTCAGCGCGTAGCCGTCCAGGTCGCGGGCCTTGGCCGCCTCGCGGGCCGAGGCGATCGCGTCGTCGGAGAGGCCGGCCAGCTCGGCGGGGTCGGTGACCACGACGGCGCTCTCGTTCGTGTCGGCGAGCAGCTGGTTGCTGAAGGTCGTGCACAGCGTCGCCAGCTCGGCGTTGTACGCCCGCAGCCGCTCGGCGTCCTCATCGGACAGTTGAGCGCCCGCCCGGACGAACTCCGTGTGGTAGCGCTCGAGCAGCCACGCCGACTCCGGATCGAGGCCCAGCGAATCGCGGCGGTCGTAGAGTGACTTGATCCGGGCGTAGAGCCGCCGGTCGAGGAAGATGGCATCGCTGTGCGCCGCCGTCTCGGGCGCGATCTCGGCCTCGATCGCCTGCAGGCCGGGCGTGGTGTCAGCACTGGTCACGTTGTAGAACGCGAGGGAGACCCGCTGGAGGAGCCGGCCCGAGCGCTCCAGCGCGACCAGCGTGTTCTCGAACGTCGGCTCGTCGGCCTGGGCGGCGATGGCTTCGACCTCGGCGCGCTGCTCGGCCATGCCGGCTCGCAGCGCCGGGAGGTAATGCTCCTCGGCGATCCGATCGAACGGCGGAACCTCGTAGGGCAGGTCGCTGGGGATGGCGAACGGATTGTCGGCCGGCAGCATCAAACGCGCTCCCTCTCATAGTCGCATGCGGTGCAGCCGACTCTACTCGCGGGTGGTCGCCCGTCGAACCACATTAACAAGGGCATACTTGCCCAGTGAGTGATCTTCCGGCCCCGATTCCCCCCGCTCTCGGAACCGTCGTGGAAGTCGTCCAACCCACCCACAATCAGGGCAACGCGGCCACCGGCGGGATCTGGCTCGTCCACGGCTCCGCCGCGTCGGCGGTGCTGAAAATCGCCCGGCCGCCGACCGACCCGCCGTCGGGCAACCCCGCCTGGCCGACCAGCGACGACCCCGCGCACTGGAACTACTACCGTCGCGAGCCGTTCGCCTACCGTTCCGGGATCTCGTCCGCCTACGGCGACTTCGGCGTGGCCGCTCCTACGCTGATCTCGTCGTCGGACCGGCCGGACGGCTCGGTCGCCCTGTGGCTCGACGTCGTCACCGGTACGCCCGGCACCTCGTGGCAGCCCGCCGACTTCCAGGCGTTCGCCGAACGGCTGGGCGCGGCCCAGGCGTCGTTCGTCGGACGCGTCCCACCGATGCCGTGGCTGTCCCGCGGCTGGCTTCGTTCCTATGTGGAGCGTACGCCGATCTGGGCTCGCTACGAGGTCGACTGGGACCACCCGTTGGCGCAGGTCTGGCCGGCAGCCGTCCGGCAACGGCTCGCCGCGCTGTGGTCCGCTCGGCTGTCGCAGGTGGACCGGACGGTCGCGGCTCCACGCACCCTGGCCCACCTCGACGTCTGGATCATGAACCTGTTCTCCTCCCCCACCGGCTTCACCCTGCTGGACTGGGCCTTCGTCGGCGAAGGCGGCATCGGCGAAGACCCCGCCAACCTCATCGTCGACAGCGTCACCGACGGATACCTGCCGGTCAGCCAACTCCCCGACATCGACGCCGCGGTCACCGCCGGATACGTCGCCGGACTGCAAGCGGGCGGATACCCCGGATCACTCGCCGACGTGCCGTCATACATCCGCGCGTACGGGGCGGCCAAATACTCGTGGCTCGCCCCGGCGGTGCTCGGACGGTGCATCGCCGAAGGAACCGTCGGGCACCCGTCGTACGGAGTTCGCGGAACCGCGGAAGAGGAACTGACGCGGCTCACCGGATTGGTCACGATGCTCGCGCGATGGGCGGACGATCTCCCCCACTGCTGACCGGACGGACGGCTGGACGGGCGGGCTGCCGGGCGCTGGTCCGGGTGCGGGGATGATCCACATCCCTATCGGTGTCGGTTTGGCGGCCGAATGTGACGCCGATCGGGATGTGGATCATTCCCGGTCGGCGCGATATCCACAGCCCTAGCGCGAGCCGGCGCCCGTGCCGCAGATTTGCCGCATGGATCGGTCTCTGCGCGCGGCACTGGACGCGGGCGACGGCTACGCGAATCGCGCCGACCATCCGGAGGTCCCGACCTGGGCGTGGTCGAACGCCGTACGCCGAGGCCGGCTCGTCCGCATCGGGCCGGGCTTCTTCGCCGCCCCGGACTCCGTCGACCACGACCTCCGGCTCCGGGTCGCGTTGGCGTACAGCCGTGGCACCGGAGCGCTCAGTCATCTGTCCGCGCTCGCCGTGCACGGCGTGCGGGCGCAGCGGGAGGCCGAACCGATTCATCTCACCGTGCCGGCGTCTATTCGCCTCCGCAGCGCCGATGGCCTGGTCGTGCACCATCGCGACGTCCCGGAGTCGGCACTTCTCCGACGTCGTGGTTTCGAGGTGACCACGCCGGCGGCGGCGTTGGTCGATTCCTGGCCGCTGCTGGAGTCCGCAGAACGGATCGGACTGATCATTCAGACCACCGCCGATCGTCTCGTCTTGGCCGAGCACGTCCTCGGCGAGCTGCCACGGCGCCCTCATCTGCCCGGCCTCGCCGAGCTCCGGACGCTGGCGGGTCGCCTGATGAACGGATGCCGCAGCGCGCTGGAACTCTGGGGCGCCGACCACGTCTTCACCGGCCCCGACATGCCCCCGTTTCTGCGCCAAGCACCGATCATCCTGAACGGCCGTACTCATTACCTCGACGTCTTCGCGGAAGCGGAACGGGTGGATTTCGAGCTGGACGGCGCGGCCTGGCACGGCAGCCCGGCGCAGCGGGAACGGGACCTGCGACGCGACTCGCAGCTGGCGGCGGAGGGCATCCACGTGGTGCGGTTCAGCTATGCCCGGCTGATGCGCGAGCCACTCCTCGTCCGCGATGAGGTGCGGCGCATCCTCGCCGAACGACGAGGACGGTGACACCTTCGCCGAGCGATGATCCACCGCTCGTTTCGTGGCAAGGTGGGGGCATGCGGCTTGCTGTCTTCATCGAACCCCAGCTCGGGGCCTCCTACGACGACCAGCTCCGGATCGCCCAGCACGCCGAGGAACTCGGCTTCGAGGCGTTCTTCCGGTCCGACCACTTCCTGACCATGGGCAGCAACAGCGGCCTGCCCGGCCCGACCGACTCGTGGGCGACGCTCGCGGCGATCGCCGTACAGACGTCGCGGATTCGGCTGGGGACGCTGCTGACGTCGGCGACCTTCCGGTTCCCGGGCGTCCTGGCGATCACGGTCGCGCAGGTCGATCAGATGAGCCGCGGCCGGGTGGAGCTGGGGCTGGGGGCCGGTTGGTTCGAGGCGGAGCACACGGCGTACGGGGTGCCCTTCCCACCGGTCCGCGAGCGGTTCGAGCGGTTGGAGGAGCAGCTCGCGATCGTCACCGGACTGTGGACCACGCCGGACGGCGAGCGCTTCTCGTTCCAGGGCAAGCATTACGAGCTGACCGACTCCCCGGCGCTGCCCAAGCCCGCGCAGTCGCCCCGGCCGCCGATCATCGTCGGCGGGCACGGCAAGCGGCGTACGCCGGACCTGGCGGCCCGGTTCGCCGACGAGTTCAACGTGCCGTTCGGCACGGTCGAGGCGACCGGCGACGCGTACGCCCGAGTCCGTGAAGCCTGCGCCAAGGCGGGCCGGGAAGCGCCGGTGTTCTCGGCGGCGCAGACGATCGCGGTCGGGCGGACCGACGCCGAGGCCCGGAAGCGGGCCGAGGCGATCGGTCAGCAGCCGCCGCTCTTCGGCACCCCCGCCCAGGTCGCCGAGCAGATCGGGCGGTTCGCCGAGCTGGGCGCGACCCGGCTCTTCCTGCAGGTGCTGGATCTGTCCGATCTGGACCACCTCGACGTGATCCAGGGTGACCTCGCCCCGCGGTTGACTCCATGATCGACGGGTTGGGGGCGGTGGTTGTCGGACCGGCCGCCTAGACTCCGGCGGCGTGGAGCTTTCGGCGTACGCGGCCGACCTCGTCCGGGTCGTCTCCGATCCCGTGGCGGGCCAGGACGATCCCTTGTCTCAGCAGCCGGTGATCGAGGCACGGCTGTCCGATCACGACCTCGGCGCGCTGGCGGTCGCGGCCTTGCGGCGGCTGCCCGGCTTCGGCTACTCCACGCTGATGTACAGCCTCGATGTGGTGCTGCGGACGCGGCAGCCGCGGTTCACCCCGCAGACCTGCGCCGATCTCCTCGACGCGGTCGCGGGCCGGGCGGCTCGTGACGTAGGCGGCCATCCGTCGTTCGCCGTGAACGCCTTGCTGCACTGCGACGGGCCGTGGCCGCCCAGCACGGCCAAGAGCGTCGGTTCGCTGCTGCGGTCGCTGCTCAGACACGGCCGGTTCGGCGCGCCCTACGCATTGGTCGCGCTCGCCGCGATCTCCGATGGTCTGACCGGTGTCCTCGTCCGGCAGGTCTTCAAGAGCACCTTGCCGCCGATCGCTCAGGAGGAACTGTCCGTGCTGACGAAGATCGGTCCACCCGCGCTGTTGCCGATCGCCGAGTTGGGTGGCGACCGCGGCTACGACCTGCCACCGCCGTCGTCGGATCAATGGCGGCGCCTGGCCGAGTCCGACGAGTACCGGGCGCTCTGCTGGACCGCGCTGCGTACGGCGGCCGACCGCGCGGCTCGCATCCATAGTGGAGAGCTGCCGTTCGCCGCCGACAAGGCGTTCGATCATCTGGAGGTCGGGACGCTCGGCCGGGCCCTGCGCGTCCTGCTCCTGCTCGACGAACGTGAGGTGCCCGATCTGCTGCGGCCGCTGGTGTTCCAGGTCAGCGTGGCGCCGACGGCGGCCAAGACGCTGCCGTCGCAGGCGCTGCTCTACGAAGTCGCCCGGGCGGCCATCGACTTCCCGACGCCGGAAGTGCTGACCATCCTCCGCGAGGCCCGCTCCCGCGTACGCCACAAGGGCGTACCGAAGCAGTTGGATCGCAAGCTGAAGTTGATCGAGCTGGCGTTGGCCGATCGCCCGGAGGTCGCGACGCGGCTGCCTGATCTGGGCTTCGATCGCGAGGGCCGGCTGGAGATCGCGGCCGGTTCCCAGACGGCGGTGCTGGTGGCGACGGCCGGCGAGGTCACGCTGAGCTGGCATGCGGAGAACGGCAAGATCTCCGCGACCCCGTCCGCGGCGGTCAAGCGCGACCACAAGGAGGTCGTGGCGACGGCCCGGGATCTGCACAAGCGGGCGAAGGCCCACCATCGATCGTTGACCCGAGCGCTGGAGAGCAGCATCGCGGCCCCGGCCGAGCAGACCGTGGAGCGGTGGCGCGCGGAACTCGGCGGAACAGGCCTCGGCCTCGCCGTCGCGCGCGGCCTGATCTGGGAAGTCGAGGTCGCCTCTGGTGAGTGGCGGTCGGTGGTGCCCGAGGAGGACGCCTTCGTCGACGTCGACGGGGTGGTCGTCAAACCGGACGCGACGGCCGCCATCCGGCTGTGGCATCCGATTCGGTCGAGCGCCGACGAGATCCGGGCCTGGCGTGACCTGTTCCTGGCCCGCGGCCTCCGTCAGCCGTTCAAGCAGGCCTTCCGCGAGATCTACCTGATCACACCGGCCGAGGAGCAGAGCGGCGAGGAATCGCTCCGCTTCGCCGCGCACATCGTGCGCTACAAGCAGTTCTACGCCCTCGTCAAAGGCCGGGGCTGGAGTACGCCGCTGCTCGGCCCCTGGGACGCCGGTGACTTCGCCGAAGCCGTCCGGGTGTTGCCGGGCGGCCACTGGCGAGTCGTCCTCGACCAGGAGTACGCCGACGCCGAGGACGAATGCGCGGTCACCGGCCGGATCAGGTTCCATCGCCGGGAGGACGGCAGCTTCCGGCCGGCCCGGGTGACCGAAGTGCCGCCGCTGCTGTTCAGCGAAGCCATGCGGGACGTCGACCTGTTCGTGGGGGTCACCTCGGTCGCGGGCGATCCGGAGTGGACTCAGCGCCGGGAGCAGCATCACGCGTACTGGTGGCAGTGCGGCTTCGGCGATCTCACCGAGACCGCGCGGAGTCGCCGCGACGCGTTGGAGCGTCTCCTGCCTCGGCTGGTCATCGCCGACCGCTGCGAGCTGCGGGATCGGTGGCTCATCGTGCGGGGCGCCCGGCGTACCTACAAGATCCATCTGGGCAGTGGCAACATTCTCATGGAGCCGGACGACGCGTACCTGTGCATCGTGCCCGCCCACAAGAAGGCCGACCAGGTGTTCCTGCCGTTCAGCGACGATCGCCTGTCCCTCATCCTGAGCAAGGCGTTCCTCCTCGCCGAGGACGGCAAGATCACCGACGAGTCGATCCTCCGGCAGATCCACCCGGTCAGCGGCTGAGCAGCCGGCGGTCGATCAGTCGGCGGCGAGCCGGATCCCCAGCACGACCAGAGCCGTTCCCGCAACGGCGTCGGTCACCCGGCGGATGCGGACGGCGGCGGCCGCGCTGCCGGTCAGCCAGCGGCGGGCCAGCCCGACGCCGCCGATGATGAGCGCGAACCAGACCATCGCCTCGACGTCGTGCACCAACGCCAGCAGGACGCCCATCGGCAGCGCGGGCACGTCGGCCGGGAGGAACTGGGGCAGCATGGCGACGTAGAAGACGCCGACCTTCGGGTTGAGCAGGTTGGTCGTCATCCCCCGGGCGAACGCCCGCCAAGGTGAGACCAGGGCGACGTCCACGTCGGCCGCCGTCTTGGGCCGCCGGGCGTCCCGGAGCATCATGACGCCGAGGTAGATCAGGTAGATCGCACCCGCCACCCGCATCACGGTGTACGCCGTGCGCGAGGCCGTCAGCAGCACGGAGATCCCCGCCGCCGCGGCGGCGCCCCAGACGAGCGCGCTCGTGCAGATCCCGAGGGCGGTGGCGAAGGCGTGCCGGCGTCCCTGGACGACCGCCGTACGCAGAACGAGGGCGGTGTCCACACCCGGGATGATGGTCAGCAGCCCGGCGACGACGGCGAACGAGACGACCGCGGTGGTGAAGTCCATGGACCTTCACCCTACGTCGCCCGACGAACTGGCTGGATCAGGGTTTCGGGTCGAATCTTTGCCCCTGACTGCACTCCCGGCGGCTCGCCCGAGAGGCTCACCGGCAATCCGACGGAAAACCCTGATCCAGCGTTGACGCGAGGCGGCCGAGGAAGGCGCTAGGGCGACGCGGGGAAGGCGGCGTGGAAGACCGAGTGGAACGTCGGGAAGGTCTTCTTGACGCAGTCCGGATCGTCCAGTGTGATCCCGGGCGTACGCAGGCCGGTGACGCTGAAGCTCATCGCGATGCGATGATCCCGCTCGGTCAGGATCTCGGCCGCCTGGGGCTGACCGGGCTGGATCTCGATCCAGTCCCGGCCGGTCTCGACGGCGATGCCGAGGCGGCGCAGGTTCACCGCACACGTCTCCAGCCGGTCGCACTCCTTCACCCGGGTGTTGTAGACGTCCTCGATGCGGACCGGCGACGAGGCGTACGGCGCGATCGCGGCGAGCGTCGGCATCGTGTCGGAGATGTCCCGCATGTTCACGGTCACCCCGGCGAGCCGCCCGTTCTCCGGGCCGATCACCGTCACCGCTTCGGGCTCTACGCGTACCGTCGCGCCCATCTGGGCCAGGACGTCGACGAACCGCACGTCGCCCTGCAAGCTCTCGCTGCCCAGACCGCGGACCGTGACCTCGCGGCCGGTCATCGCGGCGGCGGCGAAGAAGTAGCTGGCGCTGGAGGCGTCCGGCTCGATCAGGTAGTCGCGGGCCTGGTAGCCGCCCGGCGCGACGGTGAAGGTGTCGCCCGACCAGTCGACCGTGGCCCCGAACCGGCGCATCATGGCGAGGGTGATCTCGATGTACGGCACCGAGACCAGGTCACCCACCCGGATGACGAGCCCGTCCGCGGTGAGCGGACCGAGCATGAGCAGCGCCGTCAGGAACTGCGAGGACAGCGAAGCGTCGAGGGTGAGCGTGCCGCCCTTGACCCCGTCGGCGTGAACGGTGAGTGGCAGATGGCCCTCGGCCTCGTCGCAGGTGACCTCGACCCCGAGCTGCCGCAGCGCGTCGACCAGCGGGGCGACCGGACGGCGGCGCATCTGCTCGGACGCGTCGAAGCGGAACGTGCCGTGCCCGGCCGCGACCAGGGCGGGCAGGAAGCGGGAGGCCGTGCCGGCGTCCCTCGTGTAGACGCTCGCGCTGCTGGAGGGACCGTGCGGCAGGCCGGCGACGGTCCAGACGTCGTGGTCGAACGTCACGTCGTAGCCGAGCGCCCGCAGGCCATAGGCGAACGCCTCGGTGTCGTCGGAGGCGAGCGGCTGGCGCAGCGTGCTCACTCCGTCGGCGGCCGCCGCCAGGAACAGCGCCCGCGCCATCACCGACTTCGACCCGGGAATCACGACGTCGGTCATGCGATCACCAGCCTTCGGCCGACGGTTGGGTGAGAAAGCCTGAGCCGGCCGGTCACGCTTCCTCCAGGGCGGCGAGCGCCTCGGCGACCGTGAACGCCCCGGCGTACAGGGCCTTCCCGGCGATGACGCCTTCGACGCCCTCCTTCTCCAGGGTGGCCAGCCCCCGCAGATCGTCCAGAGTGGAGACACCGCCGCTCGCCACGACCGGCTTGTCGGTCGCGCCGCAGACGTCGCGCAGCAGCTGCAGGTTCGGCCCGGTCATCGTGCCGTCGCGGTGGACGTCGGTCACGACGTACCGCGCGCAGCCCGCACGCTCCAGGCGGGCCAGCACGTCGAACAGGTCACCGCCGTCGCGGGTCCAGCCTCGCGCCGAGAGGGTACGCCCACGGACGTCCAGCCCTATGGCGACACGGTCGGCGTACTCCCCGACGACGCGATCGCACCACTCCGGGTCCTCCAGCGCGGCGGTGCCGATGTTGACCCGGGCGGCCCCGGTCGCCAGCGCCCGGCGCAGCGACTCGTCATCGCGAATGCCCCCGGAGAGCTCGACCTTGCAGTCCAACGCGGCCACGACGCCGGCGAGCTGCTCGGCGTTGGAGCCCCGGCCGAACGCGGCGTCCAGGTCGACGAGATGAATCCACTGCGCCCCCTGCCGGGCGAAGTCCAGCGCCGCCTCCAGCGGATCGCCGTACGCCGTCTCCGTGCCCGCCGCGCCCTGCACCAGGCGCACGGCCTGGCCACCAGCGACGTCGACGGCCGGCAGCAGCTCCAGTGTCATGCTCTCTCACTCTCTCTTCGGCGCTGGATGCGCGCTGGATCAGCGATCCCGGTCGAATCTTGACTCAAGATTCGACACGGAACCCTGATCCAGCGCGCAAAGAAGTCACTTGTCGAAGGCCACGACGGCGAGCACCGGCAGGATCAGGATCAGCAGCAGCGACAGGGCGATGCTGAGCGCGACCGAGCCGGCGAGCGTCCAGATCAGGACGAGGCCGAGCGCGAGGACGAGCCCGATCACCGACCGCTGACCCCGATTCCACCGAGCCAGCCGCCCGGTGCGGCCGGGGCGCAACCCCCGGAGCCGGGCGGTGATCCGTCGCCGCTTCGCCCGGCGTGCCTCGGTCCGCGCCCGCTTCTCCCGCAGTTTGAGCTGCTCGGCTTCCCGTTCGGCCCGCCTGCGCGCGCGTTCTTTACTCAAGGGTCTTGACCCAGGCTCGCAGCAGCCCGGCCCCGGCCGCGCCGGACTTCTCCGGGTGGAACTGGGTGACGCTGAGCGGACCGGCTTCGACCGCGGCCACGAAGACCGCGCCCTCGTGTTCGGTCGTCGTGACGAGCGCGTCCGACTCGTCGAAGTCCGTCGGCGAGGCGGCGAACGAGTGCACGAAGTAGAACCGGGCGTCCGGCTCGGTGAACAGCCGCGACGCGGGTGGGACGTCGACGGTGTTCCAGCCGATGTGCGGCACTCGGCGTACGGGCAGCTTGGTGACCCGGCCGGGCAGGAGACCGAGTCCCGGGGTGAGGACCCCGTGCTCGTCGCCCTCGGCGAACATCACCTGTGCACCTACGCAGATGCCGAGGACCGGGCGACCGGCCGCGACGCGTTCGGCGATGACCGGCCCCGCCTTGGCCTCCTCGATGCCCGCCATGCAGGCCGCGAACGCGCCGACGCCCGGCACCACCAGGCCGTCGGCTTCGGCCGCCGCGGTCAGGTCGTCGGTGACGGTCACCCGTGCGCCGGTGGCCGCGACCGCGCGTTCGGCCGAGCGGAGGTTGCCGGAGCCGTAGTCGAGGATGGTGACCGAGGGAGCCATCAGGCCTCCCCGGGCATCAGCCAGGTCACGCCGCCGGCCGCCGACAGCAGCGCCAGTACGCCGACGACGAGGACCACGCCCTTGTGCGCGCCCTGCTTGTAGAGCGACCAGGTGCCGCCGAGGAGGATGCCCGCGAGCGCGAACAGCAGGATAGGAGCGTAGCCACCCATCAGAGTGCCTCCTTTGTGGACGGCAGGACGCCGGCGAACCGGGGGTCGATGGCGACGGCGTCGCGCAGCGCGCGGGCGACCGCCTTGAACTGACCCTCCACCACGTGGTGGGCGTCGGGACGGCCACCGGGGCGAGCCGCGCGCAGGACGTCGACGTGCAACGTCATCCGCGCGGTCTGGGCGAACGACTCCCAGATGTGCCGGGTCATGCTGGTCGGGTAGACCGGCCCGATCATCGGGGCCAGCTCGGGCTCGTCGTGCACCACGTACGGGCGGCCGGACAGGTCGAGCGCGGCCCGCACGAGCACCTCGTCCATCGGCACGGTGGCGTCGCCGTAGCGGCGGATGCCCTTGCGGTCGCCGAGCGCCTTGTCGAGCGCCGTGCCGAGGGCCAGCGCGGTGTCCTCGATCGTGTGGTGCGCGTCGATGATCAGATCGCCCTCGGTCTTCACCCGCAGGTCGAAGCCGCCGTGCCGGGCGATCTGGTGGAGCATGTGATCGAAGAAGCCGACGCCGGTCGCGATGTCGGCCTCGCCCGTGCCGTCCAGGCCCAGTTCGACGACGACCTTCGTCTCGGCCGTAATGCGCTCAACGGTCGCGGTACGCATCAGTTCTCCTCTTCGCGGCGCTCGCGGGATGCCGGATAGTGTCCCCTTCCGGCCGCCAATGGGGACGTTATCCCGGATTCCGCGCCCGAAGCGGACCCAGCGGACCCAGCGGACCCAGCGGACCCAGCGGACCCAGCGGACCCAGCGAACCCAGCGGATTCCGCGTCGGAAGCGGAAACGGCGGCCAGGAAGGCGGAGGTCTCGGCGGGCGTACCGGCGGTGACGCGCAGCCAGCCCGGCAGGCCGACGTCCCGGACGAGCACCCCGGCGTCGAGGATCCGCCGCCAGACGACCTTCTGGTCGGTCTCGTCCGCGCTGCCTTCCCGGGCGACCCGATAGAGCACGAAGTTGGCGTCCGAGTCCGCCACGGCGTGTCCCCGCGTACGCAGTTCGGCGACGATCCGGTCGCGCTGGATCTTGATCTGCTCCACAGTGGAGAGCAAGGCGTCGGCGTGGGCGAGCGCCGCCCGGGCGGCCGCCTGGGTCAGCGCCGACAAGTGGTACGGCAGCCGGACGAGCTGCACCGCCTCGACGACCTCGGTGCCGGCGGCGAGGTAGCCGACCCGGGCTCCGGCGAAGGCGAACGCCTTGCTCATCGTGCGGGTCACGACGAGTCGCGGGTTGTCCTCGAGCAGCGACAAGGCGCTCGGCGTACCGGGGCGGGCGAATTCGGCGTACGCCTCGTCCACGACGACCAGGCCCGAGGTCGCCGCCAACGCCGCTCGCACGACGTCGAGCGAGAGAGCGGTGCCGGTCGGATTGTTCGGCGAGCACAGGAACGTGAGAGCCGGCCGGTGCTGCTCGATCGCCGCCACGACATGCTCGGCGGTGAGCCCGAAGTCCGGCCCCCGGCCGCCGTCGACCCAGCCGGTCGCGGTGCCCGACGCGAGCAGCGGGTGCATCGAGTACGCCGGGCCGAAGCCGAGCGCGATCCGCCCCGGACCCCCGAACGCCTGCAGCAGTTGCTGCTGGACCTCGTTGGAGCCGTTGGCGGCGTACACCTGCTCGGCGGTCAGGCCGTGGCCCAGGTAGACCGCCAGGTCGGACCGCAGCTTGAGGGCGTCCCGGTCGGGGTAGCGGTTGAGCGTCGCGATCTCGCCTTCGAGCGCCCGCAGCACCGCCCGGACGACCTCCTCCGGCGGGGCGTAGGAGTTCTCGTTGACGTTGAGCCGGACGGCCACGTCCAACTGCGGCGCCCCGTACGCCGACAGCCCTCGCAGCTCCTCACGCAGGAGCGCACGAATCTCGGAGGTCACGCGGCACCGCCCGAGGGGAAGCGCGCCGTGACGGCCTGGCCGTGCGCGGGCAGGTCCTCGACGGTGGCGAGGGTGACGACGTGGTGGGCCACGTCCCGCAGTGCTTCCTCGGTGTACTCCACGACGTGGACGCCCCGGAGGAACGACTGCACCGACAGCCCGCTCGAGTGCCGGGCGCAGCCGCCGGTCGGCAGCACGTGGTTCGACCCCGCGCAGTAGTCGCCCAGGCTCACCGGCGCCCACGGGCCGACGAAGATCGCGCCGGCGTTGCGTACTCGCATCGCGACGTCCCGAGCGTCCCGCGTCTGGATCTCCAGGTGCTCCGCGGCGTACGCGTCGACGACCCGCAACCCCTGCTCCACCGAGTCCACGAGGACGACACCGGACTGCTCGCCGGTCAGCGCCGTGCGGATGCGCTCCATGTGCTTGGTGAGCGACACCTGCCGCACCAGCTCGGCGTCCACCGCGTCGGCCAGCTCGGGCGACGTGGTGACGAGGACGCTCGCCGCCAGCGGGTCGTGCTCGGCCTGGCTGATCAGGTCGGCGGCGACGTGCCGCGCGTCGGCGGTGTCGTCGGCCAGCACGGCGATCTCGGTCGGGCCCGCCTCGGCGTCGATGCCGACGACGCCCCGGACGAGCCGCTTGGCCGCGGTCACCCACACGTTGCCCGGCCCGGTGATCAGGTCCACCGGCTCACAGTCGTCGGCCGGGTCCAGCTCCCGATCGAGGTCGGCGCCCCGGCTGCCGTAGGCGAGCATGGCGATCGCCTGCGCGCCGCCGACGGCGTACACCTCGTCGACGCCGAGCAGCGAGCACGCCGCCAGCACCCGCTCGTCCGGCAGACCGCCGGCCTCCTTCTGCGGCGGGCTCGCCACGACGAGCCCTTCGACGCCGGCCGCCTGGGCCGGAACGACGTTCATCACGACCGTGGACGGGTACATCGCCAGGCCGCCGGGCACGTACAGCCCGACGCGGCGTACCGGCAGCCAGCGCTCGGTCACCGTGCCGCCCGGCACGACCTGTGTGGTCACGTCCGTGCGCCGCTGGTCCGCGTGCACCTTCCGGGTCCGCGCGATCGCCTCCAGCAGGGCCGCGCGCACCTCCGGGTCGAGCCGCTCCTCAGCTTCCTTCAGGGCTTCCACCGGTACGCGGAGACGGGCGGGCCGGATTCCGTCGAAGCGTTCGGTGGCCTCCTGGATCGCGTCGACGCCATGGTGTCGCACCCCGTCGATGACCGGACGGATCTGCTCGACGGCCTGGGACACGTCGAGCTGGGCACGAGGCAGCAGACTGCGCGGGTCGACATCCCGTCCGCGCAGGTCGATACGGGTCAACACGCGCGCAAGTCTACCGAGCGGCGGCTTCGGAACCGCGCGGCGTTACCACCGGGTGGGAACACTGTGACCCACGCCCCTGTTCGCGGCAAGATCGCGGGGCCGAACCGTGCGGATAGGTTGATGCGTAACATCCCGCGGGTACCTTGGACAGATGTCGCCTCGGTTGCCGCTGTTTCCGCTCGGGACGGTGCTGTTCCCGGGACTGGTTCTGCCCCTGCACATCTTCGAGGAGCGCTACCGCCAGCTGATCCGCCAGCTGATCGACCTGCCCGACGGGACTCCGCGCGAGTTCGGCGTGGTCGCCATCGATCAGGGGCTGGAGGTTCTGCCGCCCAATCCGGGCTCGGAAGTCACCGAGCTCAGCCTGCACGACATCGGGTGCGTGGCGCAGCTGCGCCAGGTCACCGAACATCCGGACGGGCACTTCGACATCGTCGCGGTCGGCGACCGCCGGTTCAAGATCACCGGAATCGCCGCCGACGACGCTCCCTACCCCGTCGCGCACGTCGAGTGGTACCCCGAACCGGACGCCGACGCGGAGGCCGACGAACTGGCCCCCCGGGTGCTGTCGATCTTCCGGGACTATCTGTCGGCCCTGCGCGGCGGACCCGACGACCAACTGCCCGACGATCCGAAGGTGCTCTCCCACCTGGTCGCGGCCAGCACGGCGCTGACCGTCGCCGACCGGCAGGCGTTGCTCGCCGCGCCGGACACGACCGCCCGGATGCGCCTGGAGATCAAGATCCTGCACCGCGAATCGGCCCTGCTCCGGCAGGTCCGGGCGGTGCCGATGCCCCCCTCGGAACTCCACAAGCCGCCGTCGCTCAACTGAACGCGGGGCCGCCCGTCTCCTCCGGGCCCACCAGGGGCGCTGCTTCCGGCGTACCAGTGGATCGGGGAGCCCGGAGAGACGGCCACCGTGACCAGGCCGCGAGCAGCGTGATGGTGAGCGTGGAGCCGAGCGCGGGCAGCAACAGCACGCCCTCGATCGCGGGCGGCCACCACCGCAGCGCTTCCACGCGCAGGTCGTTGGGCTTGCCGAGTTCCGTGCCCGCGGGCGCGGAGTGCAGTTCCCTGAGGTACGCCTCGAGGCCGAGCTGGCGGCCGAACTTCCAGGCGATCACGGCCGCGACCGTCCCCGCCACCGCGAGCAGCAGGAGCAGCCAGGGTCCCCGCAGCCGCCGGAACAGCACCCAGGCCACGACGGCGAGGACGATGCCGAAGGAGAGGCCGAGCACGGCGAACCAGCCGTCACCGGACATGAACTGCTCGGGCTGCGGGTCGTTGTAGACGGCGCCGTCCTCGACGATCAGCACCGGCACGTTCGGGGCCAGTTGCTGCCAGAGCAGGCCGAGCGGGAAGCCCAGTACGCCAGCGAGCAGCACGGCGACGGACTGGAGCGTCACCAGCAGCGGCCGGCGCGGCTCCGGCGTGGGCTCGGGGACCCAGGCGTACTCGGACTCATCCACCACCGGGTGATCCTCTCAGATCCGCCTGGATCCCGGCTGGGGGCGTGTCAGGTGTTTCATGATCAGCGGAAGTTTCGCGGCGTCATAGCCCCACGAGATTTCCGCTGATCATGGACAGCAGCGGGTCAGCCGCCGACGGCGGAGGCGCCGAGCAGCTGCTTGAGGTCGGCCATCAACGCCGGAGTCGTCGCGACCCGCTCGGGGCCGATGCGCCACAGCGACGCCTTCTGCCCGTTGATGAGCTTCAGGTGCACCTCGGCCTGCCCCGGGTGGCTGGTCAGCACCTCGCGCAGCCGGGCCACGAGGGGTGGCGTACAGCGGGTCGTGGGGAGGGCGAGGACCACCGGCTTGACGTCGTCCGGGACGGTGATGTCCGGGATCGACAGATCCATCGCCATGATGCGGGGCTGGTCGTCGCGGCGGTCGACCCGGCCGCGGACCACCACGATGGCGTCCTCGGCGACGTACTGCCCGACCAGTTCATAGGTGTTGGGGAAGAACAGCACCTCGACCGCGCCTGCGAGGTCCTCCAAGCTGGCCGAGGCCCAGGCCTTGCCCTGCTTGGTGATCCGGCGCTGGACCCCGGAGAGGATGCCCGCGACCGTCACCACTTGACCGTCGGCGACCGTGCCTTCCTCCGACAGCGCCGCGATGGAGAAGTCGGCCGCCCCGGCGAGGACGTGCTCGATGCCGAACAGCGGATGGTCGGAGACGTAGAGGCCGAGCATCTCCCGTTCGAGCGCGAGCAGGTCGCTCTTGTCCCACTCGTCGGTAGGGATGGGCGGGGTCACGATCATGCCGCCGCCCATCGGGTTGTCGTCGCCGAAGGCCGCGCCGAACAGGTCGAACTGGCCGACCGCCTCGTTGCGCTTCACGTCGAGGAACGAGTCGATCGCGTCGGCGTGCACCGCCAGCAGACCCTTGCGGGTGTGCTGCATCGAGTCGAAGGCCCCGGCCTTGATCAGCGATTCGATCGTGCGCTTGTTGCAGGCGACCGCCTCGACCTTGCGCAGGTAGTCGTAGAAGTCGGTGTAGGGGCTCTTCTCCTTGCGGCCCCGGACGATCGCCTCGACGACGTTGTGGCCGACGTTGCGGACGGCCGACAGCCCGAACCGGATGTCCTCGCCGACGGCGGCGAACCGCGCGGTGGAGGCGTTGACGTCCGGCGGCAGGACCTTGATCCCCATCCGGCGGCATTCGGCCAGGTAGACGGCGGACTTGTCCTTGTCGTCGCCGACGCTGGTGAGCAGGGCGGCCATGTATTCGGCCGGGTAGTTGGCCTTGAGGTACGCCGTCCAGTAGGAGACGAGACCATAACCGGCGGTGTGCGCCTTGTTGAAGGCGTAGTCGGAGAACGGGACCAGGATGTCCCACAGCGTCTTGATCGCCGCGTCGGAGTAGCCGTTGTCCCGCATGCCCTGGGAGAAGGGGATGTACTCCTTGTCGAGGATCTCCTTCTTCTTCTTGCCCATCGCCCGGCGCAGCAGGTCGGCGGCGCCGAGCGAGTAGCCGGCGAGCTTCTGGGCGATCGCCATGACCTGCTCTTGATAGACGATCAGACCGTAGGTGTCGTCCAGGATGTCGGCCAGCGGTTCGGCCAGCTCCGGATGGATCGGCACCACCGGCTTGCGGCCGTTCTTCCGGTCGGCGTAGTCGTTGTGCGCGTTCGCGCCCATCGGACCGGGCCGGTAGAGGGCCAGCACGGCGGAGATGTCCTCGAAGTTGTCGGGGATCATCGATCGCAGCAGCGAGCGCATCGGGCCGCCGTCGAGCTGGAAGACGCCGAGCGTGTCACCCCGGGCGAGCAGTTCGTAGGTCGGCTTGTCGTCCAGCGGCAGCTGCTCCAGGACGACCGTCTCACCCCGGTTGGCCGTGATGCCTTCGAGGCAGTCGTCCATCACCGTGAGGTTGCGCAGCCCCAGGAAGTCCATCTTAAGCAGGCCGATGGTCTCGCAGGCGCCCATGTCCCACTGGGTGATGATGGCGCCGTCCTGCTCGCGCTTGTGGATCGGCAGCACGTCGAGCAGCGGCTCGCCGGACAGGATGACGCCGGCCGCGTGCACGCCCCACTGACGTTTGAGGCCCTCCAGGCCCTTCGCGGTGTCCACGACCTTCTGCACGTCGGCGTCGGTGTCGTAGAGCTGCCGGAACTCCACCGCCTCCGGGTAGCGCGGGTGGTTCGGGTCGAAGATGCCCGACAGCGGGATGTCCTTGCCCATCACCGCGGGCGGCATCGCCTTCGTGATCCGGTCGCCCATCGCGAACGGATAGCCGAGCACCCGGGCGGCGTCCTTGACGGCGGCCTTCGCCTTGATCGTGCCGTAGGTGATGATCTGGGCGACCCGCTCCTCGCCGTAGCGCTCGGTCGCGTAGCGGATCATGTCGCCGCGTCGGCGCTCGTCGAAGTCCATGTCGATGTCGGGCATGGAGACGCGCTCGGGGTTGAGGAACCGCTCGAACAGCAGACCGTGCGGAATCGGGTCCAGCTCGGTGATGCGCAAGGCGTACGCGATGATGGCGCCGGCCGCCGAGCCCCGGCCGGGCCCGACCCGGATACGCTCGCGCCGGGCGTATTCACACAGGTCGGCGACGACGAGGAAGTAGCTCGGCCAGCCCATCGTGCACACGACGTCGAGTTCGTAGTTGGCCTGACGCAGCCGGTCCTCGGGCACCCCGTCGGGGAACCGCTCGGCGAGACCCCGATGGACCTCTTTACGCAGCCAGGACTCCTCGGTCTCCCCGGCCGGGACGGGGAACTTCGGCATGAGGTCACGAGAGGCGAAGACGCTCGCGTAGTCGCCGACCTTCTCCATGATCTCCAGCGTGTTGTCACACGCGCCGGGCACCTCGGCGTCCCACAACGCCCGCATCTCGGCCGGGGACTTCAGGTAGAAGTCCTGTGCGTCGAACTTGAACCGCTTCGGATCGGCCAGCGTCGATCCCGACTGCACACATAGCAGCACCTCGTGCGCGCCCGCGTCGGCCTGGTAGGTGTAGTGGAGGTCGTTGGTCGCGACCGGCTTGAGGTTGAGCTTCTTGCCCAGCGCCAGCAGGTCCTGCCGGATCCGGGTCTCGATGTCGAGCCCGTGATCCATCAGCTCCAGGTAGAAGTTCTCCTTGCCGAAGATGTCGGCGAACTCCCCCGCGCTCGCGCACGCCTTGTCGAAGTCGCCGATCCGCAGCCAGGTCTGGATCTCGCCGGACGGGCAGCCGGTGGTCGCGATGAGCCCGCGGCCGTAGCGGTTGAGCAGCTCACGGTCGGCGCGCGGCTTGTAGAAGTAGCCTTCCAGGCTCGCCAGCGACTGCATGCGGAACAGGTTGTGCAGCGAATCGGCGTCGGTGGCCAGCATCGTCATGTGCGTGTACGCACCACCGCCGGAGACGTCGTTCTCCCCGCCGTCGGCCCAGCGAACCCGGGTCCGGTCGCGACGGTCGGTGCCGGGCGTCACGTAGGACTCCACCCCGACGATGGGCTTGATCCCGGCGGCGGTGGCCTGCTTGTAGAAGTCGTAGGCCCCGTACATGTTGCCGTGGTCGGTCATCGCCAGCGCCGGCATCTCCAGCCGCGCGGCTTCCTTGAACAGCTCCTTCAGCCGGGCCGCACCGTCGAGCATCGAGTACTCCGTGTGCGTGTGCAGGTGAACGAAGCTGTCAGCCACCACAACCCCCAACCGCCGATCGCCAGCCTGGCACAGCCTAGTCCCCGGGGCGGACAACAAGCATCTGCCGACACCCCCGGAGAGACCGGCATCTCATGATCAACTCAGCGGGCGAACGGCTCCAGCATCATCGCGGCGGCGGACAGCCAGGCGCGCCGGGTCGACGGCTGCAGCGCCGCGTACTCGATCGACGAGCCGGGCTCCAGCGCGGCGTCGTAGGGCACCACCGCCACGGCCCGCGTACGCGTGGCGAAGTGGGCCCGGAGGTCTTCCAGCAGCGCCGACGGCCCCGGCGTCGGGCAGGACAACAGGGTCACCGCGTTCTCGGCGAGCCGCCCGAGGCCGACCTCGTGCAGCAGGTCGATCATCCAGTCGGCGGTGAACGCCGCGTCCTCCCGGGGGACCGTGGTGATCACGAGCTGGTCGGCCGCCTGCACGACGGTCTGCCAGTTGGCGCTCTCCACGTTGTTGCCCGTGTCGACGCAGATCACGTCGTGGGTGCGGCCCAGCAGATCCAGGACCCGCCGGACGGTGTGCGAGTCGAGACGCTGGGCGAAGCGAGGGCTCTCCTCACCGGCCAGCACGTCGTAGGAGCCGTCGGAGGCGTGCCGCAGGTACCCGTCGAGCAGGTCGGCCATCTCGTAGGACGGGGCGTTCTCGATGGTCACCAGGTCGGCCAGCAGATGCCGGATGGTCCGGGCGTGCCGGGCGCTGCCCGCCCGCAGTCCGAGCGTGCCCCGCAGCTCGTTGTCGTCCCAGGCCAGCACGCCCCGGCCGCGTACGCTGCCGATCGTGGCGGCGGCCAGCACGGTGGCGGTCGTCTTGTGCACGCCGCCCTTCGGATTGGCGAAGGCCAGCACCCGGGGACCGCCGAGATCCCGCCGCAGCAGGTTGACCTCCGCGTCGGCGGCGCTGCTCGCGGTCGGCGCGGGCCGCCATTCGATCGGGTTCGACGGCATCGGCGCGACACCCCGCTGCTGGGGGTAGTCACGCGGCTCCTGGCGCGGCGCACGGCCGCGGTCGAGCAGGACACGCCAACGCGGGTTGTGGTCCTCCTGCGGTGGTGTGCGCTCCACGCTTCGCCCTCCCAGCGCCGCCCGTGCTCCCCGGTGTTTCGGCGATCACCGGGGTACGCGGTCAACCTTAAGCCGTACGGGGCAACCTGCCATCCCGCCGTCGGCCGATTGCGTGCCGATCTGGCATCCCGGGCGGTGCGTCACGGGTTCAACGACCGGTGCTCAGCCCTGGGTATCCCCCGGCGGGGTCGCGATGGTCCGCTGTTCGGGCAGGGGTGGCCAGAAGACCGCCCGGTCCAGCCGCCGGATCTCGGGCGCGACGTCCACCACCCGCACGTCCGGGCGGCGCGACAGCGACTCCAGCGCCGCCGGGGTCGCCCGCACCACGGCCGCGTACGCACAAGCGCAGTGCCGGGCGTAGGCGTCCCGTTCGGCCGCGGCGACCCGCTGCCCCGACTCGTACACGGCGATCAGGTCGGCGCCGGGGAGTCTCTGGGGCGAGCCGCCAGGAGTGCGGTCAGCCGGGCCCTGGCTCATCTTGGCCGCGTACTCGGCGGCTTCCCGGTTCTTCCGGTCGACGAGCCGGCCCATCCCGGTCAGCACGTCGACCGGCACCTTCGTCACCGGGATGCGGACGATCTCGGTCTGCACGCCGGCCAGCGGCACCCGGACGTAGACCGCCGACACCGCGACGCCGGACAGGATCGGGGTCAGCCGGTCGGGCGGCAGGTACTCGGTGAGCGTCACCAGCGCGTACGCCTCGGGGGCGCCCTCGGCGGCCAGCTTGTCCAGCTCCGCCCGGCTGCTGGCGGCGTACTCGGGGATGGAACCGTTGGGCTCCACTCCCACCTTGACCACCTGGCCGACGGACATGTCGCCGGCCGGCGCGGCCCGATCCGCCTGCCAGACGGCGACCGCCAGCACGGCGGCGGCGACCAGGCACGCGGCGACGGTGAGCGAGTGCGGGCGGCGGCGGCCGCCGAGGACGCGCCGGTAGCCGCGCGCGATCGGGGCGAGCAGCGTCTCGTCGACCGCGCCGAGCCGTTCGCCCAGCGACCGGGTCATCCGGCCGCCCGAAGCACTTCGAGCGCGTGCGCCAGGTCGGCCGGGTACGCCGAGACGAACCGGACCTCCTCGCCGGTCGACGGGTGCTCGAAGCTGAGTTCGCGAGCGTGCAGCCACTGCCGGGTGAGCCCGAGCCGGGCCGCCAGCGTGGGGTCGGCGCCGTAGGTCAGGTCGCCCACGCACGGGTGCCGCATGGCGGAGAAGTGCACCCGGATCTGGTGGGTCCGCCCCGTCTCCAGCCGCACGTCGACGAGGCTGGCCGCCGGGAACGCCTCGGCCGTGTCGTAGTGCGTGACGCTGGCCTTGCCGCTGGACATGACCGCGAACCGGTAGTCGTGGTGCGGATGGCGGTCGATCGGCGCGTCGATCGTCCCGCGCAGCGGGTCGAGATGGCCCTGCACCACCGCGTGGTAGCGCTTGTCCACCTCCCGGGCCTTGAAGGCGCGCTTGAGGAAGCTGTACGCGTGCTCGCTCTTCGCCACGACCATGACGCCCGTCGTGCCGACGTCGAGGCGATGCACGACGCCCTGCCGCTCGGCCGCGCCGCTAGTGGCGACCCGCTGGCCCATCGCGGCCAGTCCGCCGATCACGGTCGGCCCGGTCCAGCCGGGGCTGGGATGGGCGGCGACCCCGACCGGTTTGTCCACCACGACGATGTCGTCGTCGCTGTAGAGGATCTTCAGCCCGTCGACCGGCTCGGCGACCACCTCGACCGCCGACGGCGGCGCCGGCATGGTGACCTCCAGCCACGCACCGCCGGTCACCTTCTCGGACTTGGCCCGGGACGAGCCGTCGACGAGCACGTCACCGGACTCGACGAGATCGGCCGCGAGCGTCCGGGAGAACCCGAAGAGCCGGGAGACGGCCTGATCGAGACGCATGCCGTCCAAGCCGTCCGGCACCGGCAGCGAGCGCTGCTCCCGGCTCACCGCGTCTCCTCGCGCTGCTCTTCCTTCGTCTCCCGGCGCAGCCGCGAACCGTCGCGCTGACGTCCGGTGAACTCCAGCAGGATCGCCAGGCATACGCCGAAGCTCAGCGCCATGTCGGCGATGTTGAAGATCGGGAAGCGCTGACCGTACGGCCCGAACAGGCTGATGAAGTCGACGACGTGCCCGGAGATGCCGCCGGGGTACCGGAAGACGCGGTCCACGAGGTTGCCCAGGGCGCCGCCGAGGACCAGGCCCAACGCGATCGCCCAGGGCAGCGACCGCAGCTTGCGGGCGGTCCAGCCGATCCACGCCGCCACCGCGAACGCGATGAACGGGAAGACATAGGTGTAGTTGCTGCCCATGCTCCAGGCGGCCCCGCTGTTGCGGGTGAAGGAGAAGTAGACCAGGCCGCCGAGCAGGCGCACCGGATCGGCGCCCTCCAGCGTGTTGGTCGCCCACTCCTTGGTCGCCGCGTCGAGGCCGATGATCACAACAGCGACCGCGATCAGCGTCAGCACAGCTCTGCGTACGCTGATCGCGGTCGCGGGAACCGCGTCGGGGAGCGGTCTCGTCTCGCCCTCGTCGTCGGACACCGCCACGCTCCCCAGTTCGCTCATCGTCAGCGCCGCTCCTCCAGTTGCTTACACGTCACGCACAGTGTGGCGGACGGGAAGGCGGCCAGCCGCTCGACCGGGATCGGGTTGCCGCACCGCTCACACCACCCATAGCTTCCCTCATCGAGACGCTCCAATGCGCGCTCCACCTGGTTGATCCGCTCCAGGATGTTGTTGGCGAGGGTGATCTCCTGCTCGCGCTCGAACGTCTTGGTGCCGGTGTCGGCCTGGTCGTCGCCGGCCGAGTCGGTCAACCGGTCGCGCTGCAACTCGGTGATGTCGACCAGGGTCTGGTCGTACTCCGTCCGCAACTCGTCCAGCCGCCCCGACAAAGCGGTACGGATCTTCTCAGTGTCCGCGGCGCTCCGCGTACCCCTCACCGCGGTAGCGGTCTTCGCGGTGGTGGCGGTGCCTGGGGCGGCGGTCTTGGGTGTGGTCTGCTTCGCCATCATCGCTCCCTCGGCCGCGGTGTCCGCGGCGGTCTCAACTTCCTGGACTTGGGGGTGCGCCGTCGCGGTGACCGGCTGCTGCGCGGCTTTCGCCGCCGCCTTCTTCGCCGTCGACCTGACCGGCTTCTCCGTCGCCGCGACCGGCTCGGCGCTCGCCGCCTTGGTCGCGGCCTTCTTTCCGGCCGTCTTCTTCGCAGCCGTCGCCTTCGCGGGCGCCGCCTTGGCCTGTGCCGCCTTAGCCGGTGCCGTCTTGGCTGCTGCCGCCTTGGCTGGTGCCGCCTTGGCTGGTGCCGTCTTGGCCGGTGCCGCCTCGGCGGCCGGCTTGGTGGCTGAGGCCGCCTTCTCCGCCACCTTCTTGACCGTCTTCTTGGCCGCCGGCGTTGCCTTACCGCCGGTGGCCGCCTTCTTGACCGTCTTCTTGGCCTCCGGCGTCGCCTTACCGCCGGTGGCCGCCTTCTTGACCGTCTTCTTGGCCTCCGGCGTCGCCTTACCGCCGGTGGCCGCCTTCGTCCCCGGTGCCGCCTTGGCGGGCGCTGGCGCGTTATCCGGCATATCGCTGCCTTGATCGGCCGGTGAGGCAGCGTCATCCCGGATAACGTCGACATCCCGGATAACCTCGGCGCCCGCCGGGGCGGCCTTTGCGGAAGCGGTCTTGGCAGAGGTCGTCTTCTTGGCGGGCGCGGCCGCCTTGGCCGACCGAGCCGCGTTCGCGCGGGCGGGCGCGGGTTTCGGGGTGGGCGCCTTCCGGGACGAGGCGGCTTTCTTCGCCGCCCCGGCCGCGGACCGGGCCGCGGTCGTCCTTCCGGCGGCGCCCGCCGTGGCCTTCGCGGTCGCCTTGCGCCCTGCGGGTTCGGCCATGGGATACCCCCACATGCAAAACGGGCGCGCGGCGGGTGCCGCGCACTCGGAGTAGGTTGGCAAGAATACGGAAGCCACAGGTTTCCGACAAACATGCCACTCGTGGTTGCCGAAACCGGACAGTGTCTGGTTCGACACTGCCGGTCACTCAAGTACCGGACATTAGCCGCTAATCGTCCGTCTTACCTGAATTTCCGGCAATCCATCGCGCGAGTCTTCCGGCCTTACCCACTTCCCGCAGCCTTCTTAACGTCGCGTCGCGTACTTCGTCGGTCGCGACGATGAGCATGCTGTCCCCGGCCCGCAGCCTGGTCTGCTCGTGCGGGACGAATCCCTCCCCGCCGCGCAGGACCAGGGTCACCACCGCGCCGACCGGCAGACGCAGCTCATCGAGGTGGACCCCGGCCAGCTGCGAACCGACTGGAATCTCCAGTTGGAGCAGGTCAGCCTGCATGCGCTCCAGCGGGGCGGTCTCGACCCGCAGCTCGGTCGGCTCGGCCGGCGAGGTGACCCGCAGCCACCGGGCCACCGGGGCGAGCGTGCCCGTCTGGGCCAGCGTGAAGATCACCACCAGCACGAAGACCGCATCGAACAGCGCGGTCGCCCCCGGAACCGCCTCCGACAGCGGAATCGTGGCCAGCACGATCGGGACCGCGCCCCGTAGTCCGGCCCAGCTCAGGAAGGCCAGGTCGCGGCGGCCGAACCGCTCGTACCTCAGATGCCTCGGGCGGCCCCGCCGTCTGCGTTCGTGCGGTGTCCCGGCTATCGCGGTCTCCCGGGTCTCGTCAGCCCGGATGGTGCGAGCGCGAAAGCGCGTGGTGAACGGCAGCAGGGACACCGCCACCGAGATCGGCCGGGCCAGCAACAACAAGGTCAGCCCGATCACCAGGGCCGGGATCAACGCGCCCGGCAGCCGGGCCGGGGACACGAGCAGGCCCAACATGACGAACAAGCCGATCTGGGCCAGCCACGCCAGTCCGTCGGCGAAGCCCAGGATCGCCTGCCGGTGCGGCAGGCGGGAATTGCCGAGGATCACCCCGGCCACATACACGGCCAGGAAGCCGGAGCCGTGCACGACCACACCCGCGGCGTACGCGAGCACCGTCAACCCGACCGCCGCCAGCGGATACAGGCCCGCCGCCGGCAGGGCCGCACGACGCAGCGTCCACGCTCCGGCCAGGCCGACGAGCAGGCCCAGCGCCGCCCCGATCACCAGCTCGTACGCGATGAGCCCCGTCTCGGTCGCCCAGTGGACGCCGGCGAGGCTGGGCGTCGCCAGCAGGACGACCAGGATGACGGCCGGGGCGTCGTTCATCCCGGACTCGGCCTCCAGTGTGGCCATGAGCTTCGGCTTGAGGCGCAGCCAGCGCAGGGTGGAGAAGACGGCGGCGGCGTCGGTCGAGGAGAGCACCGCGCCCAGCAACAGTCCGGAGTGCAGCGAGACGCCGAGGAGGAGATGGACGACCAGCCCGACGACGGCGGTGCTGATGAAGACGCCCACGGTGGACAATGCGATGGCCGCCGGGAGGACCGGTTTCAGTGAACTCCACCGGGCGCTGAGCCCGCCCTCGGCGATGATCAGCACCAGCGCGCAGAGCCCGAGCGTACGCGTCAGGGTGGCGTTCTCGAACTCGATGCCGAAGCCGGACTCGCCGATCAACATGCCCAGCGCCAGATACACCAGCAGGCTGGGGAGGCCGATACGGCTGGAGAAGCGGACCGCCGCGACCGCGGCGAGCAGTACGCCCGCGCCGATGAGCAGGGCCACCTCGAAGGAGTACGCCCCGCTCAAGCGCCGTCCCGCAAGGCGTCGAGCCGGGCGGTCAGCTCCGCCGGCGGATCGGCGACGGTGAAGAGTTTGTCCCGGCCGGTCGCGCCGCTGCGCAGGCTCACCGACGACACCGGTACGCCCAGCGCACCGGCCAGCGCCCGGCGTACCGCCTCGGTGGCGCGACCGTCGACGGGCGGCGCCGTGACCGCGACGACGAGCGCGGGTCCGAGCGAGCCGTCATGGCGCCCGCCGACCTTGGCCCGCGAGGCGCCGGGCTTGACCCGCACCGCGACCGTCACGCTCTGCGCCATGCCTCATCCTAGGCCATGGTGATCAACTAACTGACACAGCGTCAGGGGACCCGGGCGGGTCCCCTGACGCTGACTGAACTCCGTCAGACTCGGCGCGCGTCGGCCAACAGCGCGCTGTCCGGCTCGCAGAGCCCGCACGGGCTGAACCCGAGTTCGACAGCCTCGTTCACGGGCAGCGGCTCGTGCGGCCGCCCGAGGAGGTGCACGCAGCCCGCCACGTGGTAACGCGGCCGGCCATCGATGACCAGCACCTCGGTGCTCATCCGGGCGACCCGGGCCGCGTCGGCGGGCGGCACCCGCTGCGCGACCGGCTCATCCGGCGGATCCTCGTCGTCGTCGACGTCTCCGAGCGCGGTTCCGGCCGACTGGGCCGGGATCGTGATCCCGGTCTGATCGGCCCGTTCCCCGGCCCGCTCGGCGACCCGGCCGCGAACCGGCTGCTCCGGCTCCCGGGTCGTCTCCCGGCCACTGTCTCGCGTGGCCCGGGACCGGCTGACCGGCTCCTCGTACGCGTCGCTCTCGTCCTGCTCGTCCTCGTCGTAGTCCGCCTCAGCGCGGGCTGCGGCGGCCTGCCGCGCGCCCACCACGAGGGCGACCGCGGCCAGGAGGCTGGTCCCGATCGAACCGACGAGCATTCCGCTCGACCCGTTGATCAGGCCAGTGACCAGCAGTACGACCGCGACGACGATGAGCAGCAGACTTGCGACAATCACACAGCTCACCCCCGCCGATATCGGCATCCAGGTGTCATCCCGGCACGGGGTCCCGCGCCGGGTCTCTCACAGGGTGTCGGGGTGGTTCGGTGGTGCGTGGTGCTCCTTCAGGCGGCTCGCCGAAGACGGGGGTCAACGGCGAGCCGGCCGCCTGGAGGTCTCGGCCACGAGGAGGGGTCACGGCCGTCGAGAGGGGCCGACGCGGACGGGGGTCCGCACCGGAGATCGCGAGGTGCTAGCGGCTGGCGCCGAAACCCGCGCCGGAGGTGACCCCGGCCGTGACCGCGCGACCGTTCTCGGACCGGGCGATCTCCGCCTCGAGACCCTGCCCGCGACCTTCGAGGTCACGCAGCTGGCTCTCCAGGTACGCCTTGAGCCGGGTACGGTACTCGCGCTCGAACTGCTTGAGCTCTTCGATGTGCTTGGAGAGTGCGGTGCGCTTGGCGTCGAGCCCGCCCATCGCCTCCTGGTGCCGCTGACGCGCGTCGCGTTCGAGCGCGTCGGCCTTGGCCCGGGCGTCGCGGGTGACCTCCTCGGCCTTGGCGCGCGCCTCGGAGAGGACCTTGTCGGCCTCCCGGCGAGCGTCCGAGACGTGGTCGTCCGCGGTGCGCTGGGCCATCATGAGCACGCGCAGCGCCTGCTGCTCGCCGTCCGGGCCGACCGGGCCGACACCGGCGGGGCCACCGGCCCGCACCTGGTCGAGCTCAGCCTGCATCGCGCGCGCGGCACGGTCGGCTTCGCCCTTCTCCCGCTGGACGCGGTCGAGCTGCATCTTCAGTTCGTTCAGCTCGGCCGCGAGGCGCGGGTCGGCGCCGGGGCCGGCCGGAGGACGACCGCCGCCGCCACGCTCGGCCTGGGCGCGCAGCTCGTTGTTCTCCTCGATCAGACGGGCGAGTTCGCGCTCGACCTCGTCCAGGAAGGCGTCGACCTCCTCCTCGTCGTACCCCCGCTTGCCGATCGGGGGCTTCTTGAAGGCCACGTTGTGCACGTCGGCCGGGGTGAGCGGCATCGAAACTCCTCGGGTCAGTTGCGGCCGCGTCGGGCGGTGGTCATCGGCGTCAGATGAAGCTACCGGTAGAGCTTCTGTGCGATCAGCATTAGAACGTACAGAATAACCAACAGAATCATCGCCGCCAGGTCGACGCTAACGGTACCAATCCGCAACGGTGGGATCACACGCCTCAACGCCTTGAGGGGCGGATCAGTGACGCTCCAGATGAGTTCCAGCGTCGCCGCCGAGCCTCGGCCGGGGTGCCACCAGCGCCCGTACTGGAGGATCATCCCGAGCACGAATCGTGCCAAAAGGGTCAGCAGGAAGGCGTACAGCAGGAGATATACGACTTGCCAGACGATCGAAAACACGACAGTGGGATCCCTCGCGCGGGTTAAGTGTGGTGATACCCACCTTCGGCGATCTTCGCCTTCTCCTCCGCGGTCACCTGGACGTTGGCCGGAGAGAGCAGGAACACCCGGTGGGTGACGCGCTCGATCGTACCGCGCAGCCCGAAGGCGAGACCGGCCGCGAAGTCCACGAGTCGCTTGGCGTCGGCCTCGTCCATCTCCGTGAGGTTCATGATGACCGGCGTACCGTCGCGGAAGTGCTCCCCGATCGTGCGTGCCTCGTTGTAGGTGGTGGGGTGCAGCGTGGTGATCTGGTAGCGGCGGTCCTCCTCGGTGGCGGGCACGGCCGAGCGCGGCTGGATCTGGGCGGCGGTCTCCGACTCCGGAGCCAGCGCCAGGTTCTCGCGCGTGCCGAAGAGCCCGCCGGAACGGCTCGAAGCGCTGCTCGACGTAGCCGGGGCGGCCGGCTGAGCCGGAGCGGCGGAACTCACCGGACGGGTGATCGGCCGGACCGTCGACCCGGACCCCACACCGGCCGAGCGGCCGGTTTCGTAGCGCGACTCGCCCGAGCGCGACGACGGCTCACGGCCGCGGTCGTCCGTGCGCCCACGGTCCTCACGCAGGCGCTCCGAGTAGCGCGAACGCGGAACCGCGGGGAGGTCGTCCTCGTCCTCCTCGTCGTCGAACTCGTCGTACTCCGAGTCCCGGGCGGTGGACCGGCGGGAATCCCGGTAACCGCCCCGGTCGCGGTAGCTGGCCGAGCCGTAACCGCGGTCGTCGTAGTCGCGCTCGTCGTCGTCCTCGACGAGGCCGAGCCAGACACCCGCCTTACGCAATGCGCTCATCAGCAACCGCCCCCTAATGTCGTCGGGGCGAGCGTTCGCGGCGCGTCGCCCCTGCGGCCTCCGCCCGCCGCGGGTGCCGGTCGGGCAAACCACACGGATGTAGTTTCGCCCGCCGTCAGGCTACCCGAGCAGCGCACGCTTTCCGAGCAACGCGGTGCCGACGCGTACGTGTGTCGCGCCGTGCGCGATCGCCTCTTCCAGGTCACCGCTCATCCCGGCCGAGACGACCGTCGCGTTCGGATGGTCGGCCCGAAGTCCTGCCGCGACCGCGGCGAGCCGGGCGAACGCGGCCCCGGCGTCGTCGTTCACCGGTGCCACCGCCATCACGCCACGCAGTCGCAACGCCTCATCCTTACCGATCAGCTCGGCCAATGCGGCCACCGAGCCGGGAGACACGCCGCCCCGGTGTAGCGGATCCGACACTTCCGGAGCGGTCGGGTCCAGGTTCACCTGGATCAAGACGTCCAGCGGACGATCGCGTACCTTGGCGGCGGCCTCGGCCAACGCCGCCGCCAACGCCGGGCGGTCGACCGAATGGACGAGGTCCGCATAGGACGCGACGGATCGGGCCTTGTTCCGCTGAAGCTGGCCCACGAAGTGCCACCGCACGTCGGCGCCGGCCGCCCGGACCTCCGCCGCCTTCCCGGCCGCCTCCTGATCCCGGTTCTCCCCGACCTCGCGTACGCCGAGCGCGGCCAGGTGCACCACATCGGACGCGGGATAGGTCTTCGTGACCGCGATCAGGGTGATCTCGTCCGGATGCCGCTGGACGGCGGCGCAGGCGGCGGCGATGCGTTGCCGCACCGCCGCCAGGTTGGCCGCTATTTCGTCACGTCTGTTCATGACCCATTTCAGATCAGTGGTTGGACTTGGCTGCACGGCTCATCGCGGCTGCGCCGCGATCCGTTCTTCAAGCTGTGCTAGCTGCTTTCTCATAAGTGGGACGCGACCGCGTCACGACCCATTCTTGAGAAAGTCCGGCACGTCGACGTCGTCGAAGAGGACCTTGCGCTGCGGCTGCCGCGGCGGCTCGCTGGTCGGCACCGGGTTCCGGATGACCGTCTCGGCGACCGGCACCGGCCGCTTCAGCTCGGCCGGCTTGTAGGTCGGCGTGCCGCCGTCGAATCCGGCCGCGATCACCGTCACCCGCACCTCGTCGCCCAGGGCGTCGTCGATGACCGCACCGAAGATGATGTTCGCCTCCGGGTGCGCCGCGTCCGTGACGAGCTGGGCCGCGTCGTTGATCTCGAACAGGCCGAGGTCGGAGCCGCCCGCGATGGACAGCAGCACGCCACGCGCGCCGTCCATGCTCTGCTCCAGCAGGGGGCTGGAGATGGCCCGCTCGGCCGCCTCGACCGCCCGGTTGTCGCCGCGGGCGCTGCCGATGCCCATGAGCGCGCTGCCGGCCCCGCTCATGACCGACTTGACGTCGGCGAAGTCCAGGTTGATCAGACCCGGCGTGGTGATCAGGTCGGTGATGCCCTGCACACCGGAGAGCAGGACCTGGTCGGCCTGGCGGAACGCGTCCATCATCGTGATGCCGCGGTCGCCCAGGGCCAGCAGCCGGTCGTTCGGGATCACGATGAGCGTGTCGCACTGGTTGCGCAGCTCCTCGATGCCCGACTCGGCCTGGACCTGGCGGCGCTTGCCCTCGAAGGAGAACGGCCGGGTGACCACACCGATGGTGAGCGCGCCGAGCTTGCGGGCGATGTTGGCGACCACGGGCGCGCCGCCGGTGCCGGTGCCGCCGCCCTCGCCACACGTCACGAAGACCATGTCGGCCCCCTTGAGGACCTCCTCGATCTCGTCCCGGTGGTCCTCGGCGGCGTTCTTGCCGACCTCGGGGTTGGCGCCGGCGCCGAGGCCACGGGTCAGCTCCCGGCCCACGTCCAGCTTGACGTCGGCATCGCTCATCAGGAGCGCCTGCGCGTCGGTGTTGATCGCGATGAACTCGACGCCCTTGAGTCCCACCTCGATCATTCGGTTGACGGCATTGACACCGCCGCCGCCGATGCCGACGACCTTGATGACCGCGAGGTAGTTATGCGGAGGTGTCATCGGGCCTTCCTTTCGAGGTCGGATCGCCCCGGGTCCGGCCGTTCCCCGATGGCGCTGGTGCTACCTGTGCTGCGAGGGCGAGGCTTGTGAAACCCTCACCCTCTAGTTGAGCCTTAGAGTTTTGTCAACTATGTGGCTCTGACGAAAAAGTAGGCGTCCACGCGCCGCGATCCAAGGACCCGGTCCGGCGTGTCGGAAGCGCTCCATTATGGACTGTCTCCCCGATCAGGCTAGGAGATCGTCACCACCTCGGGCGCGCTCACGTCTATCTGCGTACCCGATCGGGTCAGCAAAGCGGTCGCGACACGCGCTTTCACCTCGCCCTGAGTCGCGTCGCCCCACACGATCGTCCGGCCTTTCCGCAGCTCCAGGCGGATTCTCGCCGGGGCGTCCACGACCACGCGCACCAATTCGCTCTTCAATTGCGGCGTCAGGTCGCTGAGCACCTGAAGCCCGGCCTTGGTCTCCGAGTTGTCCGGGCCCGGCTGGGCGAGCTTCATCTCGGGCAGGTCTCCGGGGCGGTCGTCCACTGTGAGAAACACGACGCCGAACCGGTCCACGACCGCGAACTTCTTGTCCTGCGGCACCACGGCGACCGGCGTACGCTCGACGACCTTGATGGTCAGGGTGTTCGGCCAGCTGCGGCCGATGTCGACGGACTCCACCGGAGCCAGCCGGGCGATGCGGCGGGCCACCGACTTGGTGTCCACCCGGGCCAGTGGGGTGCCCTTCGGCACCTCGGCGGCGGCGCGTACCTCGTCGGAGCTCAGGACCTGCACCCCGGTGACCCGGATCAGGTCCACTCCCAGCACCGAGGTCTGCAACGCCAGCCAGACGAGGGCGCCGGCGAGCACGACGATCACCCCGCCGATCCCCCACGGCGCGGCGGCCCGGAGCCGGCGGCGCCGGGCGCGGGCCATGAATCGGCGTACCGAGGCCGGCACCGCGTCCCGGGAAGCCCGCACCAGCCGCCAGCGACGCGGCCCGTCCGGCGTCTGCGACATCCCCCGTCAGTCCCCCATCCGTCCGTCAGGCCTCGGCGCGCAGATGCCGCGCCTGGTAGGGCGTACCGCCACCGCCGCCGCCCCCGTCGAGCGGTTCGGCGTCGGAGTCGCCCCGCAACGCGGCGATCAGCTCGTCGCCCATCAGCGAGATCGGCGGCGCGCCCATCGTCACGACGACGTCGCCGACCCGGGCCCGGCGGACCACCTCGGCGGGCACGTCCTCCCAGGACGGGACGAAGACCTTGGCCTCCTCCGCCACCGGGATCGCCGCCGTCAGCGCCACCCCGCCCTGGCCCGGCTCCCGTACCTCACCGGGGCCGAACACCTCCAGCACGATCGCCTCGTCGGCGATGGCCAGCGCGGTCGCGATCTCCTCCTGCAGGTCGCGGGTGCGATAGACCCGGTACGGCTGGAACACCACCAGCAACCGACCCGCTCCGGCGACCTCGCGCAACGTGCTCAGCGCGGCCGTCATCGAGGTCGGGTGGTACGCGTACTCGTCGTAGACGCGTACGCCGTTGACGATGCCCTTGAGCTCGAACCGGCGGCGTACGCCCGGAAAAGCCGCGAGCGCGTCGATCACGGTCTTGGCCGGCACCCCGAGCTTGAGCGCGGTGAGCGCCGCGGCCGCGCTGTTGAGTCCCAGGTGGCGGCCAGGGGTCGGCAGCGAGAACTCGCCGAGCGGCTCACCGTCCAGGGAGCCGAAGTAGCGGACCCCGGCGACGCCGGAGGTGATCTCGGTGAGCCGGAAGTCGGCGTCCTCGGCCTCGCCGTAGGTGTAGACGGTCCGGCCCTCGCCGCGCAGCACCTCGGCCATGTCCCGGGTGTAGGGGTCGTCGGCGCAGGTGACGACGAACCCGTCGGCGTCGGTCAGCCGCGCGAACTCGGCGAAGCCGGCCCGCAGCCCGTCCATGTCGCCGTACGTGTTGAGGTGGTCGACGTCGATGTTGGTGACGATCGAGACGTGCGGCCGGTAGACCAGGAACGACCGGTCGTGCTCGTCGGCCTCGGCGACGAAGTACTCCCCCGAGCCGTGGTGCCCGTTGGAGCCGACCTCGCCGACCTCGCCGCCGATGAAGAACGACGGGTCGAGCCCGGCGTGCTGCAGGATCAGCGTCGCCATCGACGTCGTGGTGGTCTTGCCGTGGGTCCCCGCCACGGCGATGGTGCGCCGCCCGGTCATCGCCGCGGCCAGCGCCTCGGACCGGTGCAGTACGCGCAGCCCGCGTCGCCGGGCCTCGGCCAGCTCCAGATGGTCGGCCGGGATGGCGGTCGAGTAGACCACGGTGTCCACACCGTCCAAGTTGGACGGCTCGTGCTTCATGTGGATGACGCCGCCGAGCGCCCGCAGGCCGGCCAGCGACGGCCACTCCCGCAGCTCGCTGCCGGTCACCGGGATGCCCCGGGTCAGCAGCAGCCGGGCCAGGCCGCTCATCCCGACGCCGCCCACGCCGATCATGTGCACGGTGCCGAGCTCCTCGGCCGTGAGTACCCCGGCCGGGGTCATGTTCGCGGTCTCCACTGCTGCCATCAGTCCCTCACTCCCGCCGCCTTCAGGACGAACTCCCGCAGGGCCTCGTCGCCGTCGCGCCGCCCGTACGCGGCCGCGGCCGCCCCCATCGCCGCCACCCGGTGGCGGTCGGTGACGAGCGGGACGAGCGTCCGCGCGATCCACTCTGGAGTCAGATCGGCGTCGTCGACGATCAGGCCTCCACCGGCCTCAACGACTGGTAGAGCGTTGCGCCGCTGTTCTCCGTTGCCGTAGGGCAGCGGCACGTACGCGGCCGGCACCCCGAGGGCGGCCGTCTCGGCGCAGGTCAGCGCGCCACCCCGGCACAGGACGAAGTCGGCGGCGGCGTACCCGAGTTCCATCTCGTTGATGAATTTGACCGTGACGTAAGGAGCCGACAGGCCCGCCGGGATCTCGACGTCGTCGTTGCGCGCCCCGATGACGTGCAGCACCTGGATGCCCGCGTCGGTGATCGCACGGGCCGCCCCGGCCATGGCCAGGTTGATCGAGCGGGCGCCCTGGGAGGCGCCGAACACGAACAGGGTCGGCCGGTCGAGGTCGAGGCCGAAGTGCTTGCGTGCGGCGGCCTGCATGGCCGGGCGGTCGAGCTGGGTGATCGAGCGCCGCAGCGGTACGCCCACGACGGTCGCCTCCCGCAGCGCCTCGGCCTGCACCACCTGGTGCGGGAAGCCCACTGCGACGTTCTCGGTGAACTTCATGCCGAGCTTGTTCGCCACGCCCGGGGGGACGTTCACCTCGTGAATGACGATTGGCGTGTGCCGTCGCCAGGCCGCCAGGTACGCCGGAACGCTGACGTAGCCGCCGAAGCCGACGACGACCTGCGCGTCCACCTCGTCGAGGATCGCCCGGGCCGCCCGCGACGAGCGGTACATGCGGTCGGGCGTCCGCAGCAGGTTCATGTTGATGGACCGAGGCAGCTGGTAGGCCGGGATGTGCCGCAGGTCGTAGCCGGCCGGCGGGATCAGGTCGGTCTCCAGCCCCTTCGGGGTGCCCAGGCAGGTGATCCGGATTCCCGGGTCGTGCCGCCGCAGGCAGTCGGCGAAGGCGAGCAGCGGGTAGATGTGACCGCCCGTGCCTCCACCGGCCAGCACCACCGAACGCAACTGACTCACCGCTGTCCTCCTCAGTCCTCGGCCGGCCCGCGGCCGCCTCGCCGTCCCCTTCCGGCTCCCGCCTCGGCGCGGGAGGGCGCCCGGGGGGTGGGCGCCGATGTCGTGGCGGCGTCCGGCGGGCGGTGCCGCCGGGCGATCGCGGGCAACGGGGCCCAGAGTAGCTGTACCCACTTGCCGCTCGGACGGGCGTGCAGGGCTGCCGCCGCCGCGGGTTCGGTGCGGGCGAACGAGGCCAGCATGCCGACCGCGGCCAGCGAGACCACCAGCGCACTGCCGCCGTGTGAGATGAACGGCAGCACCAGGCCGGTGACCGGCAGCAACCGGATCACGCCGCCGATGTTGATCAATGCCTGGCTGATGAACCAGATCGTGACGGCGGCCGCCGCGATCCGGCGGAAGGCGTCGGGCACCCGGCGGGCGATCCGCAGCCCCGTGTACGCGAGCACGGCGAACAGCGTCACCACCATCAGGCAGCCGACGACCCCGAGTTCCTCGGCGATGACGGCGAAGATGAAGTCGTTGTGCGCCTCGGGCAGCCAGTTCCACTTCAGCGAGCCGTTGCCGAGCCCGACGCCGAACCAGCTGCCGTCGGCGATGGCGTACCAGCCCTGCTTGATCTGGAAGCAGTTCTCGTTGCTGTTGCAGTTGGCCGGGTCCAGGAAGGCGGTGAACCGGTCCTTCCGGTAGTCCTTGCCGGGGGCGAAGACGAGCAGGATGATGCCGAGCAGGGCCACTCCGAGCATCCCGGCGAACACCCGCCCGCGTACGCCGGCGACGAAGAGCATGCCGACGAAGATCGCCAGCAGCACGAGCATGGTGCCGAGGTCGGCGTACCCGACGAGGACGAAGAGCAGGCCGACCGCCGGGAACAGCGGTGTCCACAGCTCTCGCCACTGGAGGATGCGGTCGCCCTTGCGGACCAGCACATCGGCGCCCCACACGACCAGGGCGAACTTGGCCAGCTCGGAGGGCTGGAGGACGACCGAGCCGATGGACAGCCAGAGGCCGCTCGCCTCGACCGGCCCCCACTGGGCGGTGGACTGGTTGCGCAGCGAGGCGACGAGGTTGATCAGGTCCAGCAGGGCCAGAAGCGCGATGGCGACCATCAGCAGGAGCCGGGCCACCGCCCGATAGGTGCGCCGGGGCAGCCGCTGGCAGACCCAGAAGGCGACCAGGCCGACGGCGGCCGCGGCCAGCTGCTGGACGAGCGAGCCGTAGGGGCTCAGGCCCTTGCTGTAGTTCGTGACGGCGGTCGCCGAGAAGACCATCGTGAGCCCGATGATCAGCAGCAGCCCGACGCAGGCCAGCAGCAGGTAGTACGAGGCCAGCGGCCGGTCCAGCAGGCCGCGCAGCGCCGAGACGAAGGCCAGCACGGTGCGCTGCGGATCGAAGGGCGGCCGGGCCGGTCGCGCGTCCTGGATCGTGCCCCGGGCGGAGCCGGTCCCCTCCGCCGGGGATGGCGGATCGGGTGTGCCGGTCGCCTGCGTCATGCCCGCCCCTCAGCCGCCTTGCTCGCCGGTCAGCGCCCGGACGGCGGCGGCGTACGCCGAACCTCGATGGTCATACCCGTGGAACATGTCCTTGCTGGCCGCGGCCGGAGCGAGCAGCACGGTGTCGCCCGGCTGCGCGAGCTGTGCCGCGGCCGCGACGACCTCGCCCATCGCTCCATCATCAGTCCTGGCGACCTGGACGACGGGGAGCTCGGGCGCGTGTCGCGCCAACGCGGCCGCGATCTGCTCGCGGTCCACCCCGAGCAGCACGGCCCCGGTCAACCGGGGCACGACCGTCCGGACCAGCTCGTCGACGTCTACACCCTTCAGCTGGCCGCCGGCGACCCACACGATCCGCGGGTACGCCGAGAGCGACGCCAGCGCCGCGTGCGGATTGGTCGCCTTACTGTCGTCCACATAGGTCACACCGGCCACCGTCGTCACGTACGCGTTCCGATGCGGCTCGGGCACGTATCCGGCGAGCCCGTCGCGGATGGCCTCGACCGGAACTCCGTACGCCACGGCCAGCGCGGCGGCGGCGAGCGCGTTGGCGACGTTGTGCGTACCGGCGGGCTTGATCCGCTCGGCCTCGATGATCGGCTGCCCGTCCGGTGTCGTCAGCCAGCCGTCCAGCACACCGAAGGTCGCCGGGGACGGCGTACCCAGCGTGAAGAAGACCGGCGCGGATCCGCCCGCCCGGTGGAGTGCGGCGGCGACGCGGGCGTCGTCGGCGTTGCCCACGGCGACTCCGGTCCCAGCCCGGGCCGACCGCCAGATCGCTTCCTTCGCTCCCGCGTACGCGTCGAAGTCGCCGTGCCATTCGAGATGGTCGTCGGCGAGGTTGAGGATCGCCCCCGCCTCCGGCGCCAGTCGCGACGACCAGTGGAGCTGGAAGCTGGACAGTTCGACGGCGAGCACGTCGAGCCCGTCCGGCAACTCCACCAGCGGCTCGCCGATGTTGCCGAACGCGCCGGTCCGATGCCCGGCGGCCCGCAGGATCGCCTCGAGCATCGTGACCGTGGTCGTCTTGCCGTTGGTGCCGGTCAGGGCCAGCCAGGCGGGCGCGCCCGGGCCCCGCAGCCGCCAGGCCAGTTCGGGTTCGGAGTAGACGTCGATTCCCGCCGCCACCGCTGCGGCAGCGAGCGGGTGGTACGGCGGCACGCCCGGCGAGACCACGACATCCGATACTCCGGACAAGAGTCCCGAATCCACCGAGCCCGCAGCGTCGGAGACGACGATCCGAGCGCCGAGATCGCCCAGCGCCGAGAGAGCGGCCGTCGGCTTCTGGTCGACGACCGTGACCCGCGCCCCGTGCTTGAGCAGCGCCCGGGCGCTCGCGGCCCCGGCGGTGCCGGAGCCGACCACGAGCACGGCACGGTCGTCGAAGGAACTCATCAGCTGACCGCGCTCAGGAAGTCGGCGTAGAAGATGCCCAGCGCGACCGCCACGCCGATGCCGGCGATGATCCAGAAGCGGATCACGATGTTGACCTCGCTCCAGCCCACTAATTCGAAATGATGCTGGAGAGGTGACATGCGGAAGACCCGTTTACCGGTGGTCTTGTAGGAGATCCGCTGGATGATCACGCTCATCGTGACGATGACGAACAACGCGCCCAGGATCGGCAGCAGCAACGTGGTGCGGGTGGAGACGGCCAGGCCGCCGACCAGGCCGCCCAGGCCGAGCGCGCCGGTGTCGCCCATGAAGATCCGGGCCGGGTACGCGTTCCACCACAGGAAGCCGACGCAGGCCGCCGCGGCAGCCGCCCCGATCATGGCTATCTCCAGCGGGTCTCGGACCATGTAGCAGTAGCCCGACTTGTACGCGGGGTCGGCGCACCAGTGCCGGTACTGCCAGAACCCGATGAACGCGTACGCCGACAGGACCATGAACGAGGCGCCGGTGGCGAGACCGTCGAGACCGTCGGTGAGGTTGACGCCGTTGCTGGCCGCGAGGATGACCAGGACGAAGACGATGATGGCGCCGATCCGGCCGAGCTCCAGCCAGTCGATGTCGCGGATGAACGACAGCTTCGTGCTGGCCACGGTCTGCTGGTTGGTGCTCTTGAACGCGTCGATCGGCCAGATCGCGATGACGCCGAAGACCACGCCGACGATCAGCTGGCCGAGGAGCTTGCCGCGTTCCTTGAGGCCTTCGCTGTTGCGCTTGCGTACCTTGAGGAAGTCGTCGATGAAGCCGACCGCGCCGCAGAACACGAACAGCCCGAGCAGGACCAGGCCGGTGATGGTCGGGCGGACCTGGCCGATCTGCGCCTTGGGCAGGGTGATCAGGGCGATGTGCCCGGCGACGTACGCGATGACGGTCGAGACGATGAAGACGACGCCACCCATCGTGGGGGTGCCCTTCTTGGTCTGGTGCATCTGCGGTCCATCGGAGCGGATCGGCTGACCCGCCTTGAGCCGGGTGAACGCGCGGATGGCCAGCGGCGTACCGAACAAGGAGACCGCGAACGCCACGATGATGGCGACGAAAACCGCCCTCATGCGGTCACCGTCCTACGGCCGGCGACCGCCTGAGAAAAACTGCGCTTGCCGATGATCGACCTCCGGCCGCTCATGCGGTCACCGTCCTACGGCCGGCGACCGCCTGAGAAAGACTGCGCTTGCCGATGATCGACCTCCGGCCGCTCATGCGGTCACCGTCCTACGGCCGGCGACCGCCTGAGAAAGACTGCGCTTGCCGATGATCGGCCTCCGGCCGCTCATGCGGTGGCCTCCTCAGCCGGCGCGCGCAGCGCGTCGACGACTTGCCACGTCCGATAGCGCGAGCCCTTCACCAGCACGACGTCGCCGGGGCGCAGCCGCTCCCCGAGCAGCGCGACGGCCGCGTCCTGATCGCTGACCAGCACCGAGTCTCCTCCCCATCGCGCCACCGCCGTCGCTCCGTCGCGAATCGGCGCGGCGTTGTCGCCGACCACGACCAGCAGGCTCACGTCCGTCTCGGCGGCGATCCGGCCCACCTCTTCGTGCCCGGATCGCTCGTGCTCGCCGAGTTCGGCGTGATAACCCAGCACCGCCACCGTGCGGCGGGCGGGTCCGTCCGGGGCGCTGCCCAGGGCGGCCAGCGCGCGCAGCGCGGCGGCGGTCGAGGCCGGATTGGCGTTGTACGAGTCGTCGATCACCGTGACACCGTCGGCACGGTCGAAGACATCCATCCTTCGGCTGGAGACCGCGCGCAACGTGGACAGCCCATCGCCACACTCGGTCACGGTCATCCCAGCCGCTCGCGCCACGGCCGCCGCGGCCAGCGAGTTGCCCACCTGGTGGGCGCCGGCCACGGTCAGGGTCACGGCCGTCTCGCCTTCCGGCCAGATCAGCTTGTACGCCGGACGCCCGAGCCCGTCGAGGGTGACGTCGTCGGCGCGTACCACGGACAGCTCAGACGTGCCCACTCCGACGACCTGAGCGCGGGTGCGCGACGCCATCGCCGCCACCCTGGGGTCGTCGACGTTGAGGATCGCCACGCCGTCGGCGGGCAACGCCTCGACCAGTTCGCCCTTGGCCTCGGCGATCTTGTCCTGCGACCCGAACTCGCCGATGTGCGCGACGCCTACGTTGATCACCACGCCGATCTTGGGCGGGGCGATGCCGCAGAGGTAGGTCAGGTGACCCGGCCCGCGCGCGCCCATCTCCAGGACGAGGAAGCGGGTCTGCTCATCGGCCATGAGGGCGGTATGCGGGAGGCCGAGTTCGTTGTTGAACGTGCCGGGCGGGGCGACCGTCGGGCCGAGGCGCGACAGCAGCTGGCCGATCATGTCCTTGGTGCTCGTCTTGCCGGACGAGCCGGTGATCCCGATGACGGTGAGCTGCGGCAGCCGGTCGAGCACCGCGCGCGCCAGTCGTCCGATCGCCGTCAGCGCGTCGTCGACCAGCACCATGGGAACGCCTGGGACGGCGCGGGTGCCGAGGACCGCCGTGGCCCCGTCGGCCACCGCGCGGGCGGCGAAGTCGTGCCCGTCGACGTTGGCCCCGGGGAACGCGACGAACAGGCCGCCGGTCAGATCCCGGCGGGTGTCGTACTCGACCGGGCCGGTCACCGCGGTCTCGGAGTCTGCCTCGCTGAGCGTGCCGCCGACGGCCGAGGCGATCTCGGCCAGCGTCATCCGGATCATGCCGGCTCCCCCTCCCGGGCGTCCGCCAGCGCGGCCGCGGTGAGTGCGTCGGCCAGTTCCACCCGGTCGTCGAACGGCAGCACCTCAGTGCCGACCTCCTGACCGGTCTCATGGCCCTTGCCGAGGACTGCGATGACGTCTCCCATACGCGCGCGGCGGACGGCCTCGTCGATCGCCTGCCGACGCCCGGCGATCTCGACGACCTCAGCCGGGGTGGGCACACCCGCGATGAGCTCGGCCCGGATCTGCGCCGGATCCTCGGTCCGCGGATTGTCGTCGGTGACGATGAGCAGATCAGAGCCGTCGGCGGCGGCCTTGCCCATGATCGGGCGCTTGCCCCGGTCACGATCCCCGCCCGCGCCGATGACGCAGATGAGCCGCCCGCTCCGGTAGTCCGCCAGTTCGCGTAGCGCCTTCAACGCGGCCACGATCGCGTCCGGCTTGTGCGCGTAGTCGACCACGCCGACGACGTCCCGGCGGGAGTTCGCGGGGCTCGGCACCCGCTCCAACCGCCCCGGTACGCCGGGACACGCGGCGATGCCGTCGGCGGCCGTCTGCGGGTCCACTCCGACCTCGGTCAGCGCGGCCAGCGCCAGCAGTGCGTTGGCCACGTTGTGGCGGCCCGCCAACGCGACCCCGGCCCGCACCGGCGCACCCCCCGGCCCGTACGCCGTGAACTGCTGGTCGTAGCCGCCGGAGACGCTTTCCGCGTACCAGCTGGCCTTGCTGTCGCCCGACGCGGAGTAGGTGACGGTCGAGGGCTTGAGGAGCGGGGTGAGCGCGGGGTCGTCGAGGTTGAGCACCTCGGACCGGGCGCGGCCGTCGAAGAGCGAGGCCTTGGCGGCGAAGTACTCCTCGGTGCCGGCGTGGAAGTCGAGATGGTCGAGCCCGAAGTTGGTCCAGCCGGCCACCGCGAAGCGGACGCCGCCGACCCGGCCGAGGGCCAGCGCGTGGCTGGAGACCTCCATGACGACCGCCGTGACCCCGTTCTCCTTGGCCACCGCGAGCAGCGCGTGGAGGTCGGTCGCCTCGGGCGTGGTGCGTTTGCTCGTGACGCGCAGGTCGCCGAGCCGGGTCTCCACGGTGCCGATGATGCCGGTGACGTGCCCCGCCGCCCGCAGCCCCGACTCGATCAGGTACGCCGTCGACGTCTTCCCGGCGGTCCCGGTGATGCCGATGAGCACCAGTTCGCGGCTCGGTTCGCCGTAGACGCGATCGGCGACCAGCCCGAGCACCGCCCGGGGATCGTCGACGATCAGCGCGGGCAGCCCGGCGGCGGCCGCCGCCTCGGCCCCCGCGGCGTCGGTCAGGACGGCGACCGCCCCGGCCTCCGCCGCCTGGCCGACGAACTCGGCGCCGTGCCGGCGGGAACCCGGCAACGCGGCGTAGAGATCACCGGGGAGCACCTCGTCGCTGGCGTGCGTCACGCCGCTCACCAGCGGTCCCGGCTCGGTGGCCGGGAGCGAGAGCAGCGCACCCAGGGTGGCCAGCGCCACGGGCTCGCAGGACGCGGGTCGGAGACTGACAGGCACGCTTGAGCACCCTACCGGAGGTCAGCGGGTCGCCACGAAGGTCGGGGGCTTCTCCCCGCTCGGGGCGACACCGAAGTGCTTGAGCGCGAAGGACATCATGTCTTTGAAGGCCGGACCGCAGACCACGCCGCCGTTGCCGCCCGGGGTGTACGCGAACACGCCGATGACGTAGCGCGGGGACTCGGCCGGAGCCATGCCGATGAACGACGCGACCTCGCCCTTGCCGTACCCGTTCGTGGCGTAATAGCGCCCGGTGCCCGTCTTGCCGGCGACCCGGTAACCCGCGATCGCGGCGCTGCGCGCGGTCGCCCCCGGCGCCGTCGTCACCGGCTCCATGATCTGCCGCAACTGAGCGGCGTGCTCGGCGCTGATCACCCGGTGGCTGGCCGCCGCCTCGGCCGGTTGGACCTTGCCGTCCGGGCCGATGATGTTCTTGACCAGATGCGGCTGGATCCAGACGCCGTCGTTCGCGATCGCCGCGTACGCCGCGGTCATCTGCAACGGGGTCACCGAGACGCCGTTGCCGATCGGGATCGAGCCGAAGTCCGACCCCTGCCACTCCGACGGCGGCCGGGCGACCCCGGAGGCCTCGCCCGGGATGGAGATCCCGGTGGGCTGCCCGAGCCCGAACAGGCGCTGGTACTTGTAGAGGTTCTCCGCGCCCAGCTGCTGCGAGATCTTGATGGTGCCCACGTTCGACGAGTACGCCATCAGCCCCGGCATGGTGATCTTCGTGCCGCTGGGGAACGGGTGAGTGTCCTCATAGGTCTTGTCGGCCACCTTGATCGTCGGCGCGACCGTCACCGTCGAGTCCGGCGTGATGACGCCTTCCTCCAGCGCCCCGGCCAGCACGATCGCCTTGTGCACCGAACCCGGGTCGACCAGTTCGTTGCTCGCGACGTCGCCCCGGTCCTGCGGGCGGCTCGCCAGCGGGTTGGCCGCGTCGTAGGTCGGCCAGCTCGCCTGCGCCACCACCTCGCCGGTCTTGACGTCGATCACCGTCGCGCTCCCGAAGATCGCCTTGACCTGCTGCATCTTGGCGGTGAGGATGCGCTGGACCTCGTACTGGAGATCCCGGTCGATGGTGAGCTGCAGGGTCGAGCCGTTCCGCGCCGGGACCGTCTTGTGGTAGCCGCCAGGGATCTCCTTGTCGAGCTGATCGCCTCGGCCCACCTCATAGGTGCGCAGGCCGTTCTTCCCGGCGAGGAGATCGTCGAAGCGCGCCTCCAGACCGACCAGCCCGCCGTCCTCGCCGGTGAAGCCGATGAGGTTCGCGGCGACGTCCTGGCTGAGCACGTCGCGCCGATCCGCCCGGTCGACGCCGATGCCCTTGAGGTTCAGCGCCCGCACGGCATCGCCAGTCTCGATCCTCACACCCTGCGCGAGCACCTCGTAGCTCTGCGGCTTGGTGCTGTTCGGCTGATTGTGCGGTTCCAACAGCGGCAGCAACTCCGACACCGGGCGCCCCAGCAGCGGAGCGAGCCGGGCTGCGGCCCCCGCCGGGTCCTCGATCAGCGTCGGGTCGGCGAACACCGTACGCGCCTCGACGCTGTGCACCATGATCGCGCCGTTCCGGTCCAAAATGGAGCCCCGGGACGCGTACAGGGTCTGGTGTTCGAGGCGTTGGTCCAAGCCCTGAGCCGCCGCCGCGGGCGCGCCCTCGAACTGCAACTCGACGAGGCGTACGCCGACCGCCGTGAACATGAGCAGCGCGAGCCCGGCCGCCAGGCGCAGCCGTCGCTGGGGGTTGGCCGGACGCGGCGGCTTGGGCACCTTGACCGCCTTCGGCCGCCCCGGCCGGCCGGCCGGCGCTCCGCGGCGCTTCGCTCCCCGGCCGCCGCTCGCCCGCTCGCTCGCGCCCCTGTCCGCGCGATCATGAACTTTCGGTCGTGATCCACCGGCGTGGCGTGTCCGGGAGTCCCTGATTGACTCCTCTTCCTCATGATCGATCGGCGGCACGACCCGCAGCGACGACTGCTCGCGTACGGTGCGGCCGCGGGGGGTGTAGGCACGCGCCCGGCCCAGTCCGCTGCGGTTCTGGCCGCCCGAACGGCCGGTGGGCGCACCGGACTTGCCGGTGCGCCCACGGTCGCCGAAGCCCTGCCCGTCGGACCCCCGTCCGTCGGAGCCACGCTGCTGCGGCATCAGCCCCCCTGGCTGGTGATGGCCGGCTCGCCGTTGGCCGGCTGCGGAACGCCGACGATGCGGCCGTCCGGCAGCCGGATGAAGGCCGGCGCGCCCGCCGGGACCAGGCCCAGCTTGCGAGCCTGAGCCGCCAGGTTGCCCGGCGCCTCCTTCGCGGCGATCTGCTGGTTGAGGTCCTGCTCCTGCCGGTCCAGCTGGGCCTGCTCCGCCCGCAGCTTGTCGAGCTTGAACGCGTTCTCGTTGATCTTCTGGTTGAGCGCCAGGATGCCCACGACCCCGGCCATCACCAGGACCACGATCATCACGACGAACGGCACCCGCGGACCGGACACCGGCATCGGCGGCGCCAGCCGCAGCTTCGGCCGCTCCGGCGTGCTCCGCCCGGTCTCCCCCCGGCCCTCGGCCCGACCCCGGTCGAGCCGACGGTCGTCGTCGCGCGGCGCCCGCGCCGCGTTGGAGTTGCTCATGCCTCTCCCCCGATCTTCTCTGCCGCCCGCAGGCGAACCGAGGCGGCCCGCGGGTTCTCCGCGACCTCGGACTCGCTGGGCAGCTCCGCCCCCCTGGTCAGCAGCCGCAAGGTCGGTCCGGTGCCGGGTAGCTCGACCGGTAGGTCGACCGGCCCGGTGGACCGCGCCCGCGCTGCGAACGCTTGCTTGGTGATCCGGTCCTCCAGCGAGTGGTAGGACATGACCACGATCCGGCCACCAGGCGTTAAAACGTCCAGCGCCGCGGGCAGTGCCGCCTCCAGCACCACCAGTTCCCGATTCACCTCGATGCGCAGGGCCTGGAAGGTCCGCTTCGCCGGATGTCCCCCGGTACGCCGGGCGGCCGCCGGGATGGCGTCGCGAACCAGTTCAGCCAACCGAGCCGAGCTGGTGAGCGGGCCTTTCGCCCGTTCCTTGAGGATCGATGCCGCGATCCGGGACGCGAACTTCTCCTCGCCGTAGACCCGCAGCACCCGGGCCAGCTGACCGGCGTCGTAGGTGTTGACCACCTGCTCGGCCGTCATGCCCCGGGTCTGGTCCATCCGCATGTCGAGCGGGGCGTCCTGCGCGTACGCGAAACCCCGGTCCGCCTCGTCGAGCTGCAACGAGGAGACGCCCAGGTCGAACAGGATCGAGTCGATCCGGGCGATCCGGAGATCCCGCAGGACGCGCGGAAGCTCGTCATACACGGCGTGCACCAGATGAACGCGGTCGGCGAAGGGAGCCAGCCGCCGCCGGGAGTGCTCCAGCGCCTCGGTGTCCCGGTCGAGTCCGATGAGAACCGTCTCGGGGTGGCGTTGGAGCACGGCTTCGGCGTGGCCGCCCAGGCCGAGGGTCGCGTCGACGTGGTAGGTCCGGCCGCCGGCCCGCTGGGCGCGGTCGACGGTGAGCGCGGGAGCCAGCAGGTCGAGGCAGCGTTCGAGCAGGACGGGCACGTGCTTGCCCCGCGGCTGCTGCATCTCGACCCCCTGCTGTTCTGCTCTCGTTGATCCCGGCGTACCGCCAGATCCCCATCCGCTTCTCGCACCTCTTGTTCCCCGTTCCCAAGGGGTTCGAGAGAGCAGTACGCCTGGCGCCGGGGAAGTGGCGCCAGGAGCCGACAAGCGGCTGGAGATCTCGCGGTACGCCGGTTTCGTGCCCGGTGCTGCGATGTTCGCGGCATCGCTTCCAGGCGCCTGGCGCTCACCGTCTGGCCGGCGTCACCCCGCCTCCGTCGGCAGGCCGGCGTCACCGGCGGTGTCGACGTCCGAGAAGGCCTCCTCGCTCTCGGCGAGGTACGCCTCCCAGGCGGCGTTGTCCCAGATCTCGACACGAGTGCTCGCGCCGATCACCACCAGGTCTCGCTCCAGTCCCGCGTACGCTCGGAGCGTCGGCGGAATGGTGACCCGGCCCTGTTTGTCGGGGACCTCGTCGTGAGCGCCGGAGAACAGCACCCGGGTGTAGGCCCGGGCCGCCTTGTCACTCATCGGACGGGCCGACTGCTCGGCGGCGTATCGCTGGAACTCGGCGACCGGGAACACGTAGAGACAGCGCTCCTGCCCTTTAGTGATCACGACACCTCCCGCCAGCTCGTCCCGGAACTTCGCCGGAAGGATCAACCGGCCCTTGTCGTCCAGGCGAGGGGTATGCGTGCCGAGAAACATCGGCCCCACCCCCCGATGACGCAGACGGGATCAGCTCGTTCGCGGCGAGCCGCTCCCCCGGCCGGCCGGGCCTCCCAGCCCCACCAGTGGGCCCCACTTTACTCCACTTCCCTCCACCGTCAACCAAAATCGACGCTCCCGACGCCCCGAGCCCTCCCCGTTTGGCCAGGTCACGAGAGGTACGTTCGGGTGGAGGGGCCCTATGAAGATCAACATGGTCCGGTTTCCGACATCACCGTCACCGATGCCATTACCGCTCGTTAAGCACGAGTTAAGCGTCCCCGGCACAGCAAGGCCCGCACCACTGGTGCGGGCCCGGCTGCTTTCAGGGGATGGGTGAGAGGTCTAGAACAACACCCGGCGGAACTCGACCTTTTTGCTCCAGATGCGGTGCAGGCCGGTCTTCTTGCCGTAGGTCGGGGCGTCGTACATCTTGTTGCCGCCGGCGTAGATGCCGACGTGGTAGACGCGGCCGCTGGAGTTGCGGAAGATCACCAGGTCACCGGGGAGCGCCTTGGCCCGGGAGACCTTCTTCCCCTTCTTGCCCTGGGCGCCGCTGTGGGGGAGCTTGACGCCGACCTTCTTGTAGATGAACTTCGTGTACCCGGTGCAGTCGAACCGCTTGGGTCCGGCGGCGCCCCAGCGGTACGGACGGCCGCTGTACTGCTTCGCCAGCGCGATCACCTTCGCGGCCTTGGCCGCCCGGGAACTGACGGCGGTCGGCGCGACGGTGAAGGTCGCGGCGGTCGTGCTCATCGCGGTCGCGCTCGTGGCGGTGACCGCGTTCTCCGTCACGACCGTGTCGGCCGCGCCGACGCCGGTCGCCGGGGCGGTGGTGGCCTGGGCGGTGGTAGTCGGGGCAGTGGCCGAGTCCACCGAGGAGGCTTGAGTAGGGGTTCCCGTCAGCGTCCCGGCCAGGATGCCCGTGCCGACGGCCAGCACGAGTCCGGCGGTACGCCGCCTGAGCTGTGACTTCATCGTCGTCCTTCCGGCACGCCTGCGAAGTGAGCTGTCGGGTTCGGGCGGGAAGGTGGCCCGGCCACGGCGTCCAGGGACGGCATGGCTTCACCCCGAGCCGGCCTGCGAACCGATCCGGGGAACCAGGCCGGCGAACCGAGCTGGAAAACCGATCTGCGGGCAGGTCCGGCGAAGGTGGTTCCTCCGCTCCCGCCCATCCACTGCTTCGGTGGGGTGGGCACCGCGAACGGGCGGGACTCGGCGTATCCGCGGCGCCGCCGCCCGGGTGAACCCGACCGGCGGATCGTTTCTACTCAAGAGCCTGCGAGTTCGCCAAGAACCTGAAAGGGCGCTGTCAGCTGGGAAAACTACCCCGGCCGAGCGGTCCAGGCATCGATGTCCGAAATTGCCTGCCGCGATGTCCGGTTCGGCCGGTGACACAGCCCACAGAAGTCGTCCGGCCCGCCCGTTCGGCGTACTCCTCCGATCGGACGAGCCGGACCTCGGCCGAAAAATCAGTAAAACTGACCGACGACGTACCCGTCGTCCCAGATCTCGTGCAGGCCGACGGCCTGCCCCTCGGTCGGGGCGTCCCACATCTTGTGGTTCCCGGCGTAGATGCCGACGTGGTAAGCGAAGTCGCCGCTCAGGAAGAAGATGAGGTCGCCGGGGCGCTGCTTCGAGTGGGGGACGACCTTCGCCTTGGCCAGCTGCGTCGGCACGTAGTTGACGAGCTTGACGCCGATCTTGGCGTACACGAACTGAGTGAGCCCGGCGCAGTCGAAGGTGCGTGGCCCGGTCGCGCCGAACACGTAGGGCGAACCCTTGAGCTTCGCCACCTCGCGCAGGACGATCGCCGCCTTGGTCGCCGCCGTCGCGGTAGCCGTCGCCTTCCTGGGGGCCGCCGGCTTCGAGGCAGGCGCGGACGCAGAGGCGGACGGAGTTGGAGACGCGGACACCGAGGGAGACGCCGGAGGCGTGGGCGAGGACGACGACGCAGAGGCAAGCACCGAGAGCGCCGGAGCCGTCAGGCCGGTGGGCGTCGGGTGCGGCCCCGCCGCGAGGGCGGGAATGCCGACGGCCGCGGCCGTGACCGCCGCCGCTCCGACGGTGACCAGGCGACGCCGGTGGCTGCCGAACAGGAGACTTCGAGCACGCTCCCAGGAGGAGTACCGCATGGGGGTTCCCTTCAGCACGCCTGTGAGGTGAGCTGTCGGGTTCGGGCGCGGAAGGTTGCCCGGCCGCTGGAGGGCGGCTTCACCCCGAGCCTCGTGCGGACGAGGCCGACGCCCGGCTGGGACAGCGAGGCGTCAGTGGGTCCCCCACCCCTGCCCGGTGCTGTGCTGGGGGTCAACGCCCGGCCGGGCAGGGCTCGGCGGGACCGGAGCGTTCACCGGTCATCGACCGGCGCCTGCGTTTCTAGTGCATGACCGGCAGTCAGCCAAGCCCGCGACGTAGCCCCTGACCAGCCAAAATGTCTCCCCGGAACGACGGGCGCCCGTATTGTCCCGGCAGATTGCCCGAGATGTCCGTGATTCAAGGCACACAACCAATCACGAAAACAGATCGCGTACTCTAGCCGCGTGTCGGACGAGAAGAAGCTGCCGCTGCGTACGGCCTTCGCCGTTTCCGTCTCGAAGACGGCGGCCGCGCTGTCGCGCGCTACCGGGCGCGGCGACGGCTCGGTCATCGGCGGCCGGCTCGGCATGATGATCGATCCCGATCTGCTGGCCCATCTGGCGGCCGGCCGCGAGATCGCGCTGGTCTCCGGCACCAACGGCAAGACGACCACGACCCGGTTCACCGCCGCGGCGCTGGGCGTCCTCGGCGAGGTCGCGACCAACTCGTTCGGCGCGAACATGCCGACCGGGCACACCTCCGCGCTGGCCCGTGCCGGGACGACCCGCTACGCGGTGCTCGAAGTGGACGAGCACTACCTGGCTCAGGTCATCCAGGCGACCCAGCCCCGGGTGGTGGCGTTGCTGAACCTGTCGCGCGACCAGCTCGACCGGGCCAAGGAGGTCGCCATGATGGCCGACCTCTGGCGGCAGGCGCTCGCCTCGCACCCCGCGGTGCACGTCGTGGCGAACGCCGACGACCCGATGGTGGTGTACGCCGCGGGCGCCCACCCGGCCGACGAGGTCACCTGGTTCTCGGCGGGGCAACGCTGGCAGGACGACTCACACGTCTGCCCCGCCTGCGGCGGTCACATCCAGCGTGGCGAGGCCGGCGGCTGGGCCTGCGCGAACGGGGACCTGCGCCGCCCTTCTCCACAGTGGACGTTGCTCGACGGCGAGGTGGTCGCGCCGGACGGCGTACCGCACGAGGTGAAGCTTCAGCTCCCCGGCACGGTGAACCTGGGCAACGCCGCGACCGCGCTCGCCGTGGCCGCCCGGTTCGGGGTGAATCCGGTGGACGCGATCCCCCGGCTCGGCTCGGTGGCCAGCGTCGCCGGCCGATACGCCCAGGTGGAGCGGGACGGCCGGCTGGTCCGGCTGCTGCTGGCGAAGAACCCGGCGAGCTGGCTCGAGGCGTTCGAGATGGCCGACGTCGCGCCGACGTTGCTGGCGATCAACGCCCGCGACCCCGACGGGCTCGACACGAGCTGGCTCTACGACGTGGACTTCAGCCCGCTCCGGGGGCGCCAGGTCCTCGTGAGCGGCGATCGGGCGATGGACCTGGCCGTCCGGCTGGAGATCAACGGCGTGCCGTTCACGCACGTCAAGACCTTCGCCGACGCGGTCGCAGCGGTGCCGCAGGGCCGCCTGGAGGTCATCGCCAACTACACCGCGTTCCAAGACATCCGAGCGGAGCTGGATCGTGTCCTTTGACAGCAAAGCCTCTGATCTGAACGGTGGGCTGCAGATCGTCTGGGTCTACCCCGATCTGCTCTCCACCTACGGCGACCGTGGCAACATGCTGATCCTGGCCCACCGGGCCCGCGCCCGCGGCATCCCGGCCCAGACCATCGAGGTCCGCTCCGACCAGCGGCTGCCCGACCAGGGCGACATCTACCTGCTCGGCGGCGGCGAGGACGGTCCGCAGGCGCTCGCCGCGCAACGGCTGCTCAACGACGGCGGGCTGGCCCGCGCGGCCGCGAACCGCGCCGTGGTCTTCGCCGTCTGCGCCGGCTACCAGCTTCTCGGCAGCAGCTTCTTCGCCAAGGGCGACAAGTGCCCCGGCCTCGACATGATCGACATCAGCTCGGACCGCGGCCCCTCGCGCGCCGTCGGCGAGCTGGCGGGCGACGTCGACCCCACGCTCGGCCTCCCGCCGCTGACCGGCTTCGAGAACCACGGCGGCCGCACGCACCTCGGCCCCGGCGTCAAGCCCCTGGTCCGCGTCACCACGGGCGTCGGCAACGACGGCGTCACGGAGGGGGCCTGGTCCGAGACGATTCTCGGAACGTACGCACACGGCCCCGCCCTGGCCCGTAACCCTGCGCTCGCAGATCTGCTGCTCTGCTGGGCGACCGGCGAACAGTCGCTGGGGCCGTTGGACGACACCTGGCCGGATCGGCTCCGGGCCGAGCGGCTCACCGCCGTCGGCCGATGACCACTGCCGATGACCAGGCGGGGGACTTCCGTCGCCGGGCCCTCGTGCGGGCCGGTGCGCTGGGTCTGGGCGTGGGCGCGGTAGCGCTGCTGGCCAGCCGGGTGCCCCTCGGTTCGGTGCCCGCCGAGGTACGCGATCTCGGCGCGTTCGGCCCCGCGGCCGCGATCGTCGCCGGGGCCGCCCTTCTCATGGCGCTCGTTCCGCGTACCGCCATCTCGCTGGCGTGCGGCCTGTTGTTCGGCGCGGTGGCCGGGGCGGGCGTGGCCCTCGTCGCGGCGGTGAGCGCCGCGATCGCGACGTTCTGGCTGGGCCGCTGGGCCGGGCGGGAGACCGTCCGGCGGCGGTTGCGGGGGCGGATCGCGCGGCTGGACAGCTGGCTGGCCCAGCGCGGCACGCTGGCCGTGGTGGTCGTGCGTCTCCTGCCGATCGCGCCGTTCGGCCTCGTCGGGTACGCGTACGGCAGCTCGGCGACGCGGTTCCGGCACTATCTGGCGGGGACGGCGCTCGGCGGTGCGCCCAGTGCGTTCGCGTACGCCGCGATCGGGGCCGCCGTCGTCTCGCCGAGCGGCGTCACGCTCCTGACCTACCTACCCGCCGTCCTGGGTGCGCTCGTCAGCGCCAGTGCGGCGGTCTACTGGCGGGTGACGTCCCGCCGCCCGTGATCTGGGCGAACACCCACCGGACCCCGGTGGGATCTACCAGACTGACGTCATGTTCAGTGACATTCTGGGCATACCGGCTCATCCGCTCTACGTGCACGCCGCGGTGGTCTTCGTGCCGCTGCTGGCGCTGTTCGCCGTGGTGTACGCCGTCGTCCCGCGCTGGCGGGCGAAGACCGGGTGGCTGACCGCCGGACTGGCCGTGCTCGCACCGCTGGCCGCGTTGGTGGCGAAGCTGTCCGGCGACGACCTCCTCGCCGCCCGGTACGCCGCCGGCCCGCCGGCCAATGTCCTGCAGCACCGCAGCTACGGCACCACGACGTTCTGGCTGGCGCTGGCGCTGGGCGTGGTCACCGGAGTGCTGCTGTGGGCGATCGGCGGTCGGCTGCCCGGACCGGCCTGGCTGCGTACGGCGCTGCAGGCGGTCGTGCTGATCCTGGCCGTCGTCACGGCCTATTACGTCGTGCGTACCGGGGATTCCGGTGCCGAATCTGTATGGGGGCGGACATGACATCCACTCGCCGGGCCTTCGTGACCGGGATCGCCGGAGCGGCCGGGGTCGCCGCGACGGGGCTGGCCGCCGCGTGCGGCGGTGGCGGCGGCGGTTCGTCCGCCACACCGACCGCACCGGCCGCGACCGGGCCGACCACGCTCGGCAAGACCTCGGACATCCCGGTCGGCGGCGGCCAGATCTTCGCGACTCAGCAGGTCGTGGTGACTCAGCCGACCGCGGGCGCCTTCAAGGGCTTCAGCGCCATCTGCACCCACATGCACTGCACGGTCGGCACGGTCGCCAACGGCACTATCAACTGCCCCTGCCACGGTAGTCAGTATTCGATCACCGACGGCAGTGTGAAGCAGGGGCCGGCGACCCAGGCGCTGCCACCGAAGAACGTGGCGGTCAGCGGCGACTCGATCGTTCTCGAGCCGTAGCCGACCGCCACGTCCGCACGGTTACGGCAGGGTGATCCGCCAGATCCCCCGCCCGTGGGTGGCCAGGTACACCGAGTTGTCCACACTGGAGTACTCGATGTCCATGCCGACCGTGAGCGGCAGCCCCGATCCCAGTCGCAGCCAGGCGGTGGAGCCGGCCGGGCGGTAGAACGCCGCGAGGTCGGTCGCCAGGATCAGCCCGCCGTTGGGCAGCAGCTTGATCGAGCTCGCCGGGACGTCCGGCAGGTTCGCCGAGACGTCGGTCCAGTCCGCCCCGCCGTCGTGGGACTCGAAGACGTGGCCGATGCCGGCCCCCGGACCCTCGGTGAAGCGCCGCGAGAAGCCGTTCACCGCCAGGAAGACGTGCTGACCGTCGGCCGGATCGACCTCGACGCCCTGGACGAGCCGGTTGGGCACGACGCCGGTCGGCGGCAGGGCCAGCTGGTGCCAGCTCGTCGGGTCGCCGACCTTGCCGGTGGCGACGCCCCGGGTGAAGCCGGCGTTGTTGCACGGGCCGCACCAGCCCACGTACGCAGTCCCGTTGCTGACGGCGACGGAGGTCGCGGTGTGCCCGGCTCCGAGGTCGAACACGTTCTTCCACTGCTTGCCGCTGCGGATCGCGAAGCCCAGATCGTTGACCCAGACGTGCCGGCCGCCCGCGACCCAGACGTTGTAGTTCGTCGAGTCGGGTGAGAACGGGGCGATGAACCGGGCCGGCTCGTCACCGGGCGAGTTCGTGTACGGCTGGATCTTCCACGAAGTGGCCTCGGAGGCGCTGTTGGCGCCTGGGTTCGCCGCGCAGTTCTCGGTCACCGACATGGACAAGGTGGTGTACTCCTGCACCTGGCGGCAGATGTTCTGCGGATCGGCCAGGGAGTCGCCGCCGTCCCCGCCGAAGTTCGATCCCATCACCGTGTCGCCCGGACGCAGCAGCGAGGTGCCGTTGTCCTGGAGACCGCCGGTGACGCCGACGCCGGACACGCCGTTGTAGGTGTCCTTGCCGACGGAGACCGAGTAGTACTGCAGCGCGTCCAGGGTGCCGTCGTTCAGGCTGCTCCAGTCGGTGGCGTGACCCTCGGCGTTGGTCTGGCCGCGTACCGGTCGCCGGAAGGCGCCGCCGTCGTTGCCGACATAGACGTACGCCTTGCCCTGGTAACTGCCGACCGCGACGGAGTGCTGGTCGGAGTGGGTCGAGTCCGGGCACTTGTTGTGCGCGTCGTCGATCGCCCAGCAGCCGAAGTAGAAGTTCCAGTACGGCCCGATCGTCTTCCAGGACGACCCGCCGTCGGTGGTCTCGTAGACCTCCTCCAACCCGAGCCAGACGTGCTTCGGATCGGTCGGGTCCACCTGCAGGAAGTGGTTGTACCAGGACTGGATGCCGGGGCCGTAGCCCTTGCCGCCGACCGACTGCTTCAACGCCGAGCCCGAGTTGGCCAGCTTCTCCGACTCCGCGATCTTCGACCACGGCCCGGACGGGCTGCCGGAGTTCGACACGTAGACCCCGTCGAGGTAGCTGTTCACCGTGCCGACCGGCTTGTTCAGCAGCTTCGGCGACTGGTTGATCGCATAGAGGACGCTGCCGTCGGCGGCGTACGCGAAGGTGACCCGGCCGATGTCGTCCGCCGGGATCGAGCCGGTCGGATTCACCTTGTGCCAGCTCGCCGAGCCCTGGGTGTAGTCGGCGGTCTCGTAGAAGCCGTTGTAGGTGTCTCCCGACCGCCAGGCGATGGCGGCCACGATGTGCTTCGGATTCTTCGGGTCCGGCGCGATGTCGTTCACGATGTTCTTGTACGCGGCGTTCGCGTTGCCCGCGTCGGCCCCGCCCGGCAGGAACGACGGGTTGGGGGCGTACTGGAAGGTCCAGGCGCCGGCCGCCGTCGTGGCGGAGTGGCTGTAGACGCCGCGGTTGGTGGCCGCCCAGACGGTGCCGCCCGCGAAGCGGAGCTTCGAGATGACGGTGCTCTCCAGCTCGGTGCCGCCGACCCGGTTGGCCGGGGTGAACTGGCCCGTCGTCGGGTCGGCCAGGCGATACACCCCGGATCCGGCGTACGCCGTCCCACCGGTGTTGGCCTCGCCGGTGCCGTACCAGAGCGAGCCGTCGTCAGCGAGGACGAGGGTGCCACTGGACAACGACGGGAGCTGGTCGGCGATGGGCGACCACTGACCGCCGCCGGTCGACGAGCGCCAGACGCCGCCGTCGGCGCCCGCGGCGTACACGTGCCCGGCGTTGTCGGCGACGAGCCCGGTGATCCGCCCGGTCACGTTGCCCGCGCCGCCACTGGAGTTCGAGTACCAGTCCCGGTAGCGCGGATCGTCGGCGTCGTAGACCTTGTTGGTCACCTCCGACCACGTCCCCGCCGTCTTCGGCATCGACGTGAGCTGCGCGTACGCCGCGCTGTAGGCGCCCGGCGCGACGATGCCCGGCGCGGTGCGGGCGTCGGCGAACTGCTGCGCGATGGTGAGCGCCTCGAACGCCTCGTCGCCCGCGTTCTCGCCGGCCTCCCCCGCCATCATCTCGGCGAACTCGTGCGGCTGGAACGGCGTGCCCGCACCGGGTTCGTCGAGCACCCCGATCTCTTCCCAGAACCTCTCACCGGCGGCCGCCGCTCCACCGGCGCCGACGAGCAGGACGGCCGCGATCGCGGCGGTTATCTTGCGACGTCGTGTGGCCAAAAGCTTCATGAGCCACAGCCTCGCCCGGCTGGTCAGCGGCGCTCATCGACGAACGTCCGCAGTTTTGTCACGGTGGACGTCCATCGACGGCGAACGGCCCGCCTTCCTGCGAAGACGGGCCGCCACCTGCGATGACAGAGTTGTCATCTGACGTTCGAGGTCACACGACGACGCTGACCATCCGGCCCGCGACGACGATGACCTTCTTCGGCTCCTTGCCCCCCAGCGAGTCGGCGACGGCGTCCAGCGCCGCCGCGCGTACCACATCCTCGCCGGCGGAGGCCGCGACCTCGACCCGGCCGCGGACCTTGCCGTTGATCTGGACCGGGTAGGTGACCTGGTCCTCGACCAGCAGGGCCGGGTCGGCCTGCGGGAAGTCGGCGTAGGTCAGCGACTCGTCGTGCCCCAGCTTGCGCCACAGCTCCTCGGCGATGTGCGGGGCGAACGGCGCGACCATCAGCGTCAGCGCCTCGGCGGTCTCCCGAGGCGTGCGCTCCAGCCGCGTGATGCCGTTGGTCAGCTCGATCAGCTTGGCGACCGCGGTGTTGAAGCGCAGCTCGGACATGTCGTCCCGGACACCGGCGATGGTCTTGTGCAGCAGTCGCTGCGTCGCCTCGTCGGGAGCGGAGTCGACGACGGTGACCTCACCGGTCTCCTCGTCGACGATCGCCCGCCAAACCCGCTGCAGGAATCGCTGCGCGCCGACGACCGCCCGGGTCTCCCAGGGACGGGACACCTCCAGCGGCCCCATCGACATCTCGTAGACCCGGAACGTGTCCGCGCCGTACTGCGCACACATCTCGTCGGGGGTGACGACGTTCTTCAGGGACTTGCCCATCTTCCCGTACTCGCGGTCGACCTTCTCGCCCTGCCAGACGTAGACGCCGGTGGACTCCTCGGTCACCTCCTCGGCCGGGACGTAGACGCCGCGCTCGTCGGTGTAGGCGTACGCCTGGATGTAGCCCTGGTTGAACAGCCGGTGGTAGGGCTCGAACGAGGACACCTTGCCCAGGTCGAACAGCACCTTGTGCCAGAACCGGGCGTACAGCAGGTGCAGGACGGCGTGCTCGACGCCGCCGACGTACAGGTCGACGCCGCCGGACTCCTGCCCCTCGCGCGGGCCCACCCAGTACGCCTCGTTCGCCGGGTCGACGAACGCCTGGTCGTTGGTGGGATCCAGGTACCGCAGCTGGTACCAGCAGGAACCGGCCCACTGCGGCATCGTGTTCGTCTCGCGTACGTAACGCTTCGGTCCGTCCCCCAGGTCCAGTTCGACCTCGACCCAGGCACGCGTACGCGACAGCGGCGTCTCCGGCGAGGTGTTCGCGTCATTGGGGTCGAACAGCTTCGGCGAGAAGTCGTCGATCTCGGGCAGCTCCAGCGGCAGCATGGATTCGGGCAGCGCGATCGGCTCCTCGCTGACCGTGCCGTCCGGCAGCACCTCGTAAACGATCGGGAACGGTTCGCCCCAGTACCGCTGGCGGCTGAACAGCCAGTCCCGCAGCCGGTAGGTGACCGCCCCGGTGCCGTGGCCGGTCGCCTCCAGCCACTCGATGATCTTCGCCTTGGCCTCGGCGACGCCCAGCCCGTCCAGGCTGGTGCTGACCGGGGAGGCGCTGTTGATCGCCGGGCCGTCGCCGGTGTACGCCTTGCCCTCCCAGCCGTCCGGCGTCTGCACCGTGCGGATGATGGGCAGCTCGAAGACCTCCGCGAAGGCCCAGTCGCGCTCGTCTTGGCCGGGCACGGCCATGATCGCGCCGGTGCCGTAGCCGGCCAGCACGTAGTCGGCGATGAAGACCGGGATCCGGCGGCCGTCGACCGGGTTCGTCGCGTACGCCCCGGTGAAGACGCCCGTCTTCTCCTTCGCGTCCGCCTGGCGCTCCACATCGGTCTTGGCGGCGGCTTGCCGCCGGTAGTCGGCGACCGCCTCCGCGGGCGTCGCGAAGCCACCAGTCCAGACCTTGTGCGTGCCTTCCGGCCACTCCGCCGGAACCAGCGTGTCGACCAGCTCGTGCTCCGGAGCCAGGACCATGTAGGTCGCCCCGAACAGGGTGTCGGGCCGAGTCGTGAACACCTTGATCGTGCCCGCGTCCGCCGCGCTGTGCTGCTGTTCGCCGTCGCGAGCGACGGCACTGTGCTGCTGTTCGCCGTCGCGAGCGACGGCGAAGTCGACATGGGCGCCGGTCGAGCGGCCGATCCAGTTGCGCTGCATCAGCTTGATCGGCTCCGGCCAGTTCAGAGTGTCCAGATCGTCGATCAGCCGATCGCCGTACGCGGTGATCCGCATCATCCACTGCTTCAGGTTGGCCTTGAACACCGGGAAGTTGCCGCGCTCGCTACGCCCGTCGGCGGTGACCTCCTCGTTCGCCAGCACGGTGCCCAGCCCTGGGCACCAGTTCACCGGCGCGTTCGACACGTACGCCAGCCGCGACTCGTTCAGCACCGCCCGGCGCTCGTGCACGGACAGCTCCGACCAGGGGCGGCCGTCCGGCGTCGGGCGCTCGCCTCCGGCGTACGCCGCCTCCAGCTCCTCGATGGGACGGGCCTTGCCGGCCGCCTCGTCGTACCAGGCGTTGAAGACCTGCCGGAAAATCCACTGGGTCCACCGGTAGAACGGCACGTCGGTGGTGGCGACGCTCCGGCGGTCGTCGTGACCCAGCCCCAGCATCCGCAGCTGAGCCCGGTATCGCTCGATGTTCTGCTCGGTGGTCACCCGCGGGTGCGTGCCAGTCTGGACGGCGTACTGCTCGGCGGGCAGACCGAAGGCGTCGAAGCCCATCGTGTGCAGCACGTTGAACCCGGCCATGCGGTTGAACCGGGCGAAGACGTCGGTGCCGATGAAGCCCAGCGGGTGCCCGACATGCAGGCCCGCCCCGGACGGGTACGGGAACATGTCCAGCACGAACTTCTTGTCGGCGCCCGAGCGGGGATGGGCGGGATCGGCGAGCGGGCCGACCGGGTTCGGCGAGTGGAATGTGCCGTTCGCCGACCAATAGTCCTGCCAGCGCTTCTCGATCTGGTTCGCCAGCGCCGCCGTGTAGCGGAACGCGGGGGTGTCCGCCTCGCTCATGTGTCAGGTCCCCTCGGGTAAAACAAAGTGCAAATCAAGATCAAAAGCGGGCAACTGTAATTCCGTTGTGGCCGCAAGCGCCCACAAAAAAACCCCTCACGCAGGAGGGGTCGCCGTGCTCACGCTGCTAGCTGCGTCAGCACGGCTCGCTAAGGAGCTCGAAAGTCCGGCCCATGCACCGCAGTGTACCGCCGCGTGCGAGGTAGCGTCGAACCGGTAGCGCGCTTTGTTGCCGGGAGCAAGTAACTCGGGGAGACTTCTCCCACACTGAGAGCCGCCTCGCCGACGGCGGGCCTGCAACCCACAGGCGGGGCATGGGCGTCTAACAGACGCACCGGAGGTCACGATCTTGAGGAGGCCCGTTGACCACCCGTAACCCCCTGACGCCTGGGTCGTGGGACGGCGGCCGCGAGGAGCTCAACCCAGCTCTGCCGGCCGAGGAGTTCCAGTCGGCGGCGGACGCCATCGTCGCCAACATCGAGCAGGTCATCGAGGGCAAGACGGCCACCGTCCGGCTCGCCCTCGCGGTGCTGCTGGCGGAGGGCCACCTGCTGATCGAGGACGTCCCCGGCGTCGGCAAGACCAAGCTCGCCAAGGCGCTCGCCCGGTCGATCGACTGTTCCGTGCGGCGCATCCAGTTCACCCCCGACCTGCTGCCCAGCGACGTCACCGGGGTGAACGTCTACAACCAGGAGAACCACGACTTCGAGTTCAAGCCGGGCGCGGTCTTCGCCAACCTGGTCGTCGGCGACGAGATCAACCGGGCCTCGCCGAAGACCCAGTCCGCGCTGCTCGAGTGCATGGAGGAGCGGCAGGTCACCGTCGACGGCGTCACCTACCCGCTCCAGACCCCGTTCATGGTCATCGCCACCCAGAACCCGATCGAGATGGAGGGGACCTATCCGCTGCCCGAGGCGCAGCGCGACCGGTTCACCGCCCGGATCGCCATGGGCTACCCCGACGCCAACGCCGAGCTGGCGATGCTCGACGTGCACTCGGCTCAGGACCCGCTGGAGGACCTGGTCGCCGTCTCCGACGCCGCCCGCGTCCGCGAGATGATCGCCACCGTACGCGCGGTGCACGTCTCCGAGGCGGTCAAGAACTACGCGATCGCCCTCGTGACGGCCACCCGCGAGTCGGGCGACCTGCGCCTGGGCGCTTCGCCGCGGGCGACCCTGCAACTGCTGCGGACGGCGAAGGCGATCGCCGCCCTGGACGGGCGCGACTACGTGCTGCCCGACGACCTTCAGGCGCTCGCGGTGCCCGTCCTGGCGCACCGGATCATCCCGACCGCCGACGCCCAGCTCTCTCGGCGTACCACTGATGCCATCGTCTCGGACCTGGTGCATCGCCTGCCGGTGCCGAGCGAGCGGCGGCAGGGCACGCAGGCCTTCGAGCGGAGGCGATGACGCCGTGCGCGAGGCGCTGAGCGGCCTGACCACCCGGGGGCGAGCGTTCTTCGCCGCGGCGGCCGCCGCCGCGCTCGCGTCCCTGATCCTCGGCGAGCGCGACCTCATGCGCGTGGCCGCGCTGCTGGCCGTGCTTCCCTTGCTGGCCGCCGCGTACGTGGGCCGATCGCGGTACAAGTTGTCCTGCACGCGTTCCGTCGAGCCGCACCGCGTGCCGGTGGGCTCCCGGTCGCGGGTGGTCCTCCGGCTCGCGAACATGTCCCGGCTGCCCACCGGGACGCTGCTGCTGGAGGACCGGCTGCCGTACGCGCTCGGCAGCCGGCCGCGGCTCGTGCTGGAACGGCTCGGCGCGGGCCAGGCGAGTTCGGTCGCCTACACGGTTCCGGCCGACACCCGCGGCCGGTACGAGGTCGGCCCGCTCGCCATCCGCATGACCGACCCGTTCGGGCTGTGCGAACTGACCCGCACCTTCCCGAGCACCGACCATCTGGTGGTGATCCCGCAGGTCGTGCCGCTTCCCTCGGTACGCCTCGCGGGCGAGTTCGCGGGTTCGGGCGACTCGCGGGCGCGCTCGGTGTCGGTGCACGGTGAGGACGACGCGGCGACCCGGGAGTACCGCCACGGCGACGACCTGCGGCGGGTGCACTGGCGCTCGACCGCGCGCGTCGGCGAGCTGATGGTTCGCCGCGAGGAGCAGCCCTGGGAGAGCCGGGCGACGATCCTGCTCGACACCCGGGCGGTCGCGCATCGGGGCGAGGGACCGACGGCGAGCTTCGAGTGGGCCGTGTCCGCCGCCGCCAGCATCGCGATGCACCTCCGCGACGCCGGGTACCGCATCCGCCTGGTCTCCGACGTCGACATAGACGTCGACGCGCACGACGCCGCCGGCGAGGCGCACCTGATGGACCGGCTGGCCGAAGTGAAGACCAGTAACCGGAGCACGCTGGCCGCCCTGGTCGAGCACTGCCGGCGACGGTCCGACGGCGGCCTTGTCATCGCCATCCTGGGCCAGATCGGCGAAGCGGAGACGCAGATCCTGGCCGGTCTGCGGGCCAGCGGCACCACCTGCGTGGCGTTCGCGATCGACGCCTCGACCTGGCTCAACCTGCCGCCCGAGGCCCGTGCCACCGCCGACCGCGAACGGGCGGCCACCGCCCTCGCCCTGCTGCACAACGGCTGGCGAGTGGTGGGCGCGGAGCACGGCGCCAAGCTCGCCGCGCTCTGGCCGCACGCCGGCCGCGGCTCGGCCGGATTCGCCTGGCGAGCCGCGCTCGCCGAGACCGCCCTGCCCACGACGGGCCGCCGATGACCGCAGAAAGGCTGGTGCTCTCGTGACCAACCGTCGTCACCTCGGCTTCGTCGCCGCGGCGGCCACCCTGCTCGCGGCCACGCCGCTCGCGGGCATCTTCCAGTCGTGGACCTGGATGATCGAATCGGCGTTCGCCGTCGGGGTCATCGCCGCGACGGCAGCAGGGGTACGCGCACTGCGCGGTCGCGCGGCCGCTCAGGGGTTCGGCATGCTCGCCGCGCTGGTGATCATCCTGACCCTGCTGTTCTCCAACGGGCACTCCCTGATCGGGATCATCCCGACCCCGGACACGGTCAAATACTTCGCGTCGCTGCTGTCCACGGCCGGTACGCAGATCCGGGACAACGGCGTACCCGTGCCCGATCTGGACGGGCTGCTGTTCCTGACGGTCTTCGGCATCGGCCTGGTCGCGATCATCAACGACCTGCTGACGGTGGCGATGCGGCGGCCGGCCCTGACCGGTCTGCCGATGCTGGCCATCTACGCCGTGCCGGTCGCCGTCTACCCCGACTCCGTCGCGATCATCCCGTTCGTCTTCGCCGCGGCCGCCTACCTGTGGCTGCTGGTCAGCGACAACGTCGACCGCGTACGCCGATTCGGCCGCCGGTTCACCGGGGAGGGCCGCGACGTCGACGTGTGGGAGCCGTCCCCGCTCGCCTCGGCCGGGCGCCGGCTGGGCGTCGTCGGCGTGGTGGTGGCGATCGTGATCCCACTGCTCATCCCGCAACTCAGCTCCAGCTTCTTCGACCAGTTCGGCGGCAACGGCGACGGCGGCTCCGGCAAGGGCAACGGCCGGGGCGGTCTGACGAGCAACCTGTTCGCCGACCTGAGCGGCCGGTTGAACCAGAAGGACATCGTCGACCTCGTCAAGGTCACCACGACCGACGCCAACCCCTACTACCTGCGGTTCGGGGTGGCCGATGAGCTGAGCGCGGGCGGCTTCGGCACCCGGGTGCCCAACGGCACCACCATGGGCAACCCGCTGCCCGATCCGTACCAGCGGCCGTCGTTCGGCGTGACGCGGGAGAAGTACACGGCCAAGGTCGAGGTGTCCAAGACCTTCGACATGCCGCTGCTGCCCGTGTACGCCGAACCGGTGCAGACCCGCAAGATCGGCTCGGACTGGTCCTACGACCAGAACATGCAGGTCATCTTCTCGCTGCGGTCCCGCTCCGGCGGACGGAGCTACGACTTCGACTACGTCCGCTCGACCTACACCCCGCAAGAGCTCAACGAGGCCCCCGAGCTGTCCGCCGAGAACGCGATGCGACGGCAGTTCACCGCGGTGCCCCTGGTCGCCGAGGTTCGCAAGAAGGTCGACGAGCTGACGAAGAACGCGAAGACGCCGTACGAGAAGGTGCGCGCGATCTACGACTTCTTCTCCTCGAAGAACGGCTTCAAGTACAGCCTCGAGGTGCCGGAAGGCACGTCCGGGCAGAAGATCGTCGACTTCCTGAACAACAAGACCGGCTTCTGCGAGCAGTACGCCGCCGCGATGGCATGGCTCGTGCGTACGGCGGGCATCCCGGCCCGGGTCGCATTCGGCTTCGCCCGGGGCAACAACGTGCACGTCGCGAACGGGCAGTACACGTTCACGCTGACCAACCGCAACCTGCACGCCTGGACCGAGGTCTACTTCCAGGGCTTCGGCTGGGTGCCGTTCGACGCGACACCGAGCACCTACGTCGCCGGCTCGGTCGCCTCCGCCTGGGCGCCGGACCCCAACCAGACCACCGGGCCGACGGCGAACCCGTCGTTCAGCGCGGGGCCGGGCGGGGACCCCGGTGACGACCTGCCGAACCGTGGCCTGGGCGCCAACGACCCCGACGCCCAGCTCGGCGCGGACGGTCAACCGATCGAGCAGGCCCCGATGTGGCCCTGGTACCTGCTCGGCGCGGTCGTGGCGCTCGCGCTGCTGCTCAGCGTGCCCGGCGTACGCCGCCGGGTGCTCCGAACACGCCGATCCCGATCCGACGGCACATCCTCGCAAGCCCTGGACGTCGCCCCGGCCGGGACGATGGTCGTCATCTCCGACACCAGCGCCGACCACGCCCGCTCACTGGCCCACGACGCCTGGGACGAGCTACTCGACACGCTGGTCGACTACCGGGTGCCGGCCGACCCATCGGAAACCCCGCGCGCGGTGGCGCGGCGACTCATCGCCGAACAAGACCTCGACGCGGCGGCCGCCGACGGGGCCCAACGGCTCGGGCTCGCCGAAGAACGAGCCCGATACGCCCGCAACCCGCTCGACCCGCAGGCGCTCCCGGACGCGCTCCGGCTCATCCGGCGACACCTCGCGAGCACCTCCGACCGGCGTACGCGCATCCTCGCGGTGCTCATGCCGCCGTCGGTGCTGGCCCGGTGGCGGGTCGGCACCCTGGAGGCGCTCAGCCGCGGCGTCCACCGGATGGGGCAGCTACGCGAGTTCCTGCTGCGGTTCAACCCGCGGCGGCTACTCGCCTCCCGCTGACCTCTCGGCCTCCTGGGCCAACGCGGCCCCTACGCGGCCCCCGCGGTCCTACGCGGGCTCGGCGCCTCCCGGTGCCGAGCCCGCTCCACCTCCCCGGCGGGGGCGGGGTGGGCGGGCATGCGAAAGCCCCCGTCAGGAGACGAGGGCTGGACGCGTAGGAGGAACGGTCAGAAACGGCCTTCGGGGCGATCCCGCCAGCGCTGCTCGAGGCGGCTGAGCAGGCCACCGGAGGAGCGAGCGCCTCCGCTGCGTACGCGTCGGGCGGCGGTGCCGTCGACCGCACGCAGCTCTCGATTGTGGGCACGGCGCTGGGATTGGATGGCGAAGGCGGCCGCGGCGAGCATCACCACGAAGCCGGCCACGCCGATCAGGGTGTTGCCGTCGATCGCACCCCAGACGACGAGAGCGAGCCCGGCGACGACCACCAGACCTGCGATGATCATGCGACGACGCGCGTGGAAACGCGGGTCGGTGCTGCGCACCGCCGAGGCGAACTTCGGGTCCTCGGCCAGCGAGCGCTCGATCTGCTCGAACAGACGCTGCTCGTGCTCGGAGAGCGGCACGGCACTCCTCCCCGGTGATCCCCGGGTCGACTCACACCGACGCCGGCCGACGGGGGCGATGCCACCTCCGTCAGGCGTCGAGCAGGGGTCGACGGACTCCCAGCAGCCAGGTGGCCGCTGTACCCCAAGTCTACGAGGCAGCGGAGCCGTCGGAAAGCGGGTCGAGTTCGTCGGGCACGGCGCGTTTGTCCGGATGCCTCCGGCGGTCCCCGGTTTTCAGCAGGCTCGCGGGCTTCACCGCGGCCCGCCCGAACCGGCTCGCCGCCGCGTCGACCGCTCGTTCCGCCTCGCGCCAGCCGCGCTCGGGCTCGCCCAACGCGAGCTGCCTAGCTGCGCCTTCGGCCCCGGCCAGGCCCTCGACGCGTACGCCGATGAGCCGGATGCGGTCGGTCGGCCCGAGCGTCCGGAAGAGCGCCCACGCGGTCTGGAAGATCTCCTGGGAGACGTCGGTGGCCACCGGCAGCGTCCGGGACCGGTTGATCGTCTTGAAGTCGGCGAACCGGACCTTGATCGCGATCGTCCGCCCGCTCTGGCCGGCCGCCCGCAGCCGCGCTCCGATCTGCCCGGACAGGCCCAGCATGGTCTGCTTGATCCGCTCGTGGTCGTCCACGTCGATGTCGAAGGTGGTCTCCGAGCCGACCGACTTCTCCTCGCGGCCGGTGGTCACCGGGCGGGGATCCCGTCCGGAGGCGAGTTCATGCAGGTGAGCGGCGGCCGCCTCGCCGACCGCCGAGCGCAGTAGGCCGATCGGGGCCTGGGCGACGTCGCCGACCGTCCGCAGGCCGAACCGCTGCAGCTGCTCGGCCGAGCGCTCGCCGACGCCCCAGAGGGTCGAGACCGGCAGCGGATGCAGGAACTCCAGCACCCGGGCCCGGGGCACGAGCAGCAGCCCGTCGGGCTTGGCGCGGGCCGAGCCGAGCTTGGCCAGGAACTTCGTCGGGGCGATCCCGATCGAGCAGGGCAGCTCCAGGTCGCGGGCGATCCGGGCACGCAGGTCGATCGCGATCTGCGCGGGCGGGCCGAGCAGCCGGCGGGCCCCGGCGACGTCGAGGAACGCCTCGTCGACGCTCAGCTGCTCGACCAGCGGCGTCACGTCGCGCAGGATGGCCATCACCGCCCGGGAGGCCTCCCCGTATGCCGTCGAGTCGGGCGGGATGAAGATCGCCTGGGGGCAGAGCGCCCGCGCCCGGCTGGTCGGCATGGCGCTGCGTACGCCGAAGGCCCGGGCCTCGTAGCTCGCTGAGGAGACGACGCCCCGGCCGCCGGTGCCGCCCACGACGACGGGCTTGCCACGCAACTCCGGATGGCGCCGCACCTCCACCGAGGCGAAGAACGCGTCCATGTCGACGTGCAGGATGGTGCAGCCGGTGTCGTCCCCGCCGGGACCGAAGTCCCGCTCCTCACGCCCGCGCTCGCGCCCCATGCCCGCAGGCTAGCGCCCGGGTCCGACACCGTCCTACAACACAGCGTGGACCAGCAGCGGAATCTCCATCTCGGTCCGCGTACGCGCGCCGTGCAGTCCGACCAGCTCCAGGATGCGGGCGGGCTCGTGGGCGCTGGCCTGGATCGACCAGTCCTCCCGGCAGACCACCACGAGGTCGCCGAGCCGTTCGGCGTGCGACGGCGGCATCGGGCCGTACCAGCCGGTCGCGATCGCCTCCTCGCGTACGCCGATCCAGGCGGCGTGGCCGGCGAGCGCCCGCCAAGCGGCGAGCACGTCCGGCAGCGCACCCGGTTCGGTATGCAGATAGCGGACGCGGGGTTCGCCCGCGACCGCCCGCAGCCCGGCGGACAACTCGGGGACGGAGTCCAGGTCGATGCGCCGGTCGAACGGCGAGACGAGGTGCCCGTGGTCGGCGGTGATCACCAGCGCGCCGCCCGGCGGCAGCTCCTCCTGGAGACGGCCCACGGCTTTGTCCACATCCGACATCGCCTGCTTCCACTCGGGCGAGCCCGCGCCGTGCTCGTGCGCCGCCCGGTCCACATCCGGCAGGTACGCGTACACGCACTGTGCCCCGGATCGCAGCGCGGTGGCGACACCGGCGACCATCTCGTCCGCGCCGGTGGCGCCGAGGTAACCCAGATTGCCGGTGCTCCGCCGGGTGAGCCCGGTCGCCTCGAAGAGCGGGCTGTTGACCACCGCGGTCGCCATCCCGTCGCCGCGTACGCGATCGAGCAGCGGCGTCACCGGCTGCCAGGTGTACGGATCCGGATCGTCCCGCCAGGCGATGTGGACGAGCACCTCGTCGGTGCCCGGCACGATCGTCGTGAACGCCAGTACGCCGTGCTCCCCCGACTTCGCCCCGGTGCCGAGGCTGATCAGGCTGGTCGGCGTGGTCGACGGAAATCCGCAGGTGATCGGCCGTCCGGTGGCGGCGAGCGCGGCCAGCGTGGGCGCCTGCTCGCGGCCTAGGGCGAGCTGATGCCAGCCCAGCCCGTCGAGGAGCAGCACGACGACCTGACGCACTCCGGGCAGGCGTCCGGCCAGGTTCAGCGGATCAGCGAGCCCGGGTACGCCCAACGCCGTCAACGCGCCGGGAAGCACGTCCCCGAGCCAGCCACCGGCGTAGTCCGGCGCGATCTCGTCCAGCGGAAAATCGCTCATGCGGTCACCGTCCGGCGGCCGGCGACCGCATGAGTCCACCTGAACCAACCGATGACCAGCCTCCGGCTGTTCATGCGCGCGCCAGGACGTGCAACTGCGTCGCGATGTCCCGGTACGGCGAGCGCCCGGCGGCGGCCAGCTCGAACTGGACGAGAGCCTCGGGATCGGCGTCGGCGATGGGACCCGAGACGAGGTCGGCGAGGACGCGTACGCCATGGATCTGCTCGACGGCCAGCCCGGCGCCGGACAGGACCGCGGAGATCTCCGCGGCGTCGTAGCGGCGGCGGACGCCGTCGAGCGCGCCGGGGGCGAGCAGTGACTCCGCTTCAGCGATCCGCCCCGACATGGCCTTGGCCAGCACCGCGGCCGCGCGGTTGGCGACGACGACGCTGACCGCGCCGCCCGGCCGGAGTGTGCGCGCCAGCGCGGCCGCCACTCGGGCCGGATCGTCGACGACCTCGAGCACGGCGTGGCAGAGGACGAGGTCGGCCGAGCCGGGCTCGATCAGGTCGGCCAGCCCGTCCGCGTCGCCCTGGATGGCGGTGAGCCGGGAGCTGAGGTTGGCGTCGGCCGCCCGCCGGATCGCCGCCGCGAGCGCGTCCGGGCTCGGATCGACCACAGTCACTCGATGGCCCGCTTCGGCCAGCGGCACCGCGAACCCGCCGGTCCCGCCACCGACGTCGATCACCCGCAGCTGCCGGCTGCCGGCCCGCTCCAGCTCGCCGCGCAGCACCGCCCAGATCACGGCGGTACGCGCGGAGCCGCTGCGGTGGTGAGTGCGTTCCATCGGGGCTGCCTCCATGGCCTCAGCATAGAAGGACCCCTGCCGAATCGGCCCGCCCCGCTCAAGGCACGGCGGTGATCATGAGGTTCAGCGCGCCGCCTCGACCACCACGGTCGTCCCCCACCGGCGGCGTACGCGCTCGGTCTGGTCGCGGCTGAACGTGCCCTGGACCACCACCGAGCAGCGAACTGCGTCGATGTAGGAGGTGTACGGGCCGAGCCCGGCGTCCTGCAGTTCGGCCTTGACCCCGCCGAGCTGGGCCAGGCTGTGGTCGCATCGCACGACCCGGTACGCCTGCTCCCCGGCGGCCGCCTCGATGCGCTCGTCCCAGGTCGCCTGGTCGGCGGTGGGACCCAAGGCCACCACGTACGCCTTCCGCGGGTCGCCGCCGTCCCAGCCCGCCCCGACGAACACGTCGGATCGGCTGGCGGCCAGGTCGGTGAGCGCCTTCGCGCCGGGATGCCCGTCGAACCCGCCGACGCTCGCCGGGTTCCCGGCGACCACGAGGACGACGACGTCACCGGCGCCCAGCCCGGCGCCCGCCTTGGGTTCGCTGAGGACGACCGTCCCGGCCTCGACGAGGACCTCCGGGGCGTACCGGACGACGGCGGCGAGCTTGCTCTCGGCCATCAGCTTGAGGGCGTACTGCGCCGGTTGTCCCTTCACGTCGGGGACGCGTACGCCGTCGGCCGGGGCGTCGGTCGGCCGGACCTGCGGCGCCGGCCCATTGGCCGCCTGTACGCCCGGCTCGGCGCAGCCACCGGCGGCCACCCCGACGGCGGCAACGAGTGCAGCGAACACGTATGACCGTCGCATCGGCGGTGTCCCTTCCTCCGGGTCCGCTGGATCAGGGTTGGACTCGCCGTGACCGTTCGGTGGGCGCGATGGGGAAGGTCAGGTGGACGACGCCGTCCGCGTATTCGCGGGTGACCTGATCGCCCGC
>NZ_JBFAHM010000013.1:259499-282048 GCF_040654195.1 Hamadaea sp. NPDC050747
GAGCTGTTTTAGGGGTTCCGGTCTCTATTTTGGGGTAACTACACCCCCCGGAACCCTGATCCAGCGCCAAAACCAAAAGCAGTTAGCTGGTGGCGATGTACACGTCGAGGGCGGCCTCGATCGAGTCGAACGATTCGGCGTACATGTAGGTCGAGGTGCTGTAGCGGCCGCCCGCGCCGCCGACGATCTGGCCGACGGCCGAGGCGGTGGTGCTTCCGTTACGGAGGTAGAGCGGCCCGCCCGAGTCGCCCGCCCGCACGATGGTGTCGCCGTTGCGGTAGAGCACGAGCAGCCCGGAGGTGCAGCCGATGCCGTCGCAGATCTGCCCGGTGACGCTGATGACGGTCAGGCTGCAGATCGCCGTGGTGACCATGCCGCTGGAGCAGATGCCGCTGCTGCCGCTCGTCACATACGTCCGTGAGGTGACCGTACGCGTACACGGCGAGCAGGGTTCGACGTGGATGACGTTGTCGTAGCTCTCGGCCGACGAGTAGACGCGGCGGGCGTCGGTCGCCGGGTACTCCCCTTGGATCGTGGCCTGCGCGACCCCGTAGTACTGCGTCGAGGAGTAGACCGAGTCGCCGGCGGCGAAGCAGTGCCCGGCGGTCGTCATGCCGACGATCGCGTTCGTGCTGCGGCTGCGGACCATGAACCCGCTCGTGCAAGTGTTGGTCGCGGTGTTCGCGTTGTAGCCCTTGCGGATGCCCGCCCCGCCGAAGTGGGGCTCGCCGTCGTTGAGCCGCCCGGTGCGGCCGACCTGACCGAGCTCGACCACGCCCCGGTCGCCCAGCAGTGCGGCGAGCTTCTCGGCCGCCTTGGTCTGCGGAGTGTCCACCGTGACGTGGAACTTGGAGTCCACCGGGTCCAGGTGGAAGGCGTACGCGAACTTGCCTGTGCGCCACTCGGTGCCCGTCAGGATCGCGTACGCGTCGGCGATGGCGGCGGCGGAGAAGCACCCCGTCTGCACCCGCAGCGCGGGCGCGCCCTCCCCAAGGCGGGACTGCGCGTCAGCCAGGTGCTTTTCCAGTTCGGGCGTTCCGGCGTACTCGGGAGTGACGACAGCGACCAGCGACTGGCTGGAGTAGTCCGGAGCGAAGCCGATGAGCCCGCGTGTGACCTTCTTCGGGACCGGCGCGGAGCTGGGCACGTGCCCGAAGACCTGGTCCTCGACGCCGACGAGCGCGGCGGTGGCGCGCTGGCCCTGCTCCCCCGCGAGCCATTCCTGGTACGGATACACCCCGTCCTCGTCGGGGGTGGCCCCGCGCAGCGCGGCGGCGACGGCCGGGGTCCCTCCGGTGACCACACAGGACGCCGTGGCCGGCTCGGCGGCGGCGGGCAACGGCACGAGGGCCGCGACCAGGACGCCGACGGCCGTGACAGCGAGTGACCTCGTTCGCATCTGTGTGCCCTCCCCGCGCTCGCCGTGCAACTTGCAACGCAAGGTAGTCGCGAGTGGACGTGGCGGGCAAGACCCATCCGTACCCACAGATGTCACGTTCCGGCCAAGATCGGCTACCGGAAGTCGCGTGAGGACGGTCTTGTCGCGGTCGGAAGATGCTCCAGCCGTTCCGCGGACAGATTGACGACACCGCTCGCGATCTCCAGCCGCCCCCGGATGATCAGGGCGCCGCTGGTGCGGGCGACCCGGCGATGCCGCACCCACAGGCCGGGCGAGCAGACCACGTTGAGCATGCCGGTCTCGTCCTCCAGGCTGAGGAAGGTCACGCCACCGGCGGTGCCGGGCCGCTGGCGATGCGTGACCAGCCCGCCGACCAGCACCCGGGTGCCGTCGGGCGCCCGGCTCAGCTGCGCGATCGGGATGGCGCCCCGCTCGTTCAGCAGCGCGCGGACCAGCCGGATCGGGTGGTCGTCCGGGCTCATCCCGGTCGCCCACACGTCCGCGACCAGCTTGTCCACGTCGTCCATCCCGGGCAGCGTGGGCGCGTCCAGGCCCGCGATGGTGCCCGGCAGGCGGTCCGGCCGCTCCTGCGCGGCGGCCCCTGCGGCCCACAACGCCGCCCGCCGGTCCAGGCCGAACGGGGCGAAGGCGTCCGCGGTGGCCAGGGCCTCCAGGTGCGCGGTGGTCAGTTCCGCGCGCCGGGCCAGGTCCGCCAGGTCGCGATAAGGGCCGCCGCGCTCCCGTTCCGCCACGATGCGCTCGGCCACCGCGTCCCCGAGGGTACGCACAGCGCCGAGCCCGAGCCGGACAGCGGGGCCGCCCAGTCCCCAGCGGGACGGCGGCTCACCGGCGACCGACCCCCAGCGGGTGGCGCCCTCGCTCTCCAAGGTGGCCTTCGCTCCGCTCCGGTTGATGTCCGGGCGGCGTACCTCGACTCCGTGGCGCCGGGCGTCGTCGGTCAGCGACTGCGGCGAGTAGAACCCCATCGGCTGCGCGTTGAGCAGCGCGGCGAGGAAGGCGGCCGGGTGATACCGCTTGAGCCAGGAACTCGCGTAGACCAGGTACGCGAAGCTCATCGCGTGGCTCTCCGGGAAGCCGTAGGACGCGAACGCCTCCAGCTTGCCGTAGATGTCGTCGGCGACCGGGCCGGTGATGCCGTTGGCCGCCATTCCGGCGTAGAGCCGATCGCGCAGCCGGGCCATCTTCTCGACCGACCGTTTCGCCCCCATCGCCCGGCGGAGCTGGTCGGACTCGCTCGGGGAGAACCCGGCGACGTCGATGGCCAGTTGCATCATCTGCTCCTGGAACAGCGGTACGCCGAGCGTCTTCTCCAACGCGTTGCGCATCAACGGATGCGGGTAGGTCGGCTCCTCCAGCCCGTTCTTGCGCCGGATGAACGGATGCACCGAGCCCCCCTGGATGGGGCCGGGCCGGATCAGCGCGACCTCCACCACCAGGTCGTAGAACACACGCGGCTTCAGGCGCGGCAACGTGGACATCTGCGCCCGGCTCTCCACCTGGAACACGCCCACCGAGTCGGCCCGGCAGAGCATGTCGTAGACCTCCGGGTCGTCCATCGGCATGTTCGCGAGGTCCATCTCCTCCTCGATGAATTCGAAGGCGTACCGCAACGCCGAGAGCATGCCCAGCCCGAGCAGGTCGAACTTGACCAGGCCGATCGCGGCGCAGTCGTCCTTGTCCCACTGAAGCACGGTCCGGCCGGGCATCCGCGCCCACTCCACCGGGCACACCTCGATCACCGGCCGGTCGCAGATCACCATGCCGCCGGAGTGGATGCCCAGGTGCCGCGGGAAGCCCATCACCTGGTTGGCGAACTCGACCACATGCTCCGGGATGCCCTCGTTCCGGCCGTCCTGGGCGTCGATCCCCGACCACCGGTCCAGCTGCTTGGACCAGGCGTCCTGCTGGCCCGGGGAGAAGCCGAAGGCGCGGGCCATGTCGCGGACCGCCGACCGGGGCCGGTAGGAGATGACGTTGGCGACCTGGGCCGCGTGCCGCCGCCCGTACTTCTCATAGACGTACTGGATGACCTTCTCGCGCTGGTCGGACTCGATGTCGACGTCGATGTCGGGCGGGCCGTCGCGCTCCTCGGCGAGGAACCGCTCGAAGAGCAGGCGCTCCTTGACGGCGTCCACATTGGTGATCCAGAGCGCGTAGCAGACCGCGCTGTTGGCCGCCGAGCCCCGGCCCTGGCAGTAGATCTTGTTTTCTTTGCAGAACTTCACGATGTCGTAGACGATCAGGAAGTACCCCGGATAGCTGAGCTTGGCGATCAGCGCCAGCTCGTGCTCGATCTGGGCGTACGCCTCGGGATGGTTGGTCCCGTATCGGGCCGCCGCCCCTTCGTAGACGAGTTCACGCAGGTAGGAGTTCTCGTCGTGGCCCGGCGGCACCGGATAGGGCGGCAGGTTCGGCGCCACCAGCTGCAGGTCGAAGGCCAGCTCCTCGCCCAGCCGGGCGGCGTTGGCGACCACTCCCGGGAAGTACGCGAACCGCGCCGCCATCTCCTCCCCCGAACGCAGGTACGCCGTCCCCGCCGCGGGCAGCCACGGGTCGATCTCGTCGAGGGACCGCCGGGCCCGGACCGCGGCCAGCGTCGTCGCCAGCCGCCGGCGCCCCGGCACGTGATAGTGCACGTTGTTGGTGGCGACGGCGGTCAGCTTCTTCTCCCGGGCCAGGTCGTACAGCGCCTCGTTGCGGTCGACGTCCAGCGGATCGCCGTGATCGATGAGCTCGACGATCACGTTGTCCCGCCCGAACAGGCTGATGAGCCGGTCCAGCTCCTTCTGCGCGGCCGTTTCGCCTTGCTCGACGAGGGCCCGGGGAACGTGGCCCTTCCGGCAGCCGGTCAGCACGACGGCGTGATCTTTGACGGCGGCGGCGATCTGCTCGATGTCGTACTTCGGGCGGCCCTTCTCGCCCCCGGCCAGCTGCGCCTCCGCGATCGCGGCGGACAGTCGCGCGTACCCGTGCTGGCCGCGGGCGAGCAGCAGCAGATGGCGGCCGGCCGGATCCGGCTCCCCCGCCTGGGCGCCCGGCAACTCCAGGCTCAACTCCGAGCCGAAGACCGTGGGCAGCCCCCAGTCCCGGGCCTCCTCCGAGAACCGCACCACGCCCGGCATCCCGTCGTGATCGGTCACCGCCAACCCGGTCAACCCCAGACGGACGGCCTCCCGGACCAGCTCCTCCGGATGACTGGCCCCGTCGAGGAAACTGAAGTTCGTGTGGCAGTGCAGTTCGGCGTACGCGACCTCGGCCGCCTTGTCCCGCCGGATCAGCGGCGGCGCCGCCGGCCGCTCGCGCTTGCGGCTCTGCGGGCCGATCTCGTCCTCGGCCAGCGGGTCGACCACCCGGCCTTGCCCCTCGGCCTTTTCCGCGCCGGGGCCGGACAGCCGCCGTTCCAGCTCCTTCCAGGGCAGCGCCTCACCACCGTTGAACCTGCTCACCCGAACAACTGTACTAACCCCCCAGCCGCTCTCCCCCCTTTTTCCGCGCGATCATGAACTAACGGGCATGATCGACCGGCGTGTCGTGTCCGTAGCGCCCTGATCGACTCCCCAACTCAATGATCAATTCGCCTTGTCGGAAGGTCAGAAGGGGAACTGTCGGAAGGTCAGAAGGGGAACACGAACAACGACCAGAGGTAGTCGACGACCAGCCCGCCGATGCCCAGCGCCAGCCCGGCCGCGAGAACGCGCGGGTGAGCCAGCAGCCGTACCGTGCCGCTGTCCTTGCCCCGCGCCCGAAGTGCCACGGCGACGACGTACGCCACGCACGCCGCCGCCCCGATCGTGAACAGAATCCGGAACACCATCACCACGGCCACACAGCATGCCCGTCGATGGCCGTCCGCGCAGCCCCGTCCGCCCGCCCGCGTGATCATCGCGTCAGCCATGTCGTTTCGCACGGCGAAATGTCCCTTGAAACCGCATGGCTGACGCAATGATCATGTCAGTCGAAGACGACGGCGGCGTACCACTCGCCACCCCGCAGCGTGACCACCACCGCCCGGTCGTCGAGCAGGACTTGGAGCCGGGCCGACCGTTCGGCGACCCGCCCGTCCCACCAGTGGTCGTCGAGCGGCCAGGGTCCGTTCCAGCCCACGACCGGGACGGGCGCACCGTCGAGGACCAGGGTGGCGGGCGGCGCGCTCATCCGCAGCCGCCCGTCGATCGTCACCGGTTCGCCGTGCTCGTCGAGGAGGCGTACCGGTCGTTGGGGGCCGGCCAGCAGCGCCCCGGACGGCGCGGGCGTACGCCCCGGCCAGGGCCGGTCGTCGGCAGGCGGTCGTTCGTCACCCCAGGGGATCAGCCCCCAGGGGATCAGCCGTCCGTATTGCCGGCCGCCGAGGGACGGGGTGAGCACCGCGTCGGGGCCGAGCAGGCCCTGCACCCGGGTGGCGGCCCGGTTCGCCCGTTCCCGGTCCGGTCCGGTCTCGCCCCACAGCCCCGGCTGCAACCCCACCTGCCGCAGCACGCCGTCCGGCGTCAGCGTCAGCCGCAACACCCCACCGGTCGGCCGTTCCGGGCGGAGCAGCCAGCCTTCCAACTGCCACCGGACCCGGTCGGCGATGCCCGCGGCGGTCAGGACGCCGTCGTGCCGCCAGATCCGGTGCAGTTCCTCGCCGTGGACGGTCACCGCGTCGATGGCCAGCCGGGTGCAGGCCATCCCGTACGCGGCCAGCCGTTCGTGCAGCCGTTCGGCGAGGGACCGGGCGGCGAAGGCGGCCACGTCGACCCGGTCGACCGGTTCTTCGAACTCCTCGCCGACCGCCAGGTCGGGCGGGGCGCTGCGGATCGCCAGCGGCCGGGTGTCGAGTCCGGCCGCGAGCTTGTGCGCGACGGCGGCGTCGAGGCCGAACCGGGCCAGCACGTCCGACGGCGGAAGGGCGGCGTACGCCCCCAGGGTGTGCACGCCGAGGCGACGCAGGAGGTCGACGAGTTTGGGCCGGTCCAGCAGGTCGATCGGCAGCCCCGCCAGGTACGCCGCGGTCTGCCCGGCCGGGACGAGGCGACCGGCCCGCGCGGCGATCCCGGCGGCGAACACGCCTTCGGCCATGCCGATCTGGGCTTCGACGCCGCAGGCCTGGGCGATGTGCTCGACGACCTGTTCGGCGGCGATCTCCTCCCCGCCGAAGTAACGGGCCGGACCGCGTACGGCGAATGCGCACGTCCCGGGGCGGAGCGCGGCGACTCCGGCGACGACTTCCTCGGCGGCGGCGATCACCGGTTCGAAGGCGCGCGCGTCGCGTCCGGGGTCGTCGTCGACCACCACCGACCGGGGTGAGGTGCTCTGCGCCTCCCGTTTACGCATCCCCCGGCGTACGCCGTCGGCCCGGGCCGCCGCCGAGCAGGCCTGGACCCGGTTGTTCTGCAGGACGATGACGGGTCCCGCCGCGTCGACTCCGTCGATGATCTCGGCGGCGATCACCGGCCAGTCGGGACACCACACCACCGCCGTACGCCCGGCGTCAGCCACCGGAGATCGCGCGCAGGTGGCCGCGCGAAGACCGGGGGTCCACTGTGGCTTCGGTGACGTGGGCCCGGATCCCGCCCGTCTCGGTGGGCAGCCAGACGTCGACCTCCCGGGGCCGGGCGGCCGTCCCCCGGCCCCGGGCGGCGATCGTCAGGTGCCGGCACCGCAGCCGGCCGTGCCCGGGACCCAGCCCCTGCCACTGCGCGCCGACCGGTTCGAGGACCAGGTCGGCGGAGTCCCAGGGGCCCATCGGGAGCAGGACGCTGCCCCGCAGCCGGGCGCGGGCGGACAGCCGCGCGGCGATCTGCGGGGTCACCGGCTCCCGGACGGCCACGACCACCAGGTCGAACCCGTCGAGCAGGGTGGCGACGACCTCCTGCCACTTGGCGCCGGGGTGGGGCACCAGGGCCAGCCGTTCGAGGACGATGCCGAGTTCGGCGGCGGCGGCCACCCCGAGGTCGGGCAGCCCCACGATGGCGCACCAGGAACCCGCCTGGGACGCCTCGGCGAGCAACGCGAGCATCACCGAGGTGCCGCCCCAGCTCGTCCGGTCGGCCGACCGCAACGGGGTCAGTCTCGGAGTTCGAGCGCTGCGTGCGGCGGCTGCCCTGGTCGCCGCCGCACGCAGCGCCCCGCCCGGCGGGCCGTCCCCGCCGGGGGTCTGGAGTGCCCGGGTGATCGTCACCGTGCTCCCCCGCCGCAGGCCGCCGCCGGGGAGCAGCGGCTGCAGCGCGGCCGTCACCGGCAGCATCCGGGTGACGTCGTCGCCGGCGAGTTCCCCGGCCGTGGTCACGGATTCGGCCGCCGCGGCGACGCCGGCCGCGGCCCGGGATCCGCCGCCCGAGCCGGCTGAGCTGCCGGAGCCGGCCGTCAGCCGCCGGCCCCGGGTGGTCGAGCCGACCGTGATCGGCCCGGCCCCGGACGAGGCCACCAGCTCGGCGAGTTCCGCCGCCCGCCGTGCGCTGGACATGGTTGTGCCGCTCCCCCCGCTCGGTGTGTCAGGCCACCAGGGCGGGATGGGACAGGCCCAGCGAGCCCTGGACGACGTCGATGAACTGGCCGGCGGCGCGCACCAGGTCGTCGGCCTCCCGGGTGGTCACCTTGGCGATGCCGGCCTCGGCGGCCGACCGCTTGGCGGCGCCGGCGGCGAAGAATTCGGCCCATTTCGCCAGGTCGGGGGCGACCTTGACGAGCAGGAGCCAGGCGCTGGTCACCTGGGACCGGCGACGACCGGCGACCGGCTGGGCGCGCATGGCGAGGACGGCGGCGGCCGCACGCAGGGCGGCCAGATGAGCGGTGGCGTATCGCTGGGCGGCCGACGGCGCGGCGGACGCCTCGAGGATGCCTCGGCGGGCCAGCGCGATCAGCTCGACGGGGGTGCGATGGGGCAGCAGATGGGCGGAGACGGGAGTACGGGCGGCGCCCGCGATCAACGATGGCGTAGTCATCTGTGCGTCTCCATTTCGGCGGTCGACGGTCGGGTCGAACACACCACTGCGGGGGAAGACGCAGCAGCTCGCGGCTGCTTCACCACCTCGCGTACGCAAGGCGGGGGCGCGGCGGTGGTCGGCGTCGCCGCCACCGCCTCGCCGGCTGGCCGGGGGGTGTGGAGCTTCCCCACACCACACCCGACCGGCCAACCGATCGGGCACGCCACCCGCCACCCGGGGGTCGGGTGGGCGGCGGATGGCGATCCCGCCTGTCAGAACCACGGACACCGCGAATGCCCTGCGGTTCTGGAGTGGCGCGCTGCGCAAGCGCGCCGCCTGCGGGGTCACGGCCGCGAACCGCTCCCCCTGCAGGACACTCTATTCGAACACTGTTCGAAAGTCTAGAACGCTCGTTCGAACTCTTCAGCAAGTCTACCGCGAGGGTACGACAAAAACCGACCCCGCGGCGGCGCGCTGCCGAACCCCCTTCCCGCCGCCAGGTGGGACAATCGCGTCATGCATGACCACCCCAACGTCCGCGCCGTGCAGGACGCCCTCGCCTGCGCCGACGCGGTGGACGGCAGCGGCCGCCCCAGCAGCATCCGCATCCTCCCGGAGGCGGTGCACACCGCGGCGCTGGCCGCGGCCGCGCTCGGCGTCGAGGTCGGCCAGATCGCCAACTCGCTGATCTTCTCGGCTGACGGCGATCCCCTCCTCGTCCTCACCTCGGGCGCGCATCGCGTGGACACCAAGCTGATCGCCCGGACCCTCGAACTGTCGCGTGTGGACCGGGCTACGCCGGAGTTCGTCCGCGAGCACACGGGCCAAGCCATCGGCGGCGTCGCGCCGCTCGGTCACCCCAAGCCGGTGCGCACGCTCGTCGATCAGGCACTCGAAGGGTACGCCGAGGTCTGGGCGGCCGGCGGAGTGCCCCAGTCGGTCTTCCCCACCACCTACGCCGAGCTGCTGCGGATCACCGGCGGCGTACCCGTGAAGGTGAACTGACCCATGGGCATCCGGCTGATCGCCTGGACTCCGGAGGATCTGCAACGGCGCCTGCCCGAGGTCATCGAGGTCTACGGCGAGGCGATGGGACACTCCGGCGCGGACCTGCAGGCCCGCGCCGGGCGATTCGCCGCCCACGTACGCCGGCCCGACGTCCGGGGTGTGGCCACGCTGACGACGGACGGGCAGTTGCTCGGCTTCGGCTACGGCTACCCGGGCGGCCCCGGCCAGTGGTGGCACGACCAGGTCAGCTCGGCGCTGGACGCCGATCAGCGCAAACTCTGGATGACCGACCCGTTCGAGGTCGTCGAGTTGCACGTACGCCCGGCGGCGCAGGGCCACGGCATCGGCGCCCAGCAGCTCAACGCCCTGCTGAGGATGGCGACCGGGCAGACCGCGCTGCTGTCCACACCGGAGGCGGACGAGCAGAAGTCCCGGGCCTGGCGGCTCTACCGCCGGTTCGGCTTCTCCGACGTGCTGCGCCATTTCCTCTTCCCGGGCGATTTCCGCCCGTTCGCCGTGCTGGGCCGCCCGCTCCCGCTCGACTGACCCCGTCCCGTCGGGCGCTGGATCAGGGATCCGGGTCGAATCTTGGGGCAAGATTCGACCCGGATCCCTGATCCAGCGCCATATCCGGGAACAGCAGGCCAGCGGAGCAGCGGGTCAGCGGCTGAGTCCCTTGCGGACGACCCCCAGCAGTTGCACGAACCCGAACAGACCGAGCAACGCCCACAGGGCGAGCACGAGGGTGCTGGTCCCGGCGGGCAGGTCGTCGGCGAGCGGGGCGACCACGCCCGCGATCAGCAGCAGGGCGAAGGTGGACGCGATCCGCAGTGGACGGTCGCCGACTGTCGACGTCCCGGCCGGGCGCATCCCCGCGGCCATGGCCCGGGCTCGCACGTATTCGTGCGCCGCCATCAGCACCCCGCAGGCGAGGATGAGGAGCGTGGCGGCGCCCAGTGCGGCGGCCGCCCACAGCCAGCAGATCTCGGCCGCCCGTTCGGCGAGGCTGCGGTAGAACGCGTCCCGGCGCATCGACCCGCCCAGCAGGACGCTCACCGCCCGGCTGGCCGCCTCGCCGAGCAGGCCGACCGCCATGAGGACGACGGCGAGCAACGGCCAGCGCCCGCCGCCGGCCGAGATCAGGGGGACGAACAGCGCGGCCAGCACCGCGCACGCGGTCGTCGCCGCGGCGGTGCCCCCGATCCGGGTCAGCGCGATTCCGCACTTGTACGCCAGCCGGGCCCACCACCGTTGCCCAGGCCCGGCGTGCCGGAGGTCGAAGCCCTCGTTCGCGGCGGCCCAGGCCGTCACGAACCGCGGCCAGTCCATGATCGCCCGCGGGTTCACAGCGGGTTCGGCGAGCACTTCGCCTTCGGTCGCGGTCCAGTCCGTCGCCCCGTCGCCGATCATGATCCCCCGCTGTCGCGTCCTACACGAGCGCTCCCTCTCGCAGGTTGCGCCAGACCTCCCGGCTGGAGGTCGATCTGTTCAACGTGATGAGGTGCAATCCGGGTGCGCCCTCGGCGAGAAGTCGATCACTCAGGGCGGTCGCGACCTCCACGCCGATCGCGCGTACCGCCGTGGCGTCGTCACCGACCTCGCGCAGCCGCGCGGCCAGGGCCACGGGGAAGACCATGCCGGTGAGCTGGGCGAACCGCTCGATCTGCGAGACGTTCGTGACCGGCATGACGCCGGGCACGATGGGGTTGTCGTAGCCGCGGGCCGCGACCGCGTCGCGCAGCCGGACGTAGTCCTCCCAGTTGAAGAAGATCTGGGTGATCGCGAAGTCGGCGCCGAGCTGGAACTTGCGCACGAGGGTGTCGACGTCTTCGGCCAGCGACCGCGACCGCGGATGCTGCTCGACGAACGCGGCCACTCCGACGCAGAAGTCGCCGCTCTCCCGCACGAGCCGGACCAGCTCGTCGGCGTGGGTCAGGCCGTTCGGATGGGCGATCCACTCGGCCTGCGGGTCGCCGGGCGGATCGCCGCGCACCGTCAGCACGTTGCGCACGCCGGCGTCCGCGTAATGCCCGATGACGTTGCGCAGCTCGGCCACGGAGTGGTTCACCGCGGTGAGGTGGCCCATCGGGACCAGGGTGGTCTCCCCGGCGATCCGCTCGGTCCAGGCCACGGTCGTGTCGCGGGTCGTGCCGCCCGCGCCATAGGTGATCGACACGTACGCCGGGCGCAGCGCCTCCAGCTCGCGGATCGCCTGCCACAGCAGCACGTCGCCCTCGGGCGTCTTGGGCGCGAAGAACTCGAACGAGATCGTCGGCTCCGGCGAGGCGAGCAGGTGTCCCACGGTCGGCCGGTCGCCGGGGAAGGTCGAGGGGGCGCCCAGGGTCATGCCCGTACTCTAGCGCCGACCAGGACAAACGTCCGCATCCGTCCCAATCGGTGGCCACTGCCCACGGTTCTCGCCGACGGATCCCGCCGACGGCGATGAGTTCTGGGCGTCCCGGTCGTCAGTAGGGGTGAACCCGACGACAGGAGGCCCGACCGTGCGCAGCCCCGAGGCGCCGTTACCCGAGCCGGTCGTCTGGGCGCTCGGCCCGGGGCTGGCCCGCGCCGACATCCCGGGGCTCTGCGACCGGTTGGAGATCCTGCTCGACGCCGTCGACGGGGTGGTGGAGTTCGACGTCAGCGCGGTCCACCGCCCGGACGCCGTCACCGTCGACGCCCTGGCCCGGCTGCACCTGGCCGCCCGGCGGCGGGGGCGGCGTATCCAGATCAGCGGTGCGAGCCCGGGGCTGGTCGCGCTGCTCTCCCTGATCGGCCTGGCCGACGTCCTCCCGCTCCGCTGAGCTCCCTGCGCGATATCAGCGTCGGGATCTCCGCGCTCTTCACCGCCGGGCTCCCTACGATCACCCAAGATCATCGCGTTATCCCCGGATGACGCGGTTATCCGGCTCGTCAGAAGCGCGTTATCCCGGGACCGCCCCGCGAAGGGCACCGCCCCGCGAAGGGCACCGCCCCGCGAAGGGCACCACCCCGCGAAGGGCACCACCCCGCGAAGGGACGGGCTAGTCGAGCCGGGACGGCAAGCCGAACAGCGGGAACAGCCGATCGGTGTCCAGGAAGTTGTTCACGTAAGCGATCTTGCCGTCGGCGATCTCGAGGACGATCAACGCCCACGGCTCGTGCCCCTGGCCGTTCGCGGCCGGCCGGTACTGCCCGAACGCCGGGCTGCCGTTCGCGGCGGTCGGGATCAGCCGGGAGTTGCGGCAGCCGTTGCCGGTGCCGAGCATCCAGGCGCGGATCTCCTCCGGGCCGCGCAGCCACATCTCCAGCGGCGGCATCGAGAGAACGACGTCCTCGTGCAGCAGCTTGGCCAGCGTGTCGAGGTCGTAACTCTCGAAGGCCGCGACGTATTTGCCCAAGAACTCCTGCTGAGCCGGGTCGAGGGCGTCCAGCGTGTCGGTCTGGGCCGTGTCGACCGTCGCGAGCGTCGCCCGCGCCCGCTGGAGCGCGCTGTTGACCGAGGCGACGCTGGTGTCGAGCAGGTCGGCCGTCTCCGCCGCCGACCACTGGAGCACCTCGCGCAGGATGAGCACGGCCCGCTGCCGGGGCGCGAGGTGCTGCAACGCCGCCACGAAGGCGAGCCGGATGCTGTCGCGCGCGACCGCGACGTCGGCGGGATCGCCGCTCGACGGCAAAACCTGGCTGTCCGGCACCGGCAGCAACCAGGTCGGCTCCGGCAGCGGCGCGTCGGGCATCCCGGCCGCGGTCGACGCCGGCCCCAGATCCATCGGCCGCGCCCGGCGCTGGCTGCCCCCGAGCATGTCGAGGCAGACGTTGGTGGCGATGCGATACAGCCAGGACCGCAGGGCCGAGCGCCCCTCGAACCGGTCGTACGCCTTCCACGCCCGCACCATGGTCTCCTGCACGGCGTCCTCGGCCTCGAAGCCCGAGCCGAGCATCCGGTAGCAGTAGCCCGTCAGCTCGCCACGGTAGGGCTCGAGCTGTTCCGCGACATGATCAGCGATAACAGTCACAACCGCGAACCTACCCGAGACCTACGACACCGGGAACCGGCCCGGATCAATGCAGGGAGCGGGTGGCGTCTAAGTTTGGGGCGTGACTTCACCGGCGGCGCCCCACCCTACCGACGAGGCGGATCTGCGCCGCCGGGTGGACGGGGCGCTGCGCGCGTTCCTCACCGATCGGCGGGCCCAGCTCCTCGCGATCGACCCCGAGCTGGCCCCCGTCTCCGACGCGATCGACGCGCTGGTCCTGGGCGGCGGCAAGCGGCTGCGGCCGGCGTTCGCGTACTGGGGATATCGGGCGGCGGGCGGAGCCGACTCGGACGCCGTCGTGGCCTCCGTCTCGGCGCTGGAGCTGGTGCAGGCCAGCGCCTTGATCCACGACGATCTCATCGACCGTTCCGACACCCGGCGCGGCGAACCGGCCGCCCATCGGCGGTTCAGCGAACTCCACCTCAAGAACGCCTGGCACGGCGAACCCGCCGACTTCGGCGCGTCCGCCGCGATCCTGCTCGGCGACGCCTGCCTGGTCTGGTCGGACGAACTGCTGCACGCGGGCGGGCTGGACCCGGTGACGCTGGCCCGCTGCCGCCCGGTCTTCGACGCGATGCGTACGGAGGTGACCGCCGGGCAGTACCTCGACGTGCTCACCCAGGCGACCGGGGACACCTCGATGCGCCGGGCCGGGACGGTGGCCCGCTACAAGTCGGCGAAGTACACCGTCGAACGACCGTTGCTGCTCGGCGCGGCGATCGCCGACGCACCGGTGGCGCTGCGGGTGGCGTACTCGGGGTTCGGCGTACCGCTGGGTGAGGCCTTCCAGCTGCGCGACGACATCCTCGGCGTCTTCGGCGACCCCGTCGTCACCGGCAAACCGGCCGGGGACGACCTGCGCGAAGGCAAGCGCACCTACCTCATCGCGGCCGCGCTCGACCGGACCACCCCCGCTGAGCGGGAGGCGCTCCTCGACCGGCTCGGCAGCCCGGAACTGGACGCCGCGGGGGTCGCCACGCTTCGCGAGATCATCGTCGGCACGGGTGCTCTCGCGCGTACCGAGGAGAGAATCGCGGAATTGACCGCCGCGGCCCTGGACGCCCTGCACGGCGCGGAGCTGGATGCCGACGGCGAGCGGATGCTGCTGCGGCTCGCGGACGCCAGCACACGGCGGGCTACCTGAGCACCTGCCGGAACGACTCGTAGTGGTCGTCGGTGTAGTAGATGTCGCCGCCCTGGCCGACCACCAGCCGTCGCGCGCCGCGATCCCGTGACCCCGGGGTCGGGACCGTGTACTCGTGGTAGTAGCCGCGCGCCTGCTGCGGCAGCAGGCGTTCGTTGTTGCCGAAGACGATCCCGTCCCGGTCGTACGGGTACGGCCCGCCTTTGTCGATCAGCACCAGGGTGTCGCGTGCCTGCTGCGGCAGCTGGGCGACGGCGACGGTCGGCAAGCCGGAGACGGGCGTCTTCGCACTCGCCACCGGCGCTGCGGAGGTCGCCGACGGCGCCGGGCTGTCCGTCGAGCGTCCGGCGCAGAAGCCCAGCATGGTCGCGAGGACCACGATCAGCACCGACGCCACGGCGACGAGGACGGGCAGGCGACGCCGGCTGATCTCCATCCGGGCAGTGTGCCATGCGGCACCACGCCGTACGCGGATGCGACCATGTCCGCGGCGGCAGGCCGTTGTCGATCAGGGTCCGGTGGGATCGATCATGGTGTGGCGGACGCGACACTCCGGTCGATCACGACCGTTAGTTCATGATCGCGCGGAGAGCAGCGCGGAGAGCAGCGCAGAAAGCAGCGCGGGAGCGCGCGGGAGGGACGGGGCGAGCGGTGCGAGCAGGGCGAGCGCGGCGAGCAGCGGCAGCGGGCCTGGCGGCGTCAGCGGTGCTGGCGGTGGCGGCGTGGCTGGCCGGTGCGCTGCCGTCGGGTGATCCCGCGCCGACGCTCCGCCTGGAGGGCCTGGGTTCCACGAGCGGCCGGTTCCAGCTCGGCCTGTTGTTGTGGCTGGTCGCGACGGCGGCGTTGGGCTTGATCTGGTGGCGGAGCAGGAATCCGAGCGTGCTGTGGTTCGTCCCGTTGCTGCTCGCGCCGCCGCTGGCCAGCCGGGACGTCTACGCGTACGCGTGTCAGGGCGACATCTGGCTGGCCGGGCTCGATCCCTACAAACTGGGCGTCGCCGACGGCGGCTGCCTGTGGACGCCCAGTGTGCCGGAACTCTGGTGGCACACGCCGACTCCGTACGGCCCGCTCGCGATCGTCCTGAGTGGAGTCGCGGTGGCGATGGCGAAGTTCGTCTCGAACGACCTCGACACGCAGCTGACGATCGCGGTCACCGTCCTCCGGCTGATCGCGCTGGGCGGGCTCGCCCTGCTCGGCTGGGGCCTGAACCGCCTCGGCCGCGGCGGGGCCCGGTGGCTCGGCCTCCTCACCCCGCTGGTCGCGATCCACGCGGTCTCCGGGGCGCACAACGACGCGGTGATGGCCGGGCTCATCGTGGCGGGGCTGGCGGCCGCCGCGAGCAAGCGCAGGAACGACTGGCTCATCGCCGGGATCCTGCTCGGCGGGGCGGTCGCAATCAAGGTCACCGCCCTCGTCGCCCTGCCGTTCGTGCTGCTCCTGCTACCGCCGTGGCGACAACGGTGGGCCGCGCTCTTGGCGAGCGTCGCCACGTTCGCCGCGCTCACCCTCGCCTCCGGCCTCGGTCTCGGCTGGGTGCACGGCCTGCGGGACACCGGCGACCTCCAGCAGTGGACCTCGCTGCCGACCGGCGCGGGCATGGCGGTCGGCTACCTGCTCCGCGCCTTCGGAATCGACGCGATGTCCGCGTCCGTCACGGTGGCCCGCGCGCTCGGCCTGATCGCCCTCCTGCTCATCAGCTTGTACGCCGTGAGGAAAGCCTGGAAGGCGCCGGCCGCGACGGTGATCGCCGCCTGCGGATGGGTGCTGGCGGCACTGGCGGTCCTCGGACCCGTCTTCTACCCCTGGTACGCCTTGGCGCCGCTGGCCGTCCTGGCCGCTGTACCGCACTCCTGGCGGCTCGCCCAAGAGGCTCCCCGGCGAACCGAGGCGTGGACGAAGACGCGGGCCGCCGTCACGATCGGGCTGTGTTTCCTGGTGCTGCCCAACGGATTGGGGCTGGCCGTGCTCACCAAGGGGCCCGGGGCCTTCGCCGCGCTCGCGGCGGTCATCGCCCTGCTGGCGTACGCCGTCCGAGCCAGACCCAGACGGACAGCGTGAGCAGCACCAACGCGAAGCCGAACAGCAGATCCTCCACCGGCGCGTACGCGATCCGCAGGCCCAGGACGGTCCAGTCGGCGTACCGGACGACGCCGCGACCGGTGAGCACGCCGTTGGACAGCAACTGGAACAGCAGCACGATCGGGTAGGTCGCCCAGAACACCACGCCGGTCAGCAATCGCGTACGCAGAATCCAGAGGTCGACCACGACGGCGGCCAGCACCCCGAGGATCACCGAAACCGTGTAGGTCACCGCTTCAGCACACCCCGGACGGCCTCGTAGCCGAGGATCGCGCACAGCGGCACCACCACGAAGAAGAGCGCCTCCTCCAACGGCAGCCCGCCGGGAAGGCGTACCCCTAGGATCTGCGCGGCGTCGAAGGACCACCAGCCGGAGTGGACCGCGGCCAGGTCCCACAGCAGAAACACGGCCGCGACCGGCGCGACGGTGAGCGCCAGGCGACGGACCTGGCGCAACACCCCCACGCGTAGCACGGGTTCCAGCCAGAGGGCGCAGAGCAGGCAGCCCGCCAGCACGGCGAGGTAGGTCAGGCGCACTAGAAGGCGAGCGCCTGCGCGCGGCGCTTGACCTCGCGCGCCAGGTCACCGCCGAGCGCCTGCGCGGGCGTGCCCGGAAGGGTGTCGTCGGCGGTGTAGAGCCACCGCAACGCCTCTTCGTCGTTGTACCCGGCGTCCCGCAGCAACGTCAGCACGCCGGGGAGGTGCTTGAGCACGGTGTCGTTCGCCACCAGCTCCGCCGGCACCTGCAGGACGCCGTCTCGGCGCACGGCCAGCAGCGCGCCTTCCTTCCGCCACTGGTGGACCTTCGTGATCGGCACGCCGAAGCGCTCGGCCACGTCGGGGAGGTTCACCCACGTTGAGACGTTCTCAGTCACCCGTACACGATCCCACATTCGGCGGGCCGCTCCACCGGCCCGGCCGGGATCCCGCACCCGAGGAACCACGACGTGAACCCCCTGCGTGTGATCCAGCGAGAGGTGGCCGGCGCCTGGCGTTCGGTCCGGTACGACTTGCGCAAGCGCTCCGGTACGCCCGACGGAGCGGCCGCCGACCCCTGGGCCGACTCGTGGTCCGAGACCGAGGTGGAGTTGCGTGCGCCCCGGGCCGTCGCGCCACCGCCGCCGAAGGGGCATCGGCGCGCCCGGCCCAAGGGCCCACGCCCGACTGACCCCGTACGCTCCCCCGCCCGGCAGCGCATGACGCTGGCCGCGGCCGGACTGGTGCTGCTGGCGCTGTCGGCCGGCGGCGTCCTCGCGATGATCACCGGGATGCGGGCGTTGCTCGATCCGGGCACGCCTCCGGCCGGCCTGCCGGCGCACGCCGCGCCTGCGCCGTCCCAGATTCTGCGGTCTCCCGTGCCGGTGACGCTTCCCACGTCCGCTCCGGCGACCGCGCAGGTGACCAAGCGACCGCACGCGACCACGAAGACGCCGAAGCCGCCGGTGCCCACGCCCGCACCGGTGCCCACCTGCAGCTGTACGCAGCCGCCGAGCCCTGGCACGTCGGCCAGCCCGAGCCTCAGCGGTACGCCGTCCCCGTCCCCCTCCGGTGTGACTTCGCCCACACCCACGTCAGGGTCGACGGAGAGCCCGGGACCCGGGGTCACCCGGTGATCGAGCCCATCGGCGCGGCGCGCTCCGGCCCAGCCCAACGGCCCAATGGTGTCTGGACGGCCGAGACTGACTTAGACTGCACGCCGATGGACACTCAGGTCGCCGACAATCTCCTCGGGTCGCTGCTGGACGGCCGCTACCGCATCCGCGGGCGGGTAGCCCGCGGCGGGATGGCGACTGTCTACACCGCGACCGACGAACGTCTTGAGCGAACTGTCGCTATCAAGATCATCCACACTGGCCGGGCCGCCGATCCGCAGTTCGTCGAGCGGTTCACCGACGAGGCGAAGACCGTCGCCCGGCTGACCCACCCGAACGTAGTCGCGGTCTACGACCAGGGCAACCACAACGGGCTGCCCTACCTGGTGATGGAGTACGTCCGCGGCCGGACGCTGCGCGACATCCTGACCGAGCGCCGCCGCCTCGCCCCTGTCGAGGCGCTCGCCGTGCTGGAGCAGATGCTCGCCGCGATCGCCACCGCGCACCGGGCCGGTCTGGTGCACCGGGACGTGAAGCCGGAGAACGTGCTCATCGCCGAGGCCCCGGGCGGCTCCGCCGAGCTCGTCGACGCCGTCGTGAAGGTGGCTGACTTCGGGCTCGCCCGTGCCGTCGCGGCCAGCGCCGACGACGGTTCCGGTCAGCTCATGGCGACCGTGGCGTACGTGGCTCCCGAGCTGGTGACCAGCGGCGTCGCCGATCCCCGGTCCGACGTGTACGCGGCCGGCATCGTCCTGTTCGAAATGCTCACCGGACGTGTCCCCTACGACGGCGACCGCCCGGTCGACATCGCCTGGCAGCACGTCGACCGCGATGTGCCGCCGCCGTCGCGGTTCGTGCCGGGGCTGCCGCCGATCGCCGACGATCTCGTGGCCCGCGCGACCCGTCGTGATCCCGCGTTGCGGCCGACCGACGCGGGCGCCCTGCTCACCGAGGTGCAACAGGCCCGCGAGGTGATCATCGCCGCCGCCGCCCGCGCCCGGCCGTCCGCCCAGCCGACGGTGGTCGTCGGGCAGGTTCGGCCGTCGGACCGCCCGTCCTGGGCCCGGCTGCCCTCGCCCGGCCCGGCCGGCCGTGCCCGGCCCGCCCCCCAGCCGCAGTACGCCGACGAGGACCCGACGCTCGTCGAGCGCGCCCGCGACGCGTACGCCCGGGTGAAGGGCTCGCCCCGGGGCCGGATGGCGCTGACCGCCAGCCTGGTCGTACTGGCCCTGCTGGTGCTGGTCGGCGGCTGGTGGCTCGGCTTCGGCCGCTACGAGGCCGCCCCGAAGCTGACCGGGCTCGACCGGGCCGCCGCCGAGGCGCTGGCGCGCAAGGCCGGCTTCACCGCGCACTTCGACCAGGGCCGGTTCAGCGAGGAGATCAAGAAGGACACCGTCCTGGAGCAGGATCCGCCGCCCGGTGAGCGGGTCGTCAAGGGCAGCGACATCAACATGACGCTGTCCCTCGGCCCCGAGCGCTACCAGGTGCCGGACATCGTCGGCAAGACGTGGGAGCTGGCCGTCGTCGACCTGTCGGCGGTGAAGCTCCAGCCGGTCAAGGGCGCCGCCCAGTACAGCGACACCGCGCCGGCCAACACCGTCATCGCGGTTCAGCCGACCGTGGGGACCGAGCTGAAGCCGGGCGACAAGGTGACCCTCATCCTCAGCAAGGGCAAGGCACCGTTGACCGTGCCGAACGTGGTCGGTCAGGACCAGGCCGCCGCCCGGGCCACGCTGGAGGGGATGGGGCTGAAGGTCGCCATCACCTTCCAGAAGTCCGACAAGCCCAACGGCCAGGTCATCGCGCAGAACCCGGTGGACGGCTCCGGCGCGGAGAAGGACCAGACGATCACCCTGACGGTCAGCGAGAACCCGACCTCGTTCGCCCTGCCCGACGTGATGAACTGGGGCTGCGGCGACGCGAAGCGCCAGCTCGAGAGCATGGCGCTGGTCGTACAGGTGGACGGGCAGATGGGCGAGAGTGGCTGGGTCCGGGACATGGATCCCAAGCCGGGCACGATGGTCAATCAGGGGCAGCAGATCGTCATCCGCTGCCGAGTCGTCTGATGATCGGCGTCCACTCCTTCACGGCCGGCGGGCTGGCGAAGTCGGCCTTGGCCTACGTCGACCAGCTCGACGCCGGCTCGGTGCAGGTGTACATCGGCAACGCCCGCAGCTGGCGGCAGTCGGCCGGGGATCCGGCGCAGGACGGCGCCTTCCTGGCGGGCTGCGCCGAGCGGGGCATCCCGTCGTTCATCCACGCTCCCCTGCTGGTCAATCTGGGTTCGCCGACGCCCGCGACGGTCACCCAGTCGGAGGCCGCGATCTCCCATGCGCTGATCCGTGGCAAGGCCATCGGCGCCCGCGGGGTGGTCTTCCACGCGGGCAGCTCGGTCGACCCCAGCCACACGGATCAGGCTTGGAAGCAGGTACGCGAGGCGCTCCTGCCGCTGCTGGACAAATCCCAGGCGGCGGGCTGGCCGCGATTGCTGGTCGAACCCTCGGCGGGCGGCGGCCGGTCGCTGGCGGCCCGAGTGGAACACCTGGCGGAGTACTTCGCCGCCGTCGATCACCACCCGGCCCTCGGAGTCTGCTTCGACACCTGCCACGCCTGGGCGGCCGGGCACGACCTGGCGACCCCTGGCGGCATGACGGCCACCCTCGACGCCCTGGTGGAGGCGGTCGGCCCGGGACGGCTGGAGCTGGTGCACGCCAACGATTCCAAGGATCCGCTGGGGTCGACCCGAGACCGGCACGAAGCGATCGGCAAGGGCATGATCGGGCTGGAGCCGTTCCGGGAGTTGATGGCGCATCCGTCGGCGGCCGGCCTTCCCGTGATCGTGGAGACGCCCGGCGAGACCCACGCCGACGATCTCGCGGCACTGCGCAGTGTGTCACCACATCTTGCGTGAGCTGGGGTTTTAGGGCACCCTTACTGAGGCAAGGCTAACCGCCTCTCAGGAAGGACCCCGGTGTACGCGTGCATCTGCAACCGAGTGAGTGAAGAAGAGGTTCACTCGGCCATCCAGTGCGGCGCGCACGACGTGGAGAAGATCGGCGACGAGTGTGAGGCGGGCACCAACTGCTTCACCTGCCACGACCGGCTGCGCGACATGATCGAAGACTATTTCTCCGCCGTGCCTGCTTGACCCCGCTCACCTCTCGGCGCGCCGTTTCATCTCTTAGCGCGATGTTTCGGACATACACGCGTAGATTCCCTTCCGGGATATCTCACTGGGAGGTTCACACGCCATGCAAGGCGACGCTCGCGTCATCGAATTCCTCAACGAGCAGCTCACGGCGGAGTTGACCGCCATCAACCAGTACTGGCTGCACTTCCGCATGCAGGAGAACTGGGGCTTCACGAAGCTGGCGAAGTACACCCGGCACGAGTCGATCGACGAGATGAAGCACGCCGACCGGCTGGCCGAGCGCATCCTCTTCCTCGACGGCCTGCCGAACTTCCAGAAGCTGTTCCCGCTGCGCATCGGCGAGACGGTCAAAGAGCAGTTCAAATGCGACATGAAGATCGAGGAGGAGGCGATCGAACGGCTCCGGCGCGGCATCGAGTACATGCGCTCGGTCGGCGACGTCACCTCGGCCACCATCTTCGAGGACATCCTCTCCGACGAGGAGCACCACATCGACTACCTGGAGACGCAGCTCGACCTGCTCGAGACGCTCGGCGAACAGCTCTACCTCCAGAACGTCACCGAGCACCCGGAGGCCTGACCAGCACGTTCGCCAGGCTTGCGCTTTCGCTAGGCTCACGCGCGTGTGGCTCGTGCGTTACCTGCTCGGCGCGGCCGTCGCCTGGGTCCTGTACCCGGTGACGGCCGCGCTGGCGTACCTGGCCTTGTTCGTCGTCGCCGCGATCACCGGCGCCGACCCCGGTGGCCCGCTCGCCGGCCCGTTCATGATCCTGGCGGCGGCCCTCGTCGGGATCCCCCTGACCGTGCTCGTGCTCCTGCCGGTCGTCGTCGGCGGCGAGCTGGTCGCCCGGCGTACGCGCTGGCGCTGGGCGCCCGTCGCCACGCTCGGCGGCTTCGGTGCGATCGTCGCCGGGACCGCCATCGCTTGGGGCACGGTCGCGCTCGTGGTCGCCGCGCTGAGCCTCATCCCGTTGGTGGCTTTCGCCACCATTACGCATGGGTCCGCCCGCGCAGGCACGTTGATCTTGAATCGTTGGCGTCGCCGAGGCGACCGATTCCGCGCAAGATCACCCCTGCCCGGCACGATCGAGTCGATCTAGGCGGGAAAGGGCGGCCAGAGCGACTGTTTCTCGCCTAGATGTTCTGCCCACTCAGGTTGGGAACACGGCTTGCGGGTGGCCGACCGCCGAGTGCGGTGTGTGCTCGGTGATGGTTGTACATGTGCAGCCAGGCG